>JAHEMF010000097.1 GCA_024643795.1 Bacteroidota bacterium | reverse complement strand
GATCAAACTCACTTGCATCGGCATTCATGATCAAACCATTCACATGATCTTTTAAATGCCAATAATGAATCAAACTTTCGCCGGTCAGGATCTTGGTTTTCTTCGCCAACTCAATGGAAATTGCAAGTTGCTCAGACACATGTTTTTTAGTGGACCGGAATATCTTATGCATTAATTCTATTGACCGGTCAATACAGTCAACATTTGCAGGATGGATTCCAATGAGACCGGTATTATACATCGTAGCTGAGTTAACATCCAGCACTTTATCCTTTTTTAAATAAAAGTGAAGTTCCCAAAGCATTTGCCCACTTTTGGATTTCAGCTCTCCCTCTAATACGTGAAATACTGAAGTGGATTCATTCACTTTATTATAAATAAGTTCGAAGCTAGTAGTATGAATAGTGTCTGTATCACAAAAAACAACTGGTTTTTTATATTTTTCAAGTACGTTCTTTAATATGTGCAACTTAGGACCTAAAAAGAAATTAGAAGGTTTCATCCAGTTTTCAAGTTCTGCAGCTGTTACTCGTTCAAATGTGATCTTACTGAACCAATGAAATTGTTTGAAGAAATCAACATTATCTGTGTAAACAACAATATTAATTGGTGCTGAAGTTTGTAAAAGCAATGAAGATATACTTAAAGCTGCCTGTTTCAGGTAAACTTCCTTCCCGGTACACTGATATAAGATTATCATAATTAATAATTAAAATATTAAATTCAACTTGCATCAGAATACTCAGATATGATTCTTACCCGATCCTGTATGTAAGCGCTCAGGACTGCCATAATTAGCTGATATAGACTGTTAGTATTGGTGCCTCACATTATCCTTTCAAGGGAGTACAATAATACCAATCCATTATAAACGGCCTGTATTCTCGCAGAACCTCTAATTTCTCATAAAAATTCAGTTCGCTGATTTCCGGTATAGCATATGTCCTGGTTTTTTCAAGATCATCCAAGCTTTTTATTTTTTCAACCTTATGTGTTTTACTAAAGAGTTCCAATAACTCGTGTGAGATATCAGGATCCATGAAATCATGCAATTCAATTACAAGATCACAATTAGAAAGGTTTTGTATGTTTTTATTGTTGAACAGAATTTTTTCATATCCCTCACAATCACATATCACTAGCCCCTTCCCGGTGAATTTGAATTTAGCAAGTTCATCAGGGGAAAAGAATCCATGCACATTTACTCTTTGACTAACACTATTAAGCCTGGCTGATGCTTCACATAGCTTCCGGGCTTCAGATTCCGTATCGTAAGCATATACTTTGGCAGATTTATTTCTGATAGCCAGCCCCACTGCATAATATCCTTCTGCACATCCAACGTCTATTATTTCACTGTATTGATCCTGACAACACTTCTCAATCACTGCATGTAATTCTCTTTCATAACTACCTAATAGTTTGGGATAGATCGCACTACCATACGAGCTTAAGGAGCCGTATTTTAAACCTTTGAATGGACCATTCATGACTTTGAGTTCAGAAAAAACAGATTCGATCTTTACATAAGACACCTTATCTCTTTTTTCAAAATACTCTTTGAATGAATGTATATAATTTACAAATTTATATGCAGGATCAAAGAACAACCAGAATATTTTGCTCTTCATTATTCCCCGAAGTATTTTCTTTATCATTAACTAAAAAATAAATGATTGCCAGGTTACTGAAACATTAATTTATTATATCGACAATAATACAATCCAAATACATCATGATCACCAGAAACTGTATTTCAGATCATAAGAAATAGGTGCTTATAGTCAAGCAAAACCTAACCAATGGCAAATTACGCTTTTTTCATCATGTTTATCAACCTGCATATCTCAAGATCATATAAGCCCTAATTGAACTTAATCCTGAACTTTCAGGAGGCCAAACTTATCGGGTTAACCAAAACCATTATTCAGTAATGCGTATTTAGGCAGCCATAGTCATTCATGTTTTGGGGAAATTCATATATAAATACATCACTATGATAATTCTCATTCCAGTCGTAAAACATTATGAATAACAATAATCTCTTTTAAATTTAGAGCTTAATAAATCATACTATGCGACATTTTGCCAGAATCTCATCAATCCTATTCTTCTTATCACTGCTTACCCAAAAGACCCTTGCACAGGATGGCCATTACTGGACCCAGCAATATGGTACTAAGTCCATGCTACTTAGTGGCTCAGTAATTGGTGGTGTTGAAGATCTTGGGGCAGTATTTTACAATCCTGCAAGATTGGGGCTTATTGAAAACCCTGCATTTTTGTTGAGTGCTGATGTGTATGAATGGAATCGGGTAAAGGTTGAAGATGCAACCGGAAATTCAACCGATCTGTCCACGTCCGATTTTGGCGGTGTGCCCAGTCTTGCTGCCGGAACATTCAAAGTTGGAGGTGCATTGAAAAATCACCGTTTTGCATATTCAATACTTCAAAGACAAACTATCGACCTGAATCTTTCATACACCAATGAAGTGCAAGGAGATGTAATAGACCAGTTTCCTGGGGAAGAATATTTCAGGGGTACATTAAAAACCGCTGCAAATATAAAAGAACAATGGTTCACATTTTCCTGGTCGTACCCTATCAGTAATAATATAAGTGTTGGTCTGTCCAATATTGTTTCATCGTATCAACAACGCAGGTCACTTATCATTGATCTTCAGGCATTAACTTCCACCAACCAAACCGCTACCTTTTATTACGAAAGGTCTATAGGCTTAGATAAGATCGGTTTGTTATGGAAAGCGGGCCTTGCTGCTAACTGGAACAACATTCAACTGGGGTTAACCGTCACCACTCCCATGATCAATCTAAGTGGTTCAGGAAAATATAAATACAATCAGTTTTTTGCAGGAATTGAAAATCTGACAACACAGGATGACATTTATGTGACCAATGACAAAAGCAGCATACCTGTTACTGTAAAGCGACCGTGGGCTATTGGCATTGGTGCTACTATTCCGGTTGGAAGAAATAAAATTCACCTGAGTGGTGAATGGTTTAATAGTATAAAACAGTATTCTATGCTTTCAAAACAAACTCATTATGCCCAAAGCAGTGGAGATACCATCACATTTGAACTTGTAGATCAAGTAAACTCTGTTGTAAACGGAGGGATTGGTTTTGAATTCTACATCAAAGAAAAGATATCATTTTTCACCAGTTTTTCAACTGATTTCTCAGCTGTACCTAATAACAGGACTGCATTTGTTCAAAATGAACCTGTGGCAAGTAATAGTACTTTCCGTGCAGATTTTTATCATTTCGGCGGTGGCTTAGTACTAAAACTTAAAGGGCTTGACCTGACATTAGGAACAACTTATACCGGTGCAAAGCAACAATTCCGTAGACCACTTGATTTTCCGGAAGAAGGTGATGATGGTATTTTTGATCAGGATGAATACGCAACGCTGAAATGGGAGCGCTGGAGGTTTGTTGTAAGTTTCTCAGTTCGTTTCCTGAAAGATGTAGCAGATGATTTAAAGAAACGCATCAATCCTGAATAATTCACA
>JAHEMF010000096.1 GCA_024643795.1 Bacteroidota bacterium | reverse complement strand
ATAATGGAGGTTTTGTATTCCACAGATCCGGTTGACCTTTATAATATGGAACTAGAAAATTTCCATTGCTATACATTTCAATTGCATTTACCGCGACCCTTGATTCATCCCAAATCCGAAAAACAAGTTTTTCAAGATGAAGGAACACAGGAAAATACACCAGCAGTCCGAATAAAACTGCACCTAAGATGAACTGGTTAGAACCGCTAATTTTGAATGTCATCTAAAAAATGTGATTTGACAAATTGTCATTTTCAACTACTGATAAAAGCACTATCTTCGTCCTACTAAAATATTTTCAGTAAATGCAACAGATCAATTGTTTATCTATAATCATCCCTTGCTATAACGAATCAAAAACTATTCACCAGATTCTAAACAAAGTTATTGAAATTGGGCTGATCAATGATATAAAAAAAGAAATAATAATTGTAGACGATTGCTCAAAAGACAAGAGTCCGGATGCCATCAGAGATTTCTTTTCAGGATTCCCCGGAGTTGAATACAAATTGATAGTACACCAGGTTAATCAGGGAAAAGGTGCGGCCCTCCATACAGGTATACGAGAAGCTACCGGAGATTATGTTATCATTCAGGATGCCGATCTGGAATATGATCCTAAAGAATACAATCTATTACTTCAACCTGTAGTTGATGGATTTGCTGATGTGGTTTATGGTTCACGTTTTGCAGGAGGAAATCCCCATCGCATTCTCTTCTTCTGGCATTCGATCGGAAATAAACTACTCACATTTTTGTGCAACATGGTTTCCAATCTAAACCTTACTGATATGGAGACCTGTTACAAACTTTGCAAACGTGAACTTATTCAATCACTCGACCTCAAAGAAAAAAGATTTGGGTTTGAGCCTGAGGTCACCATTAAGATCTCCAGGATCCCAAAGATCAGGATCTATGAAGTTGGGATCTCATATTATGGCCGTACATTTGAAGAGGGCAAAAAGATAAACTGGAAAGATGGCTTCAGAGCCATATATTGCATTTTGAGATACGGGCTTTTTAAATGAGTGCTGCAGACACAGAATTTTATTATAAAGAAGTAGATGCCGAAGGTCATGAAACGCTGGATGTGATCTCTGCTGCCAGCAACTTCAACCGTTGGACCTTCGATACCGTTGCACCATTTTGTTCCGGAGAGATCCTTGAGATAGGCAGCGGTATTGGCAATATCTCTTCATATTTTGCAGAAACCGGATACTCAATAACCTTGAGCGACATCCGCCCAGGATACAGAGATATTTTAAAGGAAAAATTCAAGGATAATCAAAACGTGAAAGGCGTAAGAGACATCGATCTTTCACACCCCCATTTTGAAAATGCCTACAACGATCTTTTGAACAGCTTCGACACTGTTTTTGCCCTCAACGTAGTTGAGCATATCAAAGATGATTCCCTGGCCATTAAAAACTGCCTGTCACTTTTAAAAAAAGGAGGCAATCTTATAATTCTTGTACCTGCATTTCAAAGCCTTTACAATTCTCTCGATAAGAGTCTGATGCACTACAAAAGATATAATGCCAAAAGCCTGACCGAACTATTCAGACAAAACAACTCTACTACCCTTCATTCATTTTACTTTAATGCTGCCGGCATTCCTGCCTGGTTCATCTCAGGTAAATTACAAAACCACCGGACCATCCCAAACGGGCAGATGAAACTGTTCAATAAATTGGTTCCATTGCTTAAAATGGCAGATCATCTTTTATTTAAAAAGCTGGGATTATCAGTGATCTGTGTGGGAACAAAGCACAACTGATCCTTATCAGATATGTATGGCTCTGTTTTCGGTTGCAGCTAAACAAGCTTCTCTGAATACCTCTGTATAAGTTGGGTGCGGATGACTCATTCTTGCTATATCTTCAGCTGAAGCCCTGAATTCCATCGCAACCACCGCTTCGGCTATCATATCTGCGGTCCTTGGACCAATCATGTGAACACCCAGGATCTCATCTGTTTCAGCATCTGCCAATACTTTGATGAGACCGTCAGTATCCATTGATGCTCTGGCCCTGCCACTGGCTTTGAATGGAAATGATCCCACCTTATATTTTACTTTGTTATTCTTTAACTCTTCTTCTGTATACCCTACTGCAGCTACCTCCGGCCAGGTATAAACCACACCTGGAATCAGCAGGTAATTGATGTGAGGCTTTTGGCCGGTCATCCATTCTGCTACAAACATCCCCTCTTCCTCTGCCTTATGTGCCAGCATTGCACCTTTTATAACATCACCGATCGCATATATGCCTTCTACACTTGTCTGCAGGTGTTCATCAACTTCTATCCTGCCCCTCTCATCAGTTTTGATACCCACATTCTCCAATCCCAATCCTTCGGTGTATGCCGACCTTCCTACACTCAGTAAACAATAGTCGCCTTTGAACTCAACTTCAGCATCTTTTGAAAGATCCTTTGCCTTAACAGTAACAGTTTTCCCTTTTACAGACACACTGCTCACTGCATGACGAAATTTAAATTCGAAGCCTAATTTCTTCAGCGATTTTTCCAACTCTTTGGCAAGTGTCTTATCCATTTGAGGTATGATAGAATCCAAATATTCCAAAACCAGAACCTTTGATCCCAATCTTGCATATACCGAACCTAGTTCAAGACCTATAACACCGCCACCGATCACGATTAGATCAGACGGTACTTCTTTTAATGTGAGCGCTTCGGTTGAAGTGATAACTCTTTTCTTGTCTACAGTAACGCCGGTTAAACCGGATGGCTTGGATCCGGTAGCGATCACAACTTTTTTTGTTTTGATCTCTGTTACTTTTCCTTTCCCGTCTTTTACAGATATGGTACTCTTATCTTTCAGACTGCCATGACCATTAATAACAGTGATCTTATTTTTTTTCATCAAAAAATTGATGCCATCAACGGTTTGCTTCACCACACTATCCTTACGGGAAATCATTTTACCCAGATCAGCTTTGAGCCCGGTAATATTAATTCCATGCTCCTTAAAATTATGTTCAGCATTATGATAATGTTCTGATGAATCGAGTAGAGCTTTTGAAGGAATACAACCCACATTCAAACACGTACCTCCTAATGAATCATACTTCTCTACAAGTGCTACTTTCATACCTAACTGGGCACAGCGGATCGCACAAACATACCCCCCGGGTCCTGATCCTATTATTACTACATCAAATTCTTGCATACTGTGATTGATAAATTGAATGAGGGTGCAAAATTAACACATACCGTCCAAACGAGCCACCTTAAGCACAATTAACGTTTGAAGCGCAATACCACTACAGCGATGACCACCCCCATAGCTAAAAGCACCATTACCTTCCCCAGAATGTCTCCTGTAAGGGAATAAATGGTCATTGCAGTATTTCTGTTCAGCTCACCTTTGAAGGCTGCAGGAATCCACCACGACGTTCTGTTAAGGATATCACCCCGCTGGTTAACAAAGCATGAGATACCGGTATTGGCTGATCTGGCGATGCTTCTCCTCAGCTCAATAGCTCTCAGAGATGCATAGGTGAGGTGCTGGCGATAACCGGGAGTGTTGTGCCACCAGCCATCAT
>JAHEMF010000095.1 GCA_024643795.1 Bacteroidota bacterium | reverse complement strand
TCAGGTTTATCAACGATCGTATCAAATTAGATTTCACGTATTATGATAGTAAATCAATTGATCAGATTATTAATATTCCTGTTTCTGCAACCAGTGGTTTTACATCAAAAACCATCAATGCTGGTGAAATCACCAACAAAGGATTTGAAGTAATGCTCGGTGCAAATGTATTGACTACATCCAGTGGATTTGAGTGGGATATCAATGTGAACTGGGCAAAAAATACCAATGAAATTGTTTCTCTTGCGGAAGGTATTGAGCAGTATGAATTGGGAAGTTATTGGAGTATGAAGGTAGTAAACATCCCAGGCCAATCTTATGGAACGCTTTTTGGATATGATGTTAAAAGAGCTCCTGATGGACAGATCATTCATGACGGTGGTGTGCCTTCACAAGGTGAATTAAAGAACTTAGGTTCTTTTACTCCTGACTGGACAGGTGGTATAAGCAACAATTTCAGATACAAGAACCTTGATTTGAGTGTGTTGATTGACACAAGACAAGGAGGATCATTGTATTCAATGACTACCACCTGGGGTAGATATGCAGGCGTTCTTGATGAAACTTTACTTGGCCGTGAAGGTGGTATTGTAGGAGTTGGTGTTAAAGAAGCAGCTGATGGTTCATTTGTACCAAACGATGTAGTCGTTACTGCAGAAGAATACAACAAAGCAGCTTTCGTGAATAGCATTGCTTCATCCTCGGTGTTTGATGCCAGCTATATTAAATTAAGAGAAGTAAGATTAGGGTATACCTTTAGAAAATTAGGTGCCATCAAAGATTTGAATATTTCTTTCGTGGGAAGAAACCTTGCCCTTTTGTCAAGTACTGTTCCTCATAT
Organism: Bacteroidota bacterium; assembly: GCA_024643795.1. Lineage (GTDB taxonomy): Bacteria > Bacteroidota > Bacteroidia > AKYH767-A > OLB10 > JAHEMF01. The sequence goes on along the minus strand of JAHEMF010000095.1, from coordinate 2,791 downwards.
CGATCCTGAGACCGCTTTTAGCGATTCAAACGTTCAGGGTCTTGAATTTGGCCAGTTGCCATCAGCAAGAAGTTTAGGTTTCAGTGTAAGACTTAATTTCTAATTCTAAAAGAAAAAGAAAATGAAGACAAGAATAAAAATATTTATGACATTTCTGTTTGCAGTACTATTTGTTACTGCCTGTACAGATAAATTTGAAGAACTCAATTCGGATCCAAACGTACCTGGTGTATCTCAGGCTGCTCCGGATATGCTGTTAACGAATGCGATTGAATCCATGACGGATCGAGTTCACGAGATCTTTTTAGGCCACGAAATGGGTTCATGTTGGGCTCAGCATATGGCAAAAGCACAATATACTGATGAGGATCGATATATTCCGCGTGTATCAGTGATTAATAACTCATGGACAAGTTTATACGCTGCCTCTGGTCAGGATATAGCATCAATATATCAGGTTGGTATGGAGCGTGAAAATGATAATTATATGGGTGTTGCCTTAGTATTGAAAGTATATGTGACTTCAGTGCTTACAGATTTATTTGGTGATATACCATATCAGGAAGCCTGGAACGCTACTTCAGAAGAATCAATTGTGTCTCCAAAATACGATACGCAAGAATCAATCTATCGTGATATCATTGCAAAATTGGATGAAGCAAATTCTTTACTAAGTGAAGATGGTGCTGAAATAGCTGGTGACATACTGTTTGAGAATGATATCCTGGCATGGAAAAAATTCGCTAATTCATTGCGTATTCGATTACTCATGAGAATGTCAGATAGAGATGCAGCTTTAGCAACTACTGAAATCTCTAAGATTATTGCTGATCCGGATACCTATCCGATTTTTGAAGGAAATGAAGACAATGCAGCTTTAATGTATTTAGGTTCAGCTCCAAACAATAATCCAATTAACGAGAACAGAAAAACGCGTGATGATCACCGTGTTTCTGCTAATTTGATTGATTTACTTTATACTAATAAAAGTCCTGATTATAGGGTTTCATTGTATGCCAATACACTTACAGCTCATACGGATGATTATGTAGGTATGCCAAATGGATTGACTTCAGCAGAAGCTGCAGGTTATTTAGGAAATGGTCTTTCAAATACATGTAAACTTGGAAGTTTTTATACTGCAGCTTCAGCTCCAGGTATGTTGATGAGTTATCCTGAGTTACAACTATTCCTTGCAGAGGCAGCACATAAAGGTTTTATCCCTGGTGGAGAAGCTGCAGCTGAAGCATATTATGTAGAAGGTGTTGAAGCTTCTTATTATCAAAATGAAGAAGCATTAACTGCTGTTCTTGATGATATATGGTATGATACATTTGTAAGCTGGGGTTGGGATGAAAGTGATATCATGGCTTATGCTCTAGAAGATTTCTGGGGATATGGTGGATGGGCTTATGACCCGGCAATTGCAATGGAACAAATAGCTACTCAAAAATATGTTGCTACGTTTGATCAGGGTTTGCAATCGTGGTTTGAGTGGAGAAGAACTGGTTTTCCAGTGTTGACACCTGCCGCATCCGGAGCAAATGGTGGCAAAATACCGGTTCGTGTATATTATCCTTCTGATGAGGCTTCAAGGAATCCTTCAAATTTGCAGGAAGCAGTTTCCAGACAAGGAGCTGATGATTTGAATACCAAAGTATGGTGGGACGTTAATTAATGTTTTAAAAGAAATGATTATGAAAAATATATTAAATAAAACATACATTTTGTTGTTTGCCATGATTGCATTGGCGCTCAACTCATGTGTAGAGCCGGATGATTTGATAACTTCAGATGCAAAAGCGGGAGGACTAGTTGATGTCCTTTCAGGAAATATTCCTTTTAAAGCAGGGACCAATCCAACATTGGAAATTTCACTGGAAATACCAGTTGGTCCTGGAATTCAATCGATTGAAGTATCAAAGTCTTTCACAACTGTCGATGGCAAAAGTTCAAATGCAGTAGTATTATCGAATATTGATATAAGCAATGCAAATGAACAAGCTATAGTAGAGAAATCGTTTACTGTTGATTACTCTTCATTAATTGCAGATTTAGTTCTCGAAGGGAATCCACTTCCTCCAACTGATGCTGGATTAAGCATAGGTGATACTTGGACTTTCGTGTATACTTCAATTATGGCTGACGGAAGGCGAGTTGCTAACAACGGTGTAACTAATATAGGAATTGCTAATCCTTATGCTGGTAAATATCATAGAGTAGGACATCTATTGCATCCATCTGCCGGTGATTTATATTATGATGAGACTGGATTGGAGTTAAATACAGTTGATGCATCAACTGTAAAAACCTTATGTGGTTATTGGGAGAATCCAGCCTATATATTGACTGTGAAAGTAAATGCTGATAATTCAGTTACTGTTGGTGGAGATGTGGGTGGTAGTGAAATAACTGGAATTCCAGGTAAAGTCAACGCTTATGATCCTGCAACTAAAACGTTTACATTGAATTATACCTATAATGGTCGTTTGTTTGATGAAACAATGACTGCTGAATAAAGGAAGAATACTTTTATAAAAAAGAGGCTGCATTATCGCAGCCTCTTTTTTTTGCCTTAACTTTACGAAGTATACGTTTTCTAAAATATATTTTATTCAATGAAATATTTTGCACTCCTGATTTTGGCGTTTTTCTCTGTAGCTTCAATGATTTCCTGTAAGATAAGCTCAAAAACAAAAGCTGGCTCTCGAAGTTACAAATGGGAAGAAATAGAAACTTTACTAGTAGGGTTTAAAGAAACACTAAATACAGACGGAAATTATGCCTTATA
>JAHEMF010000048.1:9587-13807 GCA_024643795.1 Bacteroidota bacterium | reverse complement strand
CCATTTATCGGTGACCACTGATATTGGATAGCAGTTGATGATGAAGCTGCCAGAAGTACACTGTCTCCTAAACAAATGGGAGAAACGGGATTAACATTAATAACCGGAAGTGGCTGAGTGGTTACGCCAATGGAATCGGCAGATTCACAACCATTCATATCAGTGACCATAACTGAATAGGTCCCGCTTGTATTGATATTTATCGCAGCTGCAGTGCTTCCTGTGCTCCACATATACGAAGCGAATGATCCATTAACAGTTATGAGAACAGATGAGCCATCACAAATGGTTGTGTCATTCCCAAGTTCAGGTTCGGTTACAATATAATTGAAAACATTTATGGAATCTGAAGAAACACATCCGTTCGAATCAGTAACAGAAACTATAATTTGTCCAGGATCACTAGTAGAAATTGTTTGTGTGGTTGAGCCTTCCGACCATTGGTATTGAGACCCTGAATTTCCTGCATCCAAAGTGATAGATGCGTAGTCGCAGATGGTTGTATCATTACCCAGTTCAACAACTGGTAAATTAAGTTGGTTGAGTATAATGCTGTCAGTTGCTGAGCACCCTATACTATCACTAACAGTTACTGAATATATTCCGGGAGTGGATGTTTGCAGAGTCTGAGTGTTCTGCCCGGTATTCCAGCTAAAATTCATTCCTGAATTTCCTGCATCTATGGTAACCGGAGTGCCCGCACAATAAGTTATATCAGGTCCAAGGTCAACTATAGGTGCTAAATTCACATTTAGTGTAATGGTGTCTGATGTAATGCAGCTGCCATTGTCAACCACAACCCAATATGTTCCGGCTTGCCATACAGTAAGTGATGGGTTTACAGCTCCTGTTGACCAGGTATAACTGCATCCCGCGTTATATGCGTACAGTAAAACACTGTCACCCTGGCAAATAGTTGTGTCGATACCGAGTGTAACCACGGGTGCAGTATTAAAATTAACAGAAATAGAATCAGAGCCGGTACAGCCATTAAGGTTGGTAACGGTAATAGTATATGTGCCTGATAATGTAACCTGAATATTCTGAGACGTAGCATTATTAGACCATAAATATGAACCATTTGCAATATTAGGGTCCAGAGTAACTGGTATTCCATTGCATAATGTGGTATCTGCACCCAGATCAACAACAGGTGCAGCGAATACGGTTACAATTACAGAATCTCGTGATGTGCCACATTGATTTGAAATGTCAACCCAATAAGTACCCGACGTGTCAGTAGTGAGCGTGCTGCCTGTAGTGTTGGTGTTCCAGTTATATTGCAAATATCCGCTGCCGGCATTCAGAGTGACTGATAACCCTTCGCAAAAACTTGTATCAGGTCCCAACGTAAATACAGGCAACAGATCAACACCAACTGTAACGGAATCGGTTATGATACACCCGCTGCTATCTGTTACAGTTAACATGTATGTTGTAGGAACAATTGGTTGCGCATAGGTAGAACTGCTCAATGGGTTGCTCAGTGTGCTAGGTGGTGACCATGAATAAAGTAATCCTCCGTTTGCCTGTAAGCTTATACTGTCGCCTAAGCAAACACTGGTGTCAGGTGTAAGGGTAATGACCGCCGGTAACGACTCAGTTACCATTACCGAATCATATACGGTGAAGCATCCTATTGAATCGGTAACAGACACAACATATAATTGTGTGCCGGCAACTGTGATGACCGGATTTGCTGCAGAGGGATTTGATAAATTTGTGGCTGGGCTCCAGCTATAGGTTACCGGACCGGGTGAATTGTGAATAGCCGTCAGTTGTGTTCCAATTGCATTACAAACCGATGTGTCATTCATAGCTGTTACGGCCAGGTTTGATGTGTTGATAGTAACCGTAACACTATCCGTGAACATACATCCACTTATTGTATCTGTTGCTGTTAGGAAGTACGTGGTGGAAGAGTCAGGGTAAAAACCCGGATCCTGAATGGTGGGATCAGTTACCCCTGTAGTAGGAGTCCATTGATAAACCAGATGTTGTAATGGATCTCGCTGACAATATCCGAATTTGATGTTGGGCCGATAGTAACTGTTCCATCCATTTAGAATGCTGCACATGCCGGTTGTACCTGTACGATATAATGTGGTGTTGAATCCCGGATTATGATATTGAACAGCAGAGCTATTGGCTGAAGCGGAATTCTCATAACAAAATTCTATCACAAGGCTTGATGCTCCATCCCAGTTATATGTGTGATCAAATACAAATGTATTGATCCCATTTACAAGAGTGATGTTTTTAGGTTCAAAAACAGTTTGAAGGTTTGTAATAAAAACAGGACTTAATTGTGTTGCCGATTCGCAACCTATCTTTATTGTGAAGTCACTATAGTTGGGTGTGCCCAAGGAGGTGATAGTGAAACTGATCTCCGATATCGTACTCTTATCATTCATCCCCTGAGAAGTCAGTTCTCCGACACGGTATAATAATTGCCTTCTAGTGCTATTGTACGATCCTGGAAAGATTGTGGTTTGACTAGAGGAAGAGCTCGTTGTTGAGTTTCCGATACTGGCTGTTGCCACAGGTCCAGTACAATTGATATTTCCAATTGCGCAAAGAGTTTCGGTTTCCAGAGTGGTATGAACTGTGTCGTCAGGGCACATGAATAATATATCCGGATCAATCAGTATAGATTGCAGGTCGTTTATCAGTATCTGGGTGCTGTCTTTTTTAGAACATCCAAGTGCAGAAGTAACATGAAATTGAAAAACTGTTCCAGGACTTGCAAGTATGGTTGGATTTAACAGAGTGGAGTCATTGAATGCATTTGATGGGGTCCACCAAGTTGTGCTGCCTGCGCCTCCTGTATGAGAAGCAAATAATGTGATGGAGTCGTTAGCACAGATCGTAGTATCAGAGCTGACGGAAATCGAAAAACCGGGAGCTACATTTATTTGCGTGGTATCGGTATACACACAGCCGGTAAGAGTGTCTATTAGAGTTAATATGTAATTTGTACTTACAGAAGGTGTGATATAGGTGTTCAGAGAATTTGGGTCAGAAACTCCACTCTGCGGACTCCAGTTAAACGAATATGAAGGCGATAAAGCATTGGTGTAATAGATAAAATCTGTTTTAGGACGATAAGAATATACTTGACCTGTAAGATCACTACATACATCAGCTGATGAACCTTTGTATATTACAGTTCCATTCATAGGTCCACTGTAGTACACTTGTTTGCTTGTTGAGGATAAGCTATTGTTATAACAGAATTCTACTATAAGATTTGAGTACCCATCCCAGTCAAACGTGTTGTTAAATGTGAATCCATTCCGCCCGGTTGTCAGATTCACAGATGCTGCATTATAAACCTGATTGAGGCCATCAACAAAAGTTGCTGTAAGCTGACTTAATCCGGTACATCCTAATTTTATCGATACATTTTCGAGTAAGTTGTTGCCCGCAAGGCTTGAAATATAAAAACCAACTTCATTAATGGATGACCCGGGCATCATTCCAGTCGAATTTAGTTCAGAAGCAAGGATAAGGTACTGATGTTTTGAACTTCTGAATGAAGTTGCAAAGGGTGTTAAACCTGAAGCGCTGCTTGAATTTGTGCCGTTAACGGGAACAGATGATTGAGCAACACCACTTATTGGTGTTCCATTTGATCCACATTGTCTTATCACCGTTGTTGTTGCAAGGATCGAGTCACCGGTACAAACAGATGCTGAGGAGGGACTTAATATAATGCCACTCAAGTTTGATACATTGATCTTAACGCTGTCTGTCCGGTTACATCCTTCAGCAGACGAAACAGATATGTAATACATGGATGTATATCCGGGGTTGGCATTGGTTGACTGAGAAAATGGATTCGATAATCCTGATGCCGGAGTCCATATGTAGTTATAGTTGCCTGGGATATTGGGTACACTGCTTACTACTACAGATGTTGAGTTGCACAGTGATGTGTCAGGTGTTGTGGTCAGAGTGAATGGCTGGCCAACTTTAATCTGAACGGAGTCTACATAAACACATCCTGTAGTAGTGTCGCTGATAGTTACAATATAAGTTGTGTTAATTTGTGGATCAGCTATTGGATCAGGAATATTAATAGCAGACAATCCTGTTGGGGGAGACCAGTTTACAACATACCCGGAATATCCGGTTGCGCCAATTATCACTTCATCAAGCATCCAGTTATCATTATTAACCCCTGAGTGGCTTATCTGTTGCCACTTAAACCTGGTTGC
>JAHEMF010000048.1:0-9487 GCA_024643795.1 Bacteroidota bacterium | reverse complement strand
AGTACCACATGCTTTGAAAGGGTGTTGCAACAGGGTTTGCAATGTTAGGATTGCTTAAGCCGATAACAGGACTCCACGAATAAATATAATTACTGGAAACAGGTATGGTTGAGGCCGTAAGTTGAACATTCTCAAAAGGGCAAATAGTATCAGCAGACTGTGTGATGGTAACCACCGGAGGGTCCGGTAGTTCAATACTGAAGTAGTATTCCTTTTCACAGCCTGAAATATTTTCAAAACCATGTAAAATGTAAAGTTCAGGAATAATAGGAGGAACCAAAGTTAGTACAGGCCCCAGAGCAATTGTATCCAATGGAGCACTGTTTACTGACCACCAGGATCCATAAAGTTGATTGTTGATCCCGATGTTAATGGTATCGTTGGTACACAATATTGAATCAATCTGAATAGGTTGTGTCTTGCTATATGATCCAACTGAATATGCATAGCTTTCATCTTGTCCCGTACCATAAACATATGCGCTGAATCCGCTGTCGGCTTCAAGTGTGTGACTTCCCTGTGTAAGGGTGAACTGCGCATATGACTCTGCAGGGTTGGAAGGAAATAGTGAAAAGCTGGAAGCCGGTACTGTTGCTCCGTCAAGCTTTAGCTGGCTGGTGAAAGCAGTAGGCATGATCACATTCAACCTATGCTGACTTATAACAGTTGAAGTTACTGTACTGAATGTGATATTATCTATTGACTGGTCAGCCGCATTTAAATGCACCATAGCCGGGTCGCCGGTACCGGAACAAGACCGGCCCTGCATAAACTGTGCAACATTCACAGGTTTGGTTGCTGTGATATGCATGGGTGTGGTATTGTTTGAAATTTGAAAGAACTGCCCTGCATTCAAATTACCTGTTGTAGTACCATTGATAGTGTATTGAGTATTGTTTTGATCAGCAAGTATTCTGATAGTGTAATCTGATGCAGGAGTAAAAGGCACAGCAAAATATGAGCTTCCCCAAACTTCGGATGTTATTTCCTGATCAAAGAGGTGGTCGCACCAGGGGCATCCGGTGTTCGGGATATTAACACAGGTAGTTCCTGAGAACACAGCAAAAGGTCTGCATGACCCACTGGAATCGGTACCCACAATTGTGGTCCCGCTAAAATCGCCGGTACTGTTAGTTGCTTTTACCTGATAACTTTCTCCGGCATCAAGAGTGATATTAAATGGAACTCCTGCAGCTTTTCCACCTGATGTTTGCGCGGTAGGTGTAATTCTGATCTCAGTATCATCGGTAGTGGATACAATTAAGAATTCGGCAAAACCGCCATTTATAGTTCCGGGATATCCCAACACCCTGTATTCAGTACCCAGGGATTGAAAAGGGAGGATCTTGGATCCGTCTGCAGTATAGGAGGCAAAATTTATTGCGAACACGCTAACAGTATCAAGGGTGGCAATATATACACCTTTGTTTTCTACTACCTCTGAGACTATATGTTCAGCGATATTGTTGGGGATAAGAATTGAAGTTGTTTGGTTGGCAGTTACTGTAAATGGAAGCGACCATCCTTGTTTTGGTATCAGAACAATTCCGGATGTGTTTTTATCACTTGTAATAAAGACCTCCAATCTTTTATTGTTGGCCGATTGCTGGTAGTTTAACATGAACCCCAACCAGAACTCTTTTCCTTTTGTTGGAATTATCCCCTGCCCTGAAGTTATTGATGGAATAGAAAATAAAAGAATGATCAGTGTAAACAGCACATAACTTTGCCACCTGTTTTTATGTGAAAATCTTGCCCGGTAGCAATTGTTCATGTGGCTCAGTAATTAATGGAACGGTCTAATAGCTCATGTATTGAAATTAGACGGAAACCTTGTTATCACCTAATTTTGAAGGTGGTTTTTGGTTAAAATATGGCCTACATGGGTAAAGGACAGCTTTATTGAGGTTTAGGAAAAGATGTGCCATTGGATCGGCCAATGTTTTCAATAGGATCGGCACGCTAATGAGTTTGACTATAACATCATCTTCAAATAAAAATCCAGCCACGGATGCAACATAAAATAAGATGACTGTTTAATTTGCTGCTAGTTATAGCATTAGAAGATAGCTGTTGCTCTATAAGTCGACTTTTGCAATGGTATCTTAATTTTGAGCTCAGCTATATTACATCTAGGAAAGTAAAATGGGTAGAATAAATTCCACCCATTTTTAGTATTAGCAAAAAATACGTAATACAATTTATTTCTGCCTCAACATTTGTTAAGTACTACTTTTCAGCAATTAAATTCTTGTAAAGTATCCCTGCTAAAGCAGCACCTGCTATAGGTATTGCAATGAATAGCCACAATTGTGAAAGCGCCCAATCGCCCACAAAAATTGACTGACTGATACTTCTTGCAGGATTAACCGAAGTATCAGTGGCCTTCATGCCCTTCTTCTTTTGTCATACTCATCAGGTAAAAAACCCCTGAGGTAGCGATTTCGGAATCAGGGTCGAACATATCCAGTGTTTCAAATGAAGTATAAGTTTGATTAGATATGCCTCTTATCACCCGGATCTTTTCAAAAATAAAATCATTGTTGGAGTTTATTCCATCATGTTTTCTGACAAAAATGTAATCGTTACCATTATCATTGATAAGAGCCGTTTCAGGTATGGCATATAAAGAATCCGATGTCATATGTATGTGAGCTGTTACATTCATACCTTCAATAAGACCTGTTTTGTCACCTTTGATCTCGGCATGAACAGGAATAGACTTGCTTGATCCGTCAAATGCGCTCCCAATGCCGAATATCACAGCAGTAAATTGCTTTTGAGGTAAATTTGTGAGTGAGAAGTCAACCTGCTGTCCTGCTTTAACTTTGGGCAGGTCACGCTCGTATATGAACAGGTCGAGGTGTAGTTGCGAATTGTCGATCAATTGAAGCATTTCAGTTGATGGTGAAACTGTGCTGCCAATATTTACCTCAACATGAGAAACATGTCCGCTTATCGGACTTGTGATCGAAAGGTCGGAGCGGATATCTCCAGCTTCAAGTTTTGAAGTGTCGCAGCCGGCCATAATAAGTTGTGCGCCAAGTGAACGGTAGTTGGAGTAAAGAACTTGCTGTTCTTTTAACGCCTGTTGTAAAAGCTTTTTCGCAGTTATGTCATTATCTGCAAGAACTTTTTGCCTATCAGCTTCAAGAGTGGCATATTCATACTGGGATCTTACTTCTATAAAACTTTGTTGCAACTTAATAAAAGCAGGATTAGAAAGTGTAACCAAAGCTTGTCCTTTTGCAACATAACTCCCTTCGTGAACTAATATGTTTTTTACTGTGCCACCCAACATGGAGGTTATTATGGCTTTGTTCTGAGGCGGAACCTTCAAGTGCCCGTTTGCTGTAATGTCATCGCTTAGGTTTACCCTGACCATCTTTGAAGTTTCAATACCCAAAGTTTTATATTGCTGTTTATTGATCCTGATCTCATTAGGTGAATTTAACTCTGAAACATGTACTTGTGAGGTGCCTTCATGATCTGATGAAGGAGAGCATGAAATGAAGGATGTAAATATTAAAAATATCAGAATTCGGATGACTTTCATATTATTCAGGATCGAGATCATAATGAGTATTCTATTGACCGTTGTAATAATTTAATTTAATAGCTGACTGATTGCATTCATTCCATGCGTCCAGGTATCCTAATCTTAATTCGTGTGCCTGACTAAGCAGTGAAACCAATTCAATATAGCCGATCTCTCCGCTTTTAAATGCAACAACGGCGTCATGCTGCATTTTCTTCGCTTGTTCAATCCCTTCACTCCTGTAAAATTGTAAAGTCATTAAACTGTTATTATATTGGCTTAACGCCAATGTGTGGCCTGCCTTGAATTCACGTTCACGAACATTGTATTCAATTACAGTTTTATCTTCTTCTATTGCAGCAGCCTGAATTCTGCCTTGTTGCGACCAAAAAAACAAAGGGATACCTATTCCGAATGAATATCCATAATACCCGGGTTCTGTATTGTACCAGTTCTGGTTGAAATATCTGATAGTTAGATCAGGGAAAAGTTTATGTATTTCAATCCTTTTATTATCACGCGCTTTAATTTGTTCTGCCTGCCATATCTCAAGATAAACATGATCTGATCCGGGTTTTTCAAGTGCTTGTCCTGAAACAGTGACATCCTCCAGGTCTGTTGAAGAAGGTAGTATCAACGAGTCGGTGTTTAAGAGGTTCATTAAATGTTGTTGAATCCTGTTTAATTCAGTTGTTGATTCATTTAAAGCAATTTTGATTCTACTCAGTTTTGCCTGAGCCATCATGCTTTCAAGTTTGCTGGATTCGCCGGTTTGGTAGCGGATTGATGAAGCATTTTTGAACTGGCTGAAAAGCGAATCCTGTTGTTTCCATTCCTCCTGTTTACGTATTGCAAAGCATAGCTCGTAATAACTACTCTTGACCAGATTTTTGACTATCAGTTTTTTGTTCTCAAGTTCCAATGATGATAAATAAGTGGATTGTTTGTTGTAATTGCCTTGTGCAAACCATACTGATGGAAATGGTATGGACTGAGTAAAACCTATTTTTTGTATCCCTTCACTAGTGCTATTATTTATTAGGTCTTCATTCTCATAAAAAATTCCTGTACGTCCAAAGTCGAAGGAAGTCTTTTGTAATTTTCTTTTTTGTTCTACATCGAGCATGCTTATAGCTAACTGTTGATTTCTTTCAAGAGCCATTGATACACATGTTTCAAGGTCAAGTGCGATTTGAAGTGGTGTTTGCTGACTATGGGAAGTAAAGGGTATTAAGGTGCATGCTGCAACAATCAGAGCACTAATTTTTTTACCTGAAAATTTACCTGAGAACAGAATATAGATCAGAGGTAGTATTACCAGTGTGAGTGCAGTAGCAGTGATTAGCCCTCCTATTACAACAGTTGCCAACGGGCGCTGAACTTCTGCACCGGCTGTTTCAGACATCGCCATCGGTAAAAATCCCAAAGAGGCAACGAATGCTGTCATAAGTACAGGGCGCAGGCGCATCGAAGTTCCTTTGATAACCCTTTTGATAATGTCGTGCTCGCCTTCCTGTTCAAGTTGATTGAAAGTTGCAATAAGTACTATGCCGTTCAGCACAGCCACTCCAAAAAGAGCGATAAACCCAATGCCGGCCGAAATACTGAACGGCAGATCTCTTAGCCATAGAGCAATGATGCCACCAATAGCACTCATAGGTATAGCGGTGTAAATGAGTAATGCCTTTTTCATGGAATCGAATGTAATGAACAGGATAATAAAGATCAGTAGCAGTGCTGCCGGTACAGCAACAAGTAATCGTTTAGTTGCTTCTTCCAGGTTCTTAAATGCGCCTCCGTATGTGAAGTAGTATCCCGGAGGTAGGTCGATCCTGGTTTCAAGAAGTGTTTTTGCTTCATCAACCACACTTTTTATATCGCGACCCGATACATTAAAACCGATAACGATCCGGCGTTGTGCTTCCTCTCGGCTGATCTGGTTTGTACCTACTATGTAGGAAATATCAGCAACCTGATATAAGGGCACTTGCTCTCCTCCAGGCAACGGAACAAACAGATTCTTTACACTTTCAATATCAGATCTTTTTTCTTTCTGAAGACGAACTACAATGTCAAATTTCCTTTCATTTTCATATACGTAGCCAATATGCTCGCCAGCGAATGCTGCACGTACTATTCGATTCATTTCAGCGATATTCAACCCATATCGTGCCACTCGTTCGCGGTTAAATGCGATTGCTATTTGTGGCATTCCCAGAGTGCGCTCTACTTTTGGCTCCTGCACTCCCTGAATAGTTGTAACCTGCTTGGCAACTAATCCGGCATACGCTGATAAAGTATCTATATTTTCTCCAAAGATCTTCACTGCTACATCTTGCCGTACTCCGGTCATTAGTTCGTTGAATCTCATTTCAATGGGTTGAGTGGCTTCAAATGTGACTCCGGGAATTCCTGCTTGTAGTGCAACCAACATGGTATCCATGAGTCCTTGGTAGCTATCGGTCGTGACCCAATCGTCCTTTTCCTTTAATACAATGATCACATCGGTGTCGAAAGGTGCCATCGGATCGGTTGGAGTTTCTGCCGTACCGGTCTTACATACCACTGATTTTACTTCAGGAAATTGTAAGAGTAAATCTTCCACCAGTTTGTTATTTTTTACACTCATGTCGATGGTGCTGCCTTCGGGAAGCATGGAGTGGAATGCAAAGTCCCCTTCTTCGAGAGTAGGCAAAAATTCGGACCCCATTTTTGTAAATAACACGAGAGATGCTGCAAAGGCGATCACGCTTGCTGAGATAGCCAAGTATTTGTATCGTATGGCAACTTGAAGTGTTGGAGTGTAAGCTTTTTGAATTCGCTCCATGATACGATCGCCTATATGAAGCTTGTTACTAATATTTCTTGAAAGAAATAATGCGCTCATCACAGGAACGTAGGTGAGTGAAAGAACCAATGCTCCGGCAATTGCAAATGAAACAGTCATTGCCATGGGGCGAAACATTTTTCCTTCTATGCCAACCAGTGTAAGTATGGGAATATAAACTATCAGTATGATGATCTGTCCAAATGTGGCTGAGCTCATCATTTTACTTGCGTTCTCCTTAACCTCGTAATTGAGTTGTTGCTTTGATAGCTTTGAAATCCCTTGTTTTAAATAATCTTTGCTTTTTATATTGTGCAGGATGGATTCCACAATTATCACTGCGCCATCTACTATAAGGCCAAAGTCGATCGCCCCCAAGCTCATAAGATTACCACTTACATTGAAAAGCTTCATGCCAATAATGGCAAATAGCATTGATAATGGGATCACTGATGCAACAATAAGTCCTGCCCGCAAATTACCAAGGAATAATACCAGAATAAAAATGACGATCAGCGCACCTTCTATAAGATTGGTCTTTACAGTATTTAAGGCTCTGTCTACCAGATGTGACCGGTCCAGGAATGGCTTTACAGTGATTCCTTCGGGCAAAGAGCTAGCTATAACTTCTAACTTATCTTTGATTGCTGTAACAACCTGTGCACTGTTATGATCTTTGAGCATCATAACCACCCCTCCAGCCACTTCACCTTGACCATTTGAAGTAAGTGCACCATATCTAATGGCACTCCCGTTTCTCAACTCTGCGACATCTCGGATGAGTACAGGAATACCTGTATCAGAAATTTTTATCACAATGGCACCGATATCATCAAATGATTTTACCATACCAATACCACGGATATAATAAGCTGTTGAATTGCGTTCTATGTATGCGCCTCCGGTATTCTCATTATTTTGTTCAAGGGCGTTGAAAATTTCAGGTATAGTGACACCCATACTTTTTAATCGTGCGGGATCCACACTAACCTCAAATTGCCTGACAAATCCACCAAAACTATTCACTTCTGCCACTCCTTTGATGCCAATAAGTTGTCTGGCAATGATCCAGTCTTGTATTTCCCTGAGTTCCATAGCCGAGTACTTGTGCGTATGTTCAGGAGTAACTTCCAGTATGTATTGATAAATTTCGCTTAGTCCTGAGCTTACAGGGCCCATTTTGGTTTTACCTGAATTGGCTGGCAATTCATTCTGCACTTCATTAATTCTCTGATCAATCAGAGACCGTGCGAAGTAGATGTCGACATCATCTTCGAATACTACTGTAATTAGTGATAGTCCGAATCGGGAAAGACTGCGAACTTCTGTTAAACCTGGAATTGATGCAAGGCTCCGTTCAATTGGTGCCGTTATTAGTTGTTCTACTTCCTGTGCTGCCAGTGAAGGTGTGATGGTATATATCTGCACCTGATTATTTGTGATATCAGGTACGGCATCTATCGGTAAAGTTGTTGCTGAATATATCCCATATACGATCAGAAAAAGCGTAAGCAGGCCAATTGTAAACTTATTATTGATACTAAACGAAATTATCCTTTCAAGCATATATTCGACTTAGGCTTAGAACTCCATCTTTTTATTAAGGAGAAACGATTAACTCCTGACTCAGGTAAAAATATAAACAATTCTACTTGTTGCTCATTTGCATACAAATTATAAAAGGTAATAAAAGTAAAACATAGGATTTCAAATCTGAGTGACTCTGGTTACCAAAAAGAATCACCCTCCTTTATTGTAAAAGAGGGTGAGCTAAATGATAATAATGCAATTAGTCTTTAAGGACGTTCTTATATACAAGGCCAGCAAAAGCAGCACCTGCTATGGGTATTGCAATGAATAGCCACAATTGTGAAAGTGCCCAATCGCCTACAAATATTGCCTGGCTGATACTTCTTGCAGGATTAACAGAAGTATTAGTGACAGGAATACTTATTAAGTGTATCAAAGTTAAGGCGAGACCGATGGCCATTCCTGCAAATCCTTTTGGTGCTCTTTGAGCTGTTGATCCCAGTATAACTATCAAAAACATAAATGTCATAACAAACTCGCACACAATGGCAGCATTCATACTATATCCGCCTGGTGAATGATCACCATACCCATTAGCTGCAAAAGAACCAATTTCAGAACCGTTACCTGTTGCAATAATATATAAAACTCCTGCTGCAGCGATACCTCCAAATACCTGTGAAAGAATATATGGTACAATATCTTTGCTTTCAATTCGGCCTGCCACCCATAACCCTATAGTAACTGCCGGGTTTAGATGAGCCCCTGAAATATGACCAAGTGAGTATGCAATGGTAAGTACTGTTAGTCCGAATGCGATCGACACTCCTACAAGTCCTATTCCAACTTCAGGAAACGCAGCAGATAATACTGCACTGCCACATCCTCCAAGTACCAACCAAAATGTTCCTAAGAATTCTGCCACATTATTTTTCATGAGTTTGTATTTATTGAGGTTTTAGATATTGATCCGAATTGCACTGATGAATGGATCATTAATTTATTAAGCTGTATCCAAAGGCGTCGACTTTCAGCCGTTAGCCAATATAAAATTATAAAAAATGATAAGCACCCAAAATGCAATTCAGGATTTTAACTATTACAACATGTTAATTGAATGCTAACTAACAGCTTATATGCTGATCTACTCTTAAGTGATTACAGCTAATCTACTTTGTGTCAACCTTTTGGGAGCAGCAATGCCAGAACCGCTCTCCAGCCCCAGTCAGCTTTAGATCCTTCCGGAGACATTACATTGAACCGGGGCCCAATGTTCATGGAAACTTTTTGTTTACCTAATGCAGTAACTGCCGAAATGCCAAGGTTTACAAAACCAACAGATGTGTTATTTTCCCAATCCTCAGTGCCTTCAAAATTAACAGATACTCCAGCGCCGCTTTTCCAGTTGTAAGTAAGAAAGGGTTGATAAAAAAAACTACTTATGTCTGACCGGTCTTCATCACCGGCTACGCTCCAGATCTGATTCATCAAAGCACCAAATGTAAATCCATTGCTTTGTTTTAGAAATACAACAGTAGGGCCAACGCCGAATTTTTTTGTGGTCAGATAGTCATCAGTACCAACCGGTAATA
>JAHEMF010000094.1 GCA_024643795.1 Bacteroidota bacterium | reverse complement strand
CTGCTTATTGTTTTTATAAATTCCCTCGGACTTCAGTTTTGCAACTGTTCTTTCACGTTCCTGCTGAAGTAATCCTACAGTATAGCGCGGTTCAATATCTTCAATTACCAGACTTAATCCCCACTTAATATCATATCTGATTATTGCCTGAAATAAGATGTTGGTGTTCGAAGTAAGATTGGTGCCTGTAACTTCATTAAATGTTTTACTGATCCGCTCAAATTTGTTGGCCCATACAATGCCTTTCAACTCACAAACCGGAGCAGCATTACCCGGCAATTTCTCTACAAGAGATAAATAGCAGTGCCCCTTTCTAATGTTTAGATCTGAAATCTCAGCAACTATCCATACAGGTCTTTCTCCAAATTGCAAATAAATCGCATCTTTTATACCGGCACTTAACTGCGAAAGACTAAAAAAATTCTCTTTGGTGCCCCCTGTCATTGTTCTGAAGTAACTGAATTATTCACCATCAAAAATATATAAATTATACTAATTCTTTGATAGCAATTAACCTTATAGTTTTATGCAATTGGATACCAGAACAGTGTATATTCCTGCTCTTCTTGTATCTTTGCTTTATGAACAACCAATTCGGGTATCGGACTATTATCTTAAAGCCAGCCAAACAAAGGTCATTGCTGAATTTCCATCCTTGGGTGTTTTCAGGTGCAATTCAAACAAATGTAAAAGATTTTATTGAAGGTGAAATTGTAGAGGTATTCGATTCTTCTAACCAATACCTTGCGACCGGACATTTTCATCATGGTTCAATCATGATCCGAATACTAACTTTCAACAGGGAGTTAATTGATGAATCATTTTGGAAACGAGAAATTGTATCAGCATTTGAACTTAGAAAATCTTTACCGCAGTTTAAAAACGATACTAATTGTTATCGACTGGTTCATGGAGAAGGTGATGGCCTGACCGGTTTAGTGATTGATATTTATAATACCACAGCTGTTATTCAGTCGCACTCTACTGGTATGATGAATGAACTTAACGATATATCAGCTGCACTGCAGTCAATAGTGGAATTGAATTTGAAAACTATTTATGTTAAGAAAACAGATTCCGGATCCTCTAAAGCTGAAAAGATTAAGGAGAACATGTTTCTTTTAGGAAATGATAAAGACGGTGTGGTTCATGAAAACGGAATTAAGTTTTATATCGACTGGGAAGAAGGTCAGAAAACAGGTTTTTTTCTGGATCAAAGAGATAACAGAAAACTTTTAGGCACCTATGCAGCAGGTAAAAAAGTCTTGAATACTTTTTGTTATTCAGGTGGGTTTTCGATGTATGCGCTAAAAGCTGGTGCAGCCCATGTCGATTCAGTTGATGCTTCCAAAAAGGCAATTGAATGGACTGATAAAAATTTTGAGTTGAATTTTGCCGGAAATACGAATCATACCTCACACTGCAGCGACGTTTTTGATTTTCTTAAGTCAAATGGTTCCGAATATGATGTGATTATTCTTGATCCTCCCGCCTTTGCAAAACATTTAAGCGCCGTAGATAAAGCTGTGATTGGTTACAGAAATCTGAATTATGATGCTATTAAAAGAATAAAACCGGGTGGGATAATTTTCACCTTTTCATGCAGCCAGGCTATCGACAAGCAACTGTTCAGAAAAACAGTTTTTACTGCAGCTGTTAAAGCAAACAGAAAAGTTCGTATTCTTCATCAACTATCGCAGGGAACCGATCATCCTATCAATTTATACCACCCTGAGAGCGAGTATTTGAAAGGGCTGGTACTCCAGGTTCTTTAGAATTGGAATGCTTGTTCAGCAGCTAATTTTAGCACTCTGTAATATACTCATTGTGTTCGTGGGCTTTTCGTACTTTTGCATCAAATAATTATGGATATGTTAAACCATTTGACCAATATAAATCATTTAAAATCAGGCAATTTTTTCCTTTTGGCGGGCCCTTGTGTTGTTGAAAGCGAAAAGATGACATTAGGAATAGCACAACGCATCAAAGAGATCACCGATAAGTTGGAGATACCTTTCATTTTTAAGGCTTCTTATCGTAAGGCTAATCGTACCCGGCTCGACTCTTTCACCGGTATAGGCGATAAAGAAGCATTACAGATTCTGGCTAAAGCTGCTAAAGAATTTAATGTTCCTACCGTTACCGACATACATGAGAGCCATGAAGCAGCAATGGCTGCTGAATATGTTGACGTATTGCAAATACCTGCCTTCCTCTGCCGTCAAACGGATTTATTGGTTGCCGCTGCCAAAACAGGTAAGACTGTAAATGTTAAGAAAGGGCAATTTTTAGCTGCATCATCAATGAAATTTGCTGTTGACAAGATCCGACAATCGGGAAATGAAAAAATTATGCTGACTGAAAGAGGCACCATGCTTGGTTACTCTGATCTGGTTGTAGATTACAGGGGTATTGGTGTGATGAAAAGTTTTGATGTTCCGGTGGTGTTGGATATAACACATTCACTCCAGCAGCCCAATCAGCAGTCGGGTGTTACAGGAGGACAACCTCATTTGATAAGTACCATTGCCAAAGCAGGAATTGCTGTTGGTGTAGATGGTATTTTTATTGAAACACATCCCGATCCGGCCAATGCTCTTTCAGATGGAGCCAATATGCTTCATCTCGATAAGCTGGAGAATCTTCTTACCCAACTTGTGGCGATCAGAAAAACAGTAGCTCAATTTTAATCCTGTGTAATGAATATTCAATTTTTTCCAGTGAATATTAAAGTATTATTATGAAAATAAAATCAGTAAAAAAATATACTTCAGCATTTAGAAATATGGCATTTGGTGGTGATCCGGATGCGGAAGTGCTTGCCTCTGAAACATTTTATGATGAATCGGGTAATGTTATCCACGACCATAAGATGGATGATTCGGAAGGGAAAAATGAAAAAACAATTTTTAAATACAATGATAAAGGTGTTTTGATTGAACAGGAACATTTTATGTTGGATGATGATATCAGTGAGCGATTTGTTTTTGAAAGAGATGAGAAGTCGCGCTTGTTGAGCTATATTAAATTCTACAGCGATGATGAAGGCGAAAAAGTACTTTACTCCTATCTCGATCATGAACACCCTGTAACTATTGAAAGGTATGATGCAGACGGAGAAATTGAATCAACTGAAAAGTTAGAGTATAATGATAAGCACTTGATGGTGAATCATCAGTTGTTTGATGAAGAAGGAAACCTGACTGAAAAAACTGAGATTGAGTACAATGATAAATCATTACCCATACTGGAAAAAACATTTGATCAAAATGGAGCATTGCTCCAAAGCAAAGAGATCGTATATAATTCAAATAATGATATTACCGGAATTACTGAAAGAAATGGTGCAGGTAAAATAATATCTGATATCAATATTTCATATGATGAAAAGGGTAATGTACTTGAAAGAGCAATTAAGGATTATCATTCACGTAAAGTATGTTTTGAATACGATGAAAATGACAATTGCATCACCGAATCGGTTTACGATGATCACGGTAATTTGTCTATGAAGGCTACATTTGAGTATGATGAAAATAATCAACTCAAGAGCGAGACAGGTTATTTTCTGGATGGTTCACGTTCGGGGATGAACGGAAATTCAACCAGCAGATATGAATATGTTTACTGGTAATTTATTTAAGAGCAAACCTTACAGGCAGCACGAATACCATGCTTACGGGTTTATTTTTGTACTCACC
>JAHEMF010000093.1 GCA_024643795.1 Bacteroidota bacterium | reverse complement strand
TATTTGTCTTCCGGGTATGATTGCAGGAAAAAGGAAGCCGGAATTAAAAACAAGAGCTGAAGAATTACTCGAGTACCTGAACCTTTCACAGCGTGCCGATCATAAGCCCTCTGAGTTATCAGGTGGCGAACAGCAACGAGTGGCAGTAGCAAGAGCACTTATCAATAGCCCTGATGTTATTTTAGCTGATGAGCCCTCCGGCAACCTCGACTCAGAGAATGCACGTGAATTGCATAAACTGTTTTTTAAATTGCGTGAAGAATTTTCTCAAACATTCATCATTGTTACACACAATGAGGAACTCGCCAACATGGCAGACAGAAAATTACATATGAAAGACGGCAAGATGATTGCATGAAAAGTTTGATATCATTCTTTAACTGTTACCACAATATCTTTCTTTGAAGTTATTGAACCGATAGATGTGCATGCAAACTCATCAAACCCTGCTTTACTCATCACATCTTTGAATCCATCAACAGCATCCGGCCTGACCGCAACCAGTAAGCCACCACTTGTTTGTGGGTCAGAAATAATCAGTTTACAGGTCTCCGATACAGCAGAGATCTTTGATCCATAACTTTTCCAGTTGCGTCCTGTTCCACCTGGCACACACCCCTTTTTTATGTAATCAAAAACAGGAGAGAGGACCGGCACTTTATCAAAAAATATTTCTGCAGACAAACCACTTCCTTCTGCCATCTCTACAAGATGTCCCGCCAGCCCAAAACCGGTAACATCGGTGAGTGCTGTCACACCATCCAACGTACCAAGTACTGCACCTATTTTGTTGAGCGTTGTCATACTGTCTACTGCCAGTTGCAAATCGTCTGTTGTTAGCAGCTCCTTCTTCGATGCTGTTGCCAACACTCCTATTCCAAGTTTTTTGGTAAGAAAAAGTTGGTCTCCTTCCTGAGCTGAATTATTCTTCTTTAAATTCTTAACATCTACAATACCGTTCACAGCAAGTCCAAAAATTGGTTCAGGTGAATCAATGCTATGACCACCGGCAAGAGGGATTCCGGCATCGGCACAAGCCTGCTTTCCTCCTGCAATCACTCTTCCTGCCACATCGGGAGGAAGTTTATCAACGGGCCAGCCCAATATCGCTATTGCAAGCACCGGCTTTCCACCCATTGCATACACATCGCTGATGGCATTCGTTGCAGCTATACGGCCAAATTCAAACGGATCATCAACAATAGGCATAAAAAAATCTGTTGTACTTATTAAAGCCTTGCCATCACCCATATCAAGTACTGCTGCATCGTCGCGACTGCTGTTTCCTACCAAAAGGTTGATGAATGATTCGGTACTCTCATTACCCTTGAGAATTTCACTAAGCACCGATGGCGATATTTTGCAACCGCACCCCGCACCATGACTGTATTGTGTCAATCGTATTTTATCTGTTTCTGTAGTTGTGTTCATTCTGTTCAATAGTTAATTACAGTTTTATTCATTGTTACAGCAAGTGCAATCAGTTGTGTGGCTATTTCACTTTCGTGAGATGATGTAAGATCGATGTTATGAATGGTGTCTTCACTGCGAAGTGAATTGCCATAATTATATAATTTGTCGTAGTAATGCAACATGATCATCAGCCAGCTGTTGAAATCGTTATTTTCAAGATGTTCAAGAGCTGATTTCAGATGTTGCGGACCAAGGCGCTTCTTTAACTTTTCGGATGTTTTAGCCAGAACATCAAAAGGAATCACACCATATTCCTCTGTGATACGATCGATACGTTTGTTGAGGCCTACATCAACATTCACAAGAGGACAAGTCCGTATTGAATTGTAAATTCCTTCAGGGAGTATACATGAGCCGATATTTCTGCTTTCATTTTCGACCCATATTCTTTTCTTTAAGTCGAAACCCGATAACGTCTGAGCGATCATGTTTTCGAACTGTTCCGATGATGGTTGTGGCGGTTGTCCTATACCTCCGAAAGCAGATCCTTTGTGATTTGCCAGACCTTCCAGATCAATAACCTGTTCACCTGCTTTTGCAAGCAGCTTCAATATTTCGGTTTTACCCGATCCGGTAGGACCACCAAGTACAATAAAAGGATATGGAGCACTATTAACCTGTAAAACATGATTGCGGTAAGCTTTATACCCGTCTTTCAGCAAACTAATATTAAAACCGTTCATCGAAAGCAACCATGCCATTGTGTTGCTTCTCATTCCCCCTCGCCAGCAATATAAAAACACGTGCTTGTTATTGACACTAAGTTTGGAAGCATTTTTTATTATTGAGTGGAACCGAGGACCAACTAATTCGAATCCTTTCAAAACAGCTTTCTCTCTACCCTCCTTTTTATACAGTGTTCCCACAATTTTACGTTCGTCGTTATTCATCAACGGAACATTCATCGCTTTTGGAATATGAGCATGTTCATATTCACCCTCACTGCGACTATCCAGGATGGTATGATCGGATGATTGTAGCTGTGCTAAAAATTCGTGAACTGCTAATACTTCAATGGGCATAAAGCAAAGATACAAAGTAACCTTTACACCGATTCAGATATATTGGAACTCTGTCCCAAAAAACGACCATAAAAAAAGAGAAAAGTCTGATGACTTTTCTCTTCTAATCTGTCTTGAGAATATGACTCCGGAAATCGGCATGACCTCCGGAAAGTTAATATCTAATTGAGGGCAGGATCTTCGGGGAAATTCGCCATGATGGCATATTCATGCCCCATACTTCTTAACACCTGACTCCACAAACACTTAGGGTCATTGTAAAAAGTGAATCTTGCATTTGAAGCTGATACAAGCCATGATTTTTCATCAAGCTCATGAGTCAGCTGGTCTGGATCCCATCCTGAATATCCGGCATAAAACCGTATCATTTCCGGTGTTACCTGTCCTGAATCAATCATCAGCTTTAGCTGGTCAAAATCACCTCCCCAGTATATTCCGTCTGAAATAAGTTTGGCACCGTCAAGTATTGGCCCTATAGTATGAATGTAAAACAATGTATTGATCTCTACCGGTCCACCGAAATAAAGAGGTGAATCGAATTCAGGGAAATTTTCAACAGCATCATTGATATTTACATCTGTCGGTTTATTGAGAATGAATCCTAATGTTCCTTTGTCGTCGTGTTCGCTAACAAGTACCACAGCACGCTTGAAGTACGAGTCAGCCAGGAATGGTTCTGATATCAGAAATGCTCCTGCTCCGGGTTGAATGAGTTGTTGTTTCATAGCTCTTTTATTTCTTATCTAATTTGAACGTATTATTTGGTCAAGGTTGAGCGAAATACCTCCTATTTATTACATGTTACTTTTCTGTTTTTCTATAAAACGCTAAAATTGTGCCATTGGATTAATTGAATAATCTCCCGGATGGGTTATTATGACAAAAAATGGCAAAATCATGGCATAAGCTCCAAATGGTGATTTATTAAATACGTTACTGTCAAATACTTATACAAAACCTGTCAGGACATGAATAATATCTAATTTTGCAACTCAAACATTTATCGGTTATGGATCATATCAGGGAGTTTTTGAAGAATGCAAGAACAGATTATAATCTCGATTCATTGGATGTTGACTCTGCCCACCCCGACCCTGTGCTTCAGTTTGCATTATGGATGCAGCAGGCAATTGATGGAGGTGTTTCAGAGGCGAATGCAATGAATCTTGCAACGGCTACTCGTGACGGTAAGCCATCATCAAGAATTGT
>JAHEMF010000015.1 GCA_024643795.1 Bacteroidota bacterium | reverse complement strand
CAATAATACATCATGTGGTGTTACAGCTCTGAACTTCCTTAAGGTGGCTGCCTGGAATGAATCTCAATGGATTGATAAGGGAAATGGTTTTACAACGGGCAATCAGTTGAATGGAAGTATTATTTCTTCGATCCCAGTTTCAGCTTCTGACTCTATTAAGGCAGTAACACTTGCTTCTCAAATTCCCTCTGAAAACCCTTTACCCATTACATTTTATGATCTCAGGGGAAGTGTTGGGATGGATAAGGTTATTATCTATTGGAACTCAAATAATGCTTTAGACAGTTATTCTTTTAATGTTGAGAGGATTGTTTATGGTATGTTTCAAAGTTTTGGACCGGTATTGAGATCTAGTAACAATTCAGTTATATCATTCCATGTAATTGATGATGATCCTATAATCGGATATAATTTCTATAGACTATTGGTTACTGGTCCGTTCGGAAGTACAGACACTTCATTTGTATTGAAAGTTTGGTATGATCCGCCACATTCTGAATTGGTATTTTATCCCAACCCGGTTGTCGATCAAATTAACATTCCTTTAGCTCAATTTGATGAAATCAAAGCCATCGAAGTTTATGAAATAAGTGGAAGGAAAGTAAAGGTATTTGATGCGCTCTCCACCGATTCCAAATATGATCTTACTCTTGATTTAGGTGATCTTATATCAGGAAAATATTTCCTGCGTTTTGTACCCGAAAACAGGTTTGCCAGAATAATGATTTATAAATAATTGTGAAACAGTAAGATATATGTAAATATTACCATTGTTTTCACTTAAAAAAAGGGTAACCCGGGTACGCTTTTTGCGTAAAAATCGTTTGTTATTGCAATATGGGGCGATTAAAACCAAGAAACAGACAACGAGGATACCTTTCAAACAGGATGAAGCTAATAATTGGGGCTTCGGTTTTTCTGTTTGCATTTGTCACTATTTTCATAGCTATCAAGTTATCTGATGTTGAAGATTCCAGTGCATTCGTTGAGGGTGATTACAGAACTTCAGGCTCAGGAACATTTACAGATGAATCAATTTGGGAACAATATGATGGCGATGACTGGTTACCGGCTGATCAGGCACCATCAGAAAAAGGGTCAGTGATCATAATCGATTCCGGACATGTAGTTATCATGGAAGAGGAGATCATAGCATCGAAATTCATAATTGAAAATGGGGCGTCTGTGGAGTTATTGTGTAATTCAGTTAAAATTGAAAAATACAAGGGTGATGGATATTTGAAATGTGAAGGTTCAATTGACTTCGGTGATTGCATTATTGAAGGGAATGCTGATTTTATAACAACAGGTGCCGCCAGGCTTGCATTTGGCACTCCTGAAGGACTGGATAAAACTCATTCCAGAGGTAATATTCAACTTAAGGGAAAGTATGACCTGAGTGATCAAACTCATTTTGTTTTCAATGGGCTGGTGGCACAGGAAACGGGTAACGGGTTTCCATCTACAGTAACCCGTTTAACTATCGATAATCCTGAAGGTGTTACATTGTCTGGGCCTGTAACAATAATCAAAAAATTAGATCTTTTAAGTGGTGCATTGATAACAGGCCCGTTTGGAGTTACTCTGGGAGAAAAGCCTGAAAGTCTGATAGATTTTAATGTAGTAAATGGCTCAGTGGTAGGGGAGCTCACTTTACCTGTTGAGATTAAAAATACAATGCCGATCCAGTTTCCGGTTTCAGATGGTACAGGCAGGATAGTTTTATCCATGCTAATTGAGGATAAAAAATTCAAAGACGGTTTTTTGACTGTTAAATATTACGAGGGGAGTATTGAAAATGATAACCGTTCGCCTTTTGCTGCTAAAGAATATGTAGTGGCCATTATGGAAAATGGATATTATACTGCCGTTGCCAATCAAGGTTTAAAGGATGCGGCATTCAAGACAGCAGGTGTGAAATATTTGGAGAATGGAACAGTGATTGTTAATTGGAATCTTCTTGATTACAGAACTATCAGTGATGTTGATAAGCAAAAAGATGGTAATTCCGCTTCACTTTTAAAAAATATATTTTGCGGACCAACACCTTTTGAAGGATCGTTTTACATAAGATTCGATTCTGAAATTAAATGCAAAGTCATGATCGATCTGGTAAGTTCGGGTGGTAAAACTGTTCATCATGAAGTGATTGAAGTTATTGAGGGGTTCAACAACTGGAAGTTTAATGAAAAATCACCACTGGAGCCAGGCAACTATTTTTTGCGCATATCCAATTCAAACGAGATTCACAGCTTATTGGTGACTCGTGCAGGTGCAGCAGGCTGATCTAAAAGCCAATATTTAATCCGGCAGAAATTGTATTTGTTTTACCATGAAAATAGGGGGCCGTCCAGTCTTTCACTCCCGTTTGATCTGAAGCTGTGAACCCTGCAAACAAATATCCATCATTTATTAATTGATAAGAAGCTTTAAATAAGAGGGCATTTTGTTTCCAAACCTCTTTCTCAATGAAAGGCAGGCCTAAGCCGCTGCCATCTTGTCCCGTATAGGGATAATCTTCGCCTCTTCTTGAGTAAGTAATAGATGCTGATAATTTCAATTTGGGTATGGAGCGGTTCACTATACCAATATATATTTCTTCCGAATTATCGTTCAGGTAATGGCCAAGATTAAATCCGTTGGTGGCAAATGTGGTTGTTGATACAAAATGTTCGTATACAATGGGATTGGTTCTTGTGTATTCTGCTATGAAAGTGGTGCTATATAATTTGGGATGACTGAATGCGGCACCGAGCTTTAAACTTAAAAAGTTAGAGTGGCTGCTTTTGTCATTGAACCTGGCGAAACTTATCTCATCAACAAAAACAGATGTGTATAGATGTAAGTATTTCAGTTGCCTTGAGCTTATGTCAAAAAAGAATTGTGAGTTTTGTCCGAGAAAATTACTCCCGGTACTACTTTGGCTGTGGTCAGCTGACTTAAAGAAATAAAATGGAAACAAGTAGGCGAGCTGAAATTCATCACTGTAAACTATTGAATTTCCTATTGAGAAGTATAGTTTTTTGAATGGCTTAAATGTGTATAGGTTCGCAGCAATAAATTTAGGATAGAATATTTCCCTTTCCTTTACACCGGCAACATAACTCCTTCCGGTATCCAGAACGTTTGACACCAAAAACCCATGTACATAATTAAACTCGAACCAGTCTGCAGGTTTCATATGGAACTTAATATGTGCGAAGGAGGGTGTTCTGCCCGAGAATATGTTAGAGCCATGGTAGTTGGTTCCCCAGGCAAAATGATCCTTGAGAATTCCAAAGTATCCCCATTTCCATGCATAGGTTAGCCCGCCCCTTACTTCACTATAATCACCCCCTCCTGATTTGTCAGGTTTGTATAATGCGCCGGTTCGTGGTGTAAGGAAGCCCTCATCTGATAGAACTTTCTTTTCCTTATTATCTCTCAGGCTTGCATAAAATCCAACATGCGGACCAACATAAGCGAAAAACTCACCTCCGTTCCATCTATGATAATTGTTGCCATTCTCATTGCTGAAGAATTCTATACCTAAGATCGGATTCAATGAAAATGTAAACAGGCTATCCTTATAAAACAGAATGTCATATCTTTTTTTGAATTCACCCTTATTAAATAATTCTTTGTTGTAATCCTGTAAATAGAATTCAATATTCGCTACATCCGATCTGCTTAGTTGATCCGTTTTTGACAAGGCCTCGGTAAGTTTTTCGGAAATGAATATTCTGGGATAGGGTTTTATGGCAGAGTTAATATCGATGACTCCTTTGTTTGCAAGTTCATCCAAAAAAAGGTAAATATCTTCATTATTCAAATGTTGAAATACTACCTGACCAATGGATCTGAAAGGAACAGCAGAAGCAAAAAAAAGAAATAATAATATGAAATGAATTTTGTTTCGCATACAGAGACCAAGGTTTTGATGCTACTTCATTTACTTCGGGCCCGATCAATAAAAATTCTCTTCATGATCTTGAAGAAATATCGGGTATCTGTGAGAAAAGGACTCTTTGAATAACTGTGCAAATACTTTGCTTCAGATTCCATGATCTCTTCAAGCGACTTTGGCATGTCAGCATAAAAGGGTGGGATAAGTCCTGGTTTGTGATCTTTTCTGAGGTCTTTCAACTCATCAGTATAAAGGTTAAAGTATTGGTTACTCAATGGCCTTACGCCTATCAGTTTTAGATCTCCTTTTAAAAGATTCCATAGCATTGGCAGCTCATCAATCCAATATTTTCGCATTAGCTTACCCCAGTTAGAAACCCTGAAGTCGTTCTTGAATTTCCCCCCTTCCTGTAGATTGTTTTTGCTGAATACGTACTCTTGTAAATATTCTGAATAGGGGTGCATGGTCCGGAATTTGTATACCGTTATAAGTTTACCATGTTTTCCGTATCGCTTTAATTTACATATAAGACCATAGGAGGGTTCTTCATCAAAAAAAGGCTCACATTTCTTTTCAGCAACAAAATACATTTGATTACCGATCTTCTTTTCATGCAATAACCGGAATCCGCAACTGTATAAACGTCCAAGGGTCTCAGTCTTTGATAAGACTCTGTTTCTACCTGCGGTAATAAAAAAGTAGATCTTTTTTGTTACAGGTAATTTTGGAAATATTCTCTTAAATAAAAAGTCAAAGCTATAATAAATCTCACCAATTACCGGAGGATATTTGTTAAGGATCCTTCTTTTCCTGGCACCCTTTGTTTCTACACTTCCGATAAATATTCCTCCTGCAGGTAATTTCAAATTAACAGCTTCAAAAAACTTATTGATCCGCTGAATGTCATTTACCTTGGTGAGGTTTACAATTGATCGGAAATAGTTATCGGATAAGGAGTGAATATTAAAAACATCTCTGGTCATCATAACCATGTTTTTTTCGCTATTCAGATCTACATGATTCGACAAATAATCAAAAACATTCCTACCATGGTCCTGTAATATGGTTTCGGAAGTATTGCCAAATTTGTGGAGATCGAAAATGGGGGTTGATTCAGATTCCCTTTGCCTTGATGATAACAGTGCAGATATTGGTTTACGCATATACTGAATTTGCAACCCGTGTGATCAACGGCTCATTCCACTGTGTCGAAATAATAAATAGCTTTTTGTTAACTCGGCATAAAAGTACAATTTATACCCATCTTTCGGGAAGTAGATATGAAGATTTGATACAAAACATATAACTTCATAAGAAATTGAAAATCAGCTTTATATATAGTTTTAGCAAGGAAAATCGCTGATCAATTTTGTGAAAAACCCGGCACAATCTATCCTGCTTTCAAGCATTTTGGAACGCTTTACTTCAAACTGTTGCTTGAGCGTTACATCCTTTGCGTATTTTCCGGTTATTTCAAATAAGCGCTCAACATCCTTAGTAGGGATGCCTGTTGTGAGCCCAAAAAGATGCTCTAACTCTTCGAGGTAGGTTATTTCACCAGCAAAATCATTGAATCGTATAGATGGTGTTCCTAAAACCGCAGCCTCTGCCGCCATGGTTTGGCTGTCGCCGATGTATAGATCAGCATAGTATAGCAAGCTGTGTATGTGAAGAGGGTCAATAGCCACCCGGTAGGGTTCTAGTTCAGAATTTATTTCTCTTTCTGATGTTATGAGTATTTCGCCGTAAGGCTTTAATATCTCAATTAATCTGCTGGCAATTGAATTTGAAATACCTGTACGACCTTCATCATGATGTGCAGTCAGTTTAGCAAACCGTAAAACAAAATACCGGCCTCTATCTTTGTAAGGCTGCGCATGAAGTGGGTTTGGTATGAAATTGTTGGGGTGTAGATAAGCCAGCTCATGATAACCGGGGTATCCTATTTTTTTTGAATTCCACTTACCAACATCTGTGCAATCCGGTGCAACAACATGCTTTGCAAACGGGTAGGCTACTTTGGCAAAATATGGAACAACACTTGCGTCATCTTCATTAAAAACAAGTGATGGAATTCCTAACAGAAATCCCAAATGGGCTATTTCTGCCGAAGTTCCTGCCATAATATCAGGCTTGAATTTTCGAATCACTTTATAGAATTCCCACTCACGTTTCAACAACCCTAAAATAATTGCAAGTTTACTATCTCCTCTGCCTTCAGGGTTGATATTTATATGTTCCAGTCCGGCTGATCGCAGCAGGTCTTCCAAAATATCCTTTTTCTTGATGAGTACTTGTACCAGATGACCACGTGCCTGTAGTGCTGCAATGGTATTTTTGAACAAATGAAAATGGGCCGGATGGCCCATATATATTAGTACTCGCTTCAAAGGTTGGTTCATTCCCGACTGAGATGTGCATCAGGCCGGAATTATATTATTCCGGTTGCTGATGTTATATCCATTTGCTTATGATGCACTTATTTTGCGACTAACATAGAAGTGTTGCCAGTGAGTGATCTCGGTTTTTCTGCCATACATGATCTCCATGTTGTTTTCTTTAAGCATCTTTTTAACTTGACCTGTTGTGAAGAAAGTGATAAGTTTTTTGATGAACAAATTTTCAAATTTCCCTCTTAATTCAGCATCCGGCCTTTTAGGAAGATGCGAGTAAAATACCTTTCTGGTAAGGCGGTAAACCTGAAATCCAAAAAGGTCAGATATCCATTTCAATCCGGGTATTTTGTAAAAGAATCTGAGGAATGATCCATACGTATAAAACAGGATGCCATAAGGACTCCACAGGTTACGCACCTTCATATAAAATAAACCGCCCGGCTTAATAACTCTGCAACACTCATGAAACGCTCTTTCAGGATCAGGGGTGTGATGAATAACACCTGTTGAGATCACAAGGTCATATGAATTAGATGCTAATGGCAGGTTTAGATTGTTACCCCAAACACAAAAATTTTGTGAATGTTTTTTAACCATTTTTATAGAATTCAGAGAGTAATCCACACTAGTTACATGTGTAAATCCCTGCAGACTTAAATAGTTTGATACTCTTCCTGATCCTGCTCCAATATCAGCTATCAAAGAATTCTTAGGCAATTTTTTTACAAGCTCTTTGAGATCAGATTCTACCCCAGCTTCAACCTCAGTAGGGTCTGACCAATTTCTTACTCCAAATGGGTTGTCCTCATAGAATTTAGAATCTCCAAGGTCAGCACCTCTGTCATCAGGAGATATTCCGCATACAACGCCATCCAGTAATGGATAACTGTCGCCTGTAGCAGTTTTGTATCCACCGTCAGATGTAGGTATAAGTTCGTCTTTACCTCCCGGAGTACGAAGATAGACAGTTAGTTTACTGTGAATTTGTTCGGTTTGTTTTACGTCGTTTAATGTTTCAGTTTCCATTTACTAGTTGGCTATTTATTTATGTTTGAGTTTGCTATAATACAAAATATGGCCCATTGAAGAAAGCATGGTTGCCTGTCCCCAGTGAATGGCCTCTAAGTTATTCCTTTTACCGCTTTTATATATCCTGTAGGCAAAACTCCCGTTTTTTTGAAGCATATTGCCACTGGCCCAATTAAATACATCCACAGCTTTTGCCAGTGCATCAGGGTATTTTACACTCATTTTACAAAAAGTTTCAATTGCCTGTGCGGTGGCTTGTATATCTCTTGGATAGGAACTGGTATTGTAAAATCGAGGTGCCATATCCTGATCAAACAGGTTTTTGATCCAATAACTATATGTAGATTCAATCACTTTTTCATCTAAGAACCCGTCGCCGGCGATTTCATAGGCCGTTGAAAGGCAATCCAGATTATATCCTGTATGATAATTGTCTATCCAGTGCAACATCGGCTTATCACCATAATACCAACTCCCGTCAATATTCTGTCTGGTTACAGACCAGTTGCATGATCGTTTGGCAATTTCAAGGTATTCTGCATTACGGGAATACTTGTATGACCGTAAAACAGCTGCCATACCCAAAAGGTTTGAGTTGTGGATTGGAAAGTTGATTCCAGGTGCATAGGCAAAACAAAAACCTGATTTATCCTCAATTCTATCCAGGTCGTTTACAATGAAATCGGCTACACTGTGAACCACATCAAGATATCTTGAATCACCGGTTGACTGATATGCCATCTCAAAAGCCTCTTGTATGTGTGAGGTCCATACAATAGTGGGAATTTCCTTCGGAAAAAATCCTGCCCGGCTGGCAAAATCAAAATCATTCCCCCAACAGTAACCAGAATAACCTTTGCATGCATTCTTCAGCAGCCACTCAAGACTTTGTAAAGCATCTGCACGGTATTTTTCATCACCGGTGTATAGGTCATGCAGGAGATATCCCTTGGTAATAAATCCAAATGCTTTTGTACTATGTAATTTTGGTACACGTAATAGAGGTCTTAGATTGATAGGTGATCTTTTTGCAACCTGAACAGCGGCAATTTTCAACCACAGTGAATTAAAGGTAAGAGTGTTGACAGGTTTTGATGCCAACAGATCATCATATTCCCAGCCTTTATAATCATTCTGTTTAAGATACCTGTGCAGGTTTATAAAAGTGCTTTCAACATTTTTAATTGAAGAAGCATCTATTGTCTCAGGTTGTATGTATTCGGTTTCTATCATTTCTCACTTAACCTGATCTTTAACAATAAAGCATCTGCAAAATATTTTGCTGCCCAATTTGGGTACATTAACGTGGAATAGCTTCCATATACAGGGAACGAACCTTTAATACCACCCTCAATCCCTTTTTTACCGGACTCAACATCCTGTAACGATTTCACAAAGTTGAGCATCTTAAAAGCTGCATCTAAATATTTTTCATCCTTAGTTTCTTCGTAAAGTTGCATCCAAACTCTTGAGATCTGAATGTTACCTGTAAGGCACACAAATTTGCCCTTTAGAAATTTAAATCGCTTACCTCTGTTATTCCAGTTCTCATCCCAAAAGGCATATAACATCTTTCGCTGGTCAAACAACTCCAGCATTTTTGATGCAGTTTTGATTGCTGCGTCAAGGTATTGTGTTATGCCAGTGATCCTGTAAGATTCAATAAATCCTTCACAGGTGTATGCAAGAAAATGAGTGTTTGGTAATCCCCCAATACGGCTCGTTCCATATTTAAACCAACCGTTAGGTTGTTGTTGAGCCATTGCCCATTCAAGATTGGCATGTGCAACCCTGACATAATCATCATTAGCAACTATCTGATTTAACATCAGCAGTGACCATGAGCATCTTACATTGATTGTATGTTTGAGACCTCTGTGTAGGTTTTTATCCCATACGCCTTTATCATCGGTGCTGCTTACCAGAAAATCACCTGCTTTGATGGCGCTTTCTTTGAACTTCTGTTCTCCGGATTCTTCAAATGCGCGAATGAATCCCAGAATATTTTGTCCGGTATTAAAAATAATAGGCGAGGTTTTACCCTTACGGCGATCATAATTGCCTTGCATGCATGCGCCGCTGTCGAGTTGTACATCACAAAGCCAATGGGTCAGTTTTATAGCCAGTTCACTGTACTTTTTATTACCACTGAACTTTGCGTAGTCAAACAAGGTTGGAATTATATAGCCGGTAGTTTCCGGAAAAGGGTATAGCCAGTCACCTGTGATAAGGCTATAGTGGCTGCTTACTCCGCCATCGCCATGCACAGACGCTTCTTCTATCCAGTCAATGGTCTTTTGAAGGTGTAGCTTGTCGCTGTCTTTTATCTGAGGAATTTCTCCCCAGGTAAGGAACATGTTTTTGAATGTATCCTTTACGCTTTCGCTTAAAAGAAAAGTAAACTCAGCCATTTTAGTTCCCGGAATTATTCTCAATTAGGTTTTCTATGGAGATATCGATCTTTTCACCCGATCGTGCTATTGATTCAAGAACTCCAAATGTTGCCAGGGTTGTAATGATCAGTTCATTGAATGGAATAGGAGAGGGTGTTCCATTTTTAATGGAATTTAAAAACTCTTCAACCTCGTGGTTATGCCCTTTATCCTGATCTCCACTTTCCTTTGAAGATTTCCCTGAATGAATGGTAAGTGTTTTGAAATCATCTATGATCACAGCAACGCCACCTGAAAATACCTCAAGATATTCTTTGCTTAACGCTTTATTACCGTTACTGAAATAGTTAATACCGGCAATGCTTCCATTCTCAAATTGAATATTAACAACAAGTGTATCATGAAGATCTTTGCCGTCTCTGATCGCCTGTGCCGATATTGATTTGATATTTGAACCTGCAATATGCATTGCAAGGTCTATAAAATGGCAAAGCTCACCAATGATCCTGCCGCCACCTATTGCAGGGTTGTGTACCCAATGATCGGCAGGAATTATACCCGCATTGATGCGGTAAACAATTGACCGCGGAGTGTCAACCGGAAGAGACTGCATCAATTTCTTTGTGAAAGGTGCAAATCTTCTGTTGAAACCAACCATTAACTTCGCATTTTTGGTTGCATAGGTATCCGCTATATCTTTAAGTTCATCTCTTGTGAGACACAATGGTTTTTCAACAAAAACATTTTTATTTCTCTCGAGAGATGATTTTACCAGTGAAGCGTGTGTATTATGTCGTGTGGCAATGAAAATGGTATTCACTTTTTCGTTGTTGATGAGCTCTTCGCTATCACCGGTAGAGTTAATGAATCCGTGTTTGGTAGCTATATTTACTGCATTATTCGGCCTTGCTGTAGCAACAGATATGAAATTAGCTTTTCCTTTTAGCGCAGGTAGCAAGAAATTTTGACCAAATGATCCGGCACCGATCAACCCTATATTAGCATCCGCAGGGTTAAATTCCTTTTCAGGATTAACCACAACAGACCTTTTAAGTTCTTTGTTAGTGTCGTACCTTAAAACTATGCCAACAAATGATTCAGTTCTTTTAAGTACCAGTTCATAAGCTTTGTGCGCGTCTTTAAAATCAAATGTGTGAGTTATGAGTTCGCGTATATTCAGCCTGCCTGAATCAACCATCTCCACGAAAGCTTGCATGTTCCTGTTCTCAGTCCACCTTACATATCCATAGGGGTAGTCAATGCCATTCTCTTCATATTCCAGATCATAGCGTCCTGGTCCATATGAAGATGACATTCTAAGATCAAGCTCTTTTTTGAAATAATTAGGTCTCTTGAATCCTGTAGGTACGCCACCTACTATGATCACTTTTCCTTTCTTTCTGCAAAGTGCACCTGCCAGGTCTACCGGATCTGTAGAGTCGGCACCGGCAGTAATTATTACTGCATCCGTACCATATCCATCAGTGAATTCTAAGACTGACTCCTCAATACCCGGTTGGTTTCTGTTCATGACCAGTTCGCAACCACCGAGGCGGGCTTTGTTGATCATTTGATCATCAATATCTATTCCTGCCACTTTTACACCTGCCGCTCTTAACATTTGAATAGTAAGCTGACCCACAAGTCCAAGACCTATAACCACACAGTTTTCTCCAAGCCTCAGATCAGCTTGACGGATGCCCTGCAAAGCTATGGCCCCAACTGTTGTAAATGCACCTGCGGCAGCATCCACTTCCGACAAAAGGCGTACACATAAATTTACAGGTACTGCAACTACTTCGGCATGAACAGCTGAAGCTCCACCACAAGCAACCATATCACCTACCCGAAATATGGATACATCTTCCGCAACGGCAATTACTTCACCAGCACAACTATAACCAAGTGATGATGGCGCATCAAGCTTATTCATCACCATGCGGTAGGTATTCATGACACCAAAGGTGCGGGCTGCATCAAATACTTTTTTAACCTCTTCTTTTCTGGCTCTTGCCTTGCCAATATATCCCAGTCGGGCATCCTTCACAGTTTTCCCTTCGGTTCCTGAACTGATCAAAGAATAGTGGTTACGTACCAATACCTGACCACTGCTTAATGCAGGATAAGGTACTTCCAGGATCTGCATGGTCCCGTCCTTGAGATTTTGAGTTAATTGCTCCATAAGTCCTAAAGAGATCTATTCCCTGAAATTTTGATTCGCAGAGATTTAATATAGATCATGAAATGTTAATGGGGGTTTAGCCGACAGCAAATTTAAGGAAAATACGGTCAACGGCTGCTCCGGTGAGAAATGTTACTCGGAATATAAAACATTAATAATCAAGGTTTTAAAAATTATCCCAAAATCGCTTTTTCGAAAGCTTTTGAATAGTTTTCAACCAACTGGGTTTCAGTAAACTTTTGAAGGTAATATTCTTTGGAAAGTTGCCCCATTCTGATTCGAAGATCTTTGTTATTGATGAGGAGTTTTATTTTTTCAAAAATAGCATTCGGATCACTCACCGGTACAATAAATCCGTTTTCTCCGTTGATCACAGATTCAATGATTGCACCCTGATCTGTTGATATGATCGGCAGTCCGCAAGCCATGGCTTCTACTATTACCCATGGATGACCTTCCGGCTCGCGTGGAGTAAAAAGAAAAATGTCTGAACTACTTAACAGCCTGAACTTCTCACTTCCTTTGGAAGGCCCGGGAAAATTTACAGGCAGTTTGTTTTCAGAAACAAGTTCCATTAATGTGGATTTTGTTTTCTCATCACGCCAGTTTCCAATTACATCCAAAACAAATGTACCGGGCATAGCCTGATTCAAGAATACAATAGCTCTTATAACATCTTCAATTCCTTTAGATGCCTGTAGGTTGGCAAGATAGATAAGCTTGATCTTATTCTTATCATTTCTTATTGGAGCAGGAATGTCATAGTTGGCACCATTTGGTGCAACATATATCTGCTCATCATTAAAAAAATCTCTGAATAGATATTTCAGGTTGTTTCCCAGCACTATAACACCTTGTGTATGTCCGAGAACTTTTCGAACATAACTTCGAATGAAAGAAGTAGCGTGGTCATACCAATCTTTGAAACCACTTCCCCTTAGTTGGATCAATATTTTTGCACCTGCTAATCTTGAAGTGACAATGAATAAGGAATCTTTTAAAAACCCGATAGTGGTTTGAGATATAGGTATAAGAACCAGGTGAGGAGATTCTTTTTTGATCAGCGAGTACAAACTGAAATAAATAGTGATATTCCTAAAAATCTTTTTTATACTGAATTTCCCCAGTTCATTGATATCCTGATGTGCCCGTGTATCAAGGTGCAATAAATTATAACGCTCCTTCAATCCTGAATTGAGCAAGATCTCAGTTGCAATGGCAGGTCCCATGTAGGGTGGTGGTATCTTACCAAGGATCAAAATCTTCTTTGGTGTCATTTCTTATCCATCATGTTCACAGGCAATGCCAGCATACAAAAGACCGGTATTAAAATATATAACAAAGGTGCATAAAGCGATGGGGTAGTGCTGATTGAATAAAGGAAAAAGATCGCCAATGTTCCAAGACCCAGAAATCTCATGGGCGTATCATGTTTAAGAGTTCTCATAAAGGAGCTGAACAGGAAAATCAGGTACGCAAACAGTCCGGCAAGACCTGTAAACATCATTATTCTTAAAAAATCATTGTGCGCTCCTTTAGAAATATATTTGAAAGGTTCATCCATACCTGAAGGCAGCCCAATTAATTTACTTACCACATTTGATTCATCAAATACTTCCAGAAAACTTTCCCATCTGCCAACACGACCATGCAAAAGTGCTTCACTATCTTTTTCACCTTCATAAACCTGAATATCTGTTTCAATCAGTGGCATAATATTCTCATCAATTGTTTCCTTTCCAAACGTATATACCACAACTGCGGCTGTGAGTATGAAAAATACCGCCCCACCCAGGTTTGAGCGAAGATTATTGACAAGAAATATTATGAACAAACCCATAATTACAGCATAGCTTGCAGTATGGTGAATGTTGCTGATAATGACCAGACTGATAACTACTGTTATCATAAAAATGGTCACCCGTTTATTGAATTTCCAGCTTTTGCTTTTATCAAAGTAATAGAATCCGGCAAGTAACACACCGCAAGTGGCATAAATTGCATAGTTGATTACGTCTGCAAAATTCCCTTGTATCCTTTCCAGCCCTCGAGACATTTGTACACTAATAGGATTAAATATCAATTCATATCCAAGTATAACAAGAACAAAGGCTGCCGAATATATGAACGTTTGAAATATCCCCAACAGATCTTTTTTTGAACGTATGAATCTTCTGCCAAAGAAATACACAAATGCAGGCAGGGATAATTTAAGGCTGACTTCAAGCGAATCCATAGAAAAACCTGCCCGGATAAGCAGGAATGCGCATGATAAGAATATCAGGGTAGAATACACCGCCATCACTGAATCTAACCTGGAATAGTTTGGTTTTGGTACCTTAATAATGGCTACAACTGATAATAATGGTGTAAGTACCCCAACAATGTAGAGTGGCGACAGGAATGGGGAAGTTTCTTTAAGGTAATAAAAGTTATCGATGACCGGACGAAAAAGCACCAACAGTACAAACCACGCCAGTGACCACGGCATTTCTTTAAACCATATTCTCCATTCCTTGTAACTCACTATTCTCTTTGATGTGCAAATGTATTGAAAATCAGCTCAACCCAAATTTAACCGCATCAGCAAATCCGCGGGCACTTACTTCTATGCTGGCATAGTTTGAAACATGAGCTCTTGCTTCATCACTTATCTTTTTAGCAAGGTCCTGGTTGTCAAACAAGACTTCAATTATTTCACAAACCTTGATGGGGTCGTTGTAGTCTGATATGTATCCTGTAACACCATCTATGATCAGATCTTTCGTAGCTCCGGCATTTGTGGAGGCTATCACTGGTACTCCGGCGGCCAGCGTTTCATTCAACACTAATCCCCAAATGTCAAAGTCTGTTTGAAACAATAAACAATCGCTCACGGCCAGGTAACCCGGCAATTCATCCTTTTGTTTGAATCCATGGAATCTAACCAGATCAGTGATACCACTTTCTTTAACATAGTTTTCCAATGCTTCTTTTTCAGGTCCATCGCCTATAAGATCCAGAATAAAGTCATTTCTTCTTTGTTGAAGTTGCTGCACCACCTCTAATACTTTATTAACATTTTTACGTTTGGAGAGATATCCTATATAAGTAAGGTGATGCTTTTCTTTAATATGACCTTGTGATCTGATGGATTCGGTAGCACTTTTAAAAAATGAGGTATCAACGGTATTTATACCTATGAAAATCTTTTCCGGTGGAGCATTCATCTTCAATAGGTATTCTCTCGCCATGCTTCCGTATGCTATAAATGAAGCAGATCGGTTTATGATCAATTTTCGCTGAATGCGTCGAGCCATTGAATCAAAACGACCTTGTTTGATCACTGACCCTACCCACAGGATGTAAGGTCGCTTACTGATAAATGATTGCAACCAGAGTCTTGTAGCTGCAATGGTAAATCCGTTCATGATCACACATGCAGGATCAATCATTTTGATCAATTTGAATAACCCTTTATAGCTGAAATAAGTTTTTTCTTCATTACCAAAATTTATGGTCTCTGAGTTTAAAAAGTGAAACTCAAATTCATACTCCTTTTCAGGGATGGCATCGAACTTACGCCTGGAATATATCCTGTTACCAAAGATCACCACAAGGTCCAATTCAATATTCCTCAACTGTTTGGTCAATTCATTGAATAAAGGTATCCTATAGGGGCTGGGTATATTTGTAACAAGAACTACTTTACGACGGCTATTCATTTTTTTAACACTGAATTGTAAACTTCTTTCAATTTTTTGCTCATCGATTCTATGTCGTACTGTTGCGCATAGGAGATCCTTTTTTGAATCTCTGCTTCAGGTGAAGGATTGTTGTAAAGTTCAAGCATCTTACAGCTAAGGTCATCAATTGAGC
Source organism: Bacteroidota bacterium (assembly GCA_024643795.1). GTDB lineage: Bacteria > Bacteroidota > Bacteroidia > AKYH767-A > OLB10 > JAHEMF01. Next base: position 37,989 of record JAHEMF010000015.1, on the reverse strand, counting down.
TAACAATATATTCGGGGAACTTCTTTTCTATTAATTGAGCCATTCCTCCGCCGTCATTAAATATGAGAGTAGGTTTGCCCAGTAGCAGAGTTTCAATTGCTACAAGTCCGAAAGGTTCGTTTTCTGAAGGAAACACACAAATATCCATGCATTGCTGATAAGATCCAACACTTTGCTGGTATCCTGTGAATCGGACTTTGTTTTCAATGCCCAATGAACTTACCTGTTCTTGAAGCTGCTCTTTCAGGATACCATCTCCAACAAGCATCAACACAGCATCAGGGGCGTGTGGAATTGTTTGATGAAAGGCAGATATAAGTCTGTCTATTCTTTTAAAGCCCGCAAATCTGGAAGAAGTTCCGATCACAAATTTATTCTCTATGAAAGAGAGAGTTTCTTGATCAACCAGTGCTCTGTCTGCCTTAATCTTCATAGGTATCCCATTAAAGATCACCTCACACTTTTTACTGTCAATTTCATAATGCTGTATAGCCTTTTGTAAGGTGAATTCAGAATTACAGGTGATTCTTTGTACGTGATTCCTTAAAAAATAACCAAGCATTTTTTTGTTCAGATTTTCCCAGAAATGTAGCTTTCGGCCAAAGCCAAAGTTACCGTGAATAGTATAAATCACTGGCTTACCTGATGCTTTAGCTGCAAAGGCAACCAACGGATTGAAGGTGTGAATATGGATAATGTCACAAGCCATGAATACCTTTTTGATACTTTTCAGTAAATCATATCTTATATCTTTTCCTGAACGAAATCCGGCGAATTGATAGTTGATCCCGATTTGTGCCAACAATTCCAGAAATGCACCTGATCTTTTTCCTATCAATAAAGTTGGTGAAACAAAATCTGACTTAAACTGACTTTGACAAAGATCCAGAACAACTTTTTCAATTCCGCCAAAACTAGCAGACCAAATGAAATGTGTCACCTTTAATTGATCAGACTTATTCATTCTTCAATATTTATAGTTGCAGCATGAATCTGGTTAGTAATGGAGCAAAGTGTGGGATGTGTAATTTACAGTACGTCCTCATTTCCAGAGCTTCTTTAATTCTGTCTGAAGCCCCTGGAAATGGCTCCTGATGTGTAATAGGAAAATGAAATTCAAAATTATTGAATCTGTTCTGTAAGCGATAAAATTGTTTGTCGGTCATAATGCCGGGTATGCGTGGCACACGAAATCCAGTGTGCTTGCATTGAACAGGTCCTCTGGCAATAACCTTGATGTTTCTACCATAATTATAAATATCCCTTTTAGGTAGGTAGAGTGGGTTGGTTTCATACACCTTTTGAAGAAAAATTTTAAAGGTTGGCATAAAGTCATCCAGCCATGTCCCTATCTCACGATCACTTACAGGCTGATGGTTATGTTGTTTGATCCATCCTCTTACAGTTTCAACTTTATCTCTTAAGGCAGGATCATCATATCCCAGAAAATCAAAATCGTAAATAAACCCCTTCACATGTTGAAAGAGTGATCGAACCTTTATAATTCCGATCGACTGCTGCATAACCATATCAATATAGTTTGTAGTGAGGTATTCAGTTGCGATCTGTTGCTTAAGAGGAATGATGATTTCTTTACTTATTGATGATGCAGGCAGAATATCTTTCCCCTCAGCAGAATAAAGTAAATTGTAGTTATGCCAAAATGAATATTTCATCAATGGCTCAAGATGATGTGCAGATATTCCTTGCACAGAATGAGTAAAAAGTTTTTTTAATTCATCAGGACATCCATCTAATGGATCTATCAGACAGCTGCTCCCTTTATCAAATACAGTTAAAATATCGATATCAGAAATGCCCGGAGTGTTCAAATGGCCAAACTGATAAATAGCTAAAACCCCCGGTTGTTTTTTGATCTTTTTACATACTAGATCAACAACCCGGTCATATTGTTCAACAGTTGCGGTTGGCGGTTTATATATGTATTTGTAAGGCATTTTTATGTGCGGGATGCAAATATATGGTTTGAGAGCCGTAGGCATACTATCCTGACTTTGTTTATTTTTGCACTTATAGGGCATGAAGAAATATTCATTAAAGCATCTTGAACATGTAGCTCATAAGCAGCATATTATGCTGAAAATGAAGCTTAAAGAGATGGGGTATAGGTTCTATCGGGAACCTCAACCTGATAAGTGGGTCTTTTTACTGGGATGTTATAATTCCGGTACCACATTGTTGCATAATATAATTGCTCAGCATCATATGGTTGGAAGCATGCCTAAAGAGGGCCGAAACTTTACTAACGAATTGACCAATGCGGTAGATTTTGGCTTACCCAGGTTGTGGGCACTTAAACCTGAGCTTTTTTATCTCGATGAAACATCAGGGCTTGATATCAATGTTTCCAAAATAAAAAGGCAATGGGCGTTTATGTATAATCATCCTGACAGACCTGTGTTGATTGAAAAGTCTATAGTGAATGCAGGACGTGTAAAATGGTTGAACAAAAATTTTAAGAATGCCCACTTCATTTCACTGGTTCGCAATGGTTATGCAGTATCAGAAGGAATAAGAAGAAAGGCTGGTCATAATATTGAAATGGCAGCTAGCCAGTGGAGCGTTTCTAATGATATTATGCAAAAAGACCTGAATTCAGTAGAGAATAAGATCAATATCCAATATGAGGAATTAACGCACGATCCTGTAAACACTCTGAATAGGATATTTGATTTTATTCAAATTCCACATCTGCCTATCGAGATCATTGAAAAGGATTTCAGGATTCATGAACGTACTACCAGTATTGAAAACTTCAATAAAACATCCTTCAAAAATCTAACAGACGATGATATCGATATCATCAACAGGGTTGCAGGTGATGTTATGAAGAAGTTGGGGTATGAGCTGATAACCCCTCAGTTGGCCTGATAGTTAATATCAGATCCGGTATCCTGCCAGGTTCATTACTTCACCACAAACATCAAATAGCATTTGTTGACTTTTACTATCCCATTCATTGAACTCAGGGAGTGACTCACTAACAAAATCTTTTTTCTTTACCAGTGAATAAAGATACCTGTATGCTGAAGGAAGAGTTTGATTTACTTTTTTTGATTTTACCTGCGACCATTTTGTTTCATCTATATCATTTAACTGTAAAGGTGATAGCAGGTTTTTATTAAGATACCCGTAATCTGTCAACAGATCTTCAAAGCGGATCAGGGTTGTGTTTTGTTTCAAAAGTCTTTTTGTTGTGTCTGCCCAGTTCCAGCAAACCTGATACAACTTATCACTCTTTAACCAAATTCTGAATTCAGTTTCATTTTTCGGTACTTGATGGACATTGTTCTCTGATCTCCTGCTGTACAATGAGGGGATCACCTTTCGGGGATCACGTACCAAATGATAGATATTTTGAGTTTGAAAGACCTTTTCAAGTTCAGGTACCGAATTCTGAAGTCTGCTGTTCACATCAATGAACAACTCTTTTTGCAATCCTGATTCAATATTGTCTTTCTCGTTTTCAAGATAGGGTATGGTGTAAGCGTTCTTGTCAAGATACCAGCTCAAAAGCCAGAACTCTCGGTTACCAATATGTTCATGCTTTACAACTGCATTTTTACTTTGCGACAATAATGCAGTCAGGAATTTTGTTCCTGAACGCCCCATACCTGTGATGAAAGCATATTTCATTTCTTATCAGCTTTGTGTGCTTTTTCTAACATCACATCCATTAACCTTATCATTTTTTGTCCCTGTACGCCTTTCAATCCATTTACAATATCCTTGTTTGCCTTGCCTGATAAAAATCCGATTTTACCTCCCGGTAAGGCCCGTAACAAACATAGTAACTTACTCCTTAGTAATGGAATATCTTTTTTCCAGTTTAAACGGATAGCGCTTATTTCGTTCATGATAGCATAATCAGTTTCAGAAAAGTCTTTTGAAGCCTCAAGAAAGCTGTCCTTTTTTGAAATATCGGTCTTGTATCTCTCCTGGATGTAAAGAGCAGGCAATAACATGAATTCGCTCAATACGGCTTTTAATCCATATTTATTATTTGGAATCCTATGCTGTTGAATGATCTTTCTCAAGTGCTGAGTCACAACCTCAAGCCTGCCCCTGTATGGATAAGTCGAAACATTAATTGTGAAGCTTTTTTCGCCGCTAAGCACTTTGGCTTCTGCTAATAAGCTTACCGGAATAAAACCGGTATCAAAGTCTCTTAGAAAGGATTCCGGAATAATAAACAATCCGTGATGTTGTAAAGGATCGAATTTATGCAAGAATCTTCTTGATCGGTATAAATGATACCCTGTTTTAGAAAGTAACTTTGGGTTTTTTAATACCGAGTCTTTTATGATGATAATAAGATCCAGGTCACTGTAGCCAATTATTTCATTTGATGCAACACTTCCATGTACCAACACACTTGTATAATGATCCGGAATATTTTTTTCCAGATAATGTTTGAGTTCAACTACCGTTGGGGTATTGTTTTGAAAAAGGCTTTGCGTCAATTCAATGGCAGAACCTTTCGATGTTTCAGGATTTTCCTGATTATAGTAAATTTGTGTAGATTTTAGCCTGAACCAAAGTTTAGGAAGTGCCAGTATGTAAAGGGCATCAATAAAACTATTGACACCTCCATTTAAAAATTTGTTCAGTTCGCGCAGGTTCACAGAATATTAGTTTTGCTGTGATTATTGCCAATCATAACGTTCGCCAATAAGCTCAAATAGCTTTTCATTATACGGTTTGTAATGGTTGACGAGGTTTTTTCTAAAAGTGTCAGATACATTCACATAATTTTCACCTCCTGAATTGAATACCTTAAATTGGAGTCTGTCATTCCATGGTAATGCGAGATGATTGAATGCTTTTTTCATTGCTGTAGCAGGATCAGTATAAAATTGCTCACTGTTCAGGATCAGAATCTGATCTTTTGAAATGTGCGAAAACCAGTTTTCCAACTGTTCGGCGTAATACCCCCGGGTTATGTATGAAAAATGGTAATGATTATAACTTACATACTCAGGATTGTTGATGAGCTTTAAATTTTCGCCGGAGATCCTCTCTTTCTCAATAGCAAATGCTTCTTCTATGGGAAGGCTTTCAAAACCTGCTCTCACCCTGTGGTTATAATTAGATATGGCCCTGTCTATCGGATTTCTTAACATGCAAAATAACCTTACAGAAGGTAGTGTTTTAGATACTCGTTCTGCAGCCAGAGGATGATAAAGATAATATGGTGAACTTTCACCTGTGACCATTTTGAGTTGAACATTCATTTCTGAACTAAGAGGAAAATGACTCTTATACCATTTTAAACCTTTGTTGTATTTGCGATCAAAATAGTGAACCTCTTTTCTGAAACAAGGCGCAACCTGAGGATGTTGTAATAAGTAATTATAAAGCGATGTAGTACCTGCTTTTGCAGCACCAATGATCAGGAAATCAGGTAGCACTCTTTTGTAAGATGTAGCTTTCCGGGTGAGGTGTGCTAACTTATACCTGGCTATCTCAAGCTTGGGTGGTTTACTCTTTTTTCTATGGTGCGGTTCCACTTTCAATATCAGGCGATTTTAATTTGATGAATGCTGTGGTTGTAAAGATAGTAATGATAATGACCTTTGTAAGTACAACCCCAATGGCCATACCAACACTTCCCTGGTTGGGAACCAGATAAAAATACGACAGCAAACCTCCTAAAGCTATTGCGAAAAGATATACTTTAAAACGAAATGCGATCAATCCCATACTTTGCATCAATGATTGGTTCCAGAAAAATAGCGAAGTTAGAACGCTGCCGATAAGGCAAATTGTGAAAGGCTCAGATGCTGGACTATAAGCAGGACCATATGCAGTTGTTATGACCAGTTCACCCAGAAAATAACCAAGTACAATTACCAGTAAGGAAGGTAAAATTGCGGTGCGGGTAATTTTAATCAGCATGGTCTTGATCTCTTTATGCCTATTCTCAGCAAGTAGTATTGAGAATTGCGGGAAAACAGAAGTGGTAAAGGGATCGGTTATTACCCCCAACATATTTGCCATCCTTTTGGCTACTGCATAGTATGCAACAGGTTTGGGGCCCATTGCAGCTCCAAGAATGAGTACATCACCCTGATTCATTAAAGTAAGTAATGTTTTACTCAATGAGTTACCTACTATATAACCACCTATCTCACGTAACTGATCTTTTACAATTCCAATACCGGCTTTTGCATGAGGCAGGAATTCATGTCTGAGTTCCCATAAACCGGCACCGTTATTAATGATGGTATTTATGATCTTTGATACAACTACAGCTATGAAAAATGAGCGCAGATCTGCAGGGTTCATTAATACAACAGTTGTCACAATAATAAATTCAATGAATGCTGTGATTGTTTGAATTATAGAATTTATTTTGAATTTATAATAGAGTCTTAAAATGCTTCTTCCCATAGGATCAAAAAATGATGCTACATCTGCCACAGCGTAAAAGAAAATATACCACTCAAGACCTGGTTTATTAACGAAAAGGTCGTAAGAAACATTCAGTAGTACAGCTATCATTATTATAGACAGAAGCGCGGTTGCAGCAGTTGCCAGAAGACAAACCTTAATAAGTGCAACCACCTTGTCGGTCCGCTCATTGGTTTTATACTCAGCTGCGAACTTTATGAATGCATTGCCAATATTCAGGTTGAAGAAATCCTGAATTGAAACCACAAATGCAACGATCAGTGCATAAATACCATAAAACTCAACTCCTAATCCTCTGGCAATCACAATCGATTTCAGGAAAACAAGTCCTGTCCTGATCATATTTGAACCAAGTACCCATGAAGTGTTTTTTACTAGCAGCTTAGTTTGACTGTCGAACTTCTTTCCGAGATATGAAATGAAATTTTTCAATCAATATGGCTTGTAAATTGCAGGAAATAAAAAGTAGAGTAGTAGGTTATTAGGCTTTGATCTTGTTAAGAATCCTGTTTTTGAGTGATTTTAATGACTTTTTTTTGTCATCATCGTAGTAACCATATCCGTAACCATAACCATATCCGTAACCATAACCATATCCGTAACCGTATGCCTGACTATCTGCCTTAACAGCATTGAATATCATTGCAATATTAGAAATACGGTTATCATTCATCAGTTTGGATATGAAATGGAGGTGCTGGCGTTTGGTTACATTTTGTCTTACTACATAAATTGTAAGATCAGCATACTTTGAAAGTATCATACCATCAGTAACAATGCCAATAGGAGGGGAATCTATTATTATCACATCAAACCGTTCTTCAAGATCTTTAAAGAAGTCATCCATCTTTGAACTTAATATAAGTTCGGCCGGATTAGGTGGCTTGGGGCCTGAAAGAATGATGGATAAGTTATCAATGTTAGACTTTTGTATGACCTGGTCAATTTTGGCTGACCCGATCAAGTAATCGGAAATTCCGGTATCGAATTCCAGATTGAAGTCTTTGTTCTTTTTGGGTTTTCTTAAGTCGCAGCTAACCAATACAACTCTTTTACCTGCAACTGCATATATGGCAGCAAGGTTTGCAGAGCAAAAACTTTTTCCTTCTCCACTTATGGATGAAGTGATGAGTATTTTTTTAGGATGTGACTTTTTAAGGAAATACTGCAGGTTGGTCCGTATAGATCTGAATGCTTCGGCTATTTGTGATTCTGGTCTGGTAGAAACTATCAATGAAGCTTTATCTCTGGTAAATCCTACCATGCCAAGAACCGGCATATTGGTGAGGTTTTGCAGGTCACTAAAATCCTGTATACCGTCATTCATCAGATCTCTGATATATATCAGGGAAGCCGGTAACAACAACCCAAGGATAAATGCAAAAGTGTATGATTGCTCAGGAACAGGTCGCACAGGTTTGTATGATGCACGAGCGGAGTCTACAACCCAGTTGTCAGAAATTGTACTGGCGAGTAGAATGGCGGTTTCAGCTTTCTTTTGCAGAAGGTAATTGTAAAGTGCTTCTCTAACTGTTGCCTGCCTTTGTTTCGATATCAGTTCCCTTTGAGTACTTGGAACGCCTTTGATTTTTTCCTGCACATCATCGAGCCTCAATTCTGCTTGTGCTTTCGTTGCTTTCAAACCATCACGAATTGATCTTACATTCTCAAGAAGATCCTCCGTAGTATTTTGAATCTGTATGTTGAGCGATATTACAAGAGGGTTATCGGGCTTTGTGGAATTTAACAAACTTTTTCTCTGGCTTTGAAGATCGCTGAGTTGCGTGATGAGTTTCTGTAGTAAGTTGTCGGCAATCCCTATTGATGCCGGAGAAATTTTCTCAATATCCTGATCGTTTGTGATGTATGTTTCAAGATATTCAAGAAATGATAGTTGTATCTCAATCTCAGAAATCTTTTCATCGATAGATTTTACACTTCCTAAAAATGATTCGGCTTCAGTACTCAGGTCAGTTATGCCCCTTGAGGTTTTAAAGTTCTCAAGATCCAGTTCACTTTTCTGGAGATCTTTGGTTATTCTTTGCAATTGCTCATCAATAAATTTGAGTGAATTTGCCGCGATCTCATTCTTCTGATCAATTCCACTCTGAATATAAACTTCAAGCAGCATATTTAAAAAGTCACCAGCCTTTTGCGGAACAGGGTCTTGTAGTGATAACTTCAGGATCGATGCTTTCTTTGATAAGAAATCAATTCTGACTCTCCTCGAATAGTAGTCGGTTAACAGGTCGTAGTTGTGGATCTTAATTTTGAAGTTCCTCTTTGAATAGGCAGGATCATTAAATTGTGAGGGTCGGAACTTACTTGTTTTAGAGATCTTGAAGTTGCCGAATGTTCCGGTGATGGTGGAGTCAAATGGGTGAGTTCCTGTTTCTGCTATTTCGTCATTTTTTAGTTTATAAGTGATCTTATAATTTTTGCTGTTCAAGATCTCTACGTTAATATCCTGCTCGTATATCCTGAATGATAATGAGTCGTATGACAATTTGATGGGAGAGTCTTTGTAAAGTTCAGCAGTTTTGATGTTACCAACCAGTGTGTATGAAACGTCGAAGTCGAGTCTCCTTAAGGTGCGATTGATAATAGTGCGTGACTTGATGAGTTCAAGGTCGTTTTCTATTCCTCCCTGATTGTCCATAGTATTCAGTTGCTGCATCAGATCCTGCGCTGAACCTCTTTTGTCATCCTTAATAAGTATGGTACATGAAGCATTATAAATAGGAGTAGTGTACCAATTGTAGTAATAGGCAATTGCAAACATTATGGCCAAACTGGCAACATAAACATACCAATACCTGAGGAAGTATTTAAAAAAAACATACTTGAGGTTTATCTTTCTCTCATCCTGGACCGAATACTCAGTTTGCTGATCAGCCATTATCTTTCGTTCTGTTAATTATGCTTTAATTAAAATCTTATGTAAAGAAGTGAAATAAGTGTGAGTGTTGAGATCACTAATGGGGCTATCCTGTAAAAGTTGTCTGCACTGGCAATTCTTCCTTTCCCTGCCGGTACATAAACAATATCGTTAGGTCGCAGGAAATAAGCATTGGTTGAGAACAATTCTCTCCTTGTCATGTCTGCATTGATAAAGACCCTGTTGTTGTCAATTTCCCTGATCACCTGTACCTCTTTACGGGCACCGTAAATTGTCATGTCACCTGCCAGTCCAAGTGCTTCGGGCAATGATACCTTTTCGTTTTGAATATAATATACTCCAGGTAGTTTCACCTCTCCAAGAATTGTAATCTTAAAACTCTTCAAATAAACTCTTATTGTTGGCGCTTCCAGGTACTTTTCCAATAAAGTTCTTAATGTGTCACTAGTTTCTTTGGTTGTGAGGCCGGCAACTTTCACTCTACCTATCAAAGGCATCTCTATCTCTCCATTTGAATCAACCAGATATTTGGTCATATCTGATCCGGGGTCTGAACTGGCATCAGCGGATGGATTAAAGAATTGTGAAGCTTCCATGTTTATGCTGGCTACATGCACACCTATCAGATCATTATGTTGAAGCCGTGGATCTTCAATGGTTAATTCAGGAATAGTATCACTACTATCTTCCTCAAACTCCTGAAAATAAACTATATCCTTTTTAGAAACGCAGGCTGTAAATGAAAATGCCATGCCCAATGCCAGGAGCAGGAAAAAGTGCCCAACGGACTTCTTATCAGAGCCACCGGGAAAAAAATAATTAACTTTCATATCAGGGAAATGTCGCGACAGCGATTGGAATGCTTGATGATCAGAATTTTATGGATCGACAAATTTATGAAAAATAGTGTTCGGGAAGCCTAATTCTGTAAGAGATGAGCGCCAAAAACAATGATCAGTTTTACATGTTTACTTATTGACCAAAATCATATTGTAAAACTCCGAAAATCATACATTTGCAAGCATGGAAGCAACAATAACCGAAGCGCAACTTGAAAAGGAATTTCAACAAAAGATAGATTCCGGGATTGTAATAGAGCCCAAAGACTGGATGCCCGAACGCTACAGAAAGCAACTGATCAGAATGATGTCGCAACATGCTCATTCTGAGGTTGTTGGTATGTTACCCGAAGGTAACTGGATCACCAGGGCACCAAGTCTGGACAGGAAAGCCATCTTGCTAGCCAAAGTGCAGGATGAGGCAGGTCACGGTTTATATATCTATAGTGCCACTGAAACCTTGGGGATCGATCGGGCAGAAATGATGGAACAGCTTCACACCGGAAAGGCCAAGTATTCTTCCATTTTCAACTATCCCACACAAAATTGGGCTGATATTGGAGCAATCGGTTGGCTGGTGGATGGTGCGGCGATCATTAATCAGACTGCCCTGGCAAAGTGTTCTTACGGGCCATACTCGAGAGCAATGATCAGGATCTGCAAAGAGGAGAATTTTCATAATAAGCAGGGATATCAGATCCTTGCGTATCTGATGAGAGGCACAAAGGAGCAACAGGAAATGGCACAGGATGCTATGAACAGGTGGTGGTGGCCATCATTGATGATGTTCGGCCCCTCGGATGCAAATTCGCCTAATTCAGCTGAATTGATGCGGTGGAAAGTGAAACTGCATTCAAATGACGATCTCAGGCAAAGGTTTATTGATAGAACTGTTCCGCAGGCAGAAGCTATAGGTTTAACGATTCCGGATGATAAGCTGAGGTGGAACCCTGATACCCGCCATTACGATTGGGGTGAAATTAACTGGGATGAGTTCTATGCAGTTATCTCAGGAAATGGTCCATGTAATCATGAAAGAATGAGCGCACGTGTTGGTGCTCATGAAAAAGGAAGATGGGTAAGAGAAGCGGCAGCAGCTTATGCTCAGAAACATCTTAACTAATTGTACTCGAATCTTGATAAGTAATTAATACGATGGAAGAAAAGAAAGATGTTCAGGGAAAACTTTGGGAAGTTTTCACACAAAAGAAAACAGGCGCACCTCATGAGCATGCAGGAAGTGTAAGAGCAGCTGATAAAGAAATGGCCATGATGAATGCACGTGATGTGTATTCCAGAAGAAATGAAGCTGTAAGTTTATGGGTGGTACCATCGGAGTGTATTGTAGCATCACAACCTGAGGATGCAGGTCCATTCTTTGACCCTGCAAATGACAAAGCATACAGAAACCCTAATTTTTATAAAACACCAACAGGAGTGAAGCAGATATCCTGAACCATTTAAAATATGAAAGAATCTAACGAGGCGTTGTTCAGGTATTGTTTAAGGATCGGAGATACTTCATTGATCCTGGGTCACAGGGTGTCTGAATGGTGTGGACATGCTCCTATTCTGGAGGAAGATATAGCCATGGCAAACATTGCGCTTGATCTTATTGGCCAAACAAAGATCATATTGAATTATGCAGGAGAACTGGAAGGGGAGGGTCGCACAGGTGATGATCTCGCTTATAGAAGAGATGCACGCGATTTCTATAATTTACTGATGGTTGAACAGCCTAATGGCGATTTTGCAGTAACTATGATGAGGCAGTATCTGGTAAGCAGTTACATGTTCCTGTTGTATTCTAAACTGCGCAACAGTACAGATAAAACAATCTCGGCTTTCGCCGAAAAATCCCTCAAAGAGGTGGCATATCATGTTCGCTATAGTGGCGATTGGGTGGTGCGTTTAGGTGATGGTACTGAAGAAAGTCATCAGAAGGCGCAAAGTGCTCTTGATCAACTCTGGTTTTTTGTTGATGATATGTTTGATGCTGATGAAACTGATATGCTTATGTTCGAAAAAGGAATAGGGGCCGATATCAAGAGTTTACGTATCGATTGGAATAACATGATTGAACCAAAGATCAAAGAAGCAAAACTCGTTATTCCGGAAGCAAATAATTTCATGCGTATGGGAAGCAGATCGGGTAACCATACTGAACACCTTGGTTATATTTTAGCTGAAATGCAATTCCTGCCCCGGGCTTATCCTGATGCTACGTGGTAAATGCTCAGAATTATAAAACAGATATTGAAAGATTGATGCACGATGTGCCCGATCCGGAGGTTCCTGTACTAAGTATTGTTGACCTGGGTGTATTCAGAAAGGTGGAAGAAAATGAAGGCACTTTTGACATCTATATTACGCCCACTTATACCGGATGTCCTGCCATGAAGGCAATTGAAGAGGAGATAAACCGTGTACTTAAAAGAGAAGGTATTTCAAATTTCAAGGTAAAAACTGTTTTATCTCCTGCATGGACAACAGATTGGATGAGTGATGAAGCTAAGGAAAAACTGCGTGAGTATGGAATTGCTCCTCCCGAACAATCAACCGAAGAACATCTTAAAGCGTTAATTACCGGAAATAGACGATCTGTCAAATGTCCGTTTTGCGGATCTGCTGAAACCAGGCTTACCAGCGCATTCGGATCAACTGCGTGCAAGGCCTTACATTACTGTGATGCATGCAAACAACCCTTTGAAGAATTCAAATGCCACTAGTTTTCTGACATCTTTCAGAACTCCTACCTTTGAGTTTTAATCTAAAGCCGGATCATGAATTCAATATCATATAATGTTAGTGACGGAGTGGCATTCATCAAGATGAATCGCCCCGATGTGTTGAATAGCTTTAACAGAGATATGGCGCTTGCCATGCAAAAGGCTCTTGATGATGCAGCCAATGATCAGCAGGTACGAGCTGTTCTTATAACCGGTGAAGGAAGAGCATTCAGTGCCGGACAGGATCTGGCCGAGGTTACAGCTGAAAACGGGCCTGACATCAGGTCAATTGTTAAAGAGCACTACAATCCTATAATATTACGAATAAGATCAATTGACATGCCGGTGGTTGCTGCAGTGAATGGTGTTGCCGCAGGTGCCGGAGCAAACATTGCCCTTGCCTGTGACATCACTGTTGCTGCTCGCTCAGCTTCATTTATTCAGGCATTTAGCAAGATAGGACTGATACCTGACAGTGGAGGAACATTTACTTTGCCCAGGTTGATAGGATTTGGGAAAGCTTCAGCTTTGATGATGCTGGGCGATAAAGTTAAAGCAGAGGATGCAGAGAAAATGGGCATGATATACAAGGTGGAAGATGATGAGAAGCTTCTGGAAACTGCAACTCAAATTGCCAAAACATTAGCACAGATGCCTACTAAAGGTTTGGCATATACTAAGGAAGCACTTAACAATTCTGCAACCAATGACCTCCAAAAGCAACTGGATCTTGAAGAAAAATTACAGAAGCAGGCAGGATCTACTTACGATTACAATGAAGGCGTTAATGCATTCCTCGAAAAAAGAAAACCTGTTTTCAAAGGTGAATAATATTTTATAAGTCAAAGATCAGATGTCAGGTATGATAGGTGTAATAGGTGCAGGAGCAATGGGTTCAGGTATTGCTCAGGTTGCAGCAATGGCAGGTTGTAAGGTGGTTGTAACAGATTCGAATCCGGATTCTTTCACCAATGCTAAAGCAGGTATTAAGCAATCTCTCGAGAAGCTTGCTTCGAAAAATAAACTTACTTCTGGAAGTGCAGAAGAAGTGTTTGGGAGAATTTCTTTTGTAAACGACCTTAACGCTTTTTCAGATTGTGAACTGGTAATTGAAGCGGTGATTGAAAAGCTGGATGTTAAGCAGGCAATATTTTCCGACCTGGAAGGTCGTGTATCCAACAGTTGCATACTGGCTTCGAATACATCTTCACTTTCAATCGCATCAATAGCAAGTTCGTGTAAGCATAAGGAACGGGTTGTTGGGATTCATTTTTTTAACCCTCCTGTACTGATGAAACTGGTTGAGGTTATTCCCGGTATCACCACAAGCCGCGAAACAGTTGATAAAGTGTATGAAATATTAGGTACATGGAACAAGGTTATTGTCACCGCTAAAGACACCCCGGGATTTATAGTCAATAAGGTAGCACGACCATTTTACGGTGAATCACTAAGGATCTTTGATGAAGGGTTGTCGTTCCCAACAGAGATTGATGCCGCAATTAAGAGTTTGGGTTTCAGAATGGGACCCTTTGAGTTGATGGATTTCATTGGGCATGATGTGAATTATCGGGTAACCGAAACAGTGTTTGAGCAAATGTTTTATGATCCACGATATAAACCTTCTCTTACCCAACGAAGACTATTTGAAGCCGGATTCTACGGCCGTAAATCGGGTAGGGGGTTTTATCAATATGATAAAGGTGAAGTTGTTGATACTTCTAAAAAACAACCTGATCCAACAAACTTTCAATGGATCGCCGATCGTATTATTTGTATGCTCATCAATGAAGCTGCAGATACTCTCTATATGAATATTGCAAATCGTGATGATATTGACAATGCCATGATCAATGGCGTTAATTATCCGCAAGGTTTACTTAAATGGTGCGATCAAATAGGAGTGAAAAAGGTAGTGGAGGTGCTGGATGATTTGTATGCAAATTATTCTGAAGATCGCTACAGAACTTGTTTGTTACTCAGGAAAATGGCAGATGATGATCAGAGTTTTTATAATTGATCATAATTCTCGTTAGGCCCTTCTTTAAAAAGTTTATTTAATTTCTCAGTTTGCTCAGAGAGCTTTTTGATCAGTCTGATCTCATGCTCACTCAATCCCGTGATCCTATCAACATTTCCTTCTGCCTGTTTTGGGTCAGAGTATTGAAGTATTGAAACCAGTTCATTGCGGATATCTTCACCATAACTTTCTGGTATTTCCTTTATAAGGTCCTTTATCAGTAGAAGTTTGTTGTTCATTTTTGTAGTATTGTTATTGCTTTTGAAACCACTTTTAGGATGCTTTTTTTTCGATCTCCTGATTGATCTGTGCCTCAGTTTCCAAAATAGTGGATTTTGGCCATGTAAAATGGAACGAACTACCTTCATTTATTACAGATTCTAACCAGATCTTACCACCTTCTTCTTCTACCACCTTTTTTACTATAGCCAAACCTACACCGGAACTTTCAAATTCATCGCGGGTGTTAATGGTTTGAAAGATCACAAAGATCTTGTCATGGAATTTCGGGTCTATCCCCGGGCCGTTATCTGATACAGTAAATCTGAAATGATCAGACTCGTCTCTGAAACTTACTTTGATATGTTTGGATGATTTGCTATTAAATTTTATGGCATTGCTGATAAGATTCAGAAATACTTGCTCAAATTTTATCTTATCAGCAAAGATCACCGGCATGCCGGATTGAATTTCAATTTCACAGTTTTCTGGTTTTCCTAAAAGGTCATAACAATCGTTTATCAATTTAGCAGAATCAAACAATTCGTATTGATTTTTCTTTTTGGATGCTTTTGAATACTCCAGAATGCCATTTATAAGTGATTCCATTCGTATCACCCGGTTTTTAATAAGGTTAAAGTTTGTTCTTACATTCTCAGGTAAAAGATGTCCGGTATCTTCTTCTATCCACCCAGTTAGATTACCAATAGCTCTCAAAGGAGCCTTCAGGTCGTGAGATACTACATATGCAAACTTATCAAGCTCCATGTTGGTGCCTTCCAGATTACGGAGATACTCTTCCATTTGGACTTCTGCATGTTTACGCTCTGTAACATCTGTTCCAATGAAAATATATTTGGTTGTACCCTCTTCATCATCATATACCCGGGTTACGTTTTGTTCAACCCAAACAGTGGTTCCATCATTTCTGTACAGTAGGATCTCGGCGTGATATGATGGGGTTTCAAAATCACAGTATGAAAGTTTTGTAGCAATTTGCTGATCACTCAGATTGCCGAACAAAAACTCTTTCATATTTCTACCAATACTTTCATCAATAGTATAACCCGTAAGCCTTTCAAAACCGTCATTGACCCAAGTGATCACACCTCTATTTGAGGTGATAATTATCGCATTCTCAGTTTCACTTGCCACCAGTGAAAGCTCTTCCAGTTCAGTGTTCTTCACCTGAAGAATATCTCTTGACTCTTTAACTCTGAAAATGGTTATGTTCTTGGCATTTTCCAGATACATGCTTAAAGCAGTCAATAAAACCATACTGGTGATAGCTGTTATTAAATGTCTTCTGTTTATCTCATCTCCATCTGAAATGAAGGATATGAATTTTCCTTCTGTGGTGAAATCTGTGAGCACATAAAAGAAGATGATGTTTGCCATCGATAGGAAGAAGGTGATCTTTCCGCCATGATTACCCAACACTATATAAGAATATAGTATGATAAGCCCTGAATATATGAGATCGGGATTTCTAATACCTCCTACATCATATGTGAATGCATGGATCAGTATTAGTCCGGCTATTATGCTTATGGTATATGCCAGTTCAAGGTATTTATGAATCTGTACCATAAGGTAATTCATAAATAGTGTTACGGCTACACAAGTAAAGATGGCAAAGTGATTGTACGAAGGAAGTCCCTGGGCGTATTCTTCCATGCCATAAATAAGGTAGATCAATAAACCTGCGAAAGTGTATATCCCAAAGAGAACGTACCGTTGCTTTTCTATGATATGATCATCAGGAATAGCCTTATAAGCTCCAAACTTAAATATGCCGGTTGGTGATATATTCATATTTTGATTTATTGAAAGTAAGTGGCAGGACCATTGTATTTGTAAACAAAGGTTCTTGGTTTTTTAGGCCATGTGAATCTGAAATCGGCTCCATGTCCTGTTTGTGAATCGATCCACACTTTTCCGCCCTCTTCTTCGATGATCTTTTTTACTATAGCAAGTCCTACGCCTGTGCTTTCCAGCGTATCCCGGGGAGTGAGTGTCTGGAAAATGACAAATATCTTTTCATGAAACCGCGGGTCAATACCGGGGCCATTATCGCGTATGCTGAATTCCCATGAACTTTCCGTATCTGTTACACTGATAGTGATGTACATCTTATCCTTATCGTTGTATTTGATAGCATTGCTGATAAGGTTGGTGAAAATTTGTTGAAGTTTGATCGAATCACCTGTGATGGTAGGCAATGGAGCAGGGATCTTGATTAAACAATTTGTTGGGATATCAACAAATTCTATCATTTCTTTAATAAATTCATTCATGTTTATAGTCACTCTTTCACTTGTGCCATGATTGGCTCTTGCAAACTCAAGCAACCCGTTAATTAGATCTTCCATGCGAACCACACGGTTTTTAATGATATTGAAGTTGGCGGATGTTTCATCACTGAATTTCCCCTGCATATCATCTTCTATCCATGTTGTTAAAGCTGAAATAGCGTGAAGCGGTGCTTTAAGATCGTGCGAAACAACATAGGCGAATTCATCGAGCTCCTTATTTGTCTTTTCAAGATCCTTCAGGTAGGTTTTGATCTGATTTTCTGCAGTTTTCCTTTCAGTGATATCAGTTTGTAAAGAGATCACTTTTATCACATCGCCTGCTTCATCAAGAATAGGAGTGAGGGTTAAACTGGACCAGAATGTGGACCCATCTTTTTTATATTGTTCAAGTTCACATGAAAATGGCTGACCACTCTGAACCGCCTTATGCATTTCTTTTACTGTATTGAAATCCGTTTTATCGCCATGCAATAATGTGTCCGGACAAATACCTTTAAGTTCAGCCAGTGTATAACTTGTTAATCTTTCAAATCCCTCATTTACCCAAAGAGTGTTGCAATTATTGTCTGCTATAATAACAGCACTATCCGTTTTTGATGCCACCAGAGAAAGCTTGCTTAGTTCACGGTTCTTATCTGCCAAAGTATTTCGTGCTTCTGTGATCTTTTCAATAACTATATTCTTTGAGCTCCCCAAACTGCTGCTCAATGCCGATATAGCCAGCACTGCCATTACAGTTGAGAAAAGAAAATCCTGATTGATGTCTGACTGATTGCCTTCCAGGATATTCCACACAAAACCAGGATCAGGGCTGACATAATAAAAGTAGATCTGATTAACTATAGACAGCCCCATCATAAGCAGTCCTTCTGTTCTGCCTAATAGCATGAAGGTGGTAATGATGATAACTGAATAGTAGAAATTACCTGAATTACGGATTCCTCCGTAGTAGTAATTGAATAAGTGGATGCAAAAAAAGGCAGTTAATATGCCAATTATGTAAGCTATTCTTAGCTTCCCATGCCTTTGAAGGGCCAGATAATTTAACAAAAAGGTGATTGAAAATAATTGTAATCCTGTCGCTAGTCTGGTGTAAGCCGTGTCAAATGAGATCGCATGAAACGACTCAGCAAGGCAGATCAGAAACCCACTTGCTGAAAATATGAAAAACAACTTATAACGCTGTCTTTCAAGCAGATCGTCATCAGGAATAGTGTTATAATACCCGGAAGCAAGGAGCTTTCTGATCGATTTAGTTAAGGCCTTAATTTGCATATGGAGGTATTATACGCCCATATACAGGATTGGTTGCAGCTTTTTATTGGCATTAACTTATTGAACAACAGGTGGTTCAAAAATAATCTGTTCTATGTTATAATATTTACTATTATTCATTGAAATTTACATAAGCTAAAGGATTAAGCGCTATGACAGATAAGAATATCATCATATTGCATGTTGAAGACGATGAGGTTGATGCTATGGTAATGCAGCGCGCCCTTAAAAAAACCGACCTCAAATACACATATCATCATGCCAAGAATGGAATTGAGGCTTTAGAAATGCTCAGAGGAACAGAAGGTCGCACTAAAATCTCTCCACGTCCTTCGGTTATTTTGCTTGACCTGAACATGCCCCAGATGAACGGTCATGAGTTCCTGAAAGAGCTTCGTTCCGATTCCGAACTTAAACCGATTAGCGTATATGTAATGTCAACTTCCAGCGACGACAGAGACCGGTTGGAAGCTTTTGGGCAAAATGTTGCCGGTTACATAGTCAAACCTCTTACACTCGAAAGTTATGTTGAGGCTATCAATACCCTCAACAAATTCTGGCAGCTTACAGAATTACCATAAAAAAGTCCCGGCAGGGAACCCGCCGGGACAAACTGCTTCAGAAACAGTCGCCAAATATTTTGGTTTTACTTAGGTACTTTTTCGAAAGGGTAGGGAAGCCTGAAAGCTTTGAAAACATCTTCCTTAGAAATCCCCGCAGCATGTAATGCCATAGGTAGCTCCGTAGCAATGTTGCTCAGTAAACCTTCAATGTCATCTATGGTGTGGTTTCGGCTCACAGGAATGCGTAGCCCGGCATTGTTAATAGCCACACTTGGGAATACTGAAAGGTTAAAGAAATACCCTTTATTGATCAACCTCTTCACCATGCTGTATGCAACAGCAGGCTTACTTACACCAATAAAAAATACAGGAGTATTGTTTTTAAAGATTAAAGGCAGTTCAAGCTCATCACAACGGTTATTCACGTATTTGACCCTTTCTTGCAACTGAGCCTGCATTTGGTATATCTCAGGCGAGAGGTGAATTTTGGCTGAAGCTATACAAGCTCCCAACATAGGCGGCTGAATAGGTCCGGAGAAAATGAACGGTCTTCCGCAATTCCTTACCATATCTCTGGTTTTGGTATTGGGGAACACAGTAACTCCACCTGCCGCGGCATAAGCTTTATTGAGTGATGTTACCAGGATCATTTGATCATGGAACGGTACCTCGCTTAACACATATCCTGAACCATTTTTACCTGCCCAGCTCATTCCATGTGTGTCATCAACATATACATGGAATTGGTCATAGGTATCCATCAGGCGGGTGATCTCTTTCATGGGTGCACCGTCGCCGAACATTGAGTAAACACCATCGGGCATATACCAGATCTTCTTATACTTCTGCTTTAGTTTATTGATCTTATCTTCCAGAATATCAATACGATTATGTCGGATAATATCTACATGAACGTTTCTGCTCTTAAGCAGCTGGACCGCTGTTTGAACACTGTCGTGTACCTGTGTATCCAGAATAACGCAATCATCGTCGCCAACCAGGATCGGGATATTGGAAATATGTGAAAGGGTAACATTAGCCAAGACTACTACCGGTTTACCAAAGAGTTTCGATAGCAGATCTTCTATTTCTTCATACAGTTTAATGGTCACATAGGCACGGGTAGAGGCGAAGGCAGTCCCATAACGATTTACAGCATCAATTACGGCTGATTTAAGTCGTTCATCCATTTCCAGGCCCATGTACCCGCAGGTACCGAAGTTCACCAGTTCGCGGCCTTTTACGCGAATATGGCGGCCATCTGAAATGTCATTTTCATCCATCAGGTGGATGATGCCCAATTCACGGGTGGTTTCGGCAGTCTGGTTAACTACTTCAAGGATTTGTTCGTGTCTGCTTTTGGCGTCGTTGATTACCATATCAATAAGGGGTTAAAGTTTCTGATCTGCTTCTGTTCAGGAAGACGCCAAATAAAATCAGCACCATATAGGTGCCGGTGCTAAGCCTAATAAGCCAGTCAGTTGGGAAGAATTCCCACTTTAACCTTTACTGGAAACCGTACTCGGGGGGTGATTTCCTATGGCAATCTGGGGGGATTGGTAAAGATTAAGCACCAAAAATATTAAATATATTTACAAAAGCAAAAGAAAATTATGAAAAACAACATCCCCGAAAGGGTAGTAAGCAAAATGATGGATGGCGACTATTTCAGTCAGTGGCTTGGGATCGAGATTATAAGCATACACGAAGGGTCGTGTTCGCTGTCAATGAAAGTACGAAAAGAGATGTTGAATGGCTTTGGGATCGCTCATGGCGGGATAAGCTTTTCGTTGGCCGATAGTGCCCTGGCATTTGCTTCCAATTCACATAACAAAAAGAGTCTGGTGCTGGATGCTTCAATGTCGTTCACCACTCCTGTAAAAATGGATGATACACTTATAGCTACAGCTCAAGAAGTGAACCTGACCCGCAGAACCGGGATTTATAATGTAATGGTAACTAATCAGGATCAAAAACTGGTAGCTGCTTTCAAAGGGATAGTCTTTCGAAAAGAAGAAGAGTGGTTTCCTGACGCACCGTAAAGCAGTATCTTCGCCCTTCATATTTTTAGGAATCAACATGGACAACGTATTTATTGTAGATGGAATAAGAACACCGGTTGGAAGTTTTGGTGGTGCTTTGTCACCAGTGCGCGCTGATGATATGGCTGCAGGTGTTATCAGGGAACTGATGAACAGAAATGCAGAAATCTCACCTGCTCATATTGCTCAGGTCATGATGGGTTGTGCCAACCAGGCAGGTGAAGATAATCGTAATGTAGCCCGTATGGCGGGACTTCTGGCAGGTTTGCCTGTGGATGTGCCTGCTGAAACTGTAAATATATTGTGCGCCTCAGGTATGGCTGCAGTGGTAAATGCCTCCCGCGCTGTTCTGCTAGGTGATGGTGAGGTATATATTGCAGGTGGAGTTGAAAGTATGTCGAGAGCTCCATATGTGCTGTCTAAATCAGCAACCCCTTTCGGACGTGATTCAAAAATATTTGACACCAGTATAGGCTGGAGGTTTGTGAACCCTGAGATGAAGAAAATGTACGGGGTTGATAGCATGGGTGAGACTGCAGAAAATGTTGCTGAAAAATACAAGATCAACCGTGATGATCAGGATGCCTTTTCTTTCCGCTCACAACAAAAAGCAACTGCAGCCAGAGAAAAAGGACGATTTAAAAGTGAGATTTTTCCGGTAACCATTCCGCAGCGAAAAGGAGCTGCTGTAGTGGTGAGTGATGATGAGTTCATCAAACCTGGAACAACACTTGAGATATTATCTCGTTTGCGGCCGGCTTTCCGCGAAGGAGGCACTGTTACGGCAGGAAACGCAAGCGGTATAAACGATGGTGCTGCCGCTTTGATGGTTGCCTCTGAAAAATACCTTGCAGGAACCGGTAAAAAGCCTCTGGCAAGAATTGTTGCCTCAGCTGTAGCAGGAGTGGAGCCAAAATATATGGGTATTGGTCCGGTACCCGCATCAAGAAAAGCATTAAGTAAGGCTAATTTATCAATTGATAACATGGATGTTATAGAATTAAATGAGGCCTTTGCTGCTCAAAGTCTGGCTTGTTTACGAGAGCTGGGTATAGCCGACAACGATCCCAGGGTTAATCCCAATGGCGGTGCTATAGCCCTAGGTCATCCTTTGGGAATGTCAGGAGCCAGGCTCATCCTCACAGCAGCTCATGAACTTCAGCTTCAGGGCAAACAATATGCTCTTTGTACTATGTGTGTTGGAGTGGGACAAGGTTATGCGATGATCATTGAAAATACCAACCTCTAAATCTCATGTTCTACGAATTTCAAGGATATAAACCGGTAGTTCATCAATCTGCTTTTGTGCACCCATCGGCAGTGGTAACGGGTAATGTGATCATAGGTAAGGATGTGTACATTGGTCCCGGAGCCGCTATACGAGGCGACTGGGGACTTATTGAAATAAAAGATGGCTGCAATGTACAGGAGAACTGCACTATTCATATGTTTCCGGGAGTGACTGTAACGCTACATGAATCGGCTCACATCGGACATGGAGCAATTATTCACGGCGCTACCATTGGTCGTAATTCGCTAATAGGTATGAATGCAGTTATCATGGATAACGCAGTTATCGGCGATGAATGTATTGTTGGAGCGCTGGCTTTTGTTAAAGCCGAAACCATCATCCCACCGCGAAGCGTAGTGGCCGGTAATCCTGCTAAGATCATTAAAGAAGTTAGCCAGGAAATGATAGATTGGAAAACCGAAGGCACCCGCCTGTATCAGTCATTGCCTGAAACATGTTCACAGACTTTAAAGGAATGTGAACCCCTGCGCGAAATACCCGCCGGCCGCCAGGTGCAGAACCCGGGATACAAGACCTGGAACGAGACTAAATAGCATTTCAGCAAAAGGTTGATTATATCCACCCTTCAGGGTAAAGGATTGGGCAAAACATTAATATCTTTGCTCACCTCATCTTGTTTCAATCATTAATTTCATGAGAATTAAGAATTATGCACAGGGTCAATGGGTTGAAGGCTCTGGAAATGGTACAGAGCTGTTCAATGCGGTGACCGGTGAGTCATTGGGTTTTGCCGGATCGGAAGGATTGGATTTCAAATCGATGCTGGAATATGCGCGCAGCAAAGGGGGACCTGCACTCAGGAAAATGACCTTTCATGAAAGGGCCCTGATGCTGAAGGCTCTTGCTTTGCACCTGAATACAAAGAAAGACCTCTTTTATAAGTTATCATATGCAACGGGAGCTACCAAAAGCGATTCGTGGGTTGATATTGACGGTGGTATAGGCACTGTTTTCGTGTTTGCCTCCAAAGGGCGACGAGAGCTTCCAGACTCCCCGTTTTTGATTGATGGTGATCCGGAAGTGATATCCAAACAAGGTACTTTTATAGGTCACCATATATGCGTGCCGTTAGAAGGTGTAGCTATCCATATTAATGCTTTTAATTTCCCCTGCTGGGGGATGCTCGAAAAACTGGCACCTACCATTCTGGCTGGTGTTCCGGCAATAATTAAACCGGCTACAGCCACCTGTTATTTAACAGAGTTAATGGTCAGAGAAATAATAAGTTCAGGTATTTTACCTGAAGGATCACTTCAGTTAATTTGCGGAAGTGCCGGCGACATTCTGGACCACGTTAACCTTCAGGATGTGGTTACTTTCACTGGTTCTGCGGCCACTGGTAAGATGCTGAAGCAGAAGAGCTCGATCGTTGAGCATTCGGTTCGCTTCAACATGGAAGCCGATTCACTCAATTGTTCCATTTTAGGGCCTGATGCCAAACCGGGAACAGTGGAATTCGACCTGTTTGTTAAAGAAGTGGCACGCGAAATGACCACCAAGGCCGGACAAAAGTGTACTGCCATCCGCCGTACAATGGTCCCTGAAGCCTATGCACAGGATCTGATAAATGCACTTTCAAAGAGGCTCACAGGCTCCATTTTGGGCGATCCGCTGGCTGAAGGAGTACGCATGGGGCCTCTGGCCAGCCGAGGTCAGGTTGAGGAAGTGGGTAACCGAGTTCAGGAACTAATGCAATGTTGTGAGCTGGTATATGGCGATCTCAAGAATTTTGATGTTATAGGAGCCGATAAGTCGAAAGGAGCATTCTTCCCTTCATTGCTGCTCTATTGCAAAGACCCTATTTCAAATTCACTTCCGCACGATGTGGAGGCATTTGGGCCGGTGAGTACTATTATGCCTTACAAAACCACTGATGAAGCCATAGAGCTGGCGAAAAAGGGCCAGGGAAGTCTGGTAGGATCTGTGTTTACAGCCGATGACTCCTTCGCCAGAGAAATGGCCATGGGAACCGCGGCTTATCATGGCAGGTTAATGTTCGTGAATGCTGATTGTGCCGGTGAATCAACAGGCCACGGCAGTCCGCTGGCACACCTAGTTCATGGAGGGCCGGGAAGAGCCGGTGGCGGTGAAGAACTGGGCGGAGTAAGGAGTGTGAGGCACTACATGCAGCGTACCGCATTGCAGGGGTCTCCTACCACACTAATGCACATAACCAATGAGTATATACGTGGTGCCAAGGTTAAGGAAGATGTGATCCATCCTTTCAGAAAGTACTTTGAAGAGATTGAAGTGGGCGACACCTTGTACACACACAAACGAACGGTAACCGAAGCCGATATTGTGAATTTTGCCGGTGTAAGCGGTGATTTCTTTTATGCACATACCGATGAAACATCCCTCGATGGGTCCATCTTTGAAAAGAGAGTGGCTCATGGATATTTCATTATTTCGGCTGCGGCCGGACTGTTTGTGGATCCTAAGAAAGGGCCTGTACTGGCAAATTACGGACTGGATAACCTTCGCTTTACCCAACCGGTATATGTGGGCGACACTATCGCCGTAAGGCTTACATGCCTGCGAAAGGTCAAGAAAGAACTCAAAGAAGGCCAGATACCACAAGGTGTAGTTGAATGGGATGTGGAAGTGACAAACCAGAATGGCGAAACTGTGGCCACTGAGACCGTACTTACCCTGGTTGAACGGAAAGAACCAAACTAACCCCCATGCATATATGAAATATAAACTTATAGCAGTAGTTTGCATAATTCTAGGAGTTGGATTTTCTTCAGCAGTACTGGCTCAACGCACCTCTGCAAAGACCTACATTAACCTTATCAATGAGCAGAAAGCCCAGCTGGATAGTATGGAAAATGTGCTTATAGCAAAGGATTCAGCTATAAAAGCTACATCTGTGATGCTGGACAAAGAGAAACTCATGGTTGCAGGTTTACGTGACGAGATCATGCGCCTGGATGCTGAAAAGAATGACCTTTCTGAGCAGCTGGACGGGTTTCATAGCGATAACCTACATCTGAATCAAAGTAACAGAATACTGATAGTATTTAATTTCCTGGTTGGGGTATTGCTAATGATAACCCTTGTTTTCTTCCTGCGCCGTTTAAGCCGCCGCCGGTCGGCCGACGAAAATGCTGATGAAGAAGATACATCCATCCCGGAAACAGCAGCCCCTGAAAACCGCAAGCCTGCAAGCGTACATCTTAGTTTTGAAGATAAGCTGATGCAGCTTGAACGTCTGGGAAGTTTACGCGAAAAGGGAATGCTTACCGACGAAGAGTTCAATTCTCAAAAGAGAAATTTGTTAGGCTAAATAGAACATTACATAATGGTTGCAGAAGGACAAGTTGAAGTACAGAAGAACGGACCGGTACATACCGTTTCATTTTACCACCCCCAAAGCAATTCACTGCCTGGCGCTTTGTTACGCTCACTGGCGGATGCAATTGAATCGGCAGGTAAAGATAACTCCTGCAGAGTGGTTATTTTAAAGAGTGAAGGTGAGAAGGCTTTTTGTGCCGGTGCTTCCTTTGATGAATTAGTAGCCATAAAGGATATGGAAGAAGGGCGTAAGTTCTTTTCAGGATTCGCCAGTGTTATCAATGCCATCAGAACATGTCCCAAGTTTGTGATAGCCCGTATTCAGGGTAAAGCAGTGGGCGGTGGTGTAGGAGTTGCTGCGGCAGCCGACTATGTATACGCCCATGTATCTGCCTCAGTAAAGCTTTCGGAGTTAGCCGTAGGTATTGGCCCTTTTGTTGTTGGTCCGGCAGTAGAACGCAAAGTGGGTACATCAGCATTTTCGGCTATGGCTATCAATGCTTCTGCGTGGTGGACATCACAGTGGGCCCTTGAAAAAGGATTGTATACTGAGTTGTTTGATACTATTGATGAACTTGACACTAAACTTCAGACTTTGGCCGACAGGCTAGCCACCAGTAATCCGGAGGCTATGGAGCAGCTGAAAAAAGTATTCTGGCAGGGTACTGACCACTGGGGCACACTGCTGGCTGAGAGGGCAGAAACCAGCGGAAGGCTGGTGTTATCTGACTTTACCCGCGAAGCCATACGTAAATTTAAAGCCGGTGCCAGATAAGTATATGGTGGCGAACGTTTTGATTTTTTGAATTGTAAATTTGTAAGATGGCACAAACACCTATAAAGGAAAGTAAGACGGAGATATCAGAAGCAACCCTGTTAAAAGCTTTTCGCCTTATGTGTACAGCAAAGGCAATGACAGAGATCTATGAGAAGAATTTTCAGTTCACTTCAAAATATGTGCACGCAACATCGCGTGGCCATGAAGCAATTCAGATCGCTACTGGGTTACAGTTAAAGCCACAGGACTTCCTTTCAGCATATTATCGCGACGACAGCATGCTGCTGTCGATAGGCATGGAGCCCTATGAGCTGATGTTACAGCTTATGGCCAAAAAGGACGACCCGTTCAGCGGTGGTAGGCTATATTATTGCCATCCAAGCCTGAACAGGGATGATATGCCTAAAATACCCATGCAATCATCGGCAACCGGGATGCAGGCAATACCTTCTACCGGTGTGGCTATGGGATTATGGTACAAGGAACAGATCGGTTTGAATAATGCTGATGAAGATAATCCGGTAGTGGTTTGTTCGCTGGGTGATGCATCCGTTACAGAAGGTGAAGTGGCCGAGGCTTTACAGATGGCGGTATTAAAAAAACTTCCTATCCTGTACCTGGTTCAGGATAATGAGTGGGACATTTCAGCTTCAGCTGATGAGATCCGCGCCATGGATGCGAGTGAATATGCCAAAGGATTCAAAGGTTTAGAAGTACGCAGCATTGATGGCACTGATTTTATCAGGAGTTATCAGACTGTCAGGGAGGTGATTGAATTGATACGTACCGAGCGAAGGCCATTCATGATCCATGCTAAAGTGCCTTTGCTCAACCATCATACATCTGGAGTGAGGAAAGAATGGTATCGTGACGACCTGGAGAAGAGTGCGTTAAGAGACCCTTATCCTCGCTTCAGAAGCCAGCTGCTCGACTTTGGATTCACCGATGAACAATTGGCTAATATTGAAGATGAAGCTACCAAGTTAGTTCAGGAACACTATATACGGTCAGCTAACAGCCCCGATCCTGATCCGGAAGATCTTTTCACTCATGATTATGCACCTACTTCCGTAACCGAAGAAACAGGAGAAAGAGCTCCGGCAGGCAGAGAAAAAAAAGTAATGGTTGACTGCGCATTGTTTGCCGTTCAGGAATTGATGCAGAAACACCCTGAGTGTTTGCTATATGGTCAGGATGTTGGTAAACGTTTGGGAGGCGTGTTCAGGGAAGCGGCTACACTGGCCCAAAAGTTCGGAGATTCAAGAGTTTTCAATACTCCTATTCAAGAGGCATTCATAATAGGAAGCACAGTAGGTATGTCGGCTGCAGGTTTGAAACCAATAGTTGAGGTACAGTTTGCTGATTATATATGGCCGGGATTGAACCAGCTGTTCACCGAGGTTAGCAGGTCGTGTTATTTATCAAACGGTAAGTGGCCTGTTTCGTGTATAATCAGAGTTCCTATAGGTGCATATGGCAGTGGAGGACCTTATCATTCTTCCAGCGTAGAGTCGGTAGTAACAAATATCAGAGGAATAAAGGTGGCGTATCCCAGTACCGGTGCGGATCTCAAAGGACTTATCAAGAGTGCTTACTATGACCCAAACCCGGTTGTTATCTTTGAACACAAGGGGTTATACTGGTCGAAGATCAAAGGAACCGAAGATGCAAAAACGGTTGAGCCTGACGAATCATACATAATACCATTTGGAAAAGGAAGATATGTGCTCCGGTCTGATGATTCAATAAATGAACCAACACTAACGGTTATAACATATGGTATGGGAGTGTATTGGGCAAAAAATGCTGCTACTGATTTTCCCGGAAGAGTAGAAGTGGTGGATCTGAGAACACTCAACCCTATAGATCATGAAATGATATTTGAGTCGGTGAAAAAGAATCATCGTTGTCTTGTTCTTACTGAAGAGCCTCCATCTAACTCTTTCGCCCAGGCCCTTGCCGGAAGAATTTCAGAAGAATGTTTTAAATTTTTGGATGCGCCGGTACGAACTTATGGTTCAGAAAATCTGCCTGCCATTCCACTTAATTCTACTCTGGAACAAACTATGATTCCAAATGCAAATAAAGTAAAAGAGGTAATTGCCGGATTATTGAAATACTGATTTTTCTTATTTTTTTCATCATCAAAAACCTCCAAAACGCCCTGATAATGGTAATTTCAGGTCCAAGTTATTAACAAAAGCCCCTATTTATCAACAATTTGAGTGGTTTACCGTACTGAAACTTGCTATATAAGGCGGTTTCGTCATACCTTCGGGATATAATTCTTAACCAAAAAATTATACAAAATGAACAAAGGTGAATTAATCGATGCAATTTCTGGTGAAGCAAAAATCACTAAGACTGATGCACAAAGGGCTCTTGATGCTTTCATCAACGTGACCACAAAAACCCTTAAGAAGGGTGACAAAGTAACTCTGGTAGGTTTCGGAACTTTCTCTGTAACTAAAAGAGCTGCACGTTTAGGTCGTAACCCACAAACTGGCAAAGAGATCAAAATCGCTGCTAAGAAGGTTGCTAAGTTTAAAGCTGGTGCTGAACTTTCTTCTAAAGTTAAGTAATCCGGTTTTTACAACTGATTATAAAGATCCCGCTTTTAGCGGGATTTTTTTTTACCCTCTTTCTAATTTGGTCTTCAGTAAATTTGAAGGATGAGGATATTTATTTTCAAGTTGAACTTCTCATTATTCTTAATTGTTTGTTGTGTTGGTCTTTCAATTGCCCAACTACAGCTAATACCCTTTTGTTCAACACCTGCAGGGGTTACAGAGATCACAACAGCCCCCAATAACAAACTTTTTATTGTACAGCAGAATGGTAAAGTCTTTACCTCAGATCTGCTTGGCAACATTAGCAGCCAGCCCTTTCTCGATATCAGTTCCGTGGTAAAATCAGGTGGCGAACAAGGTTTACTGGGTATGGAATTCAGTCCTGAATTTCATACAGATAGTTGCTTTTATGTTAACTACACCAATTTACATAACAACAATGTGGTTGCCAGATACAAGATCAATACAGCAAATGGATGGGCAGATCCAAATTCAGCAGAAGTTTTATTTGAGATTGAACAACCATTCACAAATCACAATGGTGGTTGTATAAAATTTGGTCCCGATAACTTTTTATACATAGCATCGGGCGATGGTGGGGCAGGAGGTGATCCGCTGAATTCCGGTCAGGATTTATCATCAAGACTAGGAAAGATACTCAGGGTGGATGTGATGAAAAATACTGGTTATTACATTCCTTCATCCAATCCGTTTTTTTATGATACTATAGCTGAGCCTATGATATGGTCGCTTGGTTTGAGGAATCCATGGAAGTTCTCATTCGATGCAGTAACAGGCGATATGTGGATAGGGGATGTAGGTCAGAATCAATTTGAGGAGATCGACTATCAACCTGCATCATCAACAGGTGGTGAAAACTATGGCTGGCGCTGCTTTGAAGGATTTACCAGTTATAACCCTGCCGGGTGTATTTCTGCCAACTTATTCACTGAACCGGTACATGTTTATTCGCATGCAGGGGCATGTTCAATTACTGGGGGTTTTGTTTACCGGGGAGCCCTGCATCCAAACTGGTATGGCAAATACATTTACACCGATTATTGCTCAGGTGAGATCATGGCACTTGAGAATATTGCGGGCACATGGACCAACACCTCTCTGGGTGTATTCAACACTTTTGTATTCTCAACTTTCGGGCAAGACTCCTATGGAGAACTGTATATCGGAAAAACATCATCAGGTGTTTTAAAACTAAGAGATACTTTACAATGTAAACCAGTTGCTGATCTAAATCTTCCAGATTCGGTTACGGCATGTGGTAACCACTTATTGTTAAATACTCCCAACCATCCTGACCTGATGTACCAATGGTACAAAGACCAGGTTTTGATCCCGGGTGTACACCATGCTCAATATAAAGTAACTGCTTCCGGGAGCTACAAAGTTCAGGTTTCAAACAACGGCTGCAGCACTATGTCAGATCCGGTTTATGTAGATTTTTACCCGTCAATCCCAGCTCAGATTGTAAATGGAAATATAGAAATGTGCGTCGATGCAAAGCCTTTCAAACCCTCCGCTGCTCCTTCAGGCGGATTGTTGCAGGGTCCCGGAGTTTTAAATGGCTGGTTCTACCCGGATGCGGCAGGCCCTGGAACACATAAAATAATCTACAGTTACAACACAACATCCGGTTGTGTGATGGAAACATATTCATACTTCAGAATAGACAGCTGTAGCAGTAGTATAAATAGCAGTGCTGAAATATTCAGTATAGGTTCTGTATCTTCTGCTGCAGGGGTTCAATTGATTTTTGTTTCAGATCCCGGCAACGGATCAAGATTGCAAATAGTAGATATGTTGGGACAAATTGTGAAAGACGAAAGGCTGGATGGGTATCTTCAGGGTGATGAGCTATATGTTAACATGTTGGAAATACCTTCAGGTGTGTACGTCATAAAAATCTCAAAAGGGACAATTAGTCAGGCAGAAAAACTGTTTTGGAAAAGGTAACCTCAATATGCTGAGCTCAGAGTATAGAATTCGGTTTTTTCATGGGTGTGTACTCTTATAACACCAACTGATATCATATTAACAAGAATTCCGGTTGCCCTTCTTCGGGAAATATTTACCAGATGCATGTATTCCTTTAATGTGATCCTTTGATGTTCAGCCAGGTGGTCTAACAAAGCTTTCTCTTTTGAGGTATATTGAATGACAGTGTTCTTGTCCTCTGCTTCACGTTTCAGCACTTCAACAACTACCTTGCTGGCAAGTAGTGATTCATCCCGCACACGGATATATGCCCACCATTTATCATCATCGCCGAGAGCGAAATAGGGTTTGTGTTCTCCTTTGGATATATGTACCTCTAAAATTATTTTTTTACCCACTTGCCACTCTTTGATCTCGATAGGTATCTCAGGTTTGCAATAAAAACCTGCAGCTTTTTCAAGCATAAATTTTTCTTCTTCCGGATGGATACCTCTGATTCTTTTTTGATCGTCAACACCAATAAGCAAGATACCACCTATGTGGTTGGCAAAAGAAACTATGGTTTTAGCGATCTTATTTTCGCTGGTAACCTGTTGTTTGAAATCAAGGGTTTCATCTTCACCCCTGTCAAGCATTTTCTGGACCTTTGCCGGAATTTTCGGTAAATTATCTTCCCTGACCTTCACTTGCTTATTTGATTAGTTTAGATAGAAAGACCTCCAGTTGCGTAAGTGCCTCTTTGATATTCCATGAATCACGATCGCGCTTACCTGCCATGTTCGAAACAGCCCTTACTTGAACAGCCGGCAAATTGAACCTTTCACAAGTATAATAGAATGTTGCCCCTTCCATAGATTCAAGAACCTCTCCAAAAGTGCTCTTTATCTCAGCAGCAGTGGTATCTGATCCTGTAGCTGTGAATACAGTGATTCCCCGGCAGGAACTTATCTTGTCTAAAAATCCTAAGTCAGCCAACTTGATACTGGCATTGTAAACACCCGGTGTGCCGGATAGTTGGTCACTGTAAAACCCAAGTTCATTACCATCAATGAAATCAGCTGCATCTTCAGCTCCAAATCTGTAGAACCGGTCATTTTCAATAACTGCTATATCAGGGGGCTTTATCTCAGGCGTATGAGAGCCACAAATGCCCAACTGAATGGCAAGATCGTAAGAATTGGTAGCCAGGTGTTTTGATAACTCTATCCCGGTAAAAACCGGCCCTGCACCTGTAACTAGCACTGTGGGATCCCAACCTTTGCGGGATTTGAGGTCCATGGGAATACCAACCCTGACAGAACCCTTGAGTTCGGGAACGATTCCAATACACTCTTGAACAGTAGGGATGATAATGAGTACTTTTTTTCTCAAAAAGCTAACTTATTAGGTAAGGTATGGGTTAATACAAGTGATACCGTTTTTAGTTTTGTTAAATTTACCGCAAGTTATAAATTATTAGAAGTCAGTATTTAATGGTATTCATCACTCGAAGGGAAAGATTTAATGCAGCACACAAACTGTATAATCCGGACTGGTCTGCAGAAAAAAACCTTGAAGTTTTTGGAAAATGTTCCAATCCCAACTGGCATGGGCATAATTATGAACTTTTTGTGACCGTTAAAGGTGAGCCTGACAAGGTTACAGGCTTTGTTATTAATCTGAAGTCGTTGAGTAAGATAGTTCAAGAAAAGGTGATTGATAAGCTGGATCACCGAAATATAAATATGGATGTAGATTTTATGAAAGATAAAATGCCTTCAACTGAAGTGCTTGCAATTGAGATATGGCATCAGATAGCAGATGATATACGAACTGCCGGAGCATTTTTACATTCAATCAAACTGAGTGAAACGGAGAATAATTTTGTAGAATATTTTGGCAACTGAAATTATGGCTAAAAAGGAGATATCAGATAATATAATTGACGACAATAATCTTGATGGGTATTACAAGATAGATCAGTATAACACTGAGAAGATAGATCAGATAGCTGAGAATTTTAAATCGATCTTGAGAACCATTGGTGAAGATCCAACCCGCGAAGGGTTACAAAAAACTCCCGAAAGGTATGCCAAGGCGCTACAGTATTTAACGCATGGCTACGATCTGGATCCTTCAAAGATCCTAAAGTCGGCTAAGTTCAGGGAAGACTACAAGCATATGGTTATTGTAAAAGACATTGAGATCTATTCAATGTGTGAGCACCATGTGTTGCCTTTTTTTGGTAAAGCTCATATTGCCTACATACCTAATAAGTACATAGTTGGATTGAGTAAGATACCCAGAGTTGTTGAAGCTTTTGCACGTCGGTTACAGGTACAGGAGAGGCTCACCAACCAGGTTAGAGATTGTATTCAGGATACACTGAATCCATTGGGTGTGGCAGTAGTTATTGAGGCTCAGCACCTTTGTATGCAGATGCGTGGTGTGCAGAAGCAGAATTCAGTTACCACCACCTCAGCTTTCACTGGTGAGTTTGAAAATGACAGCACACGCAATGAATTTATTAAGCTTATCAGCTCAAAGTTGTCATAAACTGAGTTTTTCATTGAAAATGACAGGGGATTTTGTTAAACTCGTAACCCCTTAAATAAAAATCTTATGAAAGCATATATTTTCCCCGGTCAGGGTTCTCAGTTTGTTGGCATGGGTAAAGACCTTTATGAAAGCTCAGAGTCGTCCAAAGAATTGTTTGAAAAAGCAAATGAGATACTTGGATTTCGAATCACAGATCTTATGTTCAACGGAACAGATGAGGATCTGAAACAAACAAAAGTAACTCAACCGGCCATCTTTATTCATTCTGTGATTGCTGCAAAGGCTATGGGCGTGGATTTTAAACCTGACATGGTTGCAGGCCACTCACTGGGTGAGTTCTCCTCTCTGGTTGCCAATGGCACATTGTCTTTTGAAGATGGTCTGAAGTTGGTTCGTGAAAGAGCCAATGCAATGCAGGAGGCATGTGAAAAACAACCTTCAACCATGGCTGCCATTCTCGGACTCGAAGATTCAGTTGTTGAGGAAATATGTAAGTCTGTTGATGAGGTGGTAGTGCCTGCAAATTATAATTGTCCCGGACAAATAGTTATCTCTGGTTCCGTTGAGGGAGTAAAAATAGCATGCGAAAAGTTAACCGCTGCCGGTGCAAAGCGTGCACTGCTGCTAAACGTAGGAGGAGCATTCCACTCACCATTAATGGAACCCGCGCGTGAGAAACTGGCAGCAGCTATTCAGCAAACAATATTCAACACACCTGTTTGTCCGGTGTATCAAAATGTGAATGCCCAACCTGGTAAGGATCCGGATGTGATAAAGCAAAACCTGATAGATCAACTGACAGGTCCGGTAAGATGGACTCAAACAGTTTTGAATATGGTGAATGATGGAGCTTCCACGTTCACGGAAGTTGGCCCGGGTAAGGTTTTACAGGGCTTGGTGAAAAAAATAAATCGTGATGCAGTTATAGAATCAGTTTAATCATTATAAATACATAAAAATAAAATGGAACAAGTGCAGGAGTATATTTCAAAGAATCAATCGAGGTTTATTGATGAGTTGATAGACCTTTTAAAGATACCTTCAGTAAGTGCAGATTCAAAGTTTAAAGATGATGTTAAAGGAGCTGCAGAATTTATCAAAGCAAAACTTATTGAGGCTGGTGCCGATAATGTTGAAGTTTGTCCTACACCCGGTCATCCTATAGTTTATGGCGAGAAGATAGTTGATCCGGCACTGCCAACAGTATTGGTGTATGGTCATTACGATGTACAACCTGCCGATCCGTTGGAGCTATGGACTTCACCACCTTTTGAACCTGTTATCAAAGATGACAAGATATATGCACGTGGTGCATGCGACGACAAAGGTCAGATGTACATGCATGTTAAGGCTTTTGAAAGCATGATGAAAAATAACAGTCTTGCATGCAATATCAAATTCCTCATTGAAGGCGAAGAAGAAGTTGGATCTGCTAACCTGGCGGATTTTATCAAAGACAATAAAGAACGACTTAAAGGAGATGTGATCCTGATTTCAGATACATCCATGCTTGCGAATGAAACGCCATCTATCACTGTTGGTTTGAGAGGATTGAGTTATGTTCAGGTTGAAGTTGTGGGCCCTGATCGTGACCTTCATTCAGGAGTGTATGGTGGAGCGGTGGCGAATCCGATTCAGGTATTGTGTGAAATGATCACATCTATGAAAGACGAGAACGATCATATTACCATTCCTGGTTTTTATGATGATGTGATTGAAATAAGTGATGTAGAGAGAAAAGAGATGGCAAAAGCTCCATTCGATCTTGAACATTTTAAAAAGGATCTGCAGATAGGTGATGTTAGGGGTGAGAAAGGTTTTTCAACTCCCGAAAGGACATCCATAAGACCCACTTTTGAACTGAACGGCATTTGGGGTGGTTATACCGGTGAAGGATCAAAAACGGTGTTACCTTCAAAGGCATATGCTAAAATATCAATGCGACTGGTACCTAATCAGAATTCCCACAAGATTACAGATTTATTTGCTGCTCATTTTAAAAAAATAGCTCCATCATCAGTTAAGGTTTCTGTAACTCCTCATCATGGTGGTGAACCTGTTGTTACTCCAACAGACTCAATAGCATATCAGGCCGCAAGTAAGGCAATGGAAGAGACTTTTGGTAAGAAACCAATTCCAACACGTGAAGGTGGAAGTATCCCAATAGTTGCATTGTTTGAACAAATACTCGGATTGAAATCTGTGCTACTAGGTTTCGGTCTCAACTCTGATAACATCCACAGTCCTAATGAACATTATGGTGTATTCAATTATATGAAAGGAATACAAACCATTCCGATGTTCTTTAAATATTACGCTGAGATGTCGAAGAAGTAAAACTGAAGATTCCGCTGAAAGGCGGGATTTTTTTTAGAGTACTATCAAACGTTCAGTGATCAATTCGCCATCAGCCATTACCACTGAAATATGATACATACCTTTTGAAAGGTCCTGTATATTTAATTCACCACTTGTAAATTCTGCGGGGGTAATCCGTTTGATCAGTTTGCCTGTCGTATCCATTATCAAAATAACCTCCGGATTTCCTCCGGCTGATTCAAAATGAATGGTATTGCCTCTTAGAACCGGATTAGGGAAGAATGCAGGTTGTGAAATATACCTATAATTTACCACCACGGTTTTGGAGTAAACAAATTGACCATTAAAATCTACTTGCTTTAATCTGTAATAGTTTTTCCCAAATAAAGGTTGATCATCACGGAAAAGGTAGCGCATAGGTGATGAAGTTGTACCATGTCCGGCTACTGATCCTATCTGAATAAAATCAGTGGCATTGCTGCTGCGTTCAACATCAAATCTGTCATTGTTTATTTCTGATAAAGTTGTCCAGTCAAGGATGATCGATTTGTCTGATAAATATGCATCAAATTCTACCAGCGTAACAGGTAAGGGGTGGGCTGCAGCCGATAGAGTCCACCATGAATTATGGCTTGCTATACCATTTGCGAGGGTACTTACTGCAGAAGGGTTTGATTGTGTTCCTGCAGGTGGAAACCATCCCATGGTGAGAGGTTCCCAAAGTTGGGCCCTCGGTGAAACAATACCTGTACCTTCCACGGCAACATAAGTGAATGTCAAATTAGAGGTTGGTGTACCTGTGGTTTCAATTTTCCAAAACCGGTCAACTGTATATGCGCTATTCTCATTTCCGAAAACATCACGGGTGTGTGTTACTGTAGGAGGGTAGGGTGTATTATCCACTGCAGTGCGGTATGTTGCAAGCGACAGAACACCGGTTGCGCCTGATGTTTGCGAAAATGTGAATGGTATATAATTTGCGGCATCATAACCAAAAGGTATGATGTAGCTACCATTGGATGTGATCTCCCAATTTACTGTACCTGAACCGTCTTCGGTTTCACTCCTTATAAATCCTGCTGTTCTAGTTGCAATTGCACCGTTTCTTAGAGTGATGATCCTTCCTCCGGTATTGGTAGTATGATCTGTATCCAGGTTGAATTCACCAGCGGTTAGTCTTAACTCTCTTCTTATATAAACTTCTGATGAGGTTTCCGGATATGCCCATGTTGTACCGGAAGTTCCGGTATGATTTAGTTCAAGTATACCGTATTCCTGATTTGTGCCGTTGGCTATCCCATTTGGTATACCAGTGATGATCTTTGTTGCTGTTCCATATGCTTCAACAATGGAATTTGATTCAAGATCATAATTCATTGCATTGATCCCGCTTATCATTCCATTAATGGTAGACGCAGTGGCTGAACCGGAATATAATCCTCCGGTATGGCTGGTCCGTAATCTGCCATTATTGTAGACAGTTAGACGGGCAAAATAGGAGGGTTGCTGACGAGCATAAATTACTACTGAACCCATGTCCAATGTACCATAGATCATCAGCATGTTATGAACCACCGTGTTGTTGCTTATATGAGAAGCGGTTTGCAGATTGTTGGAAGATGAACTCGCATCAACATAAGTTTGACTCATGACTGTTTGTTTCACCTGTCTGATCTCGTGGGTTGATGATGTTCTTGAGAATACTGTTGTTCCTGACCTGTTGAAATACAACTGGCCAAAGATTGTATTTAAGGAAAGATGGTTGGCATGTGTTATATAAGCACTACCGCCTATTGTATAATTGGAGCCATTCAAATACAATTTATGTTCTGCAAGTGGTGAACCACCATTTGCATTGTCGAAATTCAGAACACCGGATGTTTGAG
>JAHEMF010000047.1 GCA_024643795.1 Bacteroidota bacterium | reverse complement strand
TCAAAGTGAATGCACCAAAGCTTCTTGTGCCTTCAAAATCACCTGTTATATATGTGTTCCCTTGAGCATCTCGCTCAATATCTATTATCCCTTCTGAATTGGTACGGCCACCCATCCCTGATGCCCAATCATAGGTTATAGGTTGTGAGTATACATTTGAAATGCAGTTAAGAGTTAAGAATAGGGCTAAAACATTGAAGTAAAATCGATTCATAGGACTGGTCTTGTTGATTTTTTTGAAGGCGTAAATATAGTGAGAAATGGCAAATCAGGCATATCAAACGACATTACTTATTGAAAATCAAAGACTTAAGCTCATCAAAGGTCATCTCTTTTACGGGTTGGCCTTGTAAGTGATTGATATTCAATTCCCCAAGAGCTACTCTAACCAACCTGAGTGTGGGCAATTGAACCGCAGCGGTCATTTTTCTTACCTGCCTGTTCTTACCTTCAGTAATAGTAAGTTCAATCCAGCTGGTTGGTACGTTGAGCCTGAACCGGATGGGAGGTACACGTTCATCATATCCAGGGTCATCGAGTACATTAGCATTGGTAGCCTTAACATGAAACTCTTTCCCTTTTGAACTGATTGTAACGCCCTGTATCAGCTGGTTCATATGTTCGTGATTGGCAACCCCTTCTACCTGTGCATGATATGTTCTCAGGTGACCATTCTTTGGATCCAGCAGTCGTTTATTGAGTGCTGTATCGTTTGTAAGGATCAATAGCCCTTCACTATCGGTATCCAGTCGGCCTACAGGGTATACATCCTTAGGAAATTTATAAAGCTCACCCAGCGCCCTATGGCCGGCCTCAGGAGTGAATTGTGACAGCATACCGTAAGGTTTGTAAATTGCAAAATATCGGTGTTTGGTTGAATCGCTTTTCATAAGTTGAATTTGAAGATGTTGATTGTATCCACCGCAATTTATATTTAAATTTGCAACTCGTTCTTTAATCAGAATAGCTTATCCAGAAAGGTGGAGGGACTGTGCCCTTTGAAGCCTTGGCAACCCTTTCATTGTTTACTATGAAAAGAAGGTGCCAACTCCTGTCGGTTAGTATTAACTGTGCAGATAAGCCGGATCAATCTTGTAAATAACAATATTTATATCAGGATCCCTTCCGGCAAGCACGGAGGGGATTTTTTATTGAATGAGAATTGAAGAACACATATAAAGTTTACCTGATAGTTAGAGCAAATAAATAGAAGAAATAAAACATTGAAGGAAGAGCATCACATCATAACAGAATTGAAAAAACGTGTCCTGGTCATTGATGGTGCCATGGGCACAATGATCCAACGATACAAACTGGATGAAAAAGATTATCGCGGCAGCCGCTTTGGTAATTATGCGTCAGATCTTAAAGGAAACAACGACCTGTTGAGTTTAACTCAGCCACAGATCATTAAGGCCATTCATAAAGAATATCTTGAGGCAGGAGCTGACATCATTGAAACCAACACTTTTAATGCACAACGTATTTCTCTGGCTGATTACCAAATGGAAGAGCTGGCATATGAGATCAATTTTGAATCGGCAAAACTTGCTCGTCAGGCCGTAGATGAATTTAAGTCAAAGCAAAATGGATCGGCTAAACAGGTGACCGCATTTGTGGCCGGTGCACTTGGGCCTACAAATAAAACAGCATCACTCTCTCCTGATGTGAATGACCCGGGATACAGGGCAGTTACTTTTGATGATCTGAGATTGGCTTACGCCGAACAGGTTCGCGGGCTGGTTGATGGTGGTGCGGATCTGATTCTCATCGAAACAGTCTTTGATACATTAAATGCCAAGGCAGCACTCAAGGCTGCAATGGAGGTTTTTGAAGAGAAAGATAAAGAACTCCCGCTGATGGTGTCGGGTACTATAACCGACGCCAGTGGTCGTACGCTTTCCGGTCAAACCGTTGAAGCATTTCTTATTTCACTTAGCCACTTACCGTTATTAAGCATTGGGCTTAATTGTGCGCTCGGTGCAAAAGAGATGAGGCCGTATCTGGAAGAACTCTCAGTGAAGGCACCATTTTATGTCAGCGCATATCCTAATGCGGGTTTGCCTAATCAGTTTGGAGAGTATGATGAATCACCTGATCATATGGGTCATCAGATACATGACTTTTTAGACAGTGGTTTTCTGAATATTGTAGGAGGGTGTTGTGGTACCACGCCAGAGCACATTAAAAAGATCAAGGAGCTTGTCACAGGGCTTCAGCCTAGGCCAATTCCGGAAAGAGATAAGCTTTTTAAGATAAGCGGGCTGGAAGCAGTGACCTTGCGACCCGACTCGAATTTTATGAATGTAGGTGAGCGGACAAATGTTACCGGATCAAAGAAATTCGCACGACTGATCGCGGAAGGAAAGTACGAAGAAGCGTTATCTGTTGCGCGTGATCAGGTAGAGGGAGGAGCGCAGGTGATAGATGTTAATATGGATGAAGGTATGCTTGATTCTGAAAAGGCTATGAAAGATTTTTTAAATCTGGTAGCTGCAGAGCCCGATATAGCCAAAGTGCCGGTCATGATAGACTCCTCTAAATGGTCGGTGATAGAGGCCGGACTAAAATGCACTCAGGGCAAGTCTATCGTGAACTCTATTTCATTGAAAGAAGGGGAAGATGTATTTAAATCGCAGGCACGTTCAATTTTATTATATGGTGCGGCAGTGATAGTTATGGCATTTGATGAATTGGGTCAGGCCGACACTTTGCCAAGAAGGATCGAGATATGTAAGCGTGCTTATGATATTCTGGTTGATGAAGTAGGGTTCTTACCCCAGGATATCATCTTTGATCCTAATATTTTTCCGGTTGC
Organism: Bacteroidota bacterium; assembly: GCA_024643795.1. GTDB lineage: Bacteria > Bacteroidota > Bacteroidia > AKYH767-A > OLB10 > JAHEMF01. The sequence continues at coordinate 11,552 of JAHEMF010000047.1, read as the reverse complement.
AACCGGAATGGATGAACACCGGCGAAATGCCATTGATTTTTTTGAAGCAACAGCATGGATAAAACAGCATCTGCCTCATGCTCTGGTCAGCGGTGGGGTAAGTAATGTAAGCTTTTCATTCAGAGGTAACAATCTGGTTCGTGAGGCCATCCATTCTGCATTTCTATATCATGGCATTCGTTCTGGAATGGATATGGGAATCGTTAACCCAGGGATGCTGCAGGTATATGATGAGATACCCAAAGAGTTGCTGATCCTTGTAGAGGATGTTTTACTTGACAGGAAGGATGATGCTACAGAAAAACTTATCACTTATGCGGAAACCGTTAAAGGTGACAGCAAGAGAATACAAAGAGATGAAAGCTGGCGTGAAGGTTCCGTAGAGGAACGCATAACACATGCGCTGGTTAAGGGTGTGACAGATTATATTGAAGCTGATGTGGAAGAAGCCCGGACAAAGTTTGACAAGGCTTTACAGTTGATTGAAGGACCACTAATGGATGGGATGAATATTGTGGGTGACCTCTTTGGTGCTGGTAAGATGTTTTTACCACAGGTGGTGAAGAGTGCACGTGTAATGAAAAAGGCAGTAGCTTACCTTACGCCCTACCTTGAAGCAGAGAAAAAAGGTTCCGGGAGTTCTGCCGGAAAAATTCTGATGGCTACTGTTAAAGGGGATGTGCATGATATAGGAAAGAACATTGTTGGAGTTGTGCTTGCCTGCAATAATTATGAGATCATTGACCTGGGTGTGATGGTACCCGTTGACAAGATATTACAGGCTGCAACAGAGCACCAGGTAGATGTTATCGGGTTAAGCGGACTAATTACACCTTCGCTTGATGAGATGGTACATGTTGCTAAGGAGATGGAACGACAGGGTTTTAAAACACCCTTGCTCATTGGTGGTGCAACTACATCAAAGGTGCATACTGCGGTGAAAATAGCCCCGCACTATTCAGGTGCCGTGGTGCATGTGAATGATGCCTCACGTAGCGTACCGGTTGCTGGCAGTCTGATCTCAATAACAGGACGTGTAAAACTTTTAAAGGATATTTCAGCCGAGTATGAAAGGATTCGAGAACAGAACTCAAGACAAAACCATCCTTCCAAATTCATCAGCATTGAGCAGGCACGTGCTAACGCATTTAAATCTGACTGGGAGGTCAACACCGTGGTTGAACCGCAAGTTCCAGGTATTTCGGTATACAATGATATCTCTTTGAATGAGATAGCGGAGTTTATTGACTGGACACCATTCTTTCACAGTTGGGAGCTGAAAGGAAGTTATCCTAAGATCCTGGATGACCCGGATAAAGGAGAGGCAGCACAGAAACTGTATTATGAGGCCAGGCAATTGCTTGATAAGATCATTGCACAAAACCTTATCAAAGCAAAAGGTGTTGTGGGTATTTTTCCTGCAAATTCAACAGGCGATGATATTGTGGTCTATCGTGATAATGACAGAGATGATCCTATTGCCGTTTTTCATACTATCCGCCAGCAAACTCAAAAGCCTGAATCACAAGCTAATATTGCAATGAGTGATTTTGTAGCACCCAAACCGTTTAACGACCATATAGGTGCCTTTGCCGTAACTTGTGGTATTGGTGCTGATGAGCTGGCAGCAGAATTTGCGAATGATCATGATGACTATACCAGCATTATGGTCAAGGCTCTTGCCGATAGGCTTGCCGAAGCCTGTGCCGAATGGATGCACAGAGAAGTGAGGGTCAAACTGTGGGGATATGCGAAGCAAGAGTTGTTAACCCCTGATGAGCTCATCGGCGAAAGCTATCAGGGAATACGTCCGGCGCCGGGTTATCCTGCACAACCGGATCACACTGAAAAAGCAACTTTGTTTCGCTTGCTGAATGTAGAAGAGAATACAGGAATAAAGTTGACAGACAGCATGGCCATGTGGCCTGCTTCATCGGTCAGTGGATTGTATATAGCCAATCCGGCAGCACACTATTTTGGTACCGGAAGAATTCAACAGGATCAGGTAGCAGATTATGCTCGTCGTAAAGGAATGAGTATGGAAGAGGCTGAAAGATGGCTCAACCCTGTGTTGGCCTACGACCCGGACAAGGCATTAAACAAAATCTGAAATCTGATTTACTGTGGTACTTTTTTAACCACTATGGACGGGTTTTTTACCCCGAATACTTTGTCGTTTACCATAAACTTTCATATAAATTTTATAAGCACCTTATATTAGCTTATATATGAAAGAGCAAGCAATTTACTTTTCAGAAAAACAGTTGAGAGTCCGCCGAATATTATTGATTGTATTTGTGATCATTGTGATGGTGATACCTCCTGCCTTAATTGCTTCAAAAAAGATCTATGCACACGATATTAAAAAATCAGACAAAATGGAGACGTCATTAACCTCACAAATCGCATTTTCAGATTAATTCTCTATAATTCCCCCCTTGTTTTAGGCCTCCATTCCCGGAGGCCTTTTTTTATTGTTGCATTTATTTGGGTTTTATACCTTAGTTGCCTTCTAATACAATTCACAATGAAACAGTTTTCCAGCATTTGCACTTTTCTGATCACTTTAATGATAGTTACTTCATGTGGCAATGATGGAGGACAGGAACAAAGCGTAGTGGTTGATGTACCGTTCATCTCACCTCAAACAAGTGACCAGTCGTTATACAAGGATTTTGTTGGTGAGGTGCTGGGTAAATCGGATATACGTATTCAGGCAAGGGTTGATGGTTTGATCACTGGAATTTACTTTACCGAAGGCAGGCAAGTAGAGAAAGGGCAATTACTTTATACAATTGACCCATTACCTTATGAGGCAAAAGTTAACCGAGCCAGGGGTGAGCTGGCATCAGCACAAAGTCAGCTTGCAAAAACGGAGGCAGATCTTAATCGGATAAAACCCCTGGCCGAAATGGATGCAGTTAGTAAACGTGAGCTGGATGCTGCGCAAGCCAACTATGAAGCTGCTGTAGCTTCAGTTTCAGCGCAACGTGCAAACCTTGAAAACCAAAATATTGAGCTTAGCTATTGCAGAGTAGTTGCACCTATTTCCGGAGTTATAGGATTGAGCAATGTTAAAGAAGGAGACTATGTTGGGAAGCTTACAACTAACGGACTGCTCAACACTGTAAGTGATATAGAAGGGGTGAGGGTGCGTTTTTCTGTAAGTGAGATCGATCTGCTAAAGTATTCAGGTGAAGGCGGTGATGAGGCAGGTGACATTGAAAAGATGGATTCTATTACCGATGTTGTTATACTACTTAGCAATAATAAAGAATACGCCCATAAGGGTAAGCTCAATGTGTCCGACAGAAGTATAGATCCTGCTACCGGTACTTTACGCATTGAAGCTGTTTTCCCAAACCAGGAGGGTGTATTAAGGCCCGGGCAATTTGTAAGGGTTCGTATTAAATATGCTACCCGCCGAAACGCCATTATGCTCCCTCAAAGAGCAGTGCTTGAAATGCAGGGAAAATACCGGGTTATCATTATTGACGAGAGTAACACAATTCAGGTAAAGCCTGTTGAAGTTGCTGAACGAATAGGAGATCAATGGGTGATTACCAAAGGGATCAGCGAATCCGACAGGATTGCTGTTGTTGGCAATATGTTCCTTAAGCCCGGAACTGTTGTAAATCCTGTTTCGCCTGCTGTTGCTCAAGAACAAACCACTAATTGAAAAATATAACACTTAGGTAAGTACGTTATGGCAGATTTTTTTATCAGAAGGCCTATTGTTGCCATGGTGATCTCTATCATTCTGGTACTTATCGGAATACTTTCCCTTCGCCAGGTTCCTGTTTCACAATACCCTGAGATAACCCCTCCTGAGATCCAGGTATCAACAACTTACCCGGGTGCCAATGCGGTTAACGTTGAGCAGGCTGTGGCAACTCCAATAGAGCAACAAGTGAATGGAGTTGAGAAGATGTTATACATGCGGTCGATCAATGCCAGTGACGGAACTATGTCATTAAGGGTCACTTTTGATGTTGGTACTGATCTTGATATTGCCAATGTATTGACTCAAAACCGGGTCTCGCAGGCTCAGGCAGTTCTTCCTGCCGAAACCAAAGCTTATGGAGTAAACATTAAAAAATCACTCACGTTTCCTTTGTTGTTAATTAGCTTATCAGCTCCGGGTGGTATTTACGACAAGCAATTCATTGATAACTACGCTAGCATAAACGTAATTGATGCACTGGCAAGGATAAAAGATGTGGGACAGGTTAACCCGATGGGTTCATCCAATTACGCCATGCGCATCTGGCTACAGCCCGACCAGATGGCCAAGCTCAACCTCACGGTTAACGATGTATTAAAGGCCATATCTGATCAAAATGTAATTTCTCCGGGAGGGAAATTTGGTGCTACTCCAACATCTGATCAAACAGAATTCACTTATTCCATAACCCTTACTGAACGATTACAAAGTCAGGAAGAATTTGAAAAGATCATCATAAGGGAATTGCCGGGTGGCCGTAAGGTGCGTATCAGCGATGTAGCAAGAATTGAATTAGGGCAGGATAATTATTTCAGCACAAGCCGGCTCAACGGAAACGACTGTACCACCATTGCAATTTATCAGGTTCCGGGAAGTAACGCCCTCGAGGTTGCTGAGAATGTCAAGGCAAAGATGGCGGAATTGTCTGAGCGGTTTCCGGAAGGTTTGAAGTATGACGTCTCTCTGGACACGACACTGGCCATAACGGAGGGTATAAGTGAGATCACTACCACCCTTATTGAGGCGTTGTTGTTGGTTATATTGGTGGTGTTCATTTTTCTTCAGAACTGGAGAGCTACAATCATTCCAATGCTGGCAGTGCCGGTTTCACTCATCGCAACTTTTACTGTTTTCCCCATGCTGGGATTTTCTGTGAATGTATTGTCATTATTAGGGCTGGTACTTGCGATAGGAATTGTGGTGGATGATGCCATAGTTGTGGTTGAGGCGGTGATGGTTGGAATAGAAGAGGGACTTACACCGAAAGAAGCTACACGCAAAGCCATGAAAGAAGTGACCGGACCTGTTGTTGGTACCACGCTGGTTCTGGTAGCCGTATTCATTCCTGTTACCATGGTTGCCGGTATCACCGGATTGTTATATCAACAGTTTGCCATCACTATTGCCATTTCCGTGCTGTTTTCTTCGCTCAATGCACTTACACTTACTCCGGCTTTGGCATCTATCCTGTTAAAGCCTTCCAAACCTACTACAGGATGGTTGGGTAAATTCTTCACGGCATTCAATAAATGGTTCGATAAAATAACAGCAGGGTATGAAGGGATAGTAAAGGTCATGATACGTCGTACCGGTCGGGCACTTATTTTAATGGCAGTGTTGATAGGATTTATCGTATGGATGGGTAAAGAAACACCCTCAGGATTTATGCCTGAAGAAGACATGGGATATTTCATGGTTAATGCGCAACTACCTGATGCCGCATCATTGAACAGAACCGATGAGGTAGCAGTTAAAGTTGAAAATTTATTAAAGCAAATTGATGGAATTGAGTATGTGACAACTATCAACGGATTTAGTTTGCTCACCGGAGCCATGGCAAATAACATGGCATTCTTTTTTGTGGGTTGTAAGAACTGGGATGAGCGAAAACCGGTGAAAGATCTGGTTCAGCAGGCCAATGCACTGTTCGCGACCCGGATCATTGATGGAACTGTATTTGCTTTCGGACCACCTGCCATACCGGGTTTAGGCAGCGGCTCCGGATTTACAATGATGCTACAAGACAAAAGCGGAAGCAGTCCTGCATATCTGGAACAACAAACCCGTCTGTTCATACAAGCTGCCTCTCAGCGTCCCGAGTTAAGAGGAGTTACTACCACTTTCAGAGCCGGAGTTCCACAGTATAAGATAGAGGTTGATAATGATAAGGTGCTGTCGAAGAAGGTTGTGCTTTCTGATGTTTATTCTACCATAGGTACGTTTCTGGGCGGCCGTTATGTCAACGACTTCAACAGGTTTGGTAAGGTTTATAAAGTTATGATCCAGGCCGAAGGAGAAAGCAGGCTGAGCGAAGATGACCTTAACAGATATTTTGTAAGGAGTACCGATGGTGATATGGTACCTATTAGTGCGTTGGTACATGTTACAAAAGAAAGTAACCCTGAAGTCACCAACCGCTTTAATATGTACCGCGCGGCAGAAGTTAGAGGTAACCCTGCACCCGGGTACAGTTCAGCACAGGCGCTTTCTGTTCTTGAGGATGTTGCTAAAGAAGTATTACCTATCGACATTGGTTATGAATGGCGCGACATGAGTTATCAGGAGAAGAAAGCTGCCGGATCATCAGGAGTGGTTTTTATTATGTCGCTCGTTTTCGTGTTCCTCATCCTAGCTGCATTATATGAAAGCTGGAGCTTACCTTTCGGAGTGTTGCTAGGAACACCATTTGCGGTATTCGGAGCTTTTGCAGGCATCTTTATCATGCGCCTGTTCAGTGAAACATATCTAAACAACGTGTTTGCACAGATAGGTCTGGTAATGCTGGTTGGTCTTGCCGCAAAAAATGCCATTCTAATTGTTGAGTTTGCCAAGATGCAGCATGAAGAAAAAGGGATACCAATTGTTGAAGCAGCTGTAAGTGCTGCAAGACTCAGGCTGAGGCCGATCATCATGACATCATTTGCATTCATCCTGGGTGTGATCCCGCTGCTTACTGCATATGGTGCAGGTGCTGAAGCCCGGCGGGTAATGGGCACAGCAGTATTTTCAGGAATGCTGGCAGCAACTTTATTAGGAGTTCTGATGGTGCCTATGTTGTTCGTACTTATATCTAAACTAAGCGGTAGTGCAAAACAACCACATGGCGAAGCAGGAAAGAAGGAGGAAGGGTCATGATCAGAAAAACATTTGCAATGAAGGGTGTTGTATGCTCTTTAATATTGTTGTTAGTTGGAGGGTGTATGGTAGGTCCCAAGTATCAGCGACCCGACATGGTTCCACCACAGGCATATACTAACGATAATGAGTATGTGAATGCACAGGACTCCATCATCAACCTTGAATGGTTCAATATGTTTGGTGATCCTGTGCTGGTACAATTAATACAAAGCGCCTTAACGAACAATTATGATCTTAAGATCGCCATGGCTCGTATTGAACAAGCCGAGGCGATTTACGGTATAGCAAGAGCGGATCAGTTGCCTGCAATAGGGGTGAGCGGAGGGGCCTCCCGAACTGATTATTCAAATATTCCATCATCAACAGCGCCGGTGAATAGTTTTACCGGACTTGCTTCGGTATCATGGGAGATAGATCTGTGGGGAAGGGTACGACATGCTAAGAGAGCAGCATTTAACGATTATCTGGCAAGTATTGAAGGGCAAAAGGCCGTGCAGTCGGCACTGATCAGTGATGTTGCAACATTGTATTTTCAATTGCGTGATCTGGATAATAAATTGGAGATAGCACAACGTACTACGCAATCGCGTCAGTATTCTTACAAGATCCTCAATGATCAGTTCAGTAAAGGTTATGTGGCAAAACTTGATGTTCTGCAGGTTGAACAGCTGATGCGTGATGCTGAAGCATCGATACCTGCATTTGAAAGACAACGCGTAATTGTAGAGAACACCCTGAATGTATTGTTGGGTCAGAATGTGACAAACATTCCCAGAGGTTTAGCCAACATTGATCAACCTGAACCACCGGTGATACCTTCGGGACTTCCATCTACATTGCTTGAGCAACGGCCCGACATAAGGTATGCTGAATATCGGTACATGGCAGAAACCGAGCAGATAGGTGTGGCAGTTGCGCAACGGTTTCCAACTATCAACCTCACCGGTTTTCTGGGACTGGCAAGTCCGGAGCTTTCGGAATTTCTTACCGGCGATGCCGTAACATGGGAAGTTGCCGGTGGTTTAACTGCACCACTATTTAATTACGGCAAGAATAAACGTCGTGTGGAAGCCCAACGCAAGCAGGCTGAGATAGCCATGTTCGAGTATAAGCAGGCTTATTTATCGGCTCTTGCCGAGGTTGAGAATTCACTGGTGTCATGCAGTTCACTGGCAGTGGAGACACTTGCCAGGCAACAGCAGGCTGATGCTGCCAAACAAGCTCTTGAACTTTCTCAGGCACGTTATGACAATGGCTTCGTTGCATACCTGGAAGTGCTGGATGCACAACGTTCGCTTTTCAATTCGGAGCTACTTGCATCAACTGCCCGCCAACAGCAACTGGTGGCTTATATTCAATTATATAAAGCTTTGGGTGGAGGCTGGTAACTCAGCAAACTATTTCCATATCTTGCATAATATTTACACATTTAAATTATGCAAGTCAGGGCCTTTATTATCACATTACTTTTTTTTACAAGCAATGCTTATTCACAGAATCAGCTTATAATACCCGATACCGTTTCAGGTCCGGTAATCAACCTTACTCTACAACAAGGCACACAGACCTTCTTTACCAACCCTACTCAAACACTGGGATGTAACGGCCCTTTGCTTGGGCCAACCATTTTACTTAACCAGGGCGATCAGGTGAGTATGATGGTCAACAACCAGCTGCCTGACACCACAACTATTCACTGGCATGGTATGCATGTATCAGCCGAAAATGATGGCGGCCCACATACTACCATACCTCCGGGAACAACCTGGAACCCTGCCTTCACGGTAATGGATAAAGCTGCAGTTTATTGGTATCACCCACACCTGCATATGCATACCAATGAGCATGTGTCAAAAGGAATTGCAGGAATGATCATTGTGCGTGATAATGATGAAGGGCAATTGGTGTTGCCGCGAACTTACGGGTTAGATGACATACCTCTGGTGATTCAAACGAAAGATTTTGATGCTAATGATCAGATCGTTGTTATGTCAAACAGTGACGATGTGCTAATGACAAATGGTACCATCGATCCCTACACCAGTTTACCTGCACAAGTTGTAAGGCTTAGGCTGCTCAATGGTTCATCGCAACGTGTTTTTAATATTGGTCTCAGTAACAATGGGCCTATGTATCAGATCGCATCAGATGGTGGTTTGCTGAATGCTCCTTATCAAACAACACGCATTATGCTTGCGCCTGGTGAGCGTGCAGAGATATTGTTGAACCTTACGGGGATGGCAGGGCAGAATATTCAGCTGAAAAGTTATGCATCAGAGTTGCCTAATGGCATTTACGGCGCTACTAATCCAGGAATGATGCCCGGTATGGTGATGACAGGATATAATCCAAACCCGATGAACGGCACTAACTTTGATATACTAGATATCAATATCATTAATGCAACTGCTAATGCGATAACAACCATTCCTGCAACTCTTGTTTCTGTTGTGCCACTCAATCCTGCTAACTCAAACATTACACGGAACCTTACTTTTTCACCTGTACAACCTGGTCCGAATCAACTCAACGGACAGTTTTGGATTAACAACACTTCATTCAATATGAATGTGATCAATTATTCGGTACCTATTGATAATACAGAGATATGGGAGCTGTTCAATCAGTCTGCCATTTCACATCCATTTCACATTCATGATGTACAATTCTATATCCTTTCGCGTAATGGTGTTGCTCCCGCACTTAATGAGGCAGGAAGAAAAGATGTGGTGCTGGTAAGGCCGCAGGAAACGGTGCGTTTTATAGCCAGGTTTGAAGATTTTCATAATGATACGGTTCCTTACATGTACCACTGTCACATGCTCACGCATGAAGATGGAGGAATGATGGGCCAGTTTGTGGTTACCAACCCACTGGGTTTGAATGAAGGTGATGTAAATGGAACGCTGATGGTTTACCCTTCACCTTCTTCCGGTTATTTTAAGATACAGGCAAATGACAGATTTGTTATTGACCGGGTTGAGATGTACAGCATTGAAGGAAGACTGCATGCTGAATTTACCGGTAATGGCACTTCTCAATTGTTTGTTGAAGGCGCGCCAGACGGATTTTATATTCTCAGGATCTTTTCCGGAGATAAAGTGCTTGTACGAAAAGTATTAGTTGAGTAACGTTACAGACTAGCTGTTAGTAACCATTTACAATCCTTTCGGGATCGCATGAATGAGTTTTTGGGTGTACGCTGATGCGGGTGAACGATAAATGTCAGAGGCTATACCCATTTCTTCTATCCGGCCCTGGTTCATCACGATCATTCTGTCGCTCATGAACTTCACCACCGATAGGTCGTGTGAGATAAATATGTAAGTAAAGCCGAACTGGTCACGTAATTCATTCAATAAATTTAGTACTTGAGCCTGTACAGATACATCAAGTGCGCTTACCGATTCATCGCAGATGATAAATTCCGGACTTAGGGCCAGGGCTCTCGCTATGCATATACGCTGGCGCTGCCCGCCTGAGAATTCATGCGGATAGCGGTTATAATGCTCTTCTCCCAGGCTTACCCTTTCAAGCAACTCAATGACCTTTCTTTTACGTTCGCGATCGTTTTGATGTAAATTATGCACCTGCATAGGTTCAATGATGGCATTGCCAACGGTCATGCGTGGATTGAGTGATGAGTAGGGATCCTGGAAAATGATCTGTATGTTTTTTCTCATCTGTCGCATTTCCTGCTTGGTCAAGGCAGCCAGATTGCGTCCTTTGAACATCACACTCCCGGCAGTAGGTTCTATAAGCCGGAGTATGGTACGCCCGAGGGTGGTCTTGCCGCACCCCGACTCACCCACAAGTCCCAGAGTCTCACCCGGGTAAACTTTGAAGGAAACATCATCTACTGCCTTTACATGATCTTTGACCTTTCCAAAAACTCCTTTCTTAACCGGGTAGTATTTGCAGAGGTTACTCACTTCAAGAACGGGCTGAGCATCCATCAGTTTTTGGATACGTTGTGCAGATACTTCTTCCGAGATCTCGTATTTGGCAACAACATCACTTACTGACAACCCTGTTTCGATCTGCTCACCATTCTCAGTGCGCATAAAGTCGGATACAGTAGGAAGAATTTTTAATCGTTTAGTGAGTGAAGGGCGGCAGGCAAGAAGGCCTTTGGTGTATGGATGTTGCGGGTTTTTAAATATATCTGACACCGCCCCTTCTTCAACCACTTTGCCTTTGTACATCACTACTACCCTGTCGGCTACCTCAGCAATAACACCCAGGTCATGGGTGATGAACAGAATACCCATATCATGTTCCTGCTGCAGCTGTTTCATCAGTTTCAGGATGGTAGCCTGTACGGTAACATCTAATGCAGTGGTAGGTTCATCGGCTATAAGCACATTAGGGTTGCAGCTCATGGCCATAGCTATCATCACACGTTGTTTTTGGCCGCCCGACAATTGATGCGGGTAGGAGTCAAAGATAGATTCAGGGCGTGGAAGGTTCACCTTTTTAAACAATTCAATGGCTGTATTCCGTGCCTCTTTTTTTGATAACCCTTTGTGTATACGTAGTGGTTCGCAAACCTGATATCCACAGGTAAGTACAGGGTTGAGCGAGGTCATGGGTTCCTGGAAGATCATAGCGATCTCATTACCTCTGTAATTTCGCATTTCAGATTCCTGCAGCGATAACAGGTCGGTAGTTTGGCCATCACTTCCGGTGT
>JAHEMF010000046.1 GCA_024643795.1 Bacteroidota bacterium | reverse complement strand
AATATTATACCGCAGGCAACAGCCGCATTTAAAGAATCTGCCTTTCCTCCTGCCCCGGGTATAGAGATCAGATGATCAGCTTTATCTGCAACCTCTTTGGATACTCCTTGTGATTCGCTCCCTATCACAATTGCCAGTTTATTATATTTACCTTGATCCCATGAGCTATTGCCCTGAACATCTGAAACCAAAACAGTTGTGTTTGTAAAACTGGATATGACTTCCGGCAGATCCATATAATAACAACTTACCCTGAAAACAGATCCCATAGTAGCCTGAACCACTTTTGGATTATATAATTCAACCGAAGTTTTTGATAAGATGATCTGACTGACCCCAAACCAGTCAGCAGTTCTAATGATTGTACCCAGATTTCCAGGGTCTTGTATACCATCAAGCATGAGTATAACTCCGGAATCATGTTCAAATTGTTTAGGTGAAGGCATTTCAACAACAGCAAGCAGTCCCGGCTCAGTATTAAAACATGATATCCTTGACATTTCTTTTGATCCTATCATTGATACTTGAGCTTCGGAAAGGGTTGGTGGCAGAACCCTGGCATTTGAACAGTATATACTTTCATACACCCAACCGGAAGTTAATAGCTCCATGATCAATTTGGATCCTTCCACTATAAATTTCTTCTCAATGGCGCGGTATTTGCGCTGGTGGAGTTTCCTGATACGGCTTATCTCTGCAAGGCTAATATTACCCATCATCCAATATTAGTGAAAATCAATGTTCTAATTAACAGTGAAGTAGTATTTTTACCACAGCAGACTCTGGATCTGGCAGTATTTTATGCGTAAACTATTTACAGGAATTACATTTATTTGGTTGCTATGGGGTATCACTGCCTGCAATCCGGCTCGGCAACTGGAGGAAGGGAAATTCATTCTCAAAAAGAATATCATTGATACTGATAACCCGGCACTAAAGGAAGACCTGAAATCAGTAATTAAACAAAGGCCAAATAGAAGGATCCTGGGTCTTTATCCTTTTCACCTCAAGGTTTACACTTTTTTCAACCGGGGTAAAGAAACAAAATTCAAAAGCTGGGTGAAAAGAACTATTGGAGAAGAACCCGTTGTCCTTGACTCTTCACAAACAGAAAGGTCAACCAAACAAATGGATCTTTTGCTCGACAACATGGGCTACTTCAATGGGGAGGTCACTGACACCACTTATTTCAATAAAAGAAGAAGGGCAAAGGTCAAATACCATGTAACCGCAGGCTCACCTTACATCATTAAAAAACTGAGTTATAAGATCAATGATCCGGTTATAAAGAATATAGTGTTCAATGATTCAACTCAATCTTCACTGAAGGTTGGAACCATTTTTAACACTGATAATTTTCAAAAAGACAGAGAGCGCATCACCAACCTTTTAGGTAATTGGAGTTACTACGATTTTAATCAGCAGTACATTGTTTATAATGTAGACAGTTCCTTCAATTCAAATTCTGTAGAAGTTGAACTGGTTATAAAAAATCCGGATGATTCTGACTCCACAAAGCTGCATCGCAAATACCGGATAAAGGACATTTATATCAGAACTGACTATGACCCAATTTCATTGACCGAAAACACTCCTTCTGATACAACTGATTACCTGGGATACTACTTCCTGAATTCTGACGGAAAACCGGAATTCAGACCGGAAGCATTATCACCCAGAGTTTATGTTGAAGCAGATGGTGATTATGCTCTGAGAAAGGTAACTAAGACATACAGAGGGTTGAGTTCATTTGGAATTTTCCGTTTTGTTAATATCAGATTCGAGCCCATTGAATTGGATTCAGCAGGTTATAAATGGCTGGATAGTTATATTTCGCTTACTCCCCTTCCAAAACAGGATTACAAAATTGAGTTGGAAGGCACACATAACGGTGGAAACTTTGGAGTTGGAGGTAATCTGTCATACAGGAATAAAAACACTTTCAGAGGAATCGAATCTCTCGAATTGAAGTTGAGAGCATCAATGGAAACGCTACCAAACTTCATTGACAGCACTGCTTCAAAAGTTAAGCCTTTTGAATTCAATACATTTGAATTTGGACCTGAAGTAAATATCCGGATACCTCGAGTACTCTGGCCTTTTAACAGCACAAACAAAAGTAAATTAGCCAACCCGGTAACTCTTCTTTCAACGTCATATAATTATCAAAACCGGACTGAATTCAAAAAACGGTTCTTAATTTTATCTACCGGACTTGAATATTCAGAGACCAAATACAAGAAACACATTATTTACCCGGCTGAGATCAACTATACTGATGTAACACTTACTAACGCTTTCATAGAGAAACTATTACTGAGTGGTGATGCGTTATTATTATTGTACTACAGAGACTACATCATCACCAATGGCAGGTATTCATTCATTTACAATAATCAAGACCCAAAGGTGAGAAAGAATTTTTCTTACCTGAGATTTAACTGTGAATTTGCGGGTAATTCACTCCGACTTATAGATAAGTTGTCTAATACTGATTATTCATCTGATTCAACATATTCCTTACTTGGCATTGAATATTCACAATATATACGACCTGAGCTGGAATACAGGTATTACCAGTCTTTACCGTTCTCTTCCCAGCAATTGGTTTACAGGTTTAATACAGGAGTTGGATTCGCATATTTGAATTCTCAGTTCTTACCTTATGAAAAAGTTTTCTATGCCGGAGGTGCTAACGAACTGAGAGCATTCAACCCAAGAAGGGTGGGTCCTGGATCATATAGAGATACCGTTAACTTTGAACAGTTTGGTGATGTGAAGTTAAATATGAATATTGAATACCGCTTCAGTATCACAAAAACACTAAAAGGGGCATTTTTTATTGATGCAGGTAACGTTTGGTTGAGAGATGATTACGCTGACAGACCGGGTGGTCAGTTCAAGATTGAAAATGTAGCCGATGAACTGGCTGTAGGTACCGGTGCAGGTCTTAGGTTTGATTTCACCTTTTTTATTTTCCGGATCGATGGCGGTATACCCCTTAGAGACCCATCGCGCCCGCTAACAGACCGGTGGGTTTTGAATGAAACCAAATTCAACTCAGTTGTTTACAATTTGGGCATCGGGTACCCTTTCTAACTCTTTGGTATTCAGCTCTTTTATTTTACTTTTTACTGAAGGATTTATTGCATAATTTTGCCGCCTTAATAATTGATATAAATAAGTATGATGAATCTTGGAAAAATAGAAGGATTACTGGGCAGTGATGCCGAATCATTACTCAATCACAAATGCAATACAATTTCATCAGAGCACCTTCATTTACCCGGCAGAGATTTTATTGATAGAGTTTTCACTACCACCAACCGAAACAACAAAGTTTTATCAAACCTGCAAAGAATATACGGACATGGTCGTTTAGGTAACTCAGGTTATTTATCCATCCTACCGGTTGATCAAGGAATTGAGCATTCTGCCGGAGCTTCTTTTGCCCCTAACCCTGAATATTTTGATCCCGAAAACATAGTAAAGCTGGCAATGGAAGGTGGCTGCAATGCAGTTGCTAGCACATTCGGAGTTTTGGGTGCTGTGTCAAGAAAATATGCTCACAATATTCCTTTTATTGTCAAGATAAATCACAATGAATTTATCTCGTATCCAAACAAATATGACCAAATCATGTTTGGCACCATTGATGATGCATGGAACATGGGAGCTGCTGCAATTGGAGCAACTATTTATTTTGGTTCCGAAGAATCATCCCGCCAGATTATAGAAGTATCAGAAGCTTTTGAATATGCCCATGAGCTGGGGATGGCAACTATACTCTGGTGTTACTTACGTAATGGCGCATTTAAAAAAGATGGCACAGATTACCATACCGCTGCTGATCTAACAGGTCAGGCGAACCACCTGGGTGTTACCATACAGGCAGATATAATCAAGCAAAAGCTCCCTACCAACAATGGAGGTTATACAGCAATTAACTTTGGTAAAACTCATAAAAAAGTGTACGATGAACTTACTACTGATCATCCTATAGACCTTACACGTTACCAGGTTGCCAATTGTTATATGGGTCGTGCCGGACTAATTAACTCAGGTGGCGAATCAAAAGGCGCAACTGATCTTGCTGAAGCCATAAGAACAGCAGTAATAAACAAGAGAGCCGGCGGACAAGGATTGATTTCAGGAAGAAAGTCATTTCAGAAACCACGGAAAGAAGGTATCGAATTATTGAATGCTATTCAGGATGTTTACCTGAATAAAGAGATCACAATTGCCTGACAACAGGATTAACACCTTCATATATCAAAAAGCAAAATGAGTTGGTTCAAAAGAATTAAGGAGGGCATTACTACCACCACAAAGGAGAAGAAAGAAACTCCTGAAGGACTTTGGTATAAATGTCCAAAATGTAAAGAGATCCAGCCATCTAAAGAACATGCTGAGGCTTTTTATATTTGTTCAAAATGTGGTTATCATGAACGAATTGGTTCAACCGAATATTTCGAAATTCTCTTTGATGACAATAAATTTGTTGAATTCAATGAAAATCTGATCGCTGCTGATCCCCTATCTTTTGTTGATACCAAGAAATATTCTGAAAGGATTGAAGGCTCAATTTCAAAAACCGGACTAAGAGATGCCATAAGGACAGCGCACGGTAAACTCGATGGCGAAACACTGGTCATCAGCTGTATGGATTTTCAGTTCATTGGCGGATCTATGGGTTCAGTGGTAGGCGAAAAGATATCAAGGGCAATAGATGTTTGTATTAAGAAAAAATGCCCACTCCTAATAATAAGCAAGTCAGGAGGTGCCAGAATGATGGAATCAGCTTTTTCACTCATGCAAATGGCCAAGACCTCTGCAAAACTTAGCCTCATGTCTGAAGCCAAGCTGCCTTATATTTCTTTACTAACTGACCCTACAACAGGAGGTGTAACAGCCTCTTTTGCTATGTTGGGCGATCTAAACATCGCTGAACCGGGTGCCTTGATCGCATTTGCCGGCCCCAGAGTGGTAAAAGAAACTATCGGCAAAGATCTTCCTAAAGGCTTTCAAACCTCAGAATTTGTCCTCGAACATGGCTTTCTGGACCTGATAGTTCCACGTAACGAACTGAAAACCAAGCTTTCTGAATTATTAGGGTTTTTCAGGAACTGATTCCTCTTTTCAATTGTTTGAAAAGAAAGATTCATTATCTTTGCAGTCCGTTTAAAATTCATTATCAATCAAATAACAATGCAACTCAGTTCAGAGTCTAAAAAAGAGATTTTTAAAAAGTTCGGTGGAGCTGAAAATAATACAGGATCAGCTGAAGCTCAGATAGCGATGTTCACCGAGAGGATCAATTCACTTACAACGCATTTGAAAGGTCAGAAGAAAGACTTTTCTACTCAGCGTTCACTGATCAAATTAGTTGGTAAGAGAAGAAGTCTTCTCGATTTTCTTGCTCATAACGATATAGAAAGATACCGGAAAATAATTCATGAGCTTGGTATCAGAAAATAATCCCAGGCTCGGATCCATTTTATAATTGAATCAGGAAAGGCAATCTTGGAATTGCCTTTTTTGGTATATATATGTTTTAACAATTAGATGCAGTAAAAGATGTCAGTAACAGGAATTAAAAAAACTTTTCAACTTGCCGACGGCAGGGAAATCAGTTTCGAAACAGGAAAATTAGCTAAGCAAGCCGACGGCTCCGTAGTGGTAACTATGGGCGAATGTATGTTGTTAGCAACAGTAGTATCTAACAAAGAAGCTCGCGAAGGTGTTGACTTCCTTCCGCTATCGGTGGATTATCAGGAGAAATATGCCTCTGCCGGCCGTTTCCCTGGTGGATTCTTTAAAAGAGAAGCCAGATTATCAGAATACGAAATACTAATTTCACGATTAGTGGATAGAGCCTTGCGCCCAATGTTCCCTGATGATTACCATGCAGATATTCAGGTGATGATCAGCTTAATATCTGCTGATAAAGAAGTTGCTCCAGATGCACTTGCAGGTCTTGCTGCTTCTGCAGCAATTACAATTTCTGACATTCCTTTCAACGGTCCTATTTCCGAAGTTAGAGTTGCCAAGGTTAACGGACAACTTAAGATCAACCCTACCATTTCGGAAGTTAGCACTGCAGATCTTGATCTCATTGTTGCTGGAAGCATGAAAGATGTTGTGATGGTTGAAGGTGAGATGAATGAAGTAAGTGAAGATGAAATGGTAGAGGCAATTAAGTTCGGACACGAAGCTATTAAGCAACAGTGCCAGGCTCAACTTGACCTACGTGAACTCACAGGAAATAAAGTAAAAAGAGAATATAATCATGAGACTCATGATGAAGAACTACGCGAAAAAGTAAGTTCAGCTACTTACCAGAAAGTTTATGACTTTGCATGTAAGGCAAACGCTAACAAGGCGGTACGTAAGGAAGGTTTCGAGGCCATTCGCAATGAATTTCTTGAATCAATGAGTGAGGAAGAAAGAGCCGAAAAAGAAGGACTGGTAAAAGTTTATTTTCACGATGTTGAGAAAAAGGCCATCCGAGAAATGATACTTAATGAAAGTATCAGGCTTGACGGGAGGAAAACTGATGAGATCAGACCGATCTGGTCAGAGGTAAATTACCTGCCTTCAACACACGGTTCTGCTGTATTTACCAGGGGTGAAACACAATCACTTACCACTGTTACCCTTGGTACTAAAATGGATGAACAGATCATCGACGGTGCTATGTTTTATGGTACCAATAAATTTCTACTCCACTATAACTTCCCTGCATTCTCAACTGGAGAAGCTAGACCTAACCGTGGAGTGGGACGACGTGAGGTAGGACACGGTAACCTAGCTATGCGTTCAGTTAAAAAGGTATTACCATCTGAAGACCAGAATCCCTACACCCTGCGTGTTGTATCCGATATCCTTGAATCCAATGGCTCATCTTCAATGGCTACTGTATGTGCAGCTTCGCTTGCTCTGATGGATGCCGGTGTAAAAGTTAAAAATGCGATTTCAGGTATTGCAATGGGACTCATAACTGATGGCAGCCGTTTTGCAGTTCTTTCTGATATTTTAGGTGATGAGGACCATCTTGGAGACATGGATTTTAAAGTTACCGGTACCAAAAATGGAATATGTGCTACTCAGATGGACCTAAAGGTTGATGGCTTACCATATGAAATTATGCTAAAAGCACTTAACCAGGCAAAAGAAGGACGTTTACATATCCTGGGTGAAATGAATAAAACCATATCAGCTCCAAGAGAAGACTACAAACCTCATGCTCCTAGGATCGAAAAGATGCGAATACATCGCGACTTTATCGGTGCAATTATAGGCCCTGGAGGTAAGATCATTCAAGAGATGCAACGTGAAACTAACACTGTTATAACCATTGATGAAATTGATGGTGAAGGTGTGATTCAAATATCATCACCGGATAAGGCAGCAATTGATAGCGTAGTTAACCGTATCAAAGCAATTGTAGCTACACCTGATGTAGGTGAAGTATATGAAGGTAAAGTAAAGTCTATAATGACCTACGGTGCTTTCGTTGAAATACTACCCGGTAAGGATGGATTATTACACATATCTGAAATATCATGGGACCGTCTTGAGACCATGGACGGAGTCTTCAAAGAAGGCGATACTATCCAGGTGAAACTTATTGATATTGATAAAAAGACCGGCAAATTAAAGCTTTCACGTAAGGCACTTATCCCGCGTGACAATGCCCCAAAGGGTGATGATAATGACGCTTCAGATAATTCAGGAAGGCCTGCAAGGAAGGTTCCGACCGAAAATTAAGCTTCAAATAACGTGAAATAATAGCTTTTTTCTTGCTATCAAATTCTTATTAAAATTGCCTCAAACCCGCCTAAACAGGCGGGTTTTCTTACATTTTGGCATTATTGAGATCCAATTTGCGCTTCACAGAGCCTCATACCTTACATCAGCCTAAAGCTGCTTAAGCTACTTTGTTGTAACTCATTCTTACTCGCGGCGTTTCAGACTCCATCACAATTAACAGGAGAAGTCGGAATCGTATGAGACAATTAAAAATTACTAAGCAGGTAACAAATAGAGAAACACAATCTCTGGATAAGTACCTACAGGAAATTGGTAAGGTGAATCTTATCACAGCGGAGGAGGAGGTTTCTCTTGCTCAAAGAATAAAGGCAGGTGATCAAAAGGCACTTGAAACATTGACCAATGCAAACTTACGTTTCGTAGTTTCAGTGGCCAAACAATATCAGAACCAGGGTCTGACTCTGGGCGACCTTATTAATGAAGGAAATCTAGGACTGATCAAAGCTGCTCAACGGTTTGATGAAACCCGAGGGTTTAAATTTATTTCATATGCCGTTTGGTGGATCAGACAATCCATTTTGCAAGCCCTAGCCGAACAATCAAGGATAGTACGGTTGCCTCTGAATAAGATCGGATTTATAAACAAGATCAATAAGGCATTTTCGAAACTTGAGCAAGACTTTGAAAGAGAACCCACAAATGATGAGATCTCTCATGTACTTCAAATTTCAGCAAATGATATAAGAGATACAATGAGGTCTTCAGGAAGACATATCTCAATGGATGCACCTATCATGCAAGGTGAAGATGGGAATCTACTTGATTTTATTCCAAGCGAAGATGAGCACTCGCCTGAATCAATGCTTATGTCAGAATCATTACGCAGAGAGATCGACCGGGCACTTTCGACCCTGACACCTCGTGAGGCTGATGTAATTAGACTTTATTATGGGCTCACAGAGGTTCCTTCAATGACTTTGGAAGAGATTGGTGAACGATTTGAACTTACAAGAGAACGTGTGAGGCAAATAAAAGAAAAGGCTATACGCAGATTGAAACATACATCCCGAAGTAAGATTCTGAAGATGTATCTTGGTTAAGATATCGTTCCCCCATAAAAAGGCCCAGATTCACATGATGAATCCGGGCTTTCTTAATTTTTCCCCCCGCCAGAACTTTTATTGAGGTTTTATTATTCCTTCTTTTTTCAGTTGCTGAAATAGAGTTGCTGCATACTCATGGCTTGACTTGATAAGATCAGGAGGATTGGTAGCTTTGGATTGGATCGAAAATAATATCTCTTCATTGGAAGCATCATAGAGGTTGCTTTCAACAAAGTATGTTTGATCTGTCACATAGTATCCGGGCTCATATACCATTCCATAGTTATAACCGTAATAACCTCCAAAAGATCCATAGTATCCATAAGTAGGATATGGAGTATATGATGATGTTCCCTGTACATACCTCGTTTCAGATTTGGAATCAATCAATGAAACAACAAATATGGCATCACACCCAAGTTCTTTAACCTTATTCATAAAGTTCTCATGCGTTGGCAAAGCAGCCTTTGAAGAAATAGGTCCATAAATATCCAGACTTTTTACTGGTGTCACACCTGCTCTAATTGCATAATCAGCTGTAGAATTTTCAAATGCCTGCCGAGCTTCAAGATTTTGAGTCATGGCAAGAATGAATACTTTCTTATAATAACCTTTACCCAATTTACTGTCATTTATCCAAGAACCGGCGATCTGAAAAGACGGTCCGCAACTTTCTATAAGCATCAACGATAAAAAAGCCACCAATAAGATTCCTAATTTTTTCATAACAGATTGTAAGTTTATTCTAGTTTATGGGTAAAAATACATACACAAATTGAAATAATCAGCACTTGAAATAAATTTTAAAGACCAATGTAGGCATGGCCAGATGATTGCAAACCTAAGGTTTACGAGTTTTTTGGTATTTCCAATTTCTCGTCTTGCCATCCTTGATCCACTCTACAGCCATACTCAGCCTTTTTTGACGGGTGTTTTGAGATTTTGCTTCAGTTATCCATTCAACATACTCTCTTTGCTTGGAAACTGTGAATGCCTTAAAATTTTTCAGTGCTATAGGCTCTACTTTTAGCTGCCTGAGCATGTCATCAGGAATCGTGACTCTGTTGGGTAAAACTTTGACCCTGGGCTCCTTCCCTACACTTTCATGGATCTTTACAGCCTCTTTTAGGTACCTTATCAATATCTTTTGGGCAGGCAGATCCGACAGAGACACGATCTTACCAAAATTACCCATTCCACCTCCTTTGTTCTTCTTAATGAAAAGTTTTTCAGGATCCGACATCTGGTCGGCAAGTCTGAATCCAAAAGCACAATGCCCCTTAAAACCAGCCATATAACATAAAATCTTTCCTGAGATCAGGAATGCAGGGAACGACCACCTGATTGCCTCTTCAACCTCAGGATATCCTTTGTGTACTGTTTCCCGTATGTATGAAAGTATCGGTTTAGCAAAATCCCGGGACTTATTTATGTAGATATCAACAGCATTACTTCTCATTCGTATATGAAATTTTATAATTTTGAAAGATAGGTTGTATTGCTATTAGCCCTCAACTCTAAACGTAATAAAAATAATTGTTTGAATCAATAAATTAAGCTTGTGCCTATAATTGCCCCTTCAATATTATCAGCAGATTTTGCCAATCTTGAACGAGATATAAAAATGATCAATGAAAGCGATGCTGACTGGTTTCATGTTGACATCATGGATGGTGTATATGTACCGAACATATCATTTGGCTTTCCGGTTTTAAAGGCAATTCAGAAACATGCGAAAAAACCACTTGATGTACATCTTATGATCGTTGATCCGGATCGTTATATAAAAGAATTTGTTTCATGTGGTGCCAATATCATCTCTGTACACCTGGAGGCATGCACCCACTTACACCGTACAATACAATTGATTAAAAGCTTGGGGGTAGAAGCCGGTGTAGCCCTGAATCCTCATACACCTGTTTCAATGCTGAGTGAAGTTATTCAGGATATTGATCTTGTATGTGTAATGTCTGTTAATCCCGGATACGGTGGGCAAAAGTTTATTGAAAACACATACTCGAAGGTCACTGAATTGAAAAAGCTGGTCAACGAAAAAAATGCTCACACGTTAATAGAGATAGATGGTGGAGTTGACCTGATCAATGCAGGAAGTCTTGTTTCTTCAGGTGCTGATGTTCTTGTAGCAGGAAATACTGTTTTTTCAAGTGAAAACCCAAGGACTACCATATCGCAACTCAAATCTTCAGAAGCCTTTGCCGGCAACTAAACGCCTGCATAGTTTTTGAGGTATGCAAAACGTGGGGTTAATTTGCCTTCTTCACAAATGGTTGCTCTAGGGATCAATCCGGTATCGGTTGCTCCAGTCAGTTCAGGTATAACACGTTCAAGCAGATGTTTTCCAAAACCTTCTGAAGCATCACGAGGGAGTTCACAAGGCAGGTTATCTATCGCCATCACAGTTACATTTCCCAATAAAAATGGTGTTTTAACTTCCCCATCCATAGGATTAAAACCGTAAAATTTATCTTCTATTGTAGTAGGTTTAACTGTTGAGGGTATGCTACCATTTATGTCACAGGTAACATCAGCTATGACACTGATACGAAACCCCGGATCTTTCATTTCCTTTAATGTAAATAAAACCGGTGCGTGAGGATCCCAGTATGCACAATGGATCAGAATATCACAAATGGCAGCATATTTATTAAATGCGGATTTGAAATTCTCCGGGTGGTTATAAAAGTCAAACTTACTGAATGGTTTACCCGAACGTTCTTCATAATAATCGTGTGAATGTAGTTGAACATAAACAGGCTCTCTGAAAGAGTAGTTTAAAAATTCATAAGGAGTTACTTTCCGTATATTCATAGCCCCAAGAGTTTCCTGAGCACCATTGGCAACCCTGCCTCCACCTGTCACTATTATCTTTACGTTAGGAAGGCCAACCTTACTCAAGCCTTCAAAAAGTTCTTTTTTATCATGGGATTGATCGGCAGGTTTTAAATTATATAGTTTGTACTTCAGGCCATAAGCCATAAGCCCGTTGTATGCTCCAACTATTCCTGCGTATCTACCAAATCCTATGACACGATTATCTTGTTCGTCAACCAGGCATTCATAATCTACCATAGTTATCTTCTTGTTCAGTAATGACCTTATGAGTTCCTTATTATGTGGTTGTTCTTTGATAGTGTGGCTGAAGAACAAGTATTTTTTCTCAGGTACCTGAAATGCCGGGGGCACCTCCTTGATACCCATTAAAATATCACAATCCGACAAATCTTCCTTTATTTTAACTCCTTTCTGTAAATATTCAGCATCAGAAAAACAACGGTAAGTGCTTGGTTGCACAGCCACTTCAACATTAAACTCAGTAACTAGTTTAACACATTGATCCGGAGTAAACGCAACCCTTTTATCATGAGGAATCTTCTCCTCTCTTATGACACCGATCTTCATATAGTTTTCTTGATTGGTAAATGTAAGGAAATTACTTCCTGGCTGACTAACTGTCAGTTCAATTAGTTATGGCTCAAAAATTGCTACCTTTGGTGCATTGGGGCCGAAAGGTTTCGACAGCTTGTGATCTCATATTGTAAGCATGCCGAGCGTTGTGAATGTTGCTCGATAATCTGAATTCTCAACTCGCTTTAACTGGCGAAAACAACTACGCGCTTGCGGCTTAATCTCTAAGAGATGACGCCTGATTCAGTTTACAAGGTAGGCTGAACAAGCTACCCTTCAGGCGATCCTGCCTTTTGATCATCTGAGCCCGGGTATCGTAATGAGAGGCTGGCTTTACTGGTGTTCCGACAGTAAGGCAAGATAAAGGAACTAAGGTGGGTTTTTACCAGCAACCGGTGCGAATTCACTCTAAAACCAAATGGATGCTAAGCATGTAGAAAGCATTATGTTACCTTGCCTGGACGAGGGTTCAAATCCCTCCGGCTCCACTAAAAACACTTACCCGCAAGGGTAAAATTATAAGCCCTGTTTGAAAGCAAGCTTGCTTAGCTGAACAAACGGGGATTATAATTTTTGGACGCTTCATGCGGACAAAGTGTTTTAAAGTGAGCACCATAACTCCTCAAGGATTCAGCGCAGCTAAATCCTGTTCAAGTCTACAAAGTGCCGGAGGGTTTGAACTGCCACCCTGCATGCTGGCCCCTCTCTAAAAACAGCCACCGGCTGTTTTCTTTACGTTCGGCCCTCTCCGGCTCCACTAAATATCTGCACCGCAGGTGTAAAATAAAAAATCCCCTGGTGAAACATTCTTGAATGTGAAAACTACTCAATCCTTGTTACAATTTGTACACAACAAACTGGTAGCTCTTTCTCTGATATTGAAAACTCAATATGTATGAACCGGTTGACAGGTCAGATAGATCAATTCGGTCTCCTGCAACTGATTTTTCTTTCACAATACGACCCAATTGATCAAATATGCGCAACGCAACATTACTGTGAAGCGGGTGATTAAAATAAATAACACCAGTTGAGATTACCGGAAATATATTTAAATCATCTACATCGGATATTGACAATCCTACCGAGCATAATGTAATTATTTGTTGATACGAATCGCATCCTGCACCATTACCACTAATTTGATATGGTGCATTTCCTAGTGACAGATAATTACAAATTGAACCGATATTACAATAATCAAGCTGTGGGCAATTCAATATGATCAGGCTGTCAATACTTGTATAGTCGAGACTATCAAGTCCTATAAGCGTAATTAGATCAGCATTTTCCTCAACTCTTAATGTTCCTTCAACTTGCTTCAGATTACTAAAACTTGTCAGGTCGGTCAACTTTGCGTTTTCATAGATCTCAAGATCTCCACCAATGAATGAAATGCTTTGAAGACCGTTCACTGACATCATCGAATTATTATGATTCAAAAATAGGTGACCTGGAATAGTATCAACCGTGCCCATTCCGGAAACATCTTTTAACTGATCATTCCATGTCACTTTCATATAACCCTTCAGAGTTGATAGTGATCCTAATCCTGTGAGATCAACCAACTGATCATTATCTTCAATCCTCAGAAACCAGTTTATCGTCTTGAGTGAATCGAGGCCGGTACAACTGATCAGTCTTTTGTTGCCTACAATTTCCAGAAACCCCTTCAAAGTATCTAAAGATTCCAATCCATGAAGATCAGTCAATGAATCGCAATTATAAATCCACAACCCACCAATATTTCTTACTGAATCTAATCCTGACAAACTCTTTAATGAAGGATTATCTTCTATTCGGAATCTGCCAGGCAATGATCTGATTTTTTCAAATCCGGTTAGTGATATTAGTCTGGCATTATCTGATATAAATGTCCATCCACCAATAAAATTCAAATCATTAAACCCTTGCATTGAAGTAACTTGGGGGTTATCCCTGATCTGAAAATCGCCTATAATAGTATCCAATGAGGTTAATCCTGAAAAATCTTCGAGGTTTGAATTATACTTTATCATCAGATCGCCGCCTATTCTGACCAGACCGGACAGCCCGGTCAGATCAATTAGATCATGATTATTTCTTATTTTCAGATGACCGGCAACTTGCTGAACAGCATACAAACTATCAAGACCGGTAATATTGCCTTGAATGTTTTCCTCAATTATAAGATCTCCAAGGATCTCATTACACCCCGGATAGTTCAATAGGAAGGAGTCTATCTGTACCTGAGAAGACAATACCGTTGTACCTGGCAAACAGGACTGGC
>JAHEMF010000092.1 GCA_024643795.1 Bacteroidota bacterium | reverse complement strand
ATCAAGAACAGCCTTCAGCTTTTTGCCCATCGCTTTACGCAATGTGTCGGCATCACCTTTGGTAAATCCTGCCAGCTTCTGCGAAAGCAGCATCACCTGCTCCTGATAAACGGTGATACCGTATGTCTCATGTAAAAATTCTTCCATCTCCGGAAGATCGTAGCTTATCTGCTGCCTGCCATGTTTCCTTTCAATATAATCGGGGATGTAGGCAAGAGGACCCGGACGGTATAGTGCGTTCATGGCTATGAGATCTTCAAACTGATCAGGCTTAAGCTCTCGAAGGTATTTTTGCATACCGGCCGACTCAAACTGGAACGTGGCGTTGGTCTCACCTTTCTGATACAACTCCAGTGTCTCGGGGTCGTCAAGCGGGATGCTCTCTATATCAAGTTCTACACCGTGGTTTTCCTTGATGAGTCGTAACGCGGTCTTTACAATGGTCAGGGTTTTAAGTCCCAGGAAGTCCATTTTTATCACTCCGGCATTCTCAATTATATTTCCCTCGTACTGGGTCAGCAGGAGGTCAGAATCTTTAGCTGTTGCCACAGGCATAAGATCAGTAAGGTCGGTAGGAGCAATGATGATACCTGCCGCATGTACTCCTGTTCCTCTTACAGAGCCTTCCAGCTTTTCAGCTTCTTTCAATGTTCTTCCGGGCAGGTCGTCGCCTGAATGGATCTTACGTAGCTTCTTTACGTTCTCCAGTTCATCACCACCCAGCCCTTCTTTGCTGCTCAAACTTTTATCACCGGTTATCGGAGCATGCAGTAAACGTTTGAGCGAAATACCCGGACGTTCGGGAACCAGCTTTGCAAGCTCGTTCGATTCTTTCAATGGCAGATCCAGCACACGGGCTACATCCTTGATACTCATTTTAGCAG
This sequence comes from Bacteroidota bacterium, assembly GCA_024643795.1. GTDB lineage: Bacteria > Bacteroidota > Bacteroidia > AKYH767-A > OLB10 > JAHEMF01. The sequence continues at coordinate 3,064 of JAHEMF010000092.1, read as the reverse complement.
CCATGGATCCGTAAGTGATGATCTGTGCCACCTGATTACGTCCATACTTCTGTACTACATAATCGATCACCTTTTGTCGACCTTCATCATCAAAATCAATATCAATATCGGGCATCGACCTTCTGTCGGGATTAAGGAACCTCTCAAACAGCAGGTTATATTTTATAGGGTCAATGTTGGTGATACCTATGCAATAGGCTACCGCTGATCCGGCGGCAGAACCACGGCCCGGTCCAACAAAAACACCCAGGTCACGACCTGCTTTGATGAAATCGGCAACGATAAGGAAGTAACCCGAAAAGCCCATGGTGAAAATAGTATGCAGTTCAAAGTTGATACGCTCTTCAACTTCGGGAGGTAACTCCCCATAACGGTCGCGTGCACCTTTGAATGTTAGGTGTTTCAAATATTCATCCTGCGAAGTGAAACCCGTAGGGATCTCATATACCGGAAGCATGATGTCTTTCTCCAGCTTCAACAGTTCCACCTTGTCAACTATCAAACCAGTGTTGTCAATTGCCTGAGGGATGTCTTTAAAAGCAGACAGCATCTCATCCTTTGTCTTAAAGTAAAACTGGTCGTTGAAAAATGCAAATCGTTTTCCTTTTACCAGCGCATCATCGTCAGCAAATTCCTTGAACGATGGTGTGCTTTGCTTTTCGCCGGTATTGATACACAACAAAATATCATGAGCGTTGGAATCTTCCTGCTCTACATAGTGTGAGTCGTTGGATGCAATAACCGGCACATTATATTTAACAGCAAGTTGCAGCAGTACCTCATTCACTTTATCTTGTTCAGGAATACCGTGTCGTTGTATCTCTATGTAAAAGTCATCACCGAAAAGATCCAGCCACCATTTAAATTCTTCCTCACCGGCTGCAGCACCTTTTTTGAGAATAGTTTTAGGTACCGATGCTCCCAAACAACAGGTTGTTGCAATTAAGCCTTCGTGGTATTTTACTATCAACTCTTTGTCTATGCGCGGGTATTTGCTATACATACCTTCAATGTATCCCAGCGAACATAACTTGGTCAGATTTTTATATCCCGTCTCATTTTTGGCCAGCATCAGCTGATGGTACCTTTGATCGCGGTCGTCTTTTGTGAACTGCTTACGATGGCGGTCTTCCACCACATAGAATTCGCAACCTACTATGGGCTTTACTTTTAGCGTACCATCATCATTCTTATGCTTATAAGCCTCAGCCACAAACTGAAACACACCGAACATATTACCATGGTCTGTGATTGCCAGTGCCGGCATTCCATCCTGAATGGATTTTTCATAAAGTTTCTTTATAGGAGCTGCACCGTCGAGGAGCGAAAATTGGGTATGAACGTGAAGATGCGAAAATTGGGGCATAATACTATTGGAAATGAGATGGTTCGGTGGTATACCAAAGAAAATTGGCAACACTTCAAATTTACGGAATCCATCCGTGCCTCACCACCATGTTAATAAAAATTGAAAAGATCAATTACTACATCAGAATGGGAGTATAGCTGGCTAAAATTCAGGTAATGGTTAGCTTTGCCCGCTCAACCTTCACTTTTATATCTATGAAAAAGTTGTTTTATGTGCTTTTGTTGCTGGCGGGTTCAGTTCACGCTTACGCGGATGCTACCTATTACTCCATTGTCATTGATCAGCCTCAGACACATTATATTAATGTTGCCATGCATATTCCCGTTACAGGCGATTCAGTGGATGTTAAAATGCCGGTGTGGACACCCGGTTCATATGTTCTGCGCGAGTTTGCCCGTAACGTTGAAAGTTTCGATGCTAAGGATCCCAATAATGAAAAGCTGAAATGGAATAAGGTAAATAAAAATACATGGCGCATTTATTATACCGGCGGAGCTGATTATATTATTATAACGTATGCTGTATATGCTTTTGAACTGTCGGTACGCACAAGTTTTGTAAATGAACAACAGGCATACATCAATGGAGCTTCGGTATTTATGTATACTGACGAGCAACGTTTTGAAAATTGCGAAGTTGAATTTAATTATACGGGAAAGTGGGATAAGATAGTCTCTTCATTACCGGCGAGTGCTAACAATGAAAAAATGTTGACCGCCACCGGTTACGATGAATTGGTTGATAGTCCCATACTCATTGGAAACCCGCTCATGCTGGAACTTACACATGAAGGAGTAAGACACAGGGTAGCGATAATGGGCATGGATAGTGTCGATAGCGACAAGTTTTTAAAAGACCTTTTCAAAGTGATCGTTCAAACCACTAAAGTGTTCGGAGGCTCACCTCTCAAAGAATATCTTTTTATGATCCATGCTTTTCCGGGTGCGCATGGTGGACTGGAGCATTTAAATTCAACATCTATGCTGGTACAACCGGCAGCCTTTACAAATGATAAGGCTTATGCCGATATGATGAGCCTTATTGCTCATGAATATTTTCACTTATGGATGGTGAAAAGAATACGCCCGGCTGTTCTTAGTACTTATAATTATGACAGTGAAATGTACACCGATCTGTTGTGGCTGTTTGAAGGATTGACAAGTTACTACGATGACCTTCTTAGCTACAGGGCGGGTATAATTGATGAATCAGAATATTTTAAAAGGGTCCTGATATACCTGGAGTACTATTCTAACACCCCGGGAGTGCACTATCAGTCGCTGGCCGAGTCTAGTATTGATGCATGGATCAAGTTCTATAACCCTGATGAGAATTCTGTAAACTCAAGCATCAGCTATTATAAAATGGGATCGCTGGTGGCTATGATGTTGAATTTACATTTGATGGATAAAACAGATGGTGAAAAGTCGTTGGATGATGTAATGCAATACTTGTTTGAAGAATGGAAGGGTGACAATAGTTATGGTGTCACGGAGTCAAATTTTATTGCTGCTGTTAACAAATCTACCGGGGTGGATATAGCTCAGTTTTATCAACAGTACATTCACGGTACAGGAGAGATTGATTATAATAGTTATTTATCCCTTGCGGGGATGGAAGCCATCCGCACCGACGGACATATTTCAAAGCCCGGTTACCTGGGTATTGAGTTAAATAATACGCTCAGTTATTGGT
>JAHEMF010000014.1 GCA_024643795.1 Bacteroidota bacterium | reverse complement strand
ATAACAATGTTTTTATCAGCTGAAGAAATATCACTGAGAGATATGTTTTTAATTAGTTGTCCGTTGAGACTAACTATTTCAATACTGATAAACGCCTCATCATTATTTATCCCATAGATGTTTAATTCCGATCCTGTTACTGGATTAGGATATAATTTCCACTCACTATGTGAATCTATAGATGAAAGTCCAGTTGGATTATAATCATTGTGTAGTCGCATAATTACCATGTCATTGTTAGTAAGAGCAGCAAAGCCTCCCAGTAATATTTTTCCATCCGACTGCAATGCTATTGCATTGGCATCATCAAAAGCACTCCCTACAGAATAAGTTACATATCCGCCATTGCCAAAGCCTGCATCAATTGTGCCTGCTGCCGTGTAGCGGGATGCAAAAAAGTCTCGGTCGCCAAATGGGCCACCTTGCCCCGATGTTCCGGCTACCAGAAGTTTGCCATCGGTTTGAATCTGCAAAGCATAGCATGCATCTATGGGATTATAGTCTGCGCTCAGATACCCGTTTAATGCCCAGGTTGTATTAATAACTCCCATTGTGTCGAAACACATGATACCCACATCGTAACCTTGTGAAGTAGATAGTCGTCCTCCTGCAAACAAATTATTATTGTCGAGTTCAAGGTCAAAGGCATACGAAATGGTTGAGCCAAAATAATGCCCATCAGTTGCAAATGTAGAGTCAATGATTCCGTCAGGTGAAAATCCTGCCATTACAAAATATTCAGTATTGCTTTGATATGAATATCCGGCGGTGATTATCTTTCCACCGGGAGTAACCTCCATGCATCTGAATGTTTCACTTGTATTCGCGCCTAATTGAAACAGGGTTATTCCCTGGTTGCCAAAAGTTGTGTCAACAGTTCCATCAGAAAGTAATTGAACAAGTGCACCTCTGTTATATGTGAATCCGGGCACTTTTGAGGCGCCTGCCAGAATTATTTTTCCATCGGGACGGATATAGCTTTCATAAGCATAATCTTCGCTAAGGCCAACCTGCACAAGAGTATAACCTGTTCCGGCACCGAAGGTGGTATCCAGGGTTCCATTAGTATTCAATCTTAAAGCAATGAAAGCAGGATCAGCAGCAGTAACACTGTATCCTCCGCAAACCAGAATTTTTCCATCAGGCTGTAATTTAATATCGTATCCAAATACAGAGCCACCTGCAGAGCCCAGACTAAAATAGCCGTTATTGCCGAATGTTTGATCCAGACTGCCCGAAGGGTTGAGTCGGCCAACAAGCATATCGAAAGTGAAACCAGATGGGGCTGAAATTCTGGCTACGCCACAAAAAACTATGGCAGAATCAGGCTGTACAGCTAATCCGTAGAGATTTTCATGCAATGTTCCAGGTTGTAAAATCACCATACCGGTAGAATTGAATGAAGTATCTAAGCTGCCTGGCGTTTGCCCTATTGAAAGGTTTGTGAATATTGAGATAAGAGCAATAAATAAAATTCTTTTCATGAAATGATTTTTTAATGTGGGTGCAAAGGTAAATTAATTTTTGGGGCCACAGATTCTTAATGTAACAACAAATCAAGAGTCGCGCCACCTCCACAAGTGTCTGCATGCAAGCGAACGATATGGCCTCCATGCTTCTGATGTTAGGGTAGCTTTTTTTAAAAAGGTTTTGTGGGATGTATTCAGGCCATAAATAGATGATATTCCATTTCTTATTCCCAGATCATCGATAGGAAACATGTCATCTCTTTGTAATGCAAACATGGCAAGTATTTCAGCGGTCCATCTGCCAACACCTTTAATTGTCATTAAGTGAATTATTAATTCTTCGTCATTTAATTTATTCAACAACGTGGGTTTTAAGTTTCCTTCCAATGCAAAATGAGCGACATTTTTAACGTATTGGCTTTTTGATCCCGACAGCCCAACAGACCTGAGAAGTTCTACAGGAGTTTCGATCAACAGTGAAGGTCTGGGGTTTTTCCGTGGAAATAGTTGATAAAATCTTCCAATGATTGTATCTGCAGCCTTGGTTGAAAGCTGCTGACTCATGATGCTGTCAAGAAGTGATCGATAGGGGTCTCGTGCGGCAGACGGTTCAAGTTTCCCGGTTTTCCGGATCACTTTTTTCATCAGCGGGTCCCGGTTAAGAATTTTATAGGCCTCATTCATTGCCCACTTGGTCCAGCAAATAAGTTTTCATGAATTCTACAATTGTATAACTCATAAAATCTGCATTATCTTTCTTGCGAAAACCATGTCCTTCATCTTTTGCTTCCAGATACCAGACAGGAGTTCCCTGCTCCTGCAATACATTGAACATTTGTTCAGCTTCTGTTCTGGGAACTCTTGGGTCGTTTCCGCCTTGTATTATGAATAGCGGAATCTTTATCTTTTGTGCGTTGTTGTTAGGAGAGATCTTTTCGAGATGTGCATACATTTTTGGATCCTGCTCATCTCCATATTCTACTCTTCTGAGATCACGTCTATAGTCTTCGGTGTTTTTCAGGAACGTATTGAAGTTTGAAATTCCAACAACATCAACGGCGCATTTTAACCTGCTGCTGTAATGTACCGCACATGCAAGTGACATATACCCGCCATAACTACCACCCATTACCATGATCCTTGTAGTATCAAGATCAGGTTGTGTAGCTATCCAGTCAAGCAAGGCTCCGATATCAAATACGGAATTCTCACGAAGGAAACCATTGTCAAGTTTCAAAAAAGATTTTCCAAAACCGTTCGATCCTCTGACATTTGGGTAAATTATTGAGACCCCAAGTTCGTTAAGGTAATAATTACTTCTTCCTAAAAACCTTGGACTCGACTGGCTCTCAGGACCGCCATGTATGTTTATTATAACCGGTCTTTTACCTTCAAATTTTTCGTTGGCCTTATAGTAAATGCCTGAAATCTCTTTACCGTCAAAACTCTTCCATGTTATAATGCTTGGCTCACTTAGGGTTTCCGGAACAATGCCACCTAACTCACTGTATGTCCACCGTTCGGTCACCCCTGTTTCGATGTTATGAGTGTACACATCCGATGTTGAGCGTGCTGATGAAAGAGTAAAAAAGAATTCTTTTGTTCCCGGCCTCCATTCTGTTGAACTGATCTGCCCCATAGGTAAGCTAGCCAACTTTCCATATTCAAGCGTTTCGGTATTCATCAGGTAAGCCACATTCATTCCTCTTTCATTGGCGGTGAATATCATGTGTCCTCCATCTTCACTTAATTCCATCCCATTGATATCCCAGTTTATGTCTTTTGATAAGATAGTAAGGTTTTTTCCATCAACATCCATGCGACCCAGCTTTCTGAATTCGTTGTCCTTGTCTGTTACGGTGAATATATATTTGCCGTCTCTGCTAAATCTTCCCCCAACATTTGCCACTACTTCTTTTTTGGAGGTTGGGCTCACAATGTTGAATTTGCCGGATGCTATATCAAGTACATAAATGTTGCTTTCGTTAATGGATTTGTACTCTGCTATCAACATTTTAGTGTCATCAGTTGACCAGTCCATTACTCCCCATCCTCCGCCTTTCACTTCCAGTAATAGTTTTGTTGTGGAAGGATCTTTGGGGTCCATTGTATAGATGTCTCGATCGGCGCCATTTCTTTTTGTTGAGGTAAACGCTATCAGATTCTTTGCTTTGTTCCAAACCATTCCGCCATTTTGAGTGCGTCCGCCATCTGTAAGTAAAGTGACCTTGCCATCAGCCATATCGTATCGGAAGATCTGGTAGAATTCATTCCCGTCAATGTCTTTAGTAAATAAAAAGTAGTCGCCATTTACAGGTTCAAAGGTTGCTGATGTTACCTGTTCAGAAAAAAAAGTAAGTTGTGTTCTTGCGCCTCCTGGATCTTTTACATAGTGCAATTGGTTTGTGTTGCCAAATCGGGTTGTGATAATGATCTCACGTTTTTTAGGGTGCCAGGCACGTGGTGCGGCACTTCTTGTTTCAGTATAGAGAGAAAGATCTGCAGCAATTTTTGCAGGTATTTCAGGAATATTTTTGGCAATAAAATTCTCAGCCGGTTTAAGAGTATTGCTCTCCTGCGCATTTAAAATGGTTACAGCAGATACAAAAAATACAAGTGAACAAATTCTGATAATTGATGAAAGTTGCATGGATTTTATTTTGAGATGGTGTAAATATTTAAAATTAATTTGAACTCCCGAATATAAAGCAATTCCCTAAAATTATTCGGTTTAAGGTGTCGCCTCACTTATTCAGGATCCTCCACGACTTTGGAAAGTAGTTGTTATTCCGGCCTTGTACCGATTTTAACCAACCCAAACCCATATTCATGTAGGTAGCAAGGTGCCAGCCTAAAGGCAGACTCATGCCGGAGTTGTTGCAGCGAAGAAACTCCATTGCTTCATCATAGTTTAAATCAACTTTGGAAATATTGTCACCAAGGCTCAGGCTCAATGCCAGTTCAGGCGAAGGGATCAGATCTTTACCTTTTGTTTCTCCAACACAAAGTCCTGCCTGTTTAATATGCAAGTGCTCTTTGAGAAGGTCAAACTGCGCGGCCAACAATTCGGGAAATACATATTGTCGATTATCATTTTGGTACAAGCGATGACCATCAGGCACTCCGATCCATTGTTTAACCTGGTCTGACAGACTTAATATTTTATTCTGTTTGCGACGGGCCGGCTTAATTCCTTGATCGTCGGTCTTGATCAATGCGGCAATATAAAATCCTTCACCTTTTATTTTGTGCGGGTAAAACTGTAATCCATGTTTTGTTTCAACTATACCATCATGCACTTTAGGTATTTTCAGGGATTCGAACTGGCCAGTATTGATCAAGCCTTGAATAACATCATCGTTTTCCTGTGGATTAAAGGTGCATGTAGAATAGATTAGAATTCCGCTTTTTTTGAGTGAATTAGTAACGTTTGATAGTATGTGATTTTGTCGTGCCGAGCACAATAAAGTATTTTTTACACTCCATTCATCTATGGCTGCCATGTCTTTACGAAACAGTCCTTCACCGCTACAAGGGGCATCAATCACCATAACATCAAACAATGTTCCCAGTGAGGTGAATGACTCCGGCCGTGATTGGGTAACCACTACATTTGAATAACCCCATTTGCTGATGTTATGTCGCAATATTGCATTACGGGCAGGTGTAACCTCATTGGAAACCAGCAATCCATTGCCATCCATAAGTGAAAGCAGGTGTGTGGATTTGCCCCCCGGTGCAGCACACAGATCCAATACATTCAGATCTTTAAAATCAGGAATCCATTGCTTGATCACTTTTTCCAAGAACATGCTGGATGCCTCTTGAACATAAAATGAACCTGCATGAAATGCCGGATCACTGGTGAATGAGATGCGTTCTTCCAGATAATAACCAAGGTCGCACCATGGTATTGCAGTGGTGTTATGAATATGATCAGTACGCTTATGCGGATGAAACCGTATCGAAACAGGTGGAGTGGTTTTAAGGCTTGCGAAAAAATCATCAGATTCTTTTCCAAGATCAACCTGAACTCTCTCTATAAATTCTTTGGGTAGGTTAGGCACGATTTAAAATTATGCTTTATATTTTAAAAAGCCATCAGGTTACACCCTCTAAGTTCACTGTGATCCATTCTGCCCAGCACTTCAAAAGTTCCATCAGAATGTGTGCGTCCAAGATCCTGGGTTGCAATGAAGGGGCAAGAATGTATGTTGGCAAGATCAATAACATTAATGCATCCGGTAACACCGTTTGGTACTTCAGTAAAAGGATCGTGTAGATCTGAAATAATGATCTTCATCCATGGCGGGCATTTGAATTTACCATCGGATACAGCATATGCCTGAGAGAAAAGTTCTGTCATGCCATATTCGGAATGGATGGAGCTGACGTTAAATCCCGTCTTCAGCTTTTCATGTACCTCTTCTCGTATCATTTCTTTTCGTCGCCCTTTCATGCCCCCGGTTTCCATAACAATATGACCTTTGAGTTCCGGCATTTGATCAGCAGCAAGATCGAGCAATGCAAAAGTTACTCCTAAAACAAAGATGGTGCGTCCATCTTCCTCACCGGTTCGTATGGCTTCCTTTATTGAAGCAGTTTCATTCAACGAATAAAATTTACTATATCGGTGGTTTGAATTCTTTATTAATGCACTGGCCATATAAACAAGTGATGAGTTTGGCCTTTCAACATACGACGGTAGTAAAGCTATGAACACATACTTTTTAGGATCTCCATAAAACAATTGAAATGTTTTATTAAAGCTATGTTCATACCACTCAAGATCATGATAAAAATGTTTACTGTTTATGGTGTCTGTGGTTCCGCTGCTTTCGAAAAAACCTTTTGGCGACAGGTTTTTGAGAAGGATCTGATTTGACCTGAAAAACCTGATAGGTAAAAAAGTTACAGGATATGTTCTGGAGATATTGTGAGTTAATTCAATAAAACGTTGATAAAGGGGTTGCTCCGATATTTGAATATCAAAAGCAATATCAATCATTTTTTTAAATTCATGATCGTTCTTGATATTAAAAACTTGCTCTGTAAGGTGATGTGTTTTCAAGAAAAGTAAAACTTTAATTAATTGATGAAGCAAATATCTGATATTTTACACACTGAGCAGCAAGTTTGAAGTTGTTAACAGAAGATTACTTTTACAGTGAATTACAATTTGTAGAAAGGTATGCTGCATAAGCTAAAATTACATCGTATAAGGGAGTATCGGTTCAAATTACTTGCAATTCTTCTGGCTTTGTATCTTGTCTTACCCCCTTTAGGTGCATTTCCTGCACTTGAGCTTGCCAAATCTATTGGCTTAAAAGTGCTGCTGATACTTGTGGGCGGGGAGTTTTTGAATGGACATAAGCAGAAGATAATTTGGTATCTAGTTGGGGCAACCAACATTATTTTAGGAGGCGGTAATTTCATAGTCAACGAAGCAGAGCCGGTGGCATTTTTACTGGAGTATCTGACCCTTGTGGTGATGGTTATCACAGTATTTTATCTTTTAATGAAGGCTATTGCTGCAATGAAGGATGTTTCGATAGACGGAATTATGGGAGCGTTTGCAGGTTATGTGCTTCTAGGGTTGGTGGCATTTCTGATATACCTGTCATTGCAGTTACTTCCTCAAGAGATGTTCTCAAACCTTGGAACAGGGTATGAGAGGATTGAACGTCTTTTTTATTATTCGTTTGTATCACTCACTACGATCGGGTTCGGAGATATTGTACCGATTCATCCCTATGCACAAAAACTAACTATTTTCTTCGGTATAGTAGGCCAGTTTTATATGGCTGTGAATGTTGCTATCTTGGTAAGCAAGTATTTAAGGAGTAAGTGATATTCCATGACATATTGAAATTTCCTGCTGCAACAGCCATCCTGTTCAGCCCCGATAGTAGTGAGCTCCTGCGAGCGGATAGCGGGACTGCAGTAGCCACATAGCCCTGCCGTTGCGCTACTATTACTTTATCTGATCAAGGTTGTAATGTAAACCTATGTTATTTTTACGTTCAATAGCTGCCCTGACTATAAGGTAAGCAACATTGATGAGGTTTCGCAATTCACATATGGGTACCGATAGTTCAGTTTTTTTATATAAGGCTTCGGTTTCGGTGTAAATAATATTAAGTCTCTGCAAAGCACGATTAAGTCGCTCATTGGTTCTGACTATGCCAACATAAGCGCTCATGGTCGATTGTAATTCTAACAGATTCTGAGTGATGAGGATCCGCTCATTGGCCTGTTTGGTTCCTTTGTAATTCCAGTTGGGTATACCCTGTTTGTGAGAAATTGAATTTACGAACTTGCTGCTGTGCAGGAATGCGCGATGAGAATAAACTGCAGCTTCTAACAATGAATTACTGGCCAGGCGGTTGGCGCCATGAAGACCTGTGGAGCTGCATTCGCCTGTAGCGTAAAGATTTGTTATACTGCTCAATGCATTAAGGTTCACCTTTATACCTCCGCAGAGATAATGGGCTGCCGGAACAACAGGGATCATTTGTTTGCGGAAATCGATACCCAGCGAAATACACTTATCATTGATGTTGGGAAAGTGTGCCAGAAACTCCATTTCATCGATATTTCTGCAATCAAGGTACACGCACTCCTCGCCGCTTTGTTTGAGTTCATTATCGATCGCTCTCGCCACAATATCCCGCGGAGCCAGCGACTTCCGGCTGTCATACTTATCCATGAATTCGTATCCATTGGCGTTTTTCAGAATTGCCCCTAGCCCTCTAACGGCTTCGGATATTAGAAAACAAGGCTTCTCTCCCGGGTTGTATAGAGCTGTAGGATGAAACTGAATAAATTCCATGTTCTCTATCATTGCTTTTGCACGGTATGCCATAGCAATACCGTCGCCTGTAGCAATTTTAGGGTTGGTTGTTGCCTGGTACACATGACCGGCACCTCCTGTGGCCATCAAGGTTATCTTGGAAAGAATAGTTTCTACTTTGCCTGAATTCATGTTCAGGGCGTATAATCCATAGCAACAAATATCATCTCTGCGACGTGTAACCTCTTCGCCTAAGTGATGTTGTGTGATGAGGTCTATTGCAAAATAATGTGAGTGGATCTCAATATTCGGATTTCGGTGAATCTGAGCAAGTAGTTTGCGTTCGATCTCCAATCCTGTGATGTCTTTATAATGCAAGATCCTGGATCTTGAGTGGCCCCCTTCACGAGCCAGGTCATACTCTCCTGAACTGGTTTTGTCAAATTCGGCTCCCCATTCAATGATCTCTTTGATGCGTTCAGGGCCTTCGGTTATTACCATACGAACCACTTCTTCGTTACAGAATCCGTCGCCGGCAATAAGAGTATCGTGAACATGTTTCTCTATTGAATCTCCGGAGTCAGTCACAGCAGCAATTCCTCCCTGCGCATATTTGGTATTGGATTCATCCTCATCAGACTTGGTTAGGATCATTACCCTGCCATATTCTGCAGCTTTCAGGGCGAAACTGAGGCCTGCTATTCCTGAACCGATGACCAAAAAATCAACTTTCTTTTGCAACATTTCTATACAGTTGTTAAAGTTCTAACTTTGTAATTCAAATGTAGACACTTAATACGTCATGAAAAATCTTCTGGCAGGTTGCCTAATAGCTTTGGTCTCGGTCATCTTTGCATTACAAAATGCTGAGTTGGTAACAGTAGAGTTTCTCAATTTCAAACTATTTGAGATATCAGTTGCGCTAGTGATCATTTTATCACTATTCATTGGAGTGTTAACCGGCTGGTTATTCTCCGGTTTTGGGGCTCACAATAGGCGTAAAATGATCAAAGAGCAGAAAGAGAAGATAAGCGAACTTGAAAAGCAGTTAACCGAACGTATTGCTTAAACTTTTATTTGTAATAAGATGTTCTAATCATTCAGCTTATTTAATTATTAACTAATGACACAAAAGATACCGGTAACAGTTTATGCCGAGTCTACTCCTAATCCTGAGGCAATGAAATTTGTTGCCAGTATAATGCTTTTACCCGTAGGAGTGGCCGAATACCATAACCCTGAAGAAGCCACAAATTCAAGATTTGTAACACAACTTTTTTCATTCAGTGGAATAAAAGGCGTATTCATCACCGCAAATTTTATTACGCTGACCAAGGAGTCGGATGTCGACTGGTATGATGTGGTTAACATCATCCGGGAGTTCATCCGGGAGCATCTTACGTCAGGAGAGCCTGTTTTTGATCAGGCACCTTCTGATGATAATCCCAGCCTAAATCGTGGGGAAGAAACCGGCGGTGTTATAGTAATGCCGGAAGGTGAGATTGAACAGCGTATAGTTATAGCACTTGAAGAATATGTTAAACCGGCTGTTGAACAGGATGGGGGTGCCATTCATTTCAAGTCTTTTGAAGAAGGTGTTGTAAAAGTTGTTTTAAAAGGGTCGTGCAGCGGATGTCCATCGTCTACCATCACTTTAAAATCAGGTATCGAAAATTTGCTCACCCGTATGATCCCTGAAGTAAAAGAAGTTGTTGCAGAAGAGGGCTAAACCAATTGCTGCCTTTTTTGTTAGTGCAATTGTGATATTAAATCATCAATAGCATTAGAATTATGAAATTAGAAATACTTACTCCTGATCAGCAGCTGGATGGACAATTCAATGGGGGTGAAATTTTAGAGAAAAGGCCGGTTGTAATGTCTAACTCAGGTAAGAGTTTTACACCCTATTCAAATTTATTTTACTGGGCACATGCATGGAGCGACAGCGGGAGTACCATAGGAGAACATCCTCATCAGGGATTTGAGATCCTTTCATTTGTGCTTAAAGGTGGTATTGAGCACTATGATTCGGCGCACGAAGGTTGGAAGCAGCTTGAAGCTGGCGATATGCAGGTCATAAAGTCGGGGAGTGGGATCTCACATTCCGAAAGGTTATTGCCAGGAGCCTCAATGTTTCAGATATGGTTCGATCCGAATTTGCAAACCGCTATTCAAAAAGCTGCAACATACAGCGACCATAGGTCAAGTGAGTTCAAAAGCAAGACAATTGGTGGTGTAACGGAGGTAGTATATGTTGGTGAGGGCTCGCCTGTTAAGTTAGACAGTCAGGGTGTAGAGATAAAAAAGTTACTTGCAGCACCGGGTTCGCATGATATCAATATTGATGAAAGTTCAACAGCATCAATTTTTGTGGTAAGCGGAAGTTTTTCATCCGGAGAGAATACCTTTAAAGCTGGAGATTTTATTCGTTTTGAAAGTGCTGGTAATTGGAAATTTATTAATGATAAAGAGGTTGAAATATTTATGATCCAAACACCCTCAACTCCTGCTTACCCAACTTATGCTCGTATGTTTGCCAAGGGTCAATAAAGGCGACTACATTATTATGTAGCGATTACAAATTCAAACTTCATGTTAGTGCTGAACCTGCCTGAATCCGTTGTGTGGCAAGATTTTCAGCCGTTATTCAAGTGAGTGAGTTGCACTTTTCGCAATATTTGATCATTCGTTCAGTTTCGGCAGTTATAAACAGGGCGTATTATTTACTATATATTTGCCTAAGGTTATCAGGCTTCAGCCAATGATCCCTGAAACAAAACTGAACACTTAAAATTTATGGAACTATTGAAAAAGATCAGGGCAATACTTTTTTGTTTTTTATTGCTGCCATTTGTTTCGCAAGCCCAAACAAAAGTATGGGGTATGCAGGATTGCATTGAGTATGCTCTTGACAACAACATTCCGGTAAAACAAACAGAATTAAATTCCGAAGTGCAGCGGATCAATAACAAACAGTATAAATTATCTCAACTGCCAACATTAAATGGATCAGCGTCTCATAATTATAATTTTGGGCGATCGGTTGACCCATTCACCTATGATTTTACAAACAGTGAGATTCAGTCCAGCAATCTATCATTGAATGCAAACCTTACCATATTCAACGGATTGACACTAAGGCATGAGATCAAGCAGAGTAATTTTGATTATTTGGCAGGTATGGAAGATCTTGATCGTGCTAAAAATGAACTCACAGTGAATGTAGCCTCTGCATATTTGGCAGTCATCTACGCTACTGAGAATAAAATGCTTGCTGAAAAAAGATTGAGCTCCGCAAAAGAATCACGTGACAGGACCAAGAAACTTGTTGACGCTGGATCTGTTGCACAGGGTTCCTTTTATGATGAAGAGTCGGCTGTTGCAACAGAAGAGTTGAACCTGGTTCAGGCTGAGAACGCACACTTGTCAGCCGTCATTGATCTTATGCAGCTTATGAATCTCGACTATAGTCCGGAATTTACGGTTGAATCGCCAAAGGTTGAACTTCCTGATCAATCAGCACTTGCATTGAGCGCACAGGAGGTTTACGATGTAGCAACTGCCACGCTGCCTGAATTGCGTTCTTCGGCATACAAAGTGCAAAGTGCAGAAAGCGGACTATCGGCAAGAAAAGGAGGAAGATACCCAAGGCTTAGTATATTTGGCTCACTCAACACAGGTTATTCCAGTCTAACGCAAAGGCCTGTAGGAAGTCCGGTGTTTGGTGGGTACTCCCCCACACAGTATGTTACATCAGGAGGTGATCAGGTATTGCAGCCATACTATACAGGCGTTGAATATGACAAGGTTAACAGGTTCGATCAGTTTGAAGACAACTATAATAAATCGGTAGGCGTATCCCTTTCAATTCCTATTTTCAATGGCTGGTCAACAGAAGCCAATGTTCAGAGATCAAAGATCAACCTGGAAAATGCAAGATACAATGATGAACTCACACGCCAGGATCTTTATAAGAAAGTAGTGCAGGCGCATGCAAATGCATTATCGTCTCAAAAGCGATATGAGGCAGCAGAACGTAGCAAGGTTGCAATGAATGAGTCTTTCGGCTATGCCCAAAAAAGGTATGAGCTGGGTGCGTTGAGCTCTATTGAGTTTCTAAAATCGAGAGACAATCTGGATGCTGCAGAATCAGAATTTCTTCAAGCGAAGTATGAATTCATTTTCAGAATCAAGGCACTCGATTATTATCTCGGCCGACCTCTGGTTTTCTGATAATTGCTTTTAAAACACTAATATCAGCTTTGAAATCGCAAACTTCTTACTTTTACCGCTTTCGAAAAGGGTTCATGAATTTATTGGATCCCAAAACTGAATGCCATGAG
Organism: Bacteroidota bacterium; assembly: GCA_024643795.1. GTDB lineage: Bacteria > Bacteroidota > Bacteroidia > AKYH767-A > OLB10 > JAHEMF01. The sequence continues at coordinate 43,541 of JAHEMF010000014.1, read as the reverse complement.
TAAAAAAAAGAACACCAAAGTATGGTACCTTATCGGAGGTGCTGCGCTGATTTTGATCCTTCTTATTGTTGCCCGTAAATCAGGGCTGATAGGCGAAGGCGATGAAACAAAAGTTGCAGTTGATACATGCGGTCCAAATACCATTACTGAAACGGTTTCTGCAAGTGGTAAAGTGCAGCCTGAAATAGAGGTCAAGCTAAGTGCTGATGTTTCGGGTGAGGTTGTTGAATTGTATGTGAAAGAGGGTGACCTTGTCGAAAAGGGAGCTGTACTGGCCAAAATCAACCCTGAGATTTATCTTTCGGCAATGGATAGGATGCGTGCTTCATTGAATAGCGCACGTGCCAATCTTGAAAATTCACGTTCCCGTCTCAATCAGTCAGAATCACAATTCAAAAAGGCAGAACAGGATTTTAACAGGAGCAAAAGTTTGTATGATGAAGGAGTTATTTCCGCACAGGATTTTGAGTCGGCAAAAGCTTCGTATGAGGTGGCTCGGGCCGATGTAGAAGCTGCCAAACAATCGGTGGCAGGTGCTGAATACGGGATACAGAGCTCAGAAGCTTCTTTGAAAGAAGCCAATGAAAATTTAAATAAAGCTACCATCATGGCACCTGTTTCAGGAACCGTTTCAAAGCTTAGTGTTGAAAAGGGAGAACGTGTGGTTGGAACAGAAATGATGGCAGGAACTGAAGTGTTGCGGCTTGCAAATTTAAATGAGATGGAAGTGAGTGTTGATGTAAGTGAAACGGACATTATCAAAGTTCACTTAGGCGACACCGCTATGATAGATATTGATGCATACATTGACAGGAATTTTACTGGCGTGGTCACAGAGATCGCTAATTCTGCCAATGCCGATGCTGCATTGAGTTCAGACCAGGTTACCAATTTCACAGTTAAGGTGAGGATACTGCATGATTCATATAAAGACCTGATCCCAGAATCGGACCCATCCTACTCTCCCTTCAGGCCGGGGATGTCGGCCACTGTGGAGATCCAGACCCACAAGGCCTACAACACACTTTCGGTTCCAATTCAGGCTGTTACTACGCGTGATACATCTGTTCAGGCTTCAGACAAACAGTTGCCCGGCCGAGGTGAATCTACTTCAACGGCCAGCGTAGGTGTTGATAAGAGTAATGTTAATGAATGCGTTTTTGTGGTAAGTGACGGCGTAGCAGTTTTGAGATCTGTTAAAACTGGAATTCAGGATAACTTTTTCATAGAGATTATAGAAGGATTAGAAGAGGGAGACCAAGTGGTGACAGCGCCGTTCAATGCCATCAGCCGATTGCTGGATGATGGAGAAGAGGTACAGGTGGTAGATAAAAGCGAGTTGTTCAAGAAGAAATAACCAGACCCCTCAAGTTGTCACTGATCTTAAATATTGAAACGGCCACCGAAGTTTGTTCGGTTTGTCTCTCAAAGGATGGTGAAATTATTTCTATCCGTGAAAGTTTTTCCGGGCGTGTACATGCCACATCCCTTACACTTTTTATACAGGAATGTTTAAATGATGCCGGTGCTAAATTCAATGATCTGGATGCAGTAGCCGTTAGTGAAGGCCCTGGATCATACACCGGTTTAAGAATAGGTGTTGCAGTGGCCAAAGGTATATGCTATGCAACTGGCTTGCCCTTGGTACCCGTTAACACATTGCAAGCCATGGCAGCATTATATGTTTCGCAAAATGAAGTATCTCTTGAACTTATAATACCCATGATTGATGCACGCAGAATGGAAGTGTACACTGCCGTCTATAGCTCGGATTTAAAAGAGGTAAAGCCGGTTGACGCTGTTATTTTGAATGACGTAACCTTTTCAGAGTTTGAAAAGGATGAAAAACCTATGGTGTTTATAGGAGATGCCAATGCTAAAGTGAAAGAGCTTTACCAAAACAAGCCTGATGAACTTTATATGTTTGATGATCAGGCATATACATCCTCAAAAGGGATGGCTTTACTTTCACACAACCTATTGAATGTTAATCAAATAGCAAATACTGCCTATTTTGAGCCCAGGTACTTGAAAGACTTTGTAGGTGTAAAAGCTTCCGGTACCACAAGTCAGTAAGTTTATTTTCAGACTATTATGCATCCTAAGTCTATAAAAAACCGTCTTTAACAAAGAAGATACGGTTGTTGGCCATATTATCGGTCATTTTGATTTCAAATGTCATATCTTCTCATTTGATAAATATATCCAACAGCAAGTGATACACAGAGTGGCAATTTTTTGATAATTTTGAAAGAGAAGTTTAGGGCAATATTTAAGGGGATGAAACGCATATTGTTATTGGTTTTATTAAGTCTGTTCTGGTTTACAGGATATTCTCAATTGAATATAACCAATGCGTTAACTCCCACTCAGCTGGTTCAAAACGTTTTACTTGGAACGGGTGTTACTGTTTCCAATGTAACTTACAACGGTTCGGCTAATTCAAGGGGGTCATTCACTTGTGCAGGAGCATGTAATCTTGGAGTTGGAAATGGTGTGTTCCTTACAACGGGAAATACAAACTCACCTTTTGCACCGGCAAGTTTTCATCACAGTAATGGTATGAATACTCCGGGTGATCCGAATCTTGATGCTATAGTTTCACCATTACTTACGGAAGATGCTGCTGTTTTAGAATTTGATTTTTGGGTTGCTGCCGATTCGGTTCAGTTCAACTATGTTTTTGGTTCAGAAGAATATAACGACTATGTAAATACGCCATTCAATGATGTATTTGGATTTTTTATAAGTGGTCCGGGAATAGTTGGGCAAAAAAATATTGCGCTGGTCCCAAATACAACAACACCGGTTGCGATCAATAATGTGAACAATGGCGGACCTTTCGGAGGCGTATCAGCCGGGCCATGTAACAACTGCGCCTACTTTGTGGATAATATTGGAGGAGGGTCTGTATTCTTGGACGCATTCACTACGGTACTTACAGCCAAATCAGCAGTATATCCTTGCGAAACCTATCATATAAAATTAGCTATTGCTGACGTAAATGACGGGATCTTCGATAGCGGAGTTTTTCTTGAAGCCAACTCTTTTTCCAGCTTAGGTCAGATAGCGATATTTGCTGACGGTCAAGCCCAGCAAAATAATGCTGTTGTAAATGCGTGTACAGGTGATAGCGTTGAATTGTGCCTTAATCCATCATCCAGTTATTCATGGAGCACAGGTGCAACTACGCAGTGCATCTGGGTGTCGGAACAAAATATAAATGCAACAGGTATATACTCTGGTGCTGTATCAAACGGTACCGGTTGTTTCGCTTTTACTGCGAATATTCAGGTTCAGTTTGTTACACCAACTGCAACCATCACTCCTTCCGGACCAACATCTCTTTGTCCGGGTAGTACCGTAACATTGAATGCGAATTCTGGCAACTCTTATTTGTGGAGTACAGGAGCAACTACTCAAAGTATCACTGTTGGTACCGGTGGTTCTTATACGGTTACTGTTTTCGCCGGACCCAGCTGCTCAGCTATTTCAACACCTGTAAATGTTACCGTTGGTAATGCCTCAGCACAGATAACCGGAACCACAAGCTTGTGTAATGGTGCTGCAACTGTGCTCAGTGCTAATGCGGGGCAATCGTATCTGTGGAACAGCGGAGCTACCACTCAAAATATTAACGTTTCTACTGCCGGTTCTTATACGGTTACTGTTACTCAGGCTGGTGGTTGCACAGCTACGGCAACAGCGAACGTTCAAGTGAATGCAAATCCTGCTCCGTCCATAACAGGAATTCTTGCAATATGTCAGGGGCAGAGCACAACTCTTGATGGTGGTGCCGGATACTCTGCGTACTTGTGGAATACCGGAGCGACTACTCAAACACTCAGTGTTGCAACTTCCGGCACGTATACGGTTACCGTTACTGATATTAATGGTTGTGTTGGATCTGCTAATACGGCTGTGGTTGTAAGTAATAATCCGGTGCCCAATATCACAGGTGTATTGAGTTTTTGTTCAGGTAGCTCAACTATTATAAATGGTGGGCCGGGATTTTCATCATATTTGTGGAATACAGGCGCTACAACAGCCAATCTAATTGTAACTGCTGGAGGAAATTATACGGTTACTGTAACCAATGCTGCCGGATGTACCGGTATTGCAAATACATCGGTTACAATGAACCCATTGCCTTTACCAAACATTACTGGACCAACATCCATCTGTCAAGGACAGAGTTCTAGTCTGAATGCCGGAGGCGGATTCGCATCATACCAATGGAACAATGGTGCTACCACCCAAACTGTATCTGTGAATTCAACCGGCATCTATACAGTAACTGTGACAAATGCATTTGGGTGTTCAAATACTGATAATCAGGCCGTGTCCGTAAATCCACTCCCTGCTCCTGCAGTTACAGGTGTTAATGAAATATGTGCAGGTTCCAATACAATATTTGATGCAGGTCCAGGATTCAACTCATATTTGTGGAATACCGGTGCAGTAACTCAAACTATCACTGCAGCAAGTGCAGGAACATATACCGTTACCGTTACAAATATATTTGGATGCTCTGCGTCCGCAACAAGAACACTCACAGTAAATCCTAATCCTATACCTGTAATTACCGGCAATAATTCGATCTGTCAGGGACAATCTACTCTTATCAATGCAGGAGGAGGATATGCTTCTTATCTCTGGAATAATGGTATGTCGAGCCAGTTCCTGTCTGTAAATGCTACCGGTAACTATGTCGTTACGGTTACCGACAATAAAGGGTGTGTTGGAAGTGCATCTCAATTGGTAACAGTGCACAACTTACCAACACCTGCTATAACCGGCATAAAAGATATATGTGCAGGAAGTGCTGCATCGTTGAATGCAGGAGGAGGATACTCCGGATATCTGTGGAACAATGGTGCAACTACCCAAGTTATAACACCTTCAAGTGCCGGAACATTTACTGTTACGGTAACTGATGTCAATGGATGTATAGGAAGCGCCAGCTCTGCAGTAACTGTTAACCCCTTACCTATACCGGCAATTACGGGCAACCTTACAATTTGTCAGGGAGAAACCACAACATTGGATGCGGGAGCAGGGTATGCTTCGTACCTGTGGAGCAATGGTGCTGTAAGTCAGACATTAAATACAGGCCAACCGGGGCCGTTCACAGTAACTGTGACCGATATTAACGGCTGTTCTGCTTCTGCTGCTACTGGCATCACTGTTCATGCATTGCCAACACCAAGTATACTTGGTAACACTGCATTTTGCCAGGGACTTTCATCCAATTTGAATGCCGGTGGTGGATTCATAACCTACCTCTGGAATACAGGAGCTGCAACTCAGAATATTAGTGTTAATACAGGAGGGCCTTATTCGGTAACTGTAACAGACATTAATGGATGTTCCGGATCAACCAGTCAGTTGATCACCGTTCATGCATTACCTGCGCCTTCCATCTCAGGAAACAACAATATTTGTATTGGGGATGTTTCTGCATTGAATGCCGGCGGTGGATATGCTGGATATGTTTGGAACACCGGTGCAACTACTCAAACCATAAATACCTCAAATGCCGGTGCATATACTGTTACCGTTACAAATGTAAACGGATGTACAGGAACAACAAATACTTCAGTAGTTGTAAATCCATTGCCAACACCTCTTATCACCGGGGTAATGGAGATTTGTCAAGGTCAGTCAACACCTCTTGATGCAGGAGCAGGTTACAGCGCATATTTATGGAGTAATGGTGCTACCACTCAATCCATCAACGCTAACGGAGTTGGACCGTTTACAGTAACAGTTACTGATGGTAATGGATGTTCGGCTCCGGCAACTGCATCAGTAGTTGTAAATCCCTTGCCGTCACCTTCCATAACAGGAGTTACCTCATTCTGTCAGGGAGAGTCAAGTGTTTTAAATGCAGGAAATGGTTTTAATTCTTATTTGTGGAGTTCCGGTGCCACTTCTTCAACCATAACAGTTACTAATGCCGGATCATATACGGTTACAGTTACTGACAATAAAGGTTGTCAAGGAACTACTAATCAAAACATAACAGTTAATGCATTACCTATACCTGTTATTTCTGGTGGTCCGGATATATGTCAGGGAGATACAGAGGTTCTCAATGCAGGTGGTGGTTATGCTTCCTATACCTGGAGTAATGGTGCAACAACCCAAACGATCTCAGTTGGATCCGCAGGTTCATACACGGTGTCAGTCACCACAGCTGCAGGATGCAGCGGCAGCACTACCACATCTATTGTGGTAAACCCTTTACCGGTTCCTTCCATAACAGGAATTGTTGAAGTTTGCCAGGGAGCACTCGCAAACTTTGATGCCGGTGCTGGTTATAATTCATACCAATGGAGTAATGGTGCCACAACTCAAACAATTTCACCGGGCGCCGCCGGTATTTATACGGTAACAGTTACTGATGCTAATGGGTGTAGTAATACTGATGACATAAGCCTTACGGTTAATCCGCTTCCAACCCCATCAATCACCGGAGTCCTGAAATTCTGCGATGGCGAGTCCAGCAACCTGAATGCAGGTTCTGGCTACAACTCTTACCAGTGGAGTAATGGTTCAACCGCTTCCACAATTAACGTATCAGCCGCAGGTAGTTATTCTGTCACAGTAACAGATGCCAAAGGGTGCGAAGGTTCAACTACAGCATCTATTGTTGTTGATCCGTTACCAGTGCCAGTTATCAGCGGTCAAACTGCTATATGTGATGGTACAACTTCGGTATTTGATGCCGGAGCCGGTTACATGTCATATGTCTGGAGTAACGGTGCAACTTCTCAATCCATACAAATAAATACTGCGGGCCAGTATCAGGTAACAGTAACAGATATTAATGGTTGTGTAGGGTCAGTTACAGAAGACCTGATTGTACATGTGTTACCTACAGCCGCCATCACAGGAACCACTGCAATTTGTTTTGGTGAACAAGCTACTCTTGAATTCCCACTTACCGGTACCAGTCCATTTACATTTGTATACAGTGCCAATGGAGTAAACATGCCGCCTGTAACAACAAGTAGTTCTCCTTATTTACTAAATGTGTCACCCGGCTCAAGCGCTACATATACTTTAGTGAGCATTAGTGATGCTAACTGCCAGGGGAGCATTGCAGGTTCAGCTTTGATCACTGTTAACCCATTGCCGGAACCGGCAATTACAGGTGACCTGGAAGTTTGTGATGGTGAAAACTCATTGCTGACAACCACAAATGGATTTACACAGTATTTATGGTCAACCGGAGAATCAACATCAAGTATTTCAGTCAATACAACCGGATTTTATACTGTAACAGTTAAGGATGGTAATGGCTGCTCCGGAACATCACCTAATGTAAGTTTTGTAGTTCATGATCTGCCTGTTGTAAGCTTTACCAATGATACCAGTATAACTTGTGAAGTGCCTTACGTGAATTTCAAGAATACTTCAGTATTTGATCCGGGTTCTACATTTAACTGGCAGTTCGGTGATGGAACGGTAGCCTATGTGAGCGATCCTTCTCATCTGTTTGCTCAGCCTGGAACGTATGATGTTACACTAATTGTTACTACACCTGCTGGATGTGTATCTCAAGCTTCTCACCCGGTAAGCGTAGTATTTTACCCACTACCTGTGGCTGACTTTATTGCAGCTCCTTCAGTAGCAACTGTATTCAATAGTAAGATAGAATTTGTAGACAGGTCGCAATACGCTGTCTCATGGCACTGGAGTTTTGGTGATGGCGATTTTGATGATAATCAAAACACTGAGCACTATTTTAATGATGTTGGCGATTACAGGGTAAGTTTAAAAGTTACCAATATTGCAGGATGTGAAGACACGCACACCGAGGTAGTGGCAATAAATCCTTTTTATATACCTAATGCATTCACACCTAACGGTGATGGTATAAACGACTACTTCTTTGATTCCGGATATGATCTTGATATCACTTCATACAGAATGACTATATTCAGCAGATGGGGAGAAGAGGTCTTTGTTTCACCGTCAATCAATAATATGTGGGATGGTACTACACCAAACGGAAGTCAAGCTCCTCAGGGAACTTATGTTTACAAAATGGAAGTGACCACAAAAGGCGGTAAAAAGCACACCTTTACAGGACAGGTGAACTTGATAAGATAAAAATCAAAGGTTAAAATTCAGGCTTAGATATTCAAGCACTATTCCGGTAGCACCTCTTTTATTCTCGACAAAATTTCTGCTGCTTTCAGAGGCCTTTGAATATGCTTCCTGATCTGAATTCAGTATATCGAATACAGATTTGAGGTCCTTGTCTGATCTTATGGTAAAGGCTCCGCCTAACTTCAATAATTCTTTTGCTTCTTTGAATTTAGAGTATTTTGGTCCGAAGATCACAGGTACTTTAAATACAGCGGCTTCAAGAATGTTATGTATGCCCTTCCCAAACCCACCACCTATGTAGGCAAGATCTGAGTATCGGTATACCGATGAAAGTAATCCTATATTATCAATGATCATCACTTTTTTATTACCCTGATCGGTATTTCCTTGTGAATAAAGGATGCAGTTGTTCCTGAAAAGTGAAATGATCTTTTTAATACGGTGTTGGTTTACTTCGTGAGGAGCAATTATCAGCTTCCATGAGTCATCAATGTCTGTAAATAATTCATGTACATGCTTCTCATCTTCAGGCCAGGTGCTTCCGGCCACAAGCAGTTTGCTGTTTCCTTTAAAATCTGCAATCACAGGGAGTTCAATAGCAGACTTCATGTTATTATGCACCCTGTCGAAGCGGGTATCGCCGGAAACGGTTACTTGTGGAATTGCAAACTTGTATAATAGTTCAAGTGACTCCTGGTCCTGAACAAAAAAGTGATTAACACGCTTCAGTATTTTTCGAAAAAACTTACCATACCATTTAAAATATATTTGCGAAGGTCTGAAAGTACTTGATATGAATATAACAGGTATGTTATGTGTTTTATATGTTCGTATAAAGAAATGCCAAAAATCATACTTGATAAAAAAAGCGATCTCTGGTTTTACTAAACTCATGAAACGGTATGCGTTAAATGGGCCATCGAGTGGAAGATAGCATACATGATCAGCAAGTGGTTCATTCTTTCTTATGTTGTATCCTGAGGGTGAAAAGAAAGTAAGTAAAATATAGTGATCGGGATATGCTTTTCTGAGTGCCTCCAGCACAGGCCTTCCCTGTTCAAATTCTCCGAGCGACGGACAATGGAAATGGATCTTTTTCCTGTCAACATCTTTGAGGGTCTTTGCTAAGGTAGAGTGCCAACCGGCCCGACCACTGACCCAATTCCGTGCTTTGGAATTGAATAAGGCTGCAAAAAAAATTATGAGCCCATAGCCTTTAACAGCCAGGTAGTAGAAGATCACCATAGGTCAGTAAAAATAAAAGCTGTCAGGTCTCTTTTTATAGAAAGGGATCATCCATCCAAGTTTTAAGCCCCATAAAAGGTCTGTTCTTTTACCTTCACTAACACCGGGAGTATCAAAGTTATAATCGCGACGGTTTTCTGTGAATCCCTGAATAAATTCAAACCCGGCCACAAAGTTCAAAAGTTGTTTGTTGCCAAAATAAATCCAACCTACAAACTCGCGCATACTTATTCCATTTGACAGATGATCGTAGCCTTTAAGATAGTCTCCATCAAGTTGAGGAGTGCTGTTACTTACATTTTCAAACCTTATTTTATGTTGAACAAATCCGGGGCCGCCCATCAATACAATGCCACTGTTAGGGTTAGGCTTGCCAAAAGAGAAGATCTTTCCCATCGTAAGATTTGCATAATATCCGCGCATAAAAATCCTCACATCGGCATAAAGCCCGTCAATACCTATCACCTGTCCGTTTGATGTGCTGATGAGGGATAGAAGTCCCGGTTCTTTAACCTTATCACCAAAAAGTAAGCCCCCTGAAACACCGAAGAAAAGATTGCTTTTTCGTTTGAATAGCAATTCACCTCCTATCATGGAAACAGTACCAAACCTATTATCCAAATCTCCTCCCGGTTTAAACAGAGTATAACCAACAGTTCCAAAAGTGAACTTTAAAGAAGAGTCTCTGATACCGCTTTGGGCAATGGCCGAACCAGAGAAAAATATTAAGAGAATTAAGCTCGTATGGGTCAAAATTTTCATCGGCGGTAAAAATAGCAATTAAGTGCCATGCATTTTGCCCATTGACATTACATGCAAAATGCCTGTTTGCCTACAGTATGCTTGATGATTATGCGTATCTTCGCACCCTCTTAATGGCTCAATAATGAGAAAGTTAGCTATGGTTGACCTCATAGGTCAGTACGAAAAAATTAAACCCGAAATAGACAAGGCAGTTCTGGATGTAATAGCCTCTTCAGCCTATATCAATGGCCCTGAGGTGAAGAAATTCCAAAGCGAATTGGAGAACTACCTGAATGTCAAGCATGTAATACCATGTGCAAATGGAACTGATGCTTTGCAAATAGCCATGATGGGCTTGGGCTTGAAGCCCGGTGATGAGGTCATCACCGCCAGTTTCACCTATGTTGCCACGGCCGAAGTAATAGCATTACTACAACTTACTCCGGTACTGGTTGATGTAGACCCTAAAACATATCAAATTGATCCTGAGGCAGTTAAGAAGGCAATTACTTCAAAAACCAAGGCTATTGTACCGGTTCACTTATTTGGGCAGTGTGCCCCCATGGACTCAATTATGGCTATAGCCCGAGCACATGAATTGTATGTGATTGAGGATACAGCCCAGGCAATTGGTGCCAGATATACCATGAATGATGGGTCAACCCAAATGGCTGGAACCATAGGTGATATTGGTACCACCTCCTTTTTCCCGTCTAAGAACCTCGGTTGCTATGGTGATGGTGGAGCAATTTTTACAAACAATGATGATTTGGCCACCAAGATGCGAATGATAGCAAACCATGGCCAGTCTGTTCAGTATTATCATGATGAGATTGGTGTCAATTCACGGCTTGATAGTATTCAGGCAGCAATATTGAGGATTAAACTGAGGCATCTTGATGAATACGCTGCTGCAAGAAATACGGTTGCTGATTATTATGATAATGCATTCAAGAACCTGAAAGGTGTTATAACTCCTGCACGGGTTCAGAACTCAACTCATGTTTTCCATCAATACACTTTGGTACTTGAAAATGCCGACAGGGATGAGTTGAGAAAATTCCTTGCAGAAAAAGAGATTCCTTCCATGATCTACTATCCTGTTCCATTGCACATGCAAAAAGCATATACTGATAAACGTTACAAGGAAGGAGATTTTCCGGCAACAGAGTATTTATGCAAGCATGTGATCTCGCTCCCTATTCATACTGAGATGAATGAAGAGGACCTCACAACCATTGCCGAACCGGTAAAGGATTTTCTAACACATATAATAGCACAGGGATGAATATTGCAGTTGTTGGAACAGGTTACGTAGGACTTGTTACAGGAACATGCTTTGCCGAAATGGGCAATCATGTTATTTGTGTAGATGTAAATGAAAAGAAAGTCAAGGCACTACAGGAAGGTGTTATTCCAATCTATGAGCCTCATCTTGAAGTTTTATTTGAACGGAATATAAAACAAGGTCGCCTCAAGTTCACAACCGATCTTGCATCTGCTGTGGAGTCTGCCAAAGTCATCTTTCTGGCACTTCCAACACCTCCGGGTGAAGATGGGTCTGCAGACCTAAGCTATGTCTTAGGTGTTGCCAAAGAACTTGGAGGGCTTATTAAAGATTACAAAGTGATCGTTAATAAAAGTACTGTGCCAGTTGGGACGGCTGAAAAAGTAACAAAAGCTGTTTCTGAAACATGTACTGCACAGTTTGATGTTGTTTCAAACCCCGAATTTTTACGGGAAGGTTTCGCTGTTGATGATTTTATGAAACCTGATAGGGTTGTGATAGGAACTGATTCAGAGAAGGCGCGCAACCTGATGACAGAGTTATATTCTCCTTTTGTAAGGCAGGGGAATCCCATTTACTACATGGATGCTAGGTCATCAGAACTGACAAAATATGCAGCTAACGCATTTCTTGCCACTAAGATTACATTTATGAATGAGGTGGCAAACTTGTGTGAAAAAGTCGGTGCTAATGTTGACATGGTAAGAATTGGAATAGGCTCTGATGATCGCATCGGCAAGAGATTTCTTTTTGCAGGGATAGGATATGGTGGGAGTTGTTTTCCAAAAGATGTACAGGCTTTATCTAAAACATCATCAGATTACCAATATGATTTTAAAGTCCTTTCAGCAGTTATGGATGTTAATACCAATCAAAAACTGGTGATCGTAGATAAGTTACTGGAATATTTCTCAAACGATCTGAATGGTAAAACGATCTGTGTTTGGGGATTGGCGTTCAAGCCTGATACAGACGATATAAGAGAAGCTCCTGCTTTATACATCATTGAGGAGCTTCTTAAAAGGGGAGCTAAAGTTTCGGCATATGATCCTGAAGCAATGGAAAATGTGAAAAATATTTTTCACGATAAGATCACATATGCAGCTGATCAGTATGAAGGATTGAAGGATTGTGATGCATTGCTAATTGCAACGGAATGGTCGGTATTCAGAACGCCTGAATTTGATAAAATTCAACAACTGATGAGATCGAAAGTGATATTTGATGGGCGAAATCTTTATGATCCTTCGCGAATGAAGGAGCTCGGTTTTTATTACAACAGTATTGGCAGATCAGTTGTAAATCCGGAAATTATTTAACCACCATCTAATGCAAGAATCTGCAAAAAGAGTATTGATAACCGGTGCAGCCGGATTTTTGGGCAGTCATTTATGCGACAGGTTCATCAAAGAAGGATATCGTGTGGTAGGCATGGATAACCTGATCACAGGGGATCTTGAAAATATTCAACACCTATTTAAGCTGGAGCAATTTGAATTTTATCATCATGATGTTTCAAAATTTGTTTTTGTTCCGGGTAAACTTGACTACATCCTGCATTTTGCTTCACCGGCCAGTCCTATCGATTATCTCAAGATTCCGATACAAACATTGAAAGTGGGGTCATTAGGAACTCATAATTTACTTGGACTGGCAAGAGTTAAAAATGCCAGAATCCTGGTTGCTTCTACCTCAGAAGTATACGGTGACCCTGCGGTTCATCCGCAAACTGAAGACTATTGGGGAAATGTGAACCCTGTGGGTCCGCGTGGAGTTTATGATGAGGCTAAACGATTTCAGGAAGCTATAACAATGGCCTATCATACTTACCATGGTCTGGAAACGAGAATAGTAAGGATATTCAATACTTACGGACCACGAATGAGGCTAAATGATGGTAGGGTATTGCCGGCATTCATCGGGCAAGCTCTTAGAGGTGAAGACCTCACGGTATTTGGTGATGGATCTCAGACACGATCTTTTTGTTACGTGGATGATCTGATAGAAGGTATATACCGCTTACTTCACAGCGATTATGCTAACCCTGTGAATATTGGAAATCCACAGGAGATCACTATAAAAGAATTTGGTGATGAGATACTGAAACTAACAGGGTCATCAGTGAAAATGGTACATAAAGAACTTCCCAAGGATGACCCCAAGCAAAGGCAGCCTGACATTACCTTAGCCAGAAAACTACTTAACTGGGAGCCGATGGTGAGTAGGGAAAATGGTTTGAAGATGACATATGAATACTTCAAAGGGCTTTCGCCTGAGCAATTAAAGAAAACTGCACATCGGTTCGATTAAATCGTAAAATAAGTTCTGTAGATCACATGGAATATAAAGCACACGAAACAGCTGTTATAGATGATGGTTGTGTCATTGGCAAAGGAACAAGCATATGGCACTTCTCACATATTATGCCTGATTGCGTGCTGGGCGAAAATTGCAACATAGGACAAAATGTTGTTATTTCTCCGGGTGTGAAACTGGGTAACAATGTTAAAGTTCAGAATAACGTATCTATATATACCGGAGTAGAATGCGAAGACGATGTTTTTCTGGGACCCAGTATGGTCTTTACAAACATCACTAACCCTAGAAGTGCTATAATTCGACGAGATCAATATGCAAAAACATTGGTGAAGAAAGGTGCAAGTATAGGAGCAAATGCTACCATTGTTTGCGGCCATGATATAGGAGAATATGCTTTCATAGGTGCAGGAGCAGTGGTTACCAAAGATGTTCCTGCATATGCATTGGTTATAGGAAATCCCGCAAGGCAAACCGGATGGATGAGTGAATATGGACACCGGTTAGAATTTGACTCAAGCGGTGTTGCACATTGTCCGGAAAGCAAAGAGCAGTATAAGTTGGAGAACGGAAAAGTGCATAAAATTTTATAAGAGGCGCATGGATCAGAAAATAAAATTTGGTGTTGTTGGCTGCGGCCATATCGGTAAACGTCATGCCGAAATGATAAAAAGATATGATGAGGCAGAACTTGTTGGTTTGTGCGATATCTTACCAGTTTCAGAAACTAAGGCTGATACATTCGGAGTTCCATATTACAATTCGATTGATGAGTTGTTGAAGTCCAGCCCAGAACTCGATGTTATTTCTGTATGCTCTCCCAACGGGTTGCATGCTTCACATGCCTTGAAAGCATTGGATCATAAAAAGCATATTGTATGTGAAAAGCCAATGGCGCTAACAACAAATGATTGTGAGAAGATAATCTTTAAGGCCCTTCAGGTTCATAAGAATGTTTTTTGTGTTATGCAGAACAGGTACTCTCCACCAAGTGCATGGCTTAAGAATATTGTTGAGCAGGGTGTTCTGGGAGATATTTTTATGGTTCAGCTAGTGTGCTACTGGAACAGAGATGACAGGTATTATAAACAGGGTGGCTGGAAAGGTACACCCGACCTTGATGGCGGAACATTGTTCACACAGTTCTCACATTTTATTGACATCATGTATTGGGTCTTTGGTGATATCACGGATATATCTGGCCGGTTTGCAGATTTTAACCACAAAAAAACCACAGCTTTTGAAGATTCAGGAATTGTATCGTTCCGTTTTATCAATGGAGGAATGGGGTCGCTAAATTATTCCACATCTATATATGATAAAAACATGGAAAGTTCGATCACTGTGATTGGAAGCCAGGGCACCGTAAAGATCGGAGGCCAGTACATGAATCAGGTAGAATATTGCCATATCAAAGATTATGAAATGCCTGAGCTCCCACCTTCGGGTTCTGAAAATGATTACGGAACATATAAAGGGTCAGCAGCTAATCATCACTTTATCATTGAAAATGTGATAAACACATTGAAAGGAAGAACATCAATTACAACAAATGCACTTGAAGGATTGAAAGTGGTGGATATTATTGAAAGAATTTATGAGTTAAATAAAATCAAAAAATAGTTTTGGTATAAGATGTATAAAGATATCATTGAAAAAAAGAAGAAGATAGCCGTTATAGGGCTTGGTTATGTAGGGTTGCCAATAGCGCTGGAATTTGCCAGGAAAGTATCGGTTGTTGGATTTGATATAAACTCAAAACGGGTTGACATGATGAAAAATCATATAGACCCGAGTGGTGAATTAGACAGCGAAGCTTTTAAAGATTGCGACATTGTATTTACTGACTCACTTGATGTTCTTAAGGAAGCTTCGTTTTATATAGTCGCTGTACCCACCCCTATTGACGAACATAAGTTACCCGACCTCAAACCATTGTTAGGTGCTTCCGAAACCATAGGTAAAGTGTTATCAAAAGGCGATTACGTAGTGTTTGAGTCAACAGTATATCCCGGTTGCACAGAAGAGGATTGTATTCCGGTTCTTGAAAAAACTTCCGGATTAAAATTTCTTGAAGACTTCAAAGTAGGTTACTCTCCCGAAAGGATCAATCCTGGTGATAAACAACACACCTTACCTAATATTATTAAAGTGGTTTCAGGTTGTGATGCAGAGTCGCTGGAAGAAATTAGCAAGACCTATGAGATAGTGGTTAAAGCCGGAGTGCATAAAGCATCATGTATTAAGGTGGCAGAGGCTGCCAAGATAATTGAGAATACTCAGCGTGATGTGAACATTGCTCTAATGAATGAACTTTCTATCATTTTCAATAAGCTTAAGATCAACACCTATGAGGTGCTGGAGGCAGCATCAACCAAGTGGAACTTTTTAAATTTCAAACCAGGATTGGTTGGCGGACACTGTATTGGAGTTGACCCTTATTACCTTACTTATAAGGCACAGGAACTAGGTTATCATTCGCAAGTGATAAACTCAGGAAGGTATGTCAATGACTCAATGGGATTTTATGTTGCCAAGCAAACAGTAAAAAAGTTGATCGCTCATGGAAAGGATGTGAATAAATGCAGAGTTCTGATAATGGGAGCTACATTTAAGGAAGATGTTGAAGATATCAGAAATTCAAAAGTTGCTGATGTGGTGAATGAGTTTCGTTCATACGGCGTTACTATTGAGGTAACAGATCCTCATGCATCGACAGAAGAACTCATGGAGGAATATGGGTTTGGGCTGGTTGATAAACCAGGTACAGGTTACGATGCCATTGTTGTGGCAGTGAATCATAAAGAATATTTGAATCTTGATGAGTCGTATTTTATTGGAATTGCATCTGAAAAGGCTGTGATTGTAGATTTAAAAGGTATTCTTAAAAATAAGATCACTAAATTGACATATTGGAGTCTCTAACAGTTATTAAAATTGATTAAACAAACCATACTTGTTACCGGTGGAGCCGGATATATTGGAAGTCATACAGTAGTCCAGCTTATTAATGAAGGTTATGATGTTGTTATAGCTGACGATCTTAGTAACTCAAGAGAAGAGGTTCTTGATTCAATTCAAACCATTACAGGTGTAAAACCCTTGTTTTTTAAAGCTGACCTGTGTGATAAAACCTTGGTGAATGAGTTGTTCTCAAAATTCAAGATAGATGCTATCATCCATTTTGCTGCAAAAAAACTTGTAGGCGAATCGGTTGAGCAGCCTTTGATGTATTACCAAACAAATCTTAATTCTCTGATGAACATTATTGAAGCAGCAATGCAAAATAATGTGTTGAAATTTGTTTTTTCATCTTCCTGCTCGGTGTATGGTCAGCCTGATACACTTCCGGTAACTGAAGATACACCGTTAATGCCCGCAGAATCTCCTTATGGGAATACAAAGAAAATTTCTGAAGATATACTGCGTGATGTGTCTCGCGTGAACCCGATGCACGTAGTAGTGCTCAGATATTTTAACCCTGTGGGTGCCCATCCTTCAGGACTGATAGGTGAATATCCTCTAAATCCACCATCTAACCTGATGCCTGTAATTACGCAGGTGGCTGCGGGTAAGCGCGACTCTCTCTCAGTATTCGGTACAGATTATTCAACTCCTGACGGCACTTGCATCAGAGACTATATTCATGTGGTTGATCTGGCTAATGCACACTTGGCATCATTGCAATTTGCCGCACAAAGTAAAGGCGATAGTTCATATGAAACATTCAACGTAGGTACAGGTACAGGAATTTCAGTACTTCAAATGATAAAAACATTTGAAAAGGTGAATGGCGTATCTGTCAATCATAAACTTGTTGACAGAAGGCCGGGAGATGTGGAGAAAGTTTTTGGATCAACGGTCAAAGCTAATAAAATGTTAAACTGGAATGCAGAACTCGGGTTAGAAGAGATGGTTTCCAGTGCATGGAAATGGGAAAAAAGTTTAAGTCATACCAAGTCAACTATTTAATCAGATTTAGTAAATGAAAATACTGGTTACAGGAGGAGCAGGGTTTATTGGATCGCATGTTGTAAGAAGACTTGTGAATCAATATGATTCCTATGAGATCCATAATCTGGATGCGCTGACTTATGCCGGCAATCTGGAAAGTATTTCTGACATCGAATCTGCCCCTAATTATAAGTTCATTAAAGGAGATATCACTGATGCGTCATTCATCAACGACCTGTTTGAGACGAATAAGTATGATGGGGTTATACACCTGGCTGCGGAATCACATGTTGATCGCAGTATCTCAGATCCTTTGTTGTTTGTGAAGACCAATATTCTGGGTACAGTGAATCTTTTGAATGCAGCAAGGATGTTGTGGTTGAATGAAGGTGCAGATGTTACAAAAAAGAGGTTTTATCATATAAGTACCGATGAAGTTTACGGTTCATTGGGAGCTGAAGGATATTTTACCGAATCTACATCATACGATCCGCGAAGTCCATACTCTGCTTCTAAAGCTTCATCGGATCATATTGTAAGAGCATACCATCATACCTATCATTTGCCTGTTGTGATCTCCAATTGTTCGAACAATTACGGGCCCTATCAGTTTCCTGAAAAGCTCATCCCTCTTATGATCATGAATATCATGAATGGAAAACAACTTCCGGTTTACGGTAAAGGGTTGAATGTGCGCGACTGGTTATGGGTAGAAGACCATGCAAGGGCAATAGATGTGATATTTCATAAAGGGGATCTCGGCGAAACGTATAACATAGGCGGTAATAATGAGTGGAGAAATATTGACCTGGTTGAACTGATATGTGATATCATGGACCAGCGAACCGGGAATCCTTCTGGAGCTTCCCGTAAACTTATCACCTTTGTAAAAGACAGGGCAGGTCATGATCTCAGGTATGCGATAGATTCTTCGAAGATTAAAAATGAACTAGGGTGGACACCATCCCTAACATTTGAAGAAGGTATCGCAAAAACAATCGACTGGTATCTTTCTCACAAAGAATGGATCAAGCACGTGACTACCGGAGAGTATCAGAATTATTATGAACAACAGTACATGAATCGTTAATTATTTTCAGTTATGAAGGACTTTCCGGAAACATATCATACGAACGACATTTCAAAAAAGAGATTTTTGATCACCGGAGGTGCGGGTTTTATTGGATCGAATATTGCTGCTTATTTACTCAGGAATAATGCTGCCGGTGTACGGATACTTGATAACTTATCAAATGGCTTCATGCGAAACATTGAACCATTTTTAGCTAACCCTACTTTTGAATTCATTGAAGGTGATATCACAGATCCTGAAGTATGTATAGCAGCTTGTGAAGGCATCAATCTTGTAAGTCATCAGGCGGCATTAGGATCTGTTCCAAGATCTATAAAGTTCCCGTTAAATACTCATGCTGCTAATTCTACTGGATTTTTAAATATGCTGGTTGCAGCCAAAGATGCCGGAGTTGAACGTTTTGTTTATGCAAGTTCTTCATCTGTTTACGGAGATTCACCAAAATCGCCAAAAGTAGAAAGTGATATAGGTAATGCTTTATCACCTTATGCTGTTTCAAAATACACCGATGAATTATATGCCGGAGTATTTGCACTTAATTATGGGATGAAAGTGATAGGCCTGCGATATTTTAATGTCTTTGGACCTCATCAGGACCCTAACGGTCCTTACGCAGCTGCCATACCTTTGTTCATGGATGCTTTGCTCAATAATAAAACAGCATATATTAATGGTGATGGCGGACAAACAAGAGACTTTACTTATGTTGACAATGCTGTTCAGGCAAATATAAGGGCGTGTTTTACAGATGATATGAATGCCTTTGGTAAGGTTTACAATGTGGCGGTTGGAGAAAACATCTCGATATTGGAACTGTTTAACATTTTGAAAGAGATCTCGGGCTCAGATCTTAATCCCTTACACAGAGAAGATCGTCCGGGTGATATACGAAACTCACTGGCAAATATTTCTTTGGCATCCAAACATCTGGGGTATGATCCTAAAGTGAAATTACGGGAAGGTCTTGAAGAAACATTTGAATGGTTTAAAAATACTTTCACATTACAAAGCAACAATAAGTAAATAAAGATTAAGGATGTCATTTTTTGGGTTATTCAGTAAAAAAGAACCGCCGTTACCAAGTTATTATGGTGTTTCTACTGATATGCATTCTCATCTTATTCCAGGTATTGATGACGGCGCAAAAGACCTGAAGGAATCTGTTGAGTTAGTAAAGGAGCTTAAACGATTAGGGTTTAAAAAACTCATAACGACTCCTCATATCATGAGCGACTATTACCGGAACACTCCTGAGAATATTCTTTCAGGGCTTAGTGAGGTCAGGGATGCATTGGCTTTTGAAGGCATTGAAATGGAACTGGAGGCTGCTGCCGAATATTACTTTGATGATGGATTAATAAGGAAACTTGACAACGAACAGCTGCTCACCTTCTCAGGTAAGCATCTGCTTTTTGAAATTTCCTATATCAACTGCCCTGATAATATAAATGAAGTGGTGTTCAAAATGCAGGTGCAAGGGTATAAACCTGTGCTGGCCCATCCTGAACGGTACCCTTTCTGGCACAACAATTTTGAAAAATACCATGAATTTCACGACCTTGGTGTACTGTTGCAGTTAAACATTAATTCTCTTTCAGGATATTATGGTCACGAAGCCAAGCGCACAGCAGAACGAATGATTGACGAAGGTATCATAGACCTTGTTGGAACTGACTGTCATCACCAACGGCATATTCAGGCACTCAAGAATGGTTTGAGTGAAAAGTACATGAAAAAGGTTTTAAAACTTAACCTGTTAAACACAGCATTATAAGATGTACGAACTTAAGGATCACCTTACTCAAATGGCACAATATAATTACTGGGCCAACAAGAAAATTTGTGGATTCATAGCTGCAGCCGGAGATGAAAGGGCCAATCAGATCCAGCTTAGTTCATTCAATTCCATTAAGAAGACCCTTTTTCATATATGGGACGCCGAGAGCATCTGGGCAGAGCGAATCAATGGGTTTTCTCCGGATACATGGCCAAGTAAAAATTTTACGGGAACTTTAAACGAAGCTGCATCAGGCCTTCTGGCGACATCGGAAAGATTCATTGAGTTCACCGAAAAACTGGCAAATGAAGACCTTGGTATCATCATCAATTACTCAAATATTAAAGGTGAGCAGTACGCTAACTCTCTATCGGAGATCATTTCTCATGTGATGAATCACTCCACTTTTCACAGAGGGCAGCTTGTTACTATGTTGAGAGGTTCCGGATTTACAGAGTTGGGGTCCACGGACCTGATCGCGTATTTCAGAGAAAAAGCCACAATTCCCCATTAATTACAGTTCCAAACACTGTCTTTTTATTGTAAATAGTTGATTTATAGGTTAAATCAATCATATTAATTTTGTATCTTTTACTATTCATTAGCAATATCTAAAAGCCTTACAACTATGATATTGAAGGTCATAATGGCAATTGACACGGTAGAAAGATGGCCATTTAGACCGGTAGAAGAGTAAACTAATAAATTACATTATTATACATGTCCAGACCATCATCAGACCATCTTTTTCGCCTGATAAAGTCGCTTTCAAAGGCTGAAAAAAGGTATTTCAAGCTCTTTGCGGGCCGAAATACTGTCAATGGTAAAAAAGAGTATGTGGCTTTGTTTGATGCTATTGACCAGCAAAAGGAGTATGATGAGGAAAAGCTTGCACTAAAATTTGAAGGCAGCACATTTGATCATTCTCCTGCAATTGCAAAGAACAGACTTTATGAGACCGTATTAAAAAGTTTACACGCATTTCATGCTGAGAGTTCCATTGGCGTAGAGCTGCAACGGTTGTTACATTATGTTGAGATACTTTTTAATAAATCACTTTATGATGAGAGCAGAAAAATTTTAAATAAAGCTCACCGCATCGCTACCAAATATGAAAAGCATGCCTTTTTACTTGAGATAACCAAGTGGGAAAAAAGAATGATGGAAAAGGATTCTTATTCCGGGCAGAATATTGATGATGTGATGAGTGCTCTTCACGAAGACAAGCTACTTATAGATAAGCTTAAGAATTATTCTGACTTCTGGAACATAAAGAGTCGCTTGATCCTGTTGCTGAACAAACGAGGTAAGGTTCGTGATACCAAGGAGATGGAGAATTTTAAAACGGTGATCGATAACATCTTGCTCAATAATGAGGAAAATGCATTGTCGTATGAATCAAGATACCTGTATTTTCAAATATACAGCGCATATTATTTTGGCACAGGAGACTATGAGAATTCTTACAATTATATTCGTAAACACCTCGAGCTAATTGAAGATCATTCCGAGATTTTTAAGGAAGAACCCAATAAATATTTCTCTGCTCTCAGTAATATAATTTATTTGTGCGCTCAACTTGGTAAATTTAACGAGATCCCTAAATACCTTGCTAAGCTGAAAGCCATTTCAAGTGATAATGTGAAGATGACAGAGGATCTCGCCATTAAGTTATTTAGCAGTGTATATAGTGCTGAGTTGTCATTGTACCTCCAAACCGGAGAATTTGATAAATCAATCAAACTGGTTGATGAGATTAAAAGTGGACTTGAAAAGTACGAAGGTAAGATCAGCAAGTTGCGTGAGGCTTACTTCAGGTTCAGCATAGCACAGGTTTATTTTGCTACCGGAGAATACTCCAAGGCCATCAAATGGATCAACCTTTTATTGAATGATCATAGCATTGATGATAGCCAGGATATACATTGTATTGCACGGATATTTAACCTTATCATTCATCTTGAAGCCGGTAATGATGACCTTGTGCCTTACACAATGCGTTCAACACAACGATATCTTGAGAAACGTAACCGTATATATCGCTTTGAAAGCATTTTTCTCTCATTCCTAAATAAATTGCTGAAGGCAAATGATAGTACTGAAAAAAGGGAATCATTTCAGGCGCTCCGAAAAGAACTGGTTGGAATATCTAAAGACCCATTTGAAAAGAGTGTTTTTGAATACTTTGATTTTATTTCATGGGTTGAAGGTAAATTTCTTGACCGGCCATTTGGTGAAATGGTACGGAATAAAGCAAGACAAAAAGAGCTGGGATCTATAGAATCCTAGTGAAGGTGTCATGTATTCTTATCTGATTCACTGAATCGCATGATACGTTTTGAATTTCGTGTGATAAGACTCAGGATTACTCCGGCGATCACAAGAGAAATTCCTGCAAGTGTAGTGAGTGTATATGTTTCATCAAAGAAAAAGTATCCCAGCCCTATAGCATATAGTACACCCAAATAATTTAGGATGGTCACCTTTGACATAGGTTCTTTTTGCAGGGCTTTGGTCATGTTTACCTGTCCCAATTGGGTTGTTATACCTGTCATCAAAAGAAAAACCCAATCTATACCTTGAGGCATAACCCACGCAGGTATTGAGAATGCCATCCCCGCAAGGGTACCTATTAACTGAAAATGAAGAACAACTACAGTAGGGTGTTCTTTGCCCCTAAGCGAACGAACCATATTATAGGCTAAACCTGAAAATACAGCAGAGCATATACCAATAAGAATATAGGTCATTGATATACCATGTTCAACGCCTTTCATTAATAATACGCCACCAAATGAAATCAGGAAAAATAGCCATTCAATGGGATTTACTTTTTCTTTGAGGATGAATATTGCAATGATTGTAGTGAAGATAGGTGACAAGTATTGAATGGTAACCGCTGTTCCCAGCGACATTTTTGAAAGTGTGTAGAAATACATGAAGAGTGCCGTGGTACCAAAAATCCCTCGCAGCAATAAAAGCTTTCGGTTTGTTCCTCTCCAGTTGATGTTTTTTCTGTAAATTTCGATGAAACACAAAAGTGCTGAAATCCCACACCGGAAGAATACCAGCTCCCATGTGGGAAGATGACTCGCAGCCTTGATGAAAACATTCATCAAGGCAAAGTAAAAGGTGGCGGCCAGCATGTTCTTGCTGCCCTGACTTAAAATAGGTAAGGTCACCCGAAAGGAGTTGATAAACTATAATAGAAGTATACGAAAGTAATATTATCATGGTATTGGTACCAAAGGAATCTGATAACAGTATCAGATTATTTTATGCGGTTAGGCCACACCCTGAACATATATTGGCCATAAACAAATTTAGTTCATGCAATGAAGGGTTAGAGGGCGTCCGGTGGGTCCCGGAAGAACATTTGCATATAACATTATACTTTATCGGCAATGTTGATAAAGAGCTGCTCCCGGCTTTTGCTGATGCTACATCTGCTTTGATGAGAACTCAGCAAACGCTGGCGCTGAGTCCTTTGGGGATAGAGTTTATTTTTAGAAAAAATGGCGGTTCTATGTTGTGGTTACGTTATTCAAAAGTTGCCGCCTTTGCTTCTATACACAATAAATTCCAATCATTGGTAAAGACCATCACCGGTGGTGTTATAGTATCACATTCACCAATACCACATGTTACAATTGCGCGGTTGGGAAGGAAATTTAAAATAGATTCATTTAATTATCTTGGGCGCCATGAACTTCAACCTTTAATTATCAATGGATGCGAGTTGTGGCAATCGGTCAGAATTGATGATAAGGTAGTATACCAGCCACTTAGTAAGTGGCAGTTTGAAGGCTCCTGATCATTATTTGAATACAGGTGCCTGGCGGTATTTACGGCTACCTGCTAAAAGTAATATTCCTGAAACAAGTACGAAAGTCCCGCTTATGAAATATGCCCAGGTAATATTTGATCCGACGCTGAACCAGGAGACGGCGAACAATGATATAAAAACTGTTCGTAGTAAGATGTTGATCATATTGAATACACCATTGGTCCGGCCAATTATATTATTTGGGATGTGATTAAAAATATAAGTTGTTCGAAGCACACGCGCACCTGCATTTGTAATCCCTATCAGGAAAGAAAATATATAGAACACACTGATACTGCAAGTGAAAGAGACCCAATAAAATATAACAGATGTAACGAATAAAAGAACTATAATAGAGTTAACGGTATTCATTTTTAAAAAGATCTTTCTTATACTGAACCCTGCCAATACTGCCCCCAAGCTGTATAAAACCTCACTGGAGGCATACACGTCGGCGCCCGATTGCAGGTGTTGGTCAACATATAAAGGGAGAAGATAAAATACTTCTACCAGTAATACCACAAAGATAGAGTGGGAGAAGATGCCAAATGATAGCAAGCTCGGGGTCTTTTTCAAAAATTCAACTCCGCTTTTTATTCTTGTAAATACCGATCCCGATTCGATCATTCGCTCTGTCATCGGTTTGTATTTGATAGTGGATACCAGTATAATACTGACAGCATACGTACACGCATCCATGAAAAATATTTCTTCCATGGTCCATGCTTTAATATCGAATGGCAGGTTGAATGACAAGCCTAATAAATTGATGTATTCGGCACTGGAAATTCCACTAAGCAGAAATGCTGCCAGGGCACCGCTGAACACTGAGGTAGACTGGTTTTGTATTTCCAGATAAGAGCTGATCTTACCATAAAAGCTGGGTGGACTTATTTCTTGTCCAAAGGCATACAGCGCTCCAAAATGTATGTTAAAGTTGAAGAGTGTTACAACAAACACTAACCCTACCAAAACGGGCAGTGTCTCATTAAGTAGCATGCCTATTGTTGCTACGCAAAGCAATATTGTTCCACAGACTGAGCTGATCCATATAAAGATCTTTTTTCGGGAAAATTTATCTATCAGTGTTCCTGCGTAAAGATTCCACGGTAAACTTATAAGAGTAACAACAGCATATAATATTCCAAAAGTATCTGCCTTTCCAAGGGTAGTGAAATACCATGGAATTGCCAGCATGCTAATGCCTGTTGCAAACCCTGAGATCACATTAGCTGTGAGCAGGGTGATGAGAGCTCTTTTGTTTTCCATGAATTACTGCCTCAATATTACCTAAAATACATCAGTGCAAGGAGTGTATTACCCAAAATGCTCGTGGAAATTGATTAATGCTCTTGCTATAAAATGAAAGCAGAAATCCTGGGAAAAGACAGGGCAGTTAACGATTTAACGTGGCAAGGTGACAATAAAGTTTGTGAATTCTTTTTCTTTTGAATTCACTACCAGGTTGCCGCCATGAGCTTTGATGATATCAAAGCTTATACTTAAACCCAGGCCTGTACCTTGTCCTGTAGGTTTTGTTGTGAAAAACGGGTTGAAGATCTTTTGCCGAATCAGGTCAGGAATACCTATGCCATTATCTTTTATTGAAATGGTAACATTCTTGTTGTCTGAATGAGTAGTAATAGTGATTTGTGGTTTGTATGCAGGGTCCTCGCCTGACATCGCTCTTTCGCGTACAGCGTGAATAGCATTTGTGAATATATTCAGGAACACGCGGTTAATGTCCTGCTGTATCACGTTCAATTCGGGCAGATCCTTTTCCATGTTTTTTACAAAGTCGATACCAATTTTGGTTCCGGCTGAAGGCATACCATGATAAGCCAGATTCATGGTTTCGTTTAACATGTTATTGATATCGGTAGGTGCTTTCTCGCCCGATGATTCCCGTGCATGCATCATCATGCTTGCAACAATACTATCAGCACGTTTACCATGCTGGTAAATGCGCGCCAGGTTGTCCTTTAAAGCTTGTATAACCTCTTCGCGTTCTTCATCATCCTTTGCTTCCAGCAATTCTTCGATGAGGTCATTGGAGAGGGCAGCAAAATTATTCACGAAATTGAGAGGATTTTTGATCTCGTGTGCAATGCCCGCGGTAAGTTGACCTAATGTGGCCAGCTTTTCCTGCATCACCAGCTGTTCCTGAGTTTTCTGTAGTTCGGACAGTGTTTCTTCCAGCTCCTTATTCTTTTGCTGCAGGTCGGTAGTGCGTTCCTGAACCAGTGCTTCCAGTTTTTCTGCACGTTCACGCATCTGGTCAATCATGCGGCTGTTTTGAAGGCGCAATCTTCCTATCAATGTTTTAATGATATCACGTGTGGTGTGCGGGTGTTGGTTGAGCAGATTATAAAAATCGTTTTGAGAAATACTTCCAAGTGATGAATCAACAATGGCAGTTACTGACATGGATCTTGGTTCGTCATCCAACAATGAGAATTCTCCGAAGAAATTACCTTCTCCCATTTCAGCAATCACGGTCTCGGCATCATGGATCTTCACCTTACCTTCAATGATAAGGTACATGCAATTACCTGCATCGCCTTTCTTTATTATAGTGGAGTTTTTGGAGTATTGAACTACGTTTAGCTTTTCGGCAATATCATTTAGTACATTTTCAGGCAAATGCTGAAATGCATCAACTTTTTTAATGATGTCTTTGCAACGGTCTGTTGTAATATTATTTCCCATTACCTGTTATAATCAGATTTAATAAAATATGTGGTGGGGGGAATTTGATAATTGTCAGATCTTAATACCTATTACTAAAATGTCATCTACCTGTTCAAGTGAACCACGCCAATTTTCAAAGTACTCATGAAGGGAGTTACCTTGCTCTTTCATAGTGAGTTGGCGGTTGTTTATCAGATGATCTTTAAAATTCTTACGCATCAGTTTTTTTCCATCCGGTCCGCCAAACTGGTCGGCAAAGCCGTCGGTAAAGATATACAACGCATCCCCTTTTGAAATATTGACATGCTGATTTGTGAATTCCGACTGTTTTCGCTCACTAAGCCCGCCAATAGGGGATTTGTCAGGCCCAATTGTGATGAGTTCGCCATCCCGGATGATCCATAGGGGGCGGTTGGCGCCGGCATATTCTACTGCCGACAGGTCTTTGTTGAATGCCAGAATGGCCACATCCATCCCTATATGGGAATTGCCCCCCGACTTCCTCATAGACTTGGCCAGAGCTGCGTCCAGCATATCGAGAACTTTGGAAGGGGTGTCGATCTTTTCGGCACCGATGATCTGGTTGAGCAGCGAAACTCCCATCATACTCATGAGCGCTCCTGCAACTCCATGGCCGGTACAATCGGCAGCAACCACAATTTTTTTGGTATCGCTTTCGCCAAACCAGTAAAAATCGCCTGAAACAATATCCTTGGATTGATACAAAACAAACCCTTCGGGAACAATGGCATGAAATGCTGATAGCGGAGGGAGTATCGCTTCCTGAAGCCGCTTGGCATAATGAATGGAATCAAGAATTTCTTTGTTCCGTACTTCGAGCAAAGTTTTTTGGTTGTGAATGGTTGCGGTTCTTTCAGTGACTTGAATTTCCAGCCGTTCTTTCTGATCAAGCAGAAACTTTTCTTTTGCGTCTCTTTCTTCTTCCAGTTCCTTTTTTATCCTGATCCGTTCTTCAACAAGCATCATTTCGTTTATGCCTTTATCGATAGTAGCTTTAAGGTCTTCCGGATCAATAGGCTTGGTTATGAAATCAAAGGCGCCGCGATTCATAGCCGTGCGGATATTCTTGAGGTCGTTATATGCAGAGATTACGATTGCCTTTTGATTTAGCCCCTTATCTTTTATCTGATTTAAGAAAGTGAGACCATCCATCACTGGCATATTTATGTCAGTAAGGATAAGGTCAATATCAGATTGTTCTTCCAGTTTTTGAAGGGCGGCAGCACCGTTCTCGGCATGCACGAAAGTAAGCTCACCCCGCTTTACCTTGAGCCTGAACATTCCGGTGATCAATGGGCCCATATCCGGCTCATCGTCCACCACCAGAACCTTTTTCGTTGCTATTTCAGTTACCACTTCCATACTTAACAAATATATGAAATACTCTTATACACTCTGCAACAATAAAAGGTGAAAGTGAAGGATAAGAACAGTTAAAACCTTGCAATTATTACATCAATCCAATTACATTTGTAAAATCATTACAATTCATGAAGGATCTTTTAGCTTTATTTAATAATGAGAAGTCAGATGGCATTCAGTTTTCAGGATCCGGAGATATCCTATTGTTTAAGGGAAAGGTCACTCAAGAGGTAATACAGGATATCCATCATACAATTGAACCGGTTTTTGAAAATGGTGTTGCTGATCCGCGAAAGCGAAAGAAATACTTTACTGTATTAACAGAAGTGCTACAGAATATATTTCATCATCATAACAATTCTGGTGCAGATGAAATGCGATCGGAAGGGATCCTTAAAACAGTTTTCAAGTCGGATAAAGCCATTGAACTGGATGCCGGAAACTTTATGTTGCTTGAAAATGTTGATCTGCTCAAAGAACGTATCAGCCGGATCAATGATATGGATGAAGAATCATTAAAGGCATTTTATCTTGAAAGCTTGAGCACTACCACCTTGTCTGATAAGGGTGGTGCAGGACTCGGACTTATAGAGATTGCCCGTAAATCGGGAAGCAAGTTAAATTGTACATTCACCCCGGTAAATGAACATTATGCGTTCTTTACTCTTTCAGTAATATTATAAAATCTGATCTATGAATACCCTTAAGCTCGAACCAGACAGCAAGACCCCCGGAATAGAATTTGATGCTGATGCCGGAAAGTTAAAGTTATGGGGCCGCTCCATCCCTGAGAATGCAGTTGAATTTTATAAGCCGGTATTTGAATGGCTTGATAATTATCAAAACAAAGCACTTGCTGAAACCGAAATGACTTTTCAGCTTGAATATTTCAACACCAGCTCTTCCAAAATAATCCTGGATATATTACGACGACTCGAAACGCTGCAGCAAACGGGTAAATCAAAAGTTGTGGTAAAGTGGTTGTATGAAGAAGATGATGAAGATATGATGGAAGCCGGCGATGACTATCAGACCATAGTTGATCTTAAATTTGAGATAGCTGCTGTAAACTAACAATCACCGCCTTTTTACTTTAAGTGCCGGGATCTTTTCGGAAACACGTTCAAGGCCGTGGATGCCCTTTTTAAGTAGGTCAAAATAGAGCGTCAGAAAAAGCATCAGAGACATCATCCAGATCACTCCCATGTTAACCCAATAGGTATTGTAAAAATTCCCAAACACATTTTTCCGGCTCACATAAAATGGCGCACGTAAAAAGCCATTTGAAGAGCCATTCATATAAATAGGTCTGAATCTCCGGTAGTATTCATCATTGTAAGTGATCATGTAATTGAAGTCGCCGGAATTATTTACTAACTCTGTGAGACTCTCATTGGCGTTTTGTTTTTTGAGCATGGTAAGGCCCTTGGCGCCAATTTGTTTTTCAAGTGCAACTACTATGTCATCCTTTTTTTGTCTTGCGGTTTTGTATTCGCCTATATAATATTGCCTTATATTTTCTATTTCACTTTTCAACTGAGTGTGCCAATTGGTAGGTCTTTGAGTTAAAATATTTTGTGCATCAACATCCAGCTTCAGCGGCATTCCGGAAGCTTTTTCTTTGGTGAATTCATTGATGAACAGTAGTGAACGTGCGCCGGATCCTGATGCCTCATAAGTTTTAATAGAGTCGAGCAGGTCAGACATGTGAACGGCCCAGAAGTCCTTTTTGAACAACGCTTCATTCATTCTTTTGTCGTTCATGAAAAAGTTGCGCTCGTAACGGTTACCGGTGAATTGTTGAACCGCAAGTGCTTCAAAAGCCCATCGGGAGGCCATCACCTCTCCAATAAGTGGTACATGCTCCTGAGATGTTACATTCGGATTCAGTTTATCGAAACTTACAATTACTCCGCTAAGAATGATCTGAGGTATTATCAGGAATGGTATAAGTATGTAAATGGTGACAGCAGAATTGAATGCGGATGAGATGTTGAGCCCCAGCATATTTGAAAAACATGAAACGGAAAATAAAATAAGAAAGTAATATTGGTTCATGCCGTGGATTCCTAGAATGGCATTTCCGATCAAAACAAACGATAATGTCTGGATGGCAGAAAGCATAAACAGTATGGCTACTTTGGAAAAGAGATAGCTTGATCGGCTCAGGTTGAGAAAGGATTCCCTAGCCTGGATCTTCCGGTCTCTGATGATCTCTTCAGCGCTTACCGTTAGTCCCATAAAAAGTGCTACAATAACACACATGAACAGGTAAGCAGGCATATTCATGTTCTCACTATAAATGTATTCACCTGATGGATCAAAATAGCGGAGAAAATAAGCCAATATAAATGCCAGTAGTGGTGCTTCCAGGAAATTGATGAGCATATACTGGGTGTTCTTCAGCTTCGATAATACATCACGGGTGAAAAACACCTGCAATTGACGCAGGCGCGAAGGTTTGTTGTAATTAACATCAGGACGGTTATGTTGCTTTGAATCAAAATCATTGCTGACTTTCGTTTTTACATAATGCTCATACCATTCCTTGGGAGTTATTTTACGGTTTTGTGTGATGTTTCCATACTCATCCAGAACTTTTGATTCGAGGATGTTAAAAACCAGATCTGGATTTATATTTCCACACTCAATGCATTCATTGATCTCCGCATCGGCATGACCGGAATAAGATTTAAAATATGAAAGTGAGTCGGTAGGATTACCAAAATATACCGGATAACCACCAAGATCAAGAATGATAAGTTGGTCGAAGAGTTTAAAAATGTCAGACGACGGCTGATGTATCACCACGAAAATAAGTTTACCGCTAACCGACAATTCTTTCAGCAGGTCCATCACATTTTCAGAGTCCATGGATGAGAGTCCGGAAGTGGGTTCATCCACAAAAAGTACAGCAGGCTTGCGCACCAATTCCAGGGCAATGTTCAGCCGCTTCCTTTGTCCTCCGCTGATAGTTTTATTGAAAACATTCCCAACCTTGAGATCTCTTATTTCCCATAGGCCGAGCGAAACCAATGTTTCACCTACCAGTTTGTCGATTGAGCTGTTGTCAAGATCGCCAAAGCACAGTTTGCTGTTATAAAACAGGTTTTGATATACTGTAAGATCGTCAATGAGCAGATCATCCTGAGGAACATACCCTACAACACCTTCCAGTAACGTTCCTTCATCGTGTATGCTTATGCCGTTAACCTTTACCTTACCAGCACTTGGAGTATAGTTTCCGTTCAGAAGATTGAGTAAAGTAGATTTACCTGCTCCCGAACCTCCCATTATTCCGATCATCTCTCCGGAAGTAGCTTCAAAAGAAAAATCATGCAATCCTTTTTTACCGTTTCGGAATTCATATTCCAAAGATTCGGCAGTGAATAAAATAGGTTCAGGGAGTTGGTCTTTCAAAAAACTTCTGATGATATCATTATAATAAACCGGATTGGATCGCGTGCCCCTGATCACTGTGCCGGGACTTATTACATATACTTGTCCGGGAATACAACCCTGTCCGTTACATTTTACTGTATCGTCACCGAAATATCTCATGAACAATATACCGGTAGATTCGAAATACAGGAATATGGCAGTGCCCTGAAACCCTTTGTTAACAATGTGTTTTGTCAGTCCGGAAGAGGCGGGTTCGGTTGAGGATAATGATATAAAATGTTGCGAATCAGCTACTGTTCCAGGGCTCTTTGATGAGACAAGTATCAGGCACGAATCATAATCATCTTTGCTGATATTGAAAACTTCTGCAACAGTGGAAAGAAACTCAAGTTCCTGCTCAGTAATATCTTCAGAAGAGCTGTATGCAAATTCAAGCAGGCGGATAAGCACCACATACTTTTGTTGCTGGTTAAGTTCATGATTTATATCGGTGCAGATGCGCAGCACCTTAACCGAGTTTACAGATACGCGCTTTTTTTCCCTTCCTGTTTTATCGCGCCCTCTAAGGACTTCAAGGTATTCATCAAAAAACTGAAGGTAGCGGGGGACGCTGGACTGGCTTAGTTGCTGTTTTAAAAACAGTTCAACAATGGAACGTCCATGACCGGTGAGTCTTTCGCTGTTGGCAATGATGGCGAAAAGCTGCATCAAGGCCTTAAGTATCTTATCACTCATAAGCCGGAATCAATAGGGGGTCTGTTCTGATTCAGGCAAGACCCTTATTGTAAAAGTAATAGGTGTCAGCCAATAACCTTGCCCCTTACATTTGAGATACCAGTTGAAAGTCCGTTAAGAAATTCCTTATTGATCTCTGAAGGGTCAGTGGCCTTTTTGTAATGCTCAAGCAACGTCGACATTTCGCTTATTACTGCTGCAATCTCTGCGTCGTCCTTAAATTCAGTAAGTATGTTGATCACATTTTCAAGATGTAAGCGTTGTTCGTATACACGCTGATACAGGATCTCATTTGAGGCATTTCTTTCAACTCCTTTAAGCAGATTTACACAGATATGCTGACATTCAAGCCAGCTGCCGGCTAAGATCAAACTGGCAACTTTCAATCGCTGATTGTTGCGCAGGTAATCATCGGTTGCGGCATATGCTTCGTCAAGGATCTTTGCAAGAGAATCACGATTCTCATTGTTCTCTTCAAAACGAATTGCAAACTTGTCAAATGATTCTCCTATGTCAAGTTGTTGAGAGATATCTCTTACTGTTGGATAATACATTAGGATCTCGGGTGTACGCTCATTAACTACTGCATAGCCAAGGTCAACTCCATAAACTCCATAGTTGAATGCTAGTTTATTCAGGCTATGATAATTTTCTGCATTCGATGATGGATTCAGAAGTGAAGTGTTGATTGGCAGGCCTGATCTTGCAAATTCATCAAGTACCTGAAAAGGTGAAGGTAAGTTCGCAATGGTATAAGAAAATCTGAAGTCAGCCAATTCATTAATTGGGGTGGTATCTTCCACCATGGTTTCCATATTATTGTCGCCATCATCATTTGTGGCCTGGTTATTACATGCTGATAGAGCAATGAAAATGGCCAAAACAAATAAGGCTGGCCCGAATACTTTTCTCATAGTTTTGTTCTTTTCGGTAAATGTAAGCATGATTATTAAATCAAGGTTGATTGCAGAATTAAAGAATCCCAAATATCTAAAATTTTGGATATTAGGGCCTTGTTTACTGTTAAATTCATGATGATTGATCCGATGACACGGTTATATGATGAGTTATTTATTGATCAATCTAACCTGCTGATATAAGGGAATGATGAAGATTAAGGATAAAAGCAATTCGGCAGCTGACTTTTTAGACAAGGCAATGCGTTACTGCACCTACAGAGAGCGCAGTGCGGCAGAGGTTGAATTTAAGCTTTCAGTACTGGGGTGCGACCCTAAAACCAGTACAAATGTTATTGATCAGCTAAAAGAGGAAGGGTATGTAAATGATGCCAGGTTTGCAGAGGCTTTTGCAGGGAGTAAATTCAGAACCAGGAAATGGGGGAAGACTAAGATCAGGTATGAGTTAAAAGCGAAAGGAATTGACAATGATTTGATTATACGAGCATTAGGAGGTATACCAGCAGAAGAATACCAAAGTGTGCTTGATGGCCTCTTAAAGACCAAATATAAAACCTTTAATAAAGGGTCATCCATCCAGATAAAGCAAAAATTGATGAGTTATGCATTCTCTAAAGGGTATGAAACTGACGTTGTATATGGTGCACTGGCTCGGATTTTTAAGGATTAATGCATATTTTAACCTGCTTTTTGTGGAAGCCCTTAGCTAATAATAACCCATTTAGAACGATGTCGATCACCGAACCGGGACTAGAACTTGTTGCACATAACCCTCTTTTTCAGGGGGTTAGCTCAGATGCCGTGGAGGATGTTTTGAAGGTTTCTACGCTCACCAATTTTAAACCTGGTGCCATTTTGGTTGAGAAAGGCTCCAAACCTGATAGCCTGATATTACTGTGTCAGGGCACAATAGGTGTATATAATGAAAATGTTTTGCTGGCAAATATTGATCAGCCTGCTGTTTTAGGAGAAAGTATTCTTGCAGATACTACCGCCACCGCAACTTTAAAGGCTTCCACAGATATACTTATTTGTTCTGTACAGAAATCTGATTTTATAACACTGTCACAGAAAAATCCACAACTGATCCTCAATTTGTTCAAGCTGAACCTTGATCGGTTAAAGCAATCAAATGAACGTGCGTTGGAAGAGTCCAGAAAACGAGAGGCTGAACTTGAGCGTCAGGTAGAAGAGAGAACTCGCGAGTTGAATGATGCACTTGACCATCTTACAAGTACCAACAAAGAGTTGGTTATGACCAGGGATCAGCTCATAGAAACAGAAAAGTTCAGGCAGCAATTTCTTGCCAATATGAGTCATGAGATCCGAACTCCAATGAATGCCATTGTGGGGTTGACTAACCTGCTACTTAAATCGCAACTTAATGAGCTTCAGGAAAAATATCTTGGAGTGATTCAGAAAAGTGGATCTAATTTGCTTGTTATCATCAATGACATTCTTGATCTCGCTAAGATAGAGGCCGGCAAGATGGAGTTGGAAGAAACCAACTTCGATGTTCATTCGGCACTGCAGAATGTGCAAACAATTTTGGGCTTGAAGGCCGATGAAAAAGGAATACGGATGAACCTTGAGATAGCTCCGGAATTACCACAATATATGATAGGTGATGAAACCAGGCTTACACAGGTTGTTATGAACCTTACAGGTAACGCCATCAAATTCACCGAGAAAGGCGGTGTAACCATCAGCGTAAAGCCTAACAATGACGGCACCTTTAGATTTTCAGTTAAAGACACAGGTATTGGTATTCCAAAGGACCGGCTCGAAAAAGTTTTTGAAAGTTTTGGGCAGGCATCCAAGGATACCACACGTAAATATGGTGGCACCGGACTAGGACTTACTATTTCCAGGCAGTTAGTAGAGTTGCATGGCGGACAGTTAAAGCTGGCAAGTGAATTTGGAAAAGGATCGGATTTTTATTTTGATATTAAAATTAATAAAGGTGAAGCTCCGTTAAATACTTTTGATGGAATAACTATTGATGTTGAAAAACTTGCAGCTTTAAAAGTGTTGCTGGTGGAGGATAATGAGTTCAATCAGATGGTGGCAGTTGATACTTTGCAGGACCTGTTTCCGGGCTTAAAGGTGGATGTTGCAGAATCAGGAGAAGAGGCTATTGAAAAACTAAAAGCTGCCGATTATAGTTTTGTTTTTATGGATATTCAAATGCCAGGTATGAACGGCTATGAAACTACACAACAGATCAGAAGCCAGCTCACAGGTAATATGAAAAAAGTACGTGTTTGTGCTATGACAGCAAATGTCACAAAAGAAGAAATACAGCAGTGTTATGATTCGGGTATGGATGATTACATGATGAAACCATACAGCCCTGATCAGTTGAAAGAAAAAGTAATTTTAAATGGGATCGCATGATGCCAATAAAATCTGGACAATATTGAATGAGTAATAGGTATGAAAAGGCAAAACAATACGCCGAAGAGTTAATGTCTAATGGGTTAAATGAAAAATTTCATTACCATAACCTTGAGCATGTATATGATGTACTTGAATCTGCGATAAGGATTGCAGAATTAGAGGGCGTTAGCGAGCAGGATCAGGAATTGCTTAAAACGGCAGTTATGTTTCATGATGCGGGTTATACAAAAGGCTTGAAGGATCATGAAGCTTTAGGTTGCATAATTGTTCAGGATAATTTGCCGGGTTTTGGATATAGCGAAAAGGAGATCGAAACCATTTGTGGCTTAATTATGGCTACCAAGGTGCCTCAGAATCCGAGTAATAAACTTGAAGAAATAATTTGTGATGCCGATCTTGATTATCTGGGTAGGAGCGACTTTTTTTCGGTGGGTGATAATCTTTATAAAGAGTTTTTGGAATACGGATTCATTAAGGGTGATAATGAGTGGCAGGAGTTGCAGCAAAGTTTCCTGGAGAATCATAAATATTTTACACGGTCTGCCAAGGAAACAAGGCATGCTCAGAAAGCAGAGAACCTGGTAAGGGTAAAGCAAAAAATAAACAGTAAATAGCATCGTTTTCAACCCCTTTATGGCGGGTTCATTATTCCGGTTGAACACAATATTTGTGTAACTTTGCGTCCATATGACAATCGACCAATTAACAGATTTAAGGGATAGGATCAGTGCCCTGAGGAGGCATCTTTGACATCGACAAGAAGCTGCAGCTGCTAGATGAGGAAGAGCAACTGACACACGCCCCCGACTTTTGGAATGATCCCAAACGGGCTGAGCGGATCCTCAAACAAATCAAAGAAAAGAAAACATGGACCGATTCGTTCCGCGAGGTTAATGCCGCCGTGGAAGACACCGGCGTGCTTTTTGAGTTTTTCAAAGCAGGTGATGTTGATGAGAATGAAGTTGATACCCAACTTGACCGGACCGTTGCCTTGCTTGAAGACCTTGAATTTAAAAACATGTTGAGTGGCAAGGAAGATGCTTTGAGCGCTGTACTCACCATTAACTCAGGTGCCGGTGGTACTGAAAGTCAGGATTGGGCCGATATGCTTATGCGGATGTACATCCGGTGGGGAGAGAGGCATAAATATAAAGTTACCGAGATAGAACGTACCGATGGTGATGGAGCTGGAATTAAATCGGCTACTCTTGAGTTTGAAGGACAATTCGCATACGGATATTTGAAAAGTGAGAATGGGGTTCACAGACTTGTGAGGATATCACCTTTCGATTCAAATGCCAGAAGACATACTTCATTTGCATCTATTTTTGCGTACCCTCTTGTTGACGACGATATAAACATTGAGATAAAAGATGCCGATATCACATGGCATACTTCCCGTTCAGGTGGCGCCGGCGGCCAGAATGTAAATAAGGTGGAAACCAAAGTGCAGCTCACGCATCACCCCACAGGTATAGTTGTAGTTTGTCAGGTAGAAAGAACTCAGGGTGGTAATAAGGACCGGGCCATGCAAATGCTAAAATCGCGATTGTATGAACTCGAGGTCAGAAAACGTGAGGAGGCGAAGATGATGACCGAGGCCGGTAAAAAGAAGATAGAATGGGGCTCGCAAATACGTAGTTATGTGTTCCATCCATACAAAATGGTGAAAGATCTTAGAACAGAATACGAAACTTCGGATGTGCAGGGAGTTATGGACGGAGATCTGGATGAATTTATGAAAGCATTCCTGATGGAATTCAGTTCAAATAAAGTTACCGGATAAAATTATGATAAAGATATTTTATAAACCTACCTGCTCTACATGTCGTACAGCTTTGTCATTGGTTAAAGACAGCACAGATGAGAAAGTTGAGCTCATAGAATACATGGTTGATACTCCCACTCAGAAGCAATTGAGTGAAGTGATCAAAATGATAGGCATTAAGCCGGAACAATTGGTACGGAAAAAGGAAAAGCTTTACAAAGAAAAATATGCCAATGCTAAACTTACAGGAAGAGAATGGATCAAAGTAATGGCTGAGAATCCGGTATTGATAGAACGACCTGTTGTTATTAAGGGTACTAAGGCTATTATTGGAAGACCCGCTGAAACAGTTGTTGACTTTGTTAAAAAGAGTAAAAGAGTAAAGAAATAAAATATCAGAATTTAAATTGAAAGTTATGTCATTCAGAATCGAAAAGGATACTATGGGTCAGGTTAAGGTGCCGGCCGATAAATATTGGGGAGCTCAAACCCAGCGCTCGATTGAGAACTTTAACATTGCTCGCGATATCAACAAGATGCCACTTGAGATAGTTAAGGCGTTCGCGTACCTGAAGAAAGCAGCAGCACTTACTAATATGGATGCCGGGGTTTTGCCGGCTGAAAAATGTGATCTCATTGCCAAAGTATGCGATGAGATCCTGAAAGGTGAGCTTGATAATGAGTTTCCACTTGTTGTATGGCAAACAGGATCTGGCACACAGTCGAATATGAATGTTAATGAAGTGGTCGCATATCGTGCGCATGTGCTGAATGGTGGCAGTTTAACTGATGAGAAAAAAGTCATCCATCCGAATGATGACGTTAACAAATCACAATCATCAAATGATACCTTTCCAACTGCTATGCATATTGCTGCATATAAGCTTATCATGGACACTACCCTTCCGGGGATAAGAAATCTGCGTAATACGCTCGCTCAGAAGTCTGTAAAATATATGGATGTAGTAAAGATTGGCAGAACACATCTTATGGATGCAACACCTATAACAGTAGGGCAGGAATTGAGTGGTTATGTTTCTCAGCTTGATCATGGAATAAGAGCCATTGAAAATACATTGCCGCACCTTTCAGAGTTGGCACTTGGTGGTACTGCTGTTGGTACAGGTATCAATACGCCGGAGGGATATGCAGTTAATGTTGCCAAGCATATTGCAACTCTTACAGGCTTGCCTTTTATAACTGCTGAAAATAAATTTGAAGCACTTGCCTCACATGATGCAATTGTTGAATCACATGGGGCGCTGAAAACCGTTGCCTGCAGCCTGATGAAGATCGCAAATGATATCAGGCTGTTAGCTTCTGGGCCAAGATGTGGTATAGGAGAGATATATATACCGGATAATGAGCCAGGGTCATCTATCATGCCTGGTAAAGTGAATCCTACACAATGTGAAGCAATGACCATGGTTGCTGCTCAGGTTCTGGGAAATGATGTGGCGATTAATATTGGTGGATCAAATGGTCATTTTGAACTAAATGTTTTCAAGCCAATGATGATCTATAATTTCATTCACAGCGCAAGGCTTATAGGAGATGTGTGTAATTCCTTTAATGAGAAATGTGCAGTAGGTATAGAACCATTGCATGATAATATCAGGAAGAACCTCGAAAACTCTCTCATGCTTGTTACCGCATTGAATACTAAAATTGGTTATTATAAAGCTGCAGAAATTGCACAAACGGCACATAAAAAAGGACAAACTCTGAAAGAAACGGCCATTGAACTGGGCTACGTAACTGCAGAGCAATTTGATGAGTGGGTAAGACCTGAAGACATGGTAGGCGATATAGGTAAAAAAGCATCTGCATAATGTTATTAATCAGAAATGCATCCATTGTAAATGAAGGAGAAGTTTTCTCCGGTGACGTGCTGATCGAAAATGACAGGATTGTCAGGATAGGTTCCGGAATCGCACCTGCTGCGCCTGTTGTGTACGATGAGATCGATGCAACAGGTTTGCATCTGTTCCCGGGGTGTATAGATGACCAGGTTCATTTCAGAGAACCCGGCCTTACACATAAAGCAAATATATATACCGAATCAAGAGCAGCTGTTGCAGGTGGTGTCACTTCTTTTATGGAGATGCCAAATACCATTCCTAATGCACTGACCCAACAACTCCTTCAGGAAAAATATGACATCGCTGCAAGCAACTCGCCGGCAAATTATTCCTTTTATATGGGAGTTTCCAATGATAACAGCGAGGAGGTTCTTAAAACAGATCCCGAGAATGTTTGCGGTATTAAGATCTTCATGGGCTCTTCTACAGGTAATATGCTAGTTGATAATGAGAAAACACTGGATAAGATATTTTCATCCACACCGTTGCTGATAGCTACTCATTGCGAAGATGAAGTAACTGTGAAAGCAAATCTTGCAAAATACATGGGGCAGTTTGGTGAAGATATTCCTGTATCCTACCACCCTATTATCAGAAGTGAAGAGGCTTGTTATCTGAGCAGTAGTTTTGCGGTATCATTGGCAAAAAAACATAATACACGCCTCCACGTACTTCACATATCCACAAAACGTGAGCTTGAATTATTCACTAACAACATCCCCGTAAGGGAAAAACGAATAACCTCCGAAGCATGTATTCACCATCTTTGGTTCACTGATAAAGATTATGAAACAAAAGGTAATCTGATAAAGTGGAACCCGGCTGTAAAAACAAGTGTTGACAGAGCAGCTATAAGGGAAGCGATCATTAACGGGACAATAGATGTGATAGCTACAGACCATGCGCCGCATACACTTGAAGAGAAACAACAAAATTATATTAAAGCACCATCAGGAGGTCCGTTAGTACAACATTCGTTGTTAGCGATGATTGATCTGCATCATGAAGGTTGGTTGCCGCTGCCTATGATAGCACAAAAAATGGCACATGATGTAGCTGATTGTTTCAGGATGAAAGAACGAGGATATATACGGGAAGGTTACTTTGCCGACCTTGTTTTGGTAGACCTTAAGGCGAAGAACCTGGTAAACAAAGCGTCCTTATTATATAAGTGTGGCTGGTCACCATTTGAAGGCCATGAATTCAGAGCATCCATTTCCAGAACTTTGGTGAATGGAAAGGTGGTTTATGAAAATGGAACAATAGTTGAAGGGCAACCGGGGATGAGATTGAGCTTTGAAAGAGACCGCTTTTAAATATGCAATATCTCAGATATATAATTTTCGCTACTATTCTTGGGATAATTGCTTCATGCAAGCCTGATAAAGTAACTGAGATCCCACCATCAGTATTGAGTCCGGACACAATGGTAAACCTGATGACGCAAATGCATCTGGCTGAGTCAGCTATTATGCTTAACAGGCCTGGCGATGACAGGTCGGAACGAAATGTTTTGCTGATCAAGAATGTGTTGAATGAGTTTGATGTAGATTCCGTGAGGTACAGAAAAAGTTTTGAGTTTTATACTTCACAACCGGAACTGTTTGCTGAAATTTATGAAGGTGTTCTGGATGAATTGGCTCGGATGCAAGCTGAAGAACGTATCAAGCAACAGGT
The DNA here is from genome assembly GCA_024643795.1 of Bacteroidota bacterium. Taxonomy (GTDB): domain Bacteria; phylum Bacteroidota; class Bacteroidia; order AKYH767-A; family OLB10; genus JAHEMF01. The sequence goes on along the minus strand of JAHEMF010000014.1, from coordinate 2,342 downwards.
AGATACTATTCCCTGATTTTGATATGTGGATATATTCCCGATTTTTACAGACTACTTAATAATTACTTTGAAGCAGCATCGGGAAAATCATATTGAGATCATTGACTTTTTAAGAGGACTTGCAGCCCTCAGTGTAGTTCTTTTTCATTTTGCTACTTCTTCAATTGCATCTATTAAGCCCAACCTTGTTTCAGACTTTTTTGCATGGGGGAAACTTGGAGTCCAGGTATTTTTTGTCATCTCAGGATTCATTATACCCTATTCAATGTTTCTGGGAAGTTATAAGCTTCGCGACTTCGGTGTATTTATGCTCAGAAGATTCCTGAGGATAAATCCTCCTTCTTATGTTGCTATTTTAATGGTGATTGGACTCTATTACTCAGCTATCTGGCTTGTTGACAGGCCAATAAGTGGTATGTACTGGCCTGGAACAGACTGGAAAACCATTCTCGCAAACCTGACTTATTTTTTTGATTTCCTTGATTCAGGTAAATATATTGTTGTGTATTGGACACTTGAAGTTGAGTTTCAATATTACATCTTCATTGGATTGTTCTATCCGATTATGATATTGTTAAGTAAAAAAACATTTTGGCTTGTTGTTGCATTTATTGGCTACGCATGCTTAACATATGTGCCATTTTTGGAAGAGTTTCCATTCTTTAGGATGAGCTCTTATTTCATAATGGGGAATTTACTTTTTCTATACAAGCAAAATAAAATACGGAGGGAGCTGTTTGTTCCCCTGATCATTGCAGCAATGTTATTTTGTAACTTTCAGCAGGGTAGTCCCTATGTTTTTGCAGCAGTAATAGCTTTATTGGTAATAGCCTTTGTGCGCTTCAATAACCCTGTAAGCAGTTTTCTTGGAAAAATCTCATATTCACTTTATATAACTTTTCTTTTCTCAGCATTTGTTATGGAAATCGCATTGAACAGAGTTTTGGGTAGCTCATTCGAAGAACCGTTAAAGACTGTAATGATGATCCCATATACACTCTGGGCTATATTTTTTGCCTGGGTGTTTTACACTTTAGTTGAAAAACCTTTTCTAAAGTTGTCGAAGTATTTAACAACTACCAAAAAATAAAATGTCGCGGTATTTGCCGCGACATTTTATTTTACTTAAGGTATTTATCAAGCCATTCAAAGAAAACCCGTTGCCAAAGGATCGCATTCTGTGGTTTCAGCATCCAGTGGTTCTCATCGGGGAATGATAAAAACCTGGCATCTACATTATGCAGTCGTGCTGCTGTAAATGCTTCCTGCCCCTGGCTTAAAGGAACTCTGAAATCTTTATCGTTATGAATAATAAGTATAGGTGTATCCCAATTCTTTACAAAGAGGTGTGGTGAGAACTCAACATAACTTTTTGGTTTGGGTTCTTTCCAGTAAGGTCCTTCAAGATCAAAGTCGGCGAAGAATATTTCTTCAGTGATACCATACATGCTTTCGAAATTAAATACTCCAAACGGAATAACCACCAAAACTTGCTCCTACGGCTCCCAGCCTTTCCTTGTCAACAAAAGGCTCTTTGCTTACTTCGTCAATAGCACTTAACAGGTCTTTCATTGGTTGGCCTCCCCAGTCTCCTGAGATATCCCTGTTCCATTTTTCACCAAAAGAGGGTAGTCCTCTGCGGTTAGGAGCAACTATGATATAATCATTGGCAGCCATGATCTGAAAATTCCACCTGTACGAAAAGAATTGACTAACAGTGCTTTGTGGGCCGCCCTGGCAGTATAAAAGTGCCGGATATTTTTTTGAGGGGTCAAAGTTTGGAGGATAAATAACCCAGGTGAGGATCTCTTCTCCATCAGTGGCTTTTATCATCCTTTTTTCAACTTTTCCAAGAGTAAGTTGGTCAAGTAATTCTTTGTTTGTGAAAGTGATTTGTTTAGAGGAGCCTTTCTTAGAATCGATCTGCATCACTTCAGATGGCATTGATATGCTCATCATGGAACTTATGATATGGGTCTTTTTTGATGATTGCCAAATGCAAAAACTCGTGTGATCAGCAACATCTGTTGTGAGTTGTTTGAATTTTTCCTTCGCATTCGATTTGAGATCCAGTTTCCAGATCTGTTCAGTTGCATTGATGCCGGCAATGAAGTAGATGGAGTTGCCATTGTCAGCATATTGGAATTGCTGTGGAGAATAATCAAATCCTTCTGTAAGATCGCGTAAGACTTCGGTGTTTAAATCATATTCAATGATCCGGTTTCTGTCGCTCTCATATTTTGGTGTTACCATGCTCAGCCATGCGATCTTTTTCCCGGAAGGTGAGAAAACGGGATTTTTATCGTACCCGGGATTTTTAAAAGACAAATTGATGGTTCTGG
>JAHEMF010000091.1 GCA_024643795.1 Bacteroidota bacterium | reverse complement strand
CTCCAGATCTGATTCATCAAAGCACCAAATGTAAATCCATTGCTTTGTTTTAGAAATACAACAGTAGGGCCAACGCCGAATTTTTTTGTGGTCAGATAGTCATCAGTACCAACCGGTAATAAAAGTACCGGTCCAGCTCCCCAGGTAATGCCATTTTTAGCTTCTGCAGGACTTATAAATTCGCTTACAATAAAATCACCTAACCCACTTTGTTTGGTGCCGGGTTTAATTATATTATACTGAGTTATTACCGGAGCAATGACTCTTGTTATCAGATTTAATTTTTCGTTTAACCGAACAGGAATTACAGGCTGGATATTTAATACATTTTTGGTTCCGTTATTTTCTCCAATTCCATAATCTGTATTATTCTGTAGAGGAACACTTATCAGGCTTGAGATAGGGTTAGCCAGTTTTTTTGCAAGTTCGGCAGCATCCTGTCCTAACGTGCAAATACTATTTGTGAGAAGGAAGCAACAGAAAGCGATCGTCGGAATAAATTTCATAAGAATATTTTTTGCTATAATAATATTTATGTGTCAATAATTGGTCAATTTGTGCTTTTGTAAAGTTAGCAAGAAATATAGCTTATTGAACTAATTAATGATCATGATATATATCATCAGTTCATGTAAGGGATGATCAGATCGGGTCAGTAACCGGTTTTACATTTTGGTAATTGAAAGTAAAATATGCTATCACCCCAAGAGTGATTGATGCAATGATGCCAAGTGTCATTGCTGACCCTACCCAAATCCACATTAAGCCCGTGGCAGAGCTGGCAAACAGGCTGCAAATGCTTATGAATCCTGAGTAACTGCCAAGTGCCGTTGCCGAATCTGTTTTGAGGCAAATATTTGAGATCCAGGCCTTAGATATACCCTCGGTAGCAGCTATGTAAATACCATAGGCCATAAAGAGCAAGAAAAATATAGTCAGGTTATCATTAACAGCCATTCCAAAATAAACCACTGAAAACATTATCAGGCCTACAATGTACATATAAACCAGTCCTATCTTATCCGCAATCATTCCCAATGGATATGAGAATATAGCATAGATGAGGTTATAAAAAATGTAGATCGTAATGATCATTGTATCATTAAGACCTGATTCTTTAACTTTTAACAGTAAAAAAACATCTGAACTGTTTACAAGTGCAAATGCTATGAGCCCGATCACCACCTTTCGGTATTTTGCGGGGGCTGTATTCCAGTAAGTGAAAATAGAAAAAGGGGATACCGGTTTATTTGTGTTTTGTTTTGTGTGAGCTGATTCCTTGAGCCGAAATGTTAATGCAACGGCTAACAAACCGGGAGCCAGAGCGATCAGGAATAGGTTAATATAATGTTCCGGATAATAGTGTAAATAAATCAATGCCAGTATGGGGCCAATTACCGCACCGGTTGTATCCATTGATCGGTGAAAACCAAAGACTCTTCCTTTTGATCTATCATCTGATTCATCTGATAATAATGCATCACGTGCGCCGGTACGAATACCTTTTCCTAGTCTGTCCAGAGTTCTTGCAAAAAATACCCATACAGGAAATATAAAGGCAACCATCAGTGGTTTTGACACAGCACTCAGCAGGTATCCGAATTTTACAAAAGGCACCCTTTTGCCGGATACATCTGATAATTTGCCAAAATATCCTTTGCTTAATCCGGCGGTAGCTTCAGCTACACCTTCTAATATACCTATTATAAAAACTGAGAAACCTATCGATTTCAGATAAATTGGCAGGACAGGGTAAAGCATTTCGCTGGCAGCATCAGTGAATAGGCTCACTAAAGAGAGGGTCCAGATCGTTTTACTGATATACTTCACAGAATAGTGATTGTAAATAAGTGTGGCAACAAACTATTGATGAGGTCTATGATCACATTTTAATTGCTATCAGGACCAATTCATTATTATTTATGTTTTCAGACAAGTCAATCTGCTGTTCAAAAATAATCTTCAGACCATTTTCTTCTAATATAATTTTCAGGTATTCTGATTCATAATAATAGGTGAATAGTTTTTCACCCGTTGATCCGGTTTTATACTCAGAATTGGTATAGCTGCCTTCTATGGTGCTTAAGTATAACAACCCACCGGAATCTATAATGCAACTAATATCTTTGATCAACTTTACAGCATCTTCTTTTGGCAAGTAAGGAAGGCCGAATCCACAAGTTATTGCGTTAAAAACAACTTCAAGTGACCGTATACTTCTTGCATCCAATTTTATAAAATCAGATGTTGGGTTTTGAGTTCTTGCTTGTTCTAACATATTATCTGCCATATCTATGCCGGTTATTTTTAGACCAGGCAATTTTTGAAGCAAATAGTTTGTGATGTTGCCCGGACCACAAGCAATATCAAGAATACGGGCAGTATCAGAAGTCAAGTGATCGCAAAAAAAATCAAGACCACTTTTATAGTTATCTACATTCATGTATTTATCAGCATACAACCCGGCATGTTTGTTGAATAATGATATGGCTCTTGCTGTATGATCCATGAAAGGATTATGTTGGATGGAATGTTATGCTTTATTTACTCATTCCCTGTGCCAGCCAATCTTTAAAAAGCTTTACTTCTTCGGCACTTAAGGCAGGCTTCTTGCTTTTGAAGGGCATGTAATCAGGATCGGTAGCAGGTAATGCAATACGTTCAATTATTTCGTGAATGTTTTTGGATGTAGCATCATATGTATCCAGCATTTTTTTTCTTCCTTCTTCAGGAAAATGACATGGCGTACAACTTCGCTTCATTATTGGCAGGATCTCTTTTTCATAAGAGATCTTATTTTCAGATGTAGGTTCAGGAGTTGAAACAGTAGTTTTTTGTGTTTTGCAAGACCCTACTATAAAAACAAGCCCTATTATTAATGTAAAGTGAAGGCTACTTTTTGAAATGAGGTAATTGTATTTCATAAGATCATTTTTTAAATTTTCAGTTTATGACCATTAATAAGCGGCAATTTAAAATAATCATTTCAATTTTCCGGATCAATTATTTTGCAATCTGAAGATTAAACTCCAGGGCCTTCATCACCCAGAAGTCCAGGTCTTTATCCTTATCAAAGCCTTCAGGACCAATGAACAGAAAACCTCTCATTGCCTTTCCTGTGAAATCCATCTGCCGGCTACCTTTTTTAAAGAGTAATTTATCATACGGAACTTTTCCAACTCTCACCATCAATCTGTCATATCCGGTGGATTTGTCAATGTCTACTCCTATGCACATTTTTTCATTGACCATGAAGATAAGACCACCCATCATCTTTTTCTCAGCAACAGGAATATTTTTAGGAAGCCTTTGCCGCACTCTTTCAGCCAGAAACTCATCAAATGCCATGTCATTGAATATTAAAATTCTATTGAAATGTACAAAGATTATTGCAAGGATCTTTTATTGTACCTTTTGCTACCTCATGTAAAATTAATTGAATATCACATTTAGCCTTTTCGAATTGAAGATTTCATTGAATCTATCAGTAATGATCTCTGGTAAATGATATCTCGAATTTATTTAGTTTTTATTCCGGGCATTAACATGGGTGTGCTTTTGCTGTATTCCAGATAAGTATCGCCGAAGTCATTTACCAGATCACGTTCCTCAAACATAGCACCGATCACAAAATAGGCTGTCAGGCATATCGCAAAAAAGAGGTGTGTGGCGGTCATAACCGGTGTAGCCCATAACCCTACGATACAACAGAATAGGTCAACATTAAAATTGCTTTCATTTTTTTAAGTTTTATTGGTTTATGTGCTTCCTGGTTAAAATATTGCCGGGCTATTGTAATTATGCAAGGAAAAAATCACCGGATGAAGACGGAATAATGATGTAATCAACTATATATCAGTAAAATAGATGGTAGTTAGGCCACAACATTGTAAAAGCGATATTCTTTAAAAGAGTATGAAGGATTTAACCTTAAAAATGGCTCAATCAGTGAGATTTCAGATCAATAAGGATCCTGAATTATGATCTTT
>JAHEMF010000013.1 GCA_024643795.1 Bacteroidota bacterium | reverse complement strand
AATGCGTCAATATTTTCATTCAATAACGACTGTGCTACAAGTTGGCTCTCGGAGGAGTTAGTGACAGGTTTCAGGATAAGCTGAATTCCGAACCTGTTACACGCCTCCTGAAGCACATGTACTGCATCTACCGATTGTGGTTCGGCCTGATTGTAGATGGTGCCTATGACCTTTGCATCGGGCATCACCTCTGGAATAATGGATATAGCGGTATCAATATATGCCAATGTCTCATAAACTCCGAAAAGGTTAGGCGGGTTTTTGCCTGAAGCATCTGTAAGGCCCGCAATATCGGGCCGTGGTGATACTATCATAAAGATAGGAACCTCATTGGTTTTGTTAGCCATGGTAATGGTAGGCAGTGTAACATTGGTAGCCACAAGAACCGGTTGTTTTGCCAGGATCATATCTGCCGCCTGATTCAGCGTAGGTATATCGCCCTGAGCGTTTGCATAAACAACTTTGAGTGTGTTGTTTTCTGTGTCATATCCATTCTCTTTCAAAGCATCAAAAAATCCGTCGTGTGCCTGTTCAATGGTCGGGTCCTGAACATAGTCCAAAAAACCAATGAGCGGAGTGTTATCATTTTTATTTGACACACATCCCGCAAGGATAATAAAAAAGAAAACCGTTAAGGCTTGTATCTTCATGTGTTCAAATTCCGGTTACCAGCTTCCTCCGGCACCACCGCCACCAAAGCTTCCACCACCAAAGCCGCCAAAGCCACCTCCGCCTCCGCCAGACGACCATCCGCCTCCGCCACCCCACGGACCTCCGCTACTGCGACGGTGAGTTCTGCTGGCCTGATTGAGCAACATCCATGCAGTCCAGAAAGGAATATCATTGAGTGCTGCGTATCTTTTTGCTTTTCGGGTAGCAACCATTACAGGTATGATGAATATCAAAAGAAAAATGGGAATGATGAACCATGGAAATTTTTTCGCCGCTCTACTGCCGCTACCTGTATATTCACCTCTTGCTGCCAGAATAATATCCGTTGTTGCTGCATCAAGTCCGCCATAATAATCACCGGCACGAAAAGCCGGTTTGATATCGTTTTCAATGATCCTTTTTACAATGGCATCAGGCAGCACACCTTCCATTCCATAGCCGGTGGCAATAAAAATATCGCGATCACCTAACGCTACAAGTACCAGTACTCCATTGTCTTTATCGGCACGACCGATACCCCACTTCTCACCCAGTCTGAAAGTATAGTCATCGATAGGATATCCATCAGTAGACTCAATGATGACAACTGCAACCTCGGTGCTGGTAGTATCATTGTATGAAAGCAATTTGGCTTCCAGGCTTTGCAGCTCCGACTTGGTCAAAGCACCGATGTAATCATTTACAAGGCGAGGTGGTGATTGCGGCTCAGGAAACTTCTGAGCAACAGCTGCAACACCAAAGAAAATAAATATTACGAGTATTAACCTGAACTTCATTATTTGTCTCCTCCAAACACAATGTCATCCGACAGCTCATTCTTATCGTCGTGACTTCTTGGAAAAAATTTGCCAAGTGCTTCACCCGCTTCTCTAACCCCTGCTACAATTGCACCTACTACATCTCCTTGAGAAAGTTTCTCTTGCATGTGTGATCTTATGCCCTCCCAGAATGCATCACCAACTTTTTCATGTATGCCATGATCGCCAATAACTGCAAACCTCTTATCTTTTAAGGCCAGATATAACAGGATGCCATTTCTGAGATCAGTTTTGTGCATACCAAGCTCCTCAAAAACATATACTGCTCTATCCAATTCGGTATCTGCAGATGCATCTTCAACGAACACACGTATCTCACCCGAAGTTTTTAACTCTGCATCACTAACAGCCCGGCGTATCTTTTCCCTTTCGGGGATACCTATAATTTCCTGTGCGATCAAAACTTTACTTCAGGAGCTTTATCAGCTCCGGCTTGAGATTCAAAATATGATTTCTCAGCGAACCCGAACATTCCTGCCAACATGGTTTGTGGAAAGGTTTTAATATAAGTATTGTATGTCTGGGTAGTTTCGTTGAATTTATTTCTTTCTACAGCGATACGATTCTCGGTACCTTCAAGTTGAGCCTGAAGCTCAAGGAAATTCTGATTTGCTTTAAGGTCGGGATAACGCTCCACAACCACCATCAGTCTGCCTAAGGCAGAACTCAGTTCACCCTGTGCATTTTGAAATTTCTGGATCTGTTCTGATGATAAGTTATTGGGATCTACCGTAACCTGAGTGGCTTTAGCGCGTGCTTCTATTACTTCAGTTAATGTTGATTTTTCAAAATCAGCATAGCCTTTTACCGTATTAACAAGATTAGGTATAAGATCGGCCCGGCGTTGATAAACATTCTCAACCTGCGCCCACTGCTTTACTACATCTTCATTTTTCAACACCATATTATTATAAGTGCCAGCAAACATTCTGTAAAGCAGAAATAAAACGCCAACAACAATAAGGACTTTTACCCAAGTTTTCATTTGTGATTAATTTTTAAGATTGAACTGTAAATATAAATAACTTCATTGAACTGATGGCACCCGCTCCCTGAGGGCATCAATGAATTCGAGTGGCTTTGACGATCCAATAATATAGGTTAAACCATCGTTCATCTGCAGTTGAACCGCATCACTGCCTCCGGTATAAAAACGGATCTGATGATCGCTATGCAGGTTGTATACCGGATAATCGATCAGGTATTTACTGTAAACTACCTTTTCTGCTTTCACCACATTTTTAAGGTCCAGCTCAATCTTGGCAGTGCCCAGCAGCCGGGTGAGTATCATTTTGTCGGGGGTAATTTGTGTTCGAAGGTGGGTGACGAACAAAAGGATGATAGAAACAGCCAGGATAATGATCCCCAGGAGAAAAAGCAGATCGCCATTGATGAAGGGCGAGTCGCTGAACCAGGCTAGGATAAAACAAAACAAAGACATCGCCAGCCTAAGTGACAGTGAACTCTTATTATAACCCAGGTATTGCCTTTCGTCAAAATCCATTTGTAATTCCATTCAAACGCAACAAACGGATCTTCAATATCCGTTTAGTGCTTCTGGTTATTTTATATGATTCTGAAATTCTCATTCCTGCAACCCAAATGATCTCATTATTGGATAAAACAAGGTACGTTTTATTTTTCACATATGCAGGAACCTTTAGGTCGGTAAAAAAATCGCTGAGAAGTTTTTTACCTTTCATACCTAATGGGTTAAAACGATCAGCGCGTATCCAAGTACGCACCTTCAGAGGATACTGGATCTTGTCAGCATCCAGGTATGCAACATCGGGGTTTTCAAGATCGTGAGGCTCTTTCCATGGCTTGCCTGTAGGGATCTTGCTTTTTATGAACTCGAACGATCCATACCGCATGATCAATCCATCATCTTCGGGTAGCACTTCATATTCCCTGTCATCGGAGACATCGTCGTTCTTCTGCACCACCAGCATTTCCCGGTCGTGCACAACCCGGTGAGTTGCAGAATAAAATACCTCTCCTGACTTACGGGTGTTAAGTGCCCTGTAAACATTGGCACACATTGATGAGTTGAACCCGAATGGGTTTAGTATACGATATAATAGATACCTGGCACCAGGCGAAACTAACAGGTCTCTGACCTGAATGATCACTTCATCGCCATTTTTGATCTTCAACTTGCTTCTGTGTAAGAAATCTTCACAATACTGATCAAGGATAGATTCAATATCAGCTACTATTTCAGCATGTCGAGAGATTGTATCAACAACATTCGGATTCAGTTGTTTCAGCACCGGCATCACCTTTTGGCGTACACGATTTCTTGCATATTTTATCGATTCATTTGAGCTATCTTCTCTGTAAAGCAATTCATGTTCAAGTGCATATTCTTCAATTTCCTTGCGGGATGCGAACAACATAGGACGTATTACATTTCCCCTTACGGGTAAGATACCGTGCAACCCTGCTATTCCTGTGCCACGCGTTATGTTGAGTATTATAGTCTCCACAAGATCATCGGCATGATGCGCCGTAACTAAATAGTCATACCCATGTTCCACACACATTTCATGAAACCACTGGTAGCGTAGTTTACGGGCAGCTTCCTGTATACCCATCCTGTTATCGGCTGCGAACTGTTCGGTCTTGAATTGTTTTACAAGAAACTCACATCCATAATTTGCAGCAAGTTTTTTAACAAATCTTTCATCGGCATCAGCCTCTTTTCCACGCAGTTTAAAATTGCAATGAGCAATGGCGAAACCAACTCCCAGACGATGGATCAGATGCGACAGCACCACCGAATCAACGCCACCACTCACCGCTAACAGAAGTTTGGCATTTCTACCCACCAGCTGATGTTCCTTTATATATGATTGAAACCTTTCAAGCATAGGTATCATTTTGTTCGGGCAACTCTGCGCCCAGGACACTGAACATAAATTTAAGTTTTAAGAGCGATTCTTCATACTCTTTTTTGGGGTCACTGTCAGATGTTATCGCACCCCCTGCGAACAGAGCAACATTTTTTTTATCTGCATTAAAAAATATACTCCGTATCACTACATTGAGGTCCAAATCTCCGTAAGGGTCAATATATCCAACTGAACCGGAGAAAAGTCCTCTTTTCATTGTCTCATATTCCTCTATCAATTCCATGGCCCTTACTTTTGGCGCTCCGGTCATCGAACCCATCGGGAATGTTGACTTTATTATTTCACTGAAGCCGGTTTCAGGCCTCATATTACATGATACAGTTGATATCATCTGATACACTCCCGGGAAAGGGTAAACACCAAACAATTCATCCACCTTTACTGAGGCTTTGGCTGCTATCCTTGACAAGTCGTTCCTAACAAGGTCTACTATCATAACATTTTCAGAACGGTCTTTTTCACTAGATGCAAGCGTTTGTTTCAGCATCTCGTCTTCAGCAACATTATTACCTCTTTTGATGGTTCCTTTTATCGGTTGTGAAGTTATACGATCACCTGTTCTTTGTAAAAACCTCTCAGGAGATGCGCATAAAAGGTATTTATGGTTTTCTTTTACAAAGCATGAAAACTGATTGGGACTACTTTGCGTAAGTTTAAGATATGTTTCATAAGGATCTATAATGGTTTTTGCAGCATGGAAGTCCTGGCAAAAATTAACTTCATATATATCACCCCGTTGTATGTGATCAAGCAATGCTTTAACCCGATCAATATATTCACTCTGGGCTAACCCCGCTTCAAATTTTATAGTAGATCTGGTTTCTTCTGATGGCATGTTGCTGTTCTCTAATAAAATTCTCTTCAAACATTCTTCAGGATCAACATCCATAGAGATTATGGTAACTTCTGTTTCATTGAGAGTGATAACCACTTGCGGGACCATCAGGCATAGGTCCTGAAAACCTATTCTATCAGGTTTTCGAGAATGAAGTTCCTCTATCTCATTTTTCAGGTCATAGCTCAAATAGCCCAACACCCAATTTCCGGACTTTTTAGATTCTGCTATAAAATTATCCATCCGCTCCCATAAGTCGGGTCCGGGACCAAGTTTTTTATATACGCCTAACCCCGCAACGAGCGGATGCTTTCTGGTAAATGGAGAATTGTGCCGTGAATCAAAAACAGAGTCACAGACAACCGCATCATTAAATTTTGATGTGTATCGTAAAACCTGCCTTCGTAATGAAGCCGGGTCGGTGATGTTATGTTTCAGAATTTTCATACCGGTGCTGCCGCTAATATAGCGATAGTCCGGCGGAGAACCGTCATAGTTTACTGCGCAAATATCTCCTGGTTAAGGGTGACTTCCTGCCACACCATCCGGATCCCTTCATCAAGAGAGATCTTATGCTTCCAGCCCAGGTCATGAAGCCGCTGCACATCAAGTAACTTTCGCGGAGTGCCATCTGGTTTTGATGCGTCAAAAACAAGTTCGCCTTCATAACCACTAACATCTTTAATAAGATATGCAAGATCAAGAATGGAAAGATCGGTACCGGTACCAATGTTAAGGGAATCGGCACCACTATATGTTTGCATCAGGAAAAAACATGCATCTGCAAGATCATCAACATGCAGAAATTCACGCATAGGTTTGCCACTGCCCCAAATTTCAACAGTTTCCTTATGATCGCGTACAGCCTCAAAGAACTTTCTTATAAGTGCAGGTAACACATGTGAATTTTTAAGATCATAGTTGTCGTTAGGCCCGTACAAATTTGTAGGCATCACTGAAATAAAGTTCCGGTCATACTGCGACCGGTAATTCTCGCACAGTTTGAGTCCGGCGATCTTGGCTATGGCATAAGGCTCGTTGGTGATCTCAAGTGGCCCTGTAAGGAGATACTCTTCCTTAATAGGCTGGGGGCACATTTTTGGGTAGATACATGATGAACCCAGAAAAAGTAATTTTCTGACATCGTGAGCATGTGCAGCATGTATCACATTACATTCTATCATAAGATTTTCATAAAGAAAATCTGCCCTATATGTATTGTTAGCGACTATCCCACCAACTTTAGCTGCTGCAAGGAATACATAATGCGGTTTTTCCTGTTCAAAAAACTCATTGACTGCATTTTGATCCCGGAGGTCGAGTTGCGAAGAAGTTCGGGTTACAATGTTTGTAAATCCTTCAGCTGTTAGTTTGCGAACTATTGCCGAGCCTACCATTCCACGGTGCCCTGCAACATAGATCTTACTATTATTTTCCAATGGTGATCTGATTTTTAAGGTGACGGTTAATCTTCGTTGTAATTAATAATTTCATGTCCTCCATCCTGAAGATATTTGTCTTTTGAAAATAGCTTCAGATCTTCAGCGACCATTTCTTTTATAATGGCGTTCAAGTCATGTTTAGGCTCCCACTTTAACTTCTCTTTTGCTTTTGCCGGGTCTCCTATAAGCAGCTCTACTTCAGCCGGACGATAATAATTGGGATCTATCTGCATCACCACTTTACCTTTTTCCAGAGGGTAATCAGGGTTATTAGCTTTACTAACCTTTGCAATTTCTTTTTCTGCTGAACCTTCAAATTCAAGTTCAACACCTATCTCACCAAATGCTTTGATGATAAAATCGCGCACACTTGTTGTTGTACCAGTAGCCACAACAAAATCTTCCGGAGTTTCATGCTGCAACATCAGCCACATTGCTTCAACATAATCTTTAGCATGCCCCCAATCACGCTTAGCATCAATATTTCCCATATAAACACAATCCTGCAAACCAAGCCCAATCCGTGCGACAGCACGTGTAACTTTTCGTGTCACAAAAGTTTCTCCCCGTAAGGGTGATTCATGGTTGAACAATATTCCATTAACCGCATACATGTTGTAAGATTCGCGATAATTAACAACTATCCAATAGGCGTACAATTTTGCCACAGCATAAGGAGAGCGTGGATAGAATGGTGTTGTTTCTTTTTGAGGTATCTCCTGAACCAATCCGTAAAGTTCAGATGTAGAAGCCTGGTAAACGCGTGTTTTTTCAGTCATACCTAAAAGCCTTACAGCTTCCAGGATCCTCAAGGCTCCCAGCGCATCAGCGTTTGCAGTATATTCCGGGGTCTCAAAACTCACCTTCACGTGCGACATGGCACCCAGATTATATATTTCATCAGGCTGAACCTCTTGTATGATCCGGATTACATTGGCCGAATCTGTTAGGTCACCATAATGAAGCTTAAATCTTACATTCTGATCATGCTGATCATGATATAAATGATCAACTCGTTGAGTGTTAAAGAGTGAACTTCTCCTTTTGATACCGTGAACCATATACCCTTTGGATAGTAAAAGTTCAGCCAAATAAGCTCCATCCTGCCCTGTAATACCTGTTATTAGTGCTGTTTTCATTATTTATTTATCACGTTTTTTAGATAATTCATAAGAACCTTGCAAAGTTAACGTTGTAAATCTGCTTTGGATACAAAAAAAAGGTGCTATTTAGCTCATCCTTAAAATTCTGAAATTCAATATGAAACACTCTGAAACCAACTGATATTTTTCACGTTAATTGCTACCTTTGTGCAAAACTAATTATAAAAATCTGCCGCCACCTAACTAATTGTAACACTATACTTTACAATTTTATAGATAGTTTCAGGCATCATTATCGAACTTAGCTTCAACCATGAGCAAACCCGGCAACAATTCTGCAATAATTGACCAAAAGGATATTAAGAAAACAATTGTAACAGTTCTCAAGAATTGGTATTGGTTCATCTTATTCATCAGTTTAGGAGTTGGTGTTTCTGTTGCTTACCTGTATCAAGCCACCAGTTATTTTGGTGCTTCGGCCAAAATTTTAGTAAAGACACAAAAGAATGCATTTAAAGATGCGCTGAGTGAATCTCTTACCAGCGGGGGGCCTTCAAAGGACGAGATCGCTAACGAAATTGAGATAATGTCTTCTTCACGATTGGTGTCAGATGTTATAACCAATTTGAATCTTGATATCTCCTACTATATCGAAGGGCGATTGAAAACAGGAGAAATTTATCGTGGAAGACCATTTATTGTTGATGGTAAGGTGCTGGATGAAAATTATTACGGTGCTCCCTTTTATATCACAATAATAGATGCAAAAAAATATAGCCTTTCAGTAGAGCACAATGGCTATTCTTACAACGAGGTCAACAACTTTGGTGAACCGGTTGTAAATGACAAATTTTCACTGATAATCAACAGCGACTCAACGATCATCAACGCAAACAATAGTTTTGCTGAAACACGTTATGTTTTCAAGATCAACAACCACGATTATCTTGTAAAACAATACCAGAAAGCACTCAAGCTCTATCGAAGTGATGAAGCTTCTGTCATCATTCTTGAAATAGATGATGAAGTTCAGGAAAAAGCTGTTGATTTTTTAAATGAACTTACCAGACTTTACATCGAAAACAGCATTGCTGTTCAAAAAGAAATAAATGAAAACACCCTAACGTTCATCAACGGGCAGCTCAAAGAAGTTGAAGACGTACTCAATGGTGTTGAGTCTAATCTTGAAGAATTCCAACGTCAAAAAACTACGGTAGATCCTGAAAATGAACAAGGAGAATACCTTAAACGTAAAGTTGAGTTTGAAACAGAAAGGGCAAGGCTGAACATTCAGTTGAAATCTGTAGATTATCTATATAATCAGCTGACATCAGGCAGTGACATCGGAGGTATTTCTCCTTCATTACTCACTAATTCAGAAGGGTTGTCTGCTGCTTTTGGTGAGTTGAATGCACTAACTCAAAAACGAACTAATCTTTTATTCAGCAACACACCCAACAGCCCCGTTGTAAAAGAAGTTGAAGGTGCGATTTCAAATTCCAAGCAAAATCTGATCTCCATTGTGATGAACATGCGACGCAATCTGGTGGTTCAGATAAACAGCCTCAACTCACAGCTAGGGCAGTTCCAGGGTGCAATGAATCAGATGCCTTCGACTATCAGAGGCCTTGTGAACATTGAGCGTAAGGTCAGTATCAATGAGAAGATCTATTTATTCCTGCTTGAGACACGAGCAGAGACTATTATTGAAAAAGCCGCGATTGTAGCCGACAAATATTTACTTGAACCTGCACGTCCTTCCGGACTTCAAAGACCTATCATGATAAGGATCTTAATTGCAGGTTTTGGAGCCGGCATTGCACTCGCACTTGCATTGATCTTCTTTAAGAGTATATTCTATAATTATATACACACTAAGGATGAATTGGCAGAGCTTACTACACTTCCAATAATAGGTGTGGTAGGAAAAAGTAAAGAAGGAAAGAGCGATTACCTGATAGTTGATAAGTATCCACAATCAATTACCAGTGAGGCATTCCGTGTTGTACGAACGAACCTAACATACTTCAGTCCGAAATCATCAAGTAAGGTAATTTTATTCACTTCATCTGTTGCAGGTGAAGGAAAGACATTTTCAGCGATCAACACTGCAACAATCCTTGCCAAAGCAAAACGTAAGGTAGTGGTCCTTGACCTGGATCTACACAAACCGAAACAAGCCAATGCCTTCAATTTAAAAAATGATGCAGGCGTATCTTCATTTCTGGTTGGGAAGGCTTCCCTTGAGGAGGTTATTAAACCTACAGGGATTGAAAACCTTGACATAATCCTTTCAGGTCCGCGGTCTCCGAACGCTTCTGAGTTGTTGCTCGACCCAATGTTGGAACAAATGATCGACTCTCTTAAGGAAAAATATGAATTTGTAATACTTGATACTCCTCCTGCAGGTTTGTTATCTGATGCTGTTGTATTGATGAAACAGGCAGACCTGAATGTTTATGTTCTAAAAGCCAATTTCTCTAAGAAAGATTTTGTAGATATCGCTCATCAGCTGGTAGAAAAGAACAATGTGAAACATCTTACCTTCCTGCTCAACAGCGTGAATGCAAAGAACATTCCCGCAGGTTACGGAGGAGGTTACTACAAGTAAATCTTAATACAATGATGCCGGACTATTAAATATGTCAGGTAGATGCATGGGGCAAAAATCTAAACCATCAAATATCATATCAAATTCCATCCGGAGTTTGATAGACCACACCTCGCCTTCTCATAAAAAGCGTTTGGCAATTTTAAGTGCCCTTATCTTTCTTTCTGCAATATTAGATGTTGTTGGACTAGCTGCAGTATTACCTTTGATAAAGGCAGGAACGGATATGAACGTGATCCACTCCAATGCTTACCTCAATACACTTTATACCTCATTAGATTTTAGCACCGAACGTAATTTTGTGTTGTTCCTCATAACAATCCTATTTGGATATTTTATTTTCAAAACTTTGTTCGGAATATTTGTAAACTGGCTTCAGGCCAGACTGAGCTCTGACATAACGGTTCATATTGCCCGTGATCAGTTCTCAAAATATTTCCTTCTTGATTACCTTGACTATAGTCAGATACGTTCATCTATGATGGTGAAGAATGTGCTGTATAATCCAACATCATACACTCAATGGATCATACAGCCTCTTATGATGTTGTTTTCTGAAACTATCATTGTACTACTTATCATTGGTGCAATTGCGTATTACGACCTGTTCCTTTTTTCATTTGTTTTGGTAACCATAGGACCGGCTACGTACCTTGTTTACCGTGGACTCAGGAAACAAAGCGGCCGTGTTGGGGTAGGAATTGATCAGGTATTTCCTTATGCATTAAGCAGTCTCACTGAGGCCATAACCGGATATGTTGATATTAAACTGGCTAATAAATTAAAATTTTATAGCGACAGATTTCTAAGACACAACAAGGATTACCAGGACCTTCAACAAAAGGCTTATCTGTTAAATCAAATACCATTACGCAGTAATGAGGTTATTGCTTTACTTGGTATCATATTAATCTTTTTATATGCATTGTTTCTTGCAGCACCGGGAACTGATGTGATTATTTTAGTGGGTGCTTTTGCTGCTGCCGCCTACCGGCTTATGCCTTCCATAAACAGAATATTGAATTCAATGATGTATCTGAATAAGAATCAGGTATCCATTGATAATTTGTATTTGTACGATAACCTTCCTTCGCACGAATCAATATCAGATGCCATCATACCTTTTAAATTTGAAAAGGATATATCATTTAATAATATCTCATTTACATTTCCTCGGTCAGAGAAACCTGTATTAGATGAGATCTCATTTTCCATTTCCAAAGGCGAGAGCGTAGGTTTTATTGGCAGTTCTGGGTCAGGGAAAACAACTCTTATGAATTTGCTTTTAAGATTTTATCATGAACAAAACGGCAGTATTAAGGTTGATGGCAAAGCACTGACTGATGACGACACCGGCTATTGGAGAAGCCTGATAGGATATGTAAAGCAGGATGTATTCCTTATAGATGGAAGCATACGTGAAAATATTACCCTGGGTGACCCTGATTTTGATAAGGAAAGACTTGATCAGGCTATTCAGCAAGCATCACTGGACGGTCTGGTGAAAAATCTACCCAATGGGTTGGACTCCCAGATTGGCGAAAGAGGGAGCAACTTGTCCGGTGGTCAGCGCCAAAGGATCGGAATTGCCCGTTCATTATACCGAAATGCTGAAATATTGGTCTTCGATGAGGCTACCAGTGCATTAGATTCAGAAACAGAGAATGAAGTAACAGAAGCCATTAATGCCTTGTCAGGTTCTAACAAGACCGTATTTATTATTGCACACAGGGTTACAACCCTCAGGAACTGTGACAAGATTTATGAACTGAAGAATGGAAAGATTGATGGGCAGTACACTTACAGCCAGGTAATTGAACGGGTACTATAAGGTGTAAGAAATCGTTATTGTTCAATGAATATTTTTTAGAAAATTATCGTATTCAAATAATGCTTTGACAGAAAAAATCAATTTTAATAAATGAGCAGAATTCTAATAGTTGTCGGGACAAGACCAAATTTTATTAAGATCACTCAATTCAAGAAAGTGAATCAGGAGCTGGGAAGTCCGTTCGACATCCACATCGTTCACACCGGTCAGCATTATGATGAAAAGATGGCGGCTGTTTTTTTCAAGCAGTTTGAATTGGTGCCTGATTTTTTTCTCAATATTCCTGCTGCTTCAGCAAATACTCAAATGGCTGAGATCATGATAAGACTTGAAAAAGTCATTGAAGAGGTCAAGCCATCGCTCATTATGGTACCCGGCGATGTTAACTCAACATTTGCTGCAGCACTGACCGCCAACAAAATGGGGATAAAGATTGCACACATTGAGAGCGGACTCAGAAGTTTTGACCGTACAATGCCGGAAGAGATCAACCGTATACTTACTGACGAGATCACTGATTATTATTTTGTAACTGAACAAAGTGGTATAGACCATTTGTTATCCGAAAGTAAATTGAAGGAAAATATATTCTTCGTAGGTAACACCATGATCGACACCTTGGTAGCATTTGGTGATAAGATCGGAAAGAGTGAGATCATGAAACAGTTAGAAGTGGAAGAAGGCAAATTTGCGCTAATGACAATGCATCGTCCTGCAACTGTTGATTTTGAAGAAGGACTTACTAAACTCATTGAAGTTATAGAATTCATTACCGAAGATATTCCTCTGATATTCCCAATTCACCCTCGTACTACATCAAAATTTGAAAAATTTGGTTTGCTTGATCGTGTGCGATCAAATCAAAAGATCATACTTACGGAGCCGATGGATTATTTCAGTTTTCAAAAACTATGTGCTACTTGCCAGTTTGTAATCACAGACAGTGGTGGAATCCAGGAAGAGACTACTTTCAGAAAAATACCATGTCTCACACTCAGGCCAAATACAGAAAGGCCGTCAACTATAACTATTGGAACAAATGAGCTGATACCATTTGAGGTAGATACCATCAAGCAAAAAATTAGCGAGATCAAGAGCGGAGCTTATAAAAAAGGGGCCATTCCTCCAAATTGGGATGGTAATGCCACCAGAAGGATATTAGAAGCTTGTATGGCTATATTTAACGAAGATCTGGAAAAGAAAAAACTGTACAGTATCTGAAATGATGAAGTTACTGAATCATCTTAAGGCTTCTGACTATAAATATCTGAAGTTAATAAATGATGACTGGCCTTACCAGTTCCTTTCAGAGTACACACGTTTCAATAAGCATTACAGCAACAGTGATTATTATATCATTAAGGATGAAAAGCTGAATGCCTATATGCCTGTCCGATTATATGAGGTCAGGACTTTCCGTTTTGGTCAGATAGAACATGCTCCTGTGTCGGCTGGAATAGAACTGAAGAGTGATGATCAACTTGACTTCTTTAACCGTTTCATTGACTTTGCCAAGTCTACTGATCTGTGTACAAAACTTGTACAACCACCACCTTCAGGAATATTGGGCGCGCATCCTGCAGGATCACAGTTTTGTGATTTTGGATCTTACCTGATAGACCTGGGACAATCAGAAGAGGAGATCCTGCAAAGGTTCCACCCAAAATATCAAAAAGCGGTTGCTCATTCAATTAAGAACCATGCTGAGATCCGCGTAGGAAGGGAAACACTTGATGATTTCTATGAACTATATGTACTTACAATGAACAGGGCCGGTTTAACTCCTATCGACAAAAGTTATTTTCGTCTACTTTGTGATTACATGGGTGAAGCAAGAGTAAAAAGTGCAGCAATATACGAGGATGGAAGGCCTGTTGGAGCAGTGTTCATTATAAGTTCCCGATATGCTGCACAATGCACCCATGCTGGCAGCACCGGCGATACAAAACTTTATGGTTCAATGAAACTGTTGAACTATAATATGATGAAAGTTATGAAGTCGCAAGGTGTTAACAGGTATGATTTTGTTGGTGTTCGTTTAAAGAATAGCAATCCTGCACTGGAAGGCATATTCAGGTTCAAGAAAGGTTTTGGTGGTGACCTTAAGGTAGGATATTTATGGAAGGCTGTAATTAACCCTAAGACAGCCGGGGCTTTTGAAACCTTGCTCAAAATGCGTATCGGAAAAAAACCAATGCCTGATATTATTGACCAAGTAAAACTTGATATGCAAAACCAAAATAATGGCTGATAAACAAGCTCTTCACATTCTAATTATGCCCTCATGGTATAAGTCGGTTGACACACCCGTACTTGGAACTTTTTTTGAAGAGCAGGCACGTGCCTTACAGAATGATGGATATCAGGTTGGGATAATGTACCCTGAGTTCACTCCTGCTGCAGAATTCATTAAGCGGTCTTCAGATAAATTCGATGATTTTTACGTCGATAAGGGGATACCCACATTTCATATGAGAAGGCATGGGGGAGTTCCAAAATTACGCAGGCTTAGCTACAAGAAGTTCAGCCAATCAGCCAATACAATTTTTGAAGAATATTGTGAAGCATTTGGAAAACCTGATATCATACATGCTCACTCCATCTTCCATGCAGGCATAGCTGCATATTTTATCTCAAAAAAACATAACATCCCAATGGTCATCACAGAGCATTTAACTGCATACCTTATGGGTTATATCAACAATAATGTTGATATAAATGTTGCAAAGGAGATCTTTGAAGGTGTAGAAGGTGCTTTGATTGTGAGTAACAATTTCCGAAAAGATCTCGAAGAAAACTTAAACCTGAAATCAGACACATTCACTGTGATTCATAATTTAGTATCAGACCTTTTCTTTCAAAAATATACCCCTATCTCATATAATGGTAGTGAAAGGTTTCGATTTTTCACCAATTCATTTCTCCTTCCGCGTAAACAGATCAACCTGATAATTGATGCAATAAATATCATGATCAAAAAAGGACTTGATGTTGAATTACGTATTGGAGGTGAGGGTCCACTACTCGCTGATTTACAAAAACAAATAAATGAGATCAAACTTCACGACCGTATAACACTCACCGGTAAGCTTTGGAGACAGGAAGTAAAAGAAGAAATTGACCGAAGTCATTGCTTTGTCCTTGCCAGCCAATATGAAACCTTTGGCGTTGTGCTAATTGAAAGTCTTGCCTGCGGCAGGCCAGTTATATGTACTGATTCGGGAGGTCCCAGAGATTTTATCACTAGCGAGCAAGGCATCATGGTAGAAATGCACTCTGCTGAAGCATTGGCAAGTGCTATGGAAGAAGTAATGAAAAACTATAATAAATTCGATCAAAAAGAAATGATAAGTTATTGTTATAAAAATTTCAATGAACATCATATCTCATCCCTGATCAGCGATTTTTATCATAAAATATTGGTGAAAAATACTTCCAGCGATATTGCAAATTGAATTCATTGAAAAAAGACCTGCTACTAACTTTTGATTATGAGCTTTTCCTTGGATCAGCAAGTGGAAGTGTGGACTCATGCATGATTGATCCTACAAATCGCATCATGGAGCACATTGACAAACACAACTTGAAAGCAATTTTTTTTGTAGATACCACTTGTCTTCTCAAATTATCGGAGTATTCTCAAAATTATGATGCCTGTTATTCATCTTTGGAAAAAGTGAAAACGCAATTAAAAACATTAAATAAAAACGGACATTCCGTATTCCCACACATTCACCCTCATTGGATAGATGCCAAATATGATCCGAATAAGAATGAGTGGTCTCTGGTTGATGTTTCAAAATACAGATTCAATAACCTTAGTCCCAACGATCGTGAAATGGTATTTGATAGCTCGATAAAAGTCCTAAATGATATTTTGTATGACGCTGATGGTAAAAAAAACATAAATGGATACCGAGCAGGAGGATGGAGCATCCAACCATTTAAAGATTTTAAACCATTTTTCATTAAACATGGTATTAAATTTGATTTTAGTGTACAGTCTCAATTTTACCAGTTCACTGACGCTCAACATTTTGACTTCTCTGATGCCCCTTTGAAACCTATATACAACTTCACCGATGATGTTACATCAGAAGATTCGGATGGAATATTCACCGAGTTCAGTATCAATAACATTTATATTCCAAAATATATAAATAAAATAAATAAAACTTTCCTCAAGATTTACTACAAACTAACGGGCGACCATACTTTTAATTATGGACATGGCCACGCTTCCACGGATACAAGTGAGCATACTCCACGTTCTTCAAGAGGTTATAATATGTCTGATTCCGATTACGAAAGGATCGCAATAGAGTTGATGACCCCGATCAAACAATCATTGTATAGGAACTTCATAAAACAAAACGGGTTTATGCATTTCATATCACATCCAAAAATGATCAATAAACAAAATATCAAATGTTTTAGTAGTTTTTTGGATTATGCGAATTCTCGTTACAACATTGAGAGTGATTTTATGAAAATGCTACCAAATAAATGATCTATCTGACTTATAACGATCAGCACTCAGGAGTATATTCCAGTCAGGTAAGTGATGTGGTGAATTTCATCAATCACAACTTGAACGAAAAAATCACTCTCGTATCATTTATCAGCGTTAGAGGATTCTTCAAAAACAGAAAAAAAATACTTGCTGAGGTAGATGATGCATTTGTGATTCCCATATTCCCCCGGGCATCACTTCCCCTGTTCTCAAAAATAGTATTCACTCTCATATGTTACTTCTCAAGGAAACCGGCAGTTTTGGCCCGCAATGTAATTGCTACACAAATTGCTCTTGGTGCTAAAAGTGTTGGTGCTGTTTCTAAAGTGGGCTATGATGGCAGAGGGGCTATAGCTGCTGAATGGAATGAGTATAGTGTTGTTGAAAGTGAAAGCTTAAAGTCAGGTATATTCAAAGCTGAAAGGGAATGTGTGCTAAGATCAGACTTCAGACTTGCCGTTTCAACAAAACTTGTTGAATACTGGCGTGATCAATTTGGGTACGACCTCAATTCTCATGTGGTTATACCTTGCACACTTAATATGGCATTCCGGTTCGACATACCAAGCACATCACAATTGGCCAAACTTAGGTCCAGGTCAGGCTATGATGATAACAATATTGTATTGATTTACTCAGGTTCAACAGCAGGCTGGCAGTCGTTCGGTGAGTTAGATAAGATATTGAGTCATCTCCTCGAAGGAAATAAACAAGTACGATTGCTATTTCTCTCCAAAGAAGATGAGGTTGTAAAGGAGATGATAAGAAAATTTCCGGAACAGGTAACATGCAAATGGGTTGCCCACGAAAAGGTACGAAGCGAATTATTGTCCGGAGACTATGGAATCCTTTACAGGGAAGCCACGACCACAAATAAAGTTGCAGCACCTACTAAGTTTGCCGAATATCTTTCTGCCGGATTAAAGGTTATTATATCTGATGAACTGGGCGATTATAGTAATTTTGTAAGGGAGCATGATTGCGGGTCCGTAATAACAAAAGGCTTGCAGGAAATAAAAGCTGTTAGGCATGATGAGAAGCAACGGTTGATGAATCTCTCTAAGGAAAAATTTACTAAATACCACTACACTGATCAATATAAAAAGATAATTGAAAATCTCAGAAATTGAAACTTAACATTTAATATGAGCAAAATATTAGTAACTGGCGGAGCTGGCTTTATAGGTTCTGCTGTGATCAAACACCTTGCAAAATTAAATCACGAGATATCCGTGATTGATAATTTATCATTTGGAAACAGGGACTTCATTGCAATTCCTGACAGCAATTTTTATAAAATAGATATCAGGGATAAAAATGCCGTTGAATCTGCCATGAATAAGATCAAACCTGATGTAGTAATACACCTTGCGGCGATTCATTTTATTCCTTATTGCAATGAAAACCCTTACGAATCATCTGACATAAATATTCGCGGTACCATTCATGTACTTGATGCAGCAGAAAAGAATAATGTTAAAAAGGTGTTTTTTGCTTCAACAGCGGCGGTTTATCCAATATATGATGAAGCGGTGAGTGAAAAGCATGATACGGGACCTTTAGATATCTATGGCTTGTCAAAATTAACAGGTGAACACCTTTGCAATGAGTTTCATCTCCGATCAGGCATCACTACGATCATCTGTCGTTTTTTCAATGCATTTGGACCAAATGAAACAAACCCACACTTGATACCGGAGATACAACGCCAGGTTATTGGAGGGAATAGGAAAATTCAGTTAGGCAATTTAACTCCCAAGCGTGATTTCATCCACACCTATGACATGGCAGAAGCTGTAAATACACTTATCAATAATGTTAGTTCCGGAATAGATGTGTTCAACCTTGGCCGTGGTATTGAGTATGCTGTTACAGAAATAGTTGATAGCTTTTCAAATGCGCTGGGAGAAAAAATAGAGATCGAAGTTGATCCGGCAAGGGTTAGAAAAGTAGAACGCATGCATTTACTTGCAGATGTTACAAAACTAAAATCGCTTGGATGGGAACCGAGGATCGGGATCGATGAAGGAATAAAAACATTAGTTGAATGAGTGAGACCATAAAACTTTTCTTTTGCACTGATGGTATCTTCCCAAATGCTGTAGGTGGTATGCAGCGGCATTCACGACTGCTGATTGAAAAACTGAGTCAATATTCCGACCTCGATATTACAGTGATTCATCCCCATCAAGGAATGAAGTTATTTGAGAGTTTCTCTTCTGTGAAAGAGATCGCTATTCCGATGAATTTTGAAGATGGAGTTTACCTACGCCAATGCTATAAATACTCAAAAGAAGTATACAGGTATGTTTCTGAACACCCTGATGCAATTATATACTCGCAGGGATTGGCAGTGTGGTACAAAGCTTCCAGGTTGAGCAATAGGCTAATTATAAACCCACACGGGCTGGAGCCTTATCAAACACTTAGTATCAAAGATAAGCTCCTTGGATCCCCGTTCCGACTGATCTTCAACTCATTATTCAGGAAGGCGGCAAAAGTAGTTTCACTTGGCGGCAAACTAACAACCATCCTGGCCGGCATCATTGATCCTGATAAAATAGCGGTGCTTCCCAATGCAATAAACAAGATAGATGAACAACCCCGTTCATTCCATAACAGAAGGACTAAATTTCTGTTTGTAGGCCGATTTGCTTTTAATAAAGGTATAGGTGTATTACTTGAAGCGGTGAAGAATTACAATCTTAACCAACCCGGGAATGATCTTGAATTTTATCTGGTGGGCAAAGGACCACTTTATGAAAGCATGAGCACATCATACGTTTTCTCTAATTTACATTATGTTGGTTTTGCGGATGATGACAAACTGAATGAATTATACTCAACATGCGACGTATTCATTTTACCTACATTGTTTGAAGGTATGCCAACAGTAGTGTTGGAAGCCATGGCACATTCCATGGCGATAATCGTGACCGATGTTGGTGCAACAAGGGAAATGGTAGATCAAACTAACGGATATATCATTGAAAAGAATAGTGTAAATTCACTCATGGAAGCAGTAAATTCCTATCTGGCACTTTCTACCGATAAAAAAGTAGAGTTGGCATCGAATTCATATAATAAAGCAACGAGCTTATTCACATGGGATATAGTTGCAAAAAAACATTACCACCTTTTTAAAGAGATGGCTCAAAATAACAATGGTTGAGTATATAAAAAGAAATTTACAGTTTGTTACCATGTTACTCATCTGGGTAGCTTGTGGCTTTGTTGAAAAAAACATTGCAGTGGCTGTTGTTACAGTTTCAATACTTTTACTCAAGAGACGGAACATGTATGCCGAACTCATTATAGGTTTCATTTTCATTCTGATACTATCAGACAGCAGACAGTACCAATTGGAATTTGCCAAATCAGTGAAAAACATATATCTGGTCCTGCTCACCTTATTTATGTTTTTTGACAAAAAGCAGTTCACTTACAAAAACACATTTTTTCTGCCATTCGTACCATTCATGTTATGGTCTGTGATTACTCTGTTCAAGGCTCCGGAATTCTTCCTGTCAGCCCAAAAGACCTTGTCATATGGTCTTTTGTTCCTGGTTTCGCCAGTATATTTCATAAAAGCATTTCATGACTACGGAAAATCCTTTCTGAGAGATTTTACATGGCTCATCACAATTTTGTTACTTATCGGTTTAAGTCTGATCATACTTAAACCTGATTTTGTATTCCTTGCGGGAAGGTATTCTGGAATATTGGGCAATCCGAATGGTCTGGGAATATTTTGCACTTTGTTCTTTATTCTGTTTTCATGTATTCAGATCAAATTCAGGGAACTGTTTTCTCGCAATGAACTAATATTTATATATGCGGTATTATTACTTTCAGTGATACTCACAGGATCAAGAAACACCCTAACTTCTATCATTATATTTCTGGTATTCACAAAATTTTACAAAATTTCATATTGGTATGGATTCATAGCTGTCATAGGATTAGCATTCCTTTATCAAACTGTGATCTCAAATTTGCCTGATATATTAGATGCATTAGGACTTGCTAAAGCGTTGAGAGCTGATACACTCGAAAGCGGATCGGGACGCCTTGTCGCATGGAGATTCGCATGGGAGATTTTGAATAGCAGCCCGTCACAGTTTTTCCTTGGTGGAGGATTTTCCTTTGATGAGTTCATATTCTTTATTAATAGAAACTGGCTAAGTGTATTAGGTCACCAAGGTGGCGTTCATAACACTTATCTGGCCTTGTGGCTCAATACAGGAATAATAGGATTGATTTTATGGATGGTTGGGTTTTTCAGAACTGTATTCAAAGCCGTACCTATCACCTACACTGCCCTGCCCATGATGTATGCGGTGTTGTTTTCTGCCACATTTGAAGCTTGGCTGATGGGCTCACTTAATCCTTACACAATTAATTTCCTATTTATTCTGGCTCTTGTTACAACTGCTAAAAGTGATTTTGCCGGAGAAGATGAGGGTATAGGAATAGAAGATGGCACTAAACATGAAGAACTTAATCATACAACGCAATCTTGAATAACCGGAAAAAGATATTGCTATTTATTGATTGGTATCTTCCTGGTTTTAAAGCGGGTGGACCAATAAGATCTGTTGCTAATCTTGTGGAAAGATTAAAAGATGAATTTGAATTCAAGATAGTAACCACTAATTCAGATCTTGAGGATCCGACCCCCTACACTGATATTCAACCTGACTGCTGGCAAGCCTCACCTGACGGTACACCTACATTTTATTTTTCAACTAAAAAACCGTCACCCTCCCAAATAAAAGCACTGATATTGAATGAACAGCCGGATGTGATATACCTCAACAGTATGTATTCTGTTCCATTTTCGGTTCATCCCATCCGGTTGACACAAAGCCTGTTGCCAAAATGCAAAATAGTGTTGGCCCCTAGAGGTATGCTTAGTCCGGGAGCACTTGCTATAAAACCATTAAAAAAACACCTGTTTTTAATTTTTGCAAGATCCATAGGTTGGTACGATAAGGTCAAATGGCATGCTTCTTCAGAAACCGAAAAGAATGAAGTAGTAGGAGTATTTGGTAAAAAATCTGATGTAAGCATTGCCAGAAATTTAACTAAAAAGCGCATCCTCAAAGAAGTTCAGAGAAGCAAGCGGCAGGGAGAATTAAAACTGGTGTATATCGGAAGAATATCACCCGTAAAAAACCTTCTTCAGTGTCTTGAACAGCTAAGGAAGCTGAATACAACATGTGATGTTACTTATGATATCTATGGCTTTATCGATGACAAGGAATACTGGGACAAATGTCAGAAGCTGATCAGCACTTTGCCTTCTAATATCAAAGTGAATTTAATTGGTACGGTTGAAAATGATAAGCTGGGTGATGTAATAAAACCCTATCATTTTCTCTTCATGCTTACTCTTAATGAAAATTTTGGTCATGCAATTGTTGAGGCACTTGCTGAAAGTTGTCCGGTTATCATCAGCAACCGCACACCCTGGAGAGATCTGGCACAAAAGAAAGCCGGATGGGATCTTGACCTAAGTGATGACCGTTTCATTGAAACTGCTTTATCAGATGGATGTAACATGCAACAGGAAGAATATAATGAGTGGAAGAACGGCGCATTTGAAATGGCCGGAGCAATATTTGATGACGAAGCTGTAATTGCAGATAACAGGAAACTTTTCAGTTGATATAAATGACAGAACAAAAAGACAAAAAAGTACTGTTTCTATTCACAGAATTGGCAGGCTACATTGTAGCCTGCATGAAAAAACTTGCAGAGATGCCGGGAGTACAGGTTCACGTGGTAAAGTATCCGGTAAACCAGGTTGCTCCTTTCAAATTCTTGCTGGAAGGAGATAATATTTTCTTTCATGAAAGGTCAAGCTTCAACGATTATGAACTGGGGAAATGGGTAGAGCAACTTTCGCCGGATATCATATTTTGCAGTGGATGGATCGACAAAGGCTATGTGAAGATTTGTAAAAAATACAGAAAGCAGATCAAGACCGTATTGACTTTTGATAACCCCTGGAGAGGAACACTTAAACAATATATAGCATCATTCGCAGGACCCTTGTATCTTCAAAGAACTTTTTCACACTGCTGGGTGTCGGGAGAACCTCAGCGTACCTTTGCAAGAAAGTTGGGATTTAAAACAACAGAGATCAAAGAAGGTTTTTATTCATGTGATTTTGAACTTTTCCACTCCTTTTATAGTAAGTATAGGAAGCAAAAACTAACATCATTCCCACACAAATTCATTTATGTAGGGCGTTATACTAAACTCAAAGGCACACTGGAACTATGGGAAGCCTTTGAAAAGTATTGCAATAAAAATCCTGAAAGTGATTGGGAATTATGGTGCTTGGGCAAGGGAGATTTTGAAGAACACTTCCCTGATCATCCTCGCATCAGGAATTTTGGATTTGTTCAACCGGAACAAATGGAATCATTCATAATGGATACAGGAGTTTTCATTCTTTCTAGCCATTATGAGCACTGGGGTGTGGTGGTACATGAGTTCGCTGCTGCGGGATTCCCGTTGTTATGCACCACAACTACAAGTGCAGCAAGTGCTTTTCTTGAACATGGAGTAAATGGATATTATTTTGAACCCTGCAACGTTGATTCATTAGTAACTACCTTTGAAAAAATTACTTCCATGAGTGATGAAGAATTGAATAATATGGGATCAAAGAGTGCCGACGGCGCGTCAGTTATTACTCCCATGAAATGGATAGCCACAGTAATTAATTATCTTGAGAACGAATAGTTCTTATGTGCGGAATAGCAGGAATATACAATCATAATAATAACAGCGACATTGTTGGTGTGCTCAATAAAATGAACACTGCCATGAGTCACCGTGGACCTGATGACCAAGGCACCTATACCGATGAAATGGTAGGCCTTGCTCACAGGCGTCTTGCCATCATCGATCTTTCAGCAGCAGGCCATCAGCCTATGCGGTCGCATGATGGTGATCTTGAAGTTGTTTTTAATGGTGAGATCTATAATTTCAGAGAGATAAAAAAAGAGTTAACAGATTCAACATTTGTCAGCGAAAGCGATACAGAAGTGATTCTGGAAGCATATAAAAAATGGGGTGTTAAATGTGTTGAAAAGTTCAACGGCATGTTTGCTCTTGCGATATGGAACAAGAAAGATCAATCGCTGTTTATTGCCCGCGACAGGCTTGGGATCAAACCACTTTATTATGCAAGAGTTAACAACTCTTTGGTGTTTGCATCCGAAATAAGATCGTTGCTGGCTTCAGGAATGGTGAGTGCAACCATTAACCATACAGCACTTACTGATTATTTCACTTACCAAACCGTTCATGCGCCAAACACACTTCTTAAGGATGTATTTATGTTGCTTCCCGGACATTATATGAAGGCGGAGAATAACAGTGTTACAGTTCATGAGTACTGGAATTTAATTGGCAACAGTTCAAATAAAGCTGCAACACAATCATATGAAGATGTTTGTGAAGAGATCCGAACACTTTTTTATAATTCAATAAAACGACGCCTGATCAGTGATGTTCCTTTTGGTGCATTTTTATCTGGTGGAATAGACTCATCAGCGGTTGTAGGATACATGAGTAAAATATTGGATAGTCCGGTAAAGACCTTTCACATTTCATTCGACGAAAGCGAATTCAGTGAAGCACTCTATGCGAAGATCATTAGTAAAAAATTCGGGACAGAGCATCATGAATTCAGGCTTACGCCGAATGATTTTCTTCAAAAATTGCCAGATGCATTGCAGGCACTTGATCACCCCAGTGGTGATGGTCCCAACTCATGGCTGGTTTCCAGGATAACCCGTGAAAATGGGATAACCATGGCACTGAGCGGACTGGGTGGTGATGAGTTATTTGCAGGATACCCTATATTCAACCATAGTATGCTCCTGAATCAGATGTCATTTCTTTGGAAGATACCTGTGAAGTACAGGTTAATGCTGGCTCACCTTTTGGCTAAAGGTAAACCCGGAATGAACTCCAATAAACTTGAAGCTCTAGCTAAACTTCCTTCATGCAAACTTATTGATACCATACCATTGTCCAGACAGCTTATCAACAGACATAATGTGTCTAAACTGCTTTCAGGTAAAATAGAAATAGATTCTCTTAAAGCTATGATTGTTGATGGTTATGAATCAGGACTTGATAAACTTCCGGCACTTTCACAGATCAGCTACAGCGAAATATCTGGCTATATGCAAAATATTCTTTTGCGTGATACCGATCAAATGAGTATGGCATCTGCATTGGAAGTAAGGGTTCCATTTCTTGATCACACACTGGTTGAATATGTGATGGGAATAAAAGACTCCATGAAAAAACCAGTAACACCCAAAAAACTGTTTACAGATAGTATGAAAGGCTTGCTTCCGGATGAAGTAGTTTACCGTAAAAAAATGGGATTCACCTTTCCCTGGGCTCAATGGCTCAGAAATGAGTTACGTCCCTTTTGTGAGGAACGAATTTATTCATTGGCAAACAGAGATTTCATGAATAAAGATGTACTTATTTCAAGATGGAAGGCCTTTTGCGAAGGAGGTAACACTGTACGCTGGCCGGAAATATGGATAGCCGTTGTGTTGGAAGAATGGATGATGAGGAATAATGTACAAAACTGACGATATTTGAACCATGGATCAGCAAAAAACGGATCTTTCAAAATTCAACAATGATTGGTATGACCATGGCGGCAGCATGTTGAAGCTGATGTTGTGGCAGGTTGTTTCTGGATTGTGCTTCATTAATCATTTCTCATTTTTTAACGCACCCAAAATATTCCTGCTAAAATTATTTGGCGCAAACGTAGGTAAGGGTGTGGTCATCAAACAGGCTGTGCGTATCAAGTACCCCTGGCTGCTGAAGATCGGTGATAATGCTTGGATAGGTGAAAAGGTGTGGATCGAAAATCATGCTTGCGTTGATATTGGCAACAATTGTTGTATTTCTCAGGGTGCCATGCTTCTTTGTGGAAATCATGATTACAAAAGAGCGACCTTTGACCTGATCACCCAGCCTATAATTCTGGAAGAAGGTGTTTGGGTTGGCGCACACGCAGTTGTTTGTCCGGGCACTACATGTAAAAGTCATTCTGTACTAACAGTTAATTCAGTTGCATCCGGTACGCTTGAGCCATATTGTATTTATCGGGGTAACCCTGCTCAAAAAGTAAGAACCCGTAGTATTTCCTAAAAATTTATAAAGTATAATTTACTCCCCCGTTGAAGATCTCCATCATTACCATTACTTATAATAGTGAAAATACAGTAGAAGATACCTTAAGGTCGGTACTGTCACAGGATTTTCCGAACAAGGAATATATCATTGTTGATGGACTTTCATCTGACCAGACCGTACCTGTGATAAACAGATATGCAGCGCATATCGATAAGTTCATTTCAGAAAAAGATAAAGGATTATATGATGCCTTAAATAAAGGCATTGAAATGGCCACCGGAGATGTGATAGGTATGTTACACTCCGACGATCTTTATGCGGATGAGAAAGTTTTGTCAAAGGTAGCTCAGGCTTTCGCCATTGATCCTGAGATAGAAGCTGTTTATGCTGACCTGGTATTTGTGGATCGCAACAAACCGGATAAAGTACTCCGTACCTGGAAAGCAGGAGATTATGAAGAAGGGTCATTTAAAAAAGGATGGATGCCCCCCCACCCTACTTTCTTTGTGAAAAAAGAAGTTTATGAAAAATATGGCAACTTCAATACGAGCCTCAAACTCTCAGCCGATTATGAGTTGATGCTTCGGTTCATTCATAAACAAAAAATAAAAGTGCACTACCTTCCTGAAACAATTGTAATGATGCGGATGGGTGGAATAAGCAATACCAGCTTTTTCGTAAAATTAAAAGCAAACATTGAAGATAAGATGGCATGGAAGCTGAACGATCTTAAACCCGGATTTCTCACCACTATTCGCAAGCCACTCAAAAAACTGGCACAATACTTCCATAAATAAATGATCTCTTTTCAGGATAAATTGGCGCACTTGCCGTGATGATTAGTGCGTGAGTTTATTGTATTGTCTTCTTTGTTAGCTAAATCAAATATTTGAAAGGCTGCTATAAGGACATTATTCCGTTAACTCAATGATATTGTCCGTTAACCGGACATGATCCACCGTTACCTAAACAGCTCTTTACACATATTACCTTATTGAATAAATTGTATCCGGGGAGGGGAGGCCATCTCCCCCGGATACAATACGCTGATTCCACTCCATAATTTATCTTGCAAAGTCACTATTCTTGATTGTACAGCATATGTTCAACACTTAATAAGTATAAGTTTTAGTGTTAAGTGGCGAGCGGAGCTACCCCGCCGAAGCACATAGTGCGGAGGCGTGTACAAGCGAGCACCCGGTGCTGAGCCGGTACTGAGTTTGTGCTGAGCTTGTGCTGAGCTTGTCGAAGTACTTGTCGAAGTACCAACCAAAGTACCGGACGAAGCGAACGCCCAAAAAATAAAATGAATGATTACAATTGATCTGTGATCTTCTCCACTACCAGAGGTAGATATTTCAACTCCAGCTCCCTGACCTTGTGCATGAGCGTTACAGCCGTGTCGTTTTCAGACACCTGCGTTTTATATGATTCTATGATCTCACCTTCATCAAAATTACGGTTCACATAATGTATTGTGATGCCCGTTTCCTTTTCGCCTGAATCAATGACCGACTGGTGTACCCTGGTCCCATACATGCCTTTACCGCCAAACTTCGGAAGCAGTGACGGGTGTATATTAATGATGCGATGCGGAAATGCATTGATAAGAGACTCGGGGAGAAGTTTAAGAAACCCTGCCAGTACAATGAATGTGATCTGCCTTTTTTTAAGCTGTTCAACCAGTGCATTACCGGCTAGTTCTTCTTTGATAATTAAAATGGTTTCTACTTCATTGCTAACCGCCTTTGCCAATACAGCTGCGTGGGGGTTATTGGAAACAACCAAAGTTATGCGGGCCTTAGGGTGCGATTGAAAATGTTGGATAAGGTTGAGGGCATTGGTTCCCTCACCCGAAGCAAAAACGGCGATATTTACCATGGCGCGAAGGTAATTGTGATAGTCTAAATAATTGTGGCTCAATGGGCATTTTGGATAGGCCAACCCCCTTTTATGCGCCTAAATCAGGGCGAAAGTGATATTTTTTTGAATATATCATATTGATTTGCAATTAATTACATCCAATGGACGATATGCAAACAAGTCTTTGAAGAATAGGTGATAAATTCGTTACTTTGCGTCCGCTAACAAAAACCTTATTTACTATGTCAGATATTGCATCACGCGTTAAAGCGATCATCGTCGACAAACTCGGCGTTGACGAAGGAGAAGTTCAAAATGAATCCAGCTTTACAAACGACCTGGGAGCCGACTCGCTTGACACCGTGGAATTAATTATGGAATTCGAAAAAGAATTCAGCATCGCTATCCCTGACGACCAGGCAGAGAAGATCAGCACGGTAGGACAAGCGATTGAGTACATCACTGCAAACGCTAAATAAAAAACGCTAAAGCAGATTTATGAATTTGAAGCGAGTTGTTGTAACGGGGCTTGGTGCTCTTACACCGCTTGGAAATTCCGTGAACGATTATTGGAACGGACTCATCCAGGGAGTAAGCGGAGCCGGCCTCATTACCCGCTTTGATGCTTCTAAATTCAAAACGCAGTTCGCCTGCGAAGTCAAAGATTTCGACCCACTTACTATTCTTGACAGAAAAGAAGCCAGGAAACTGGATCTCTTCAGTCAGTTCGGGCTTGCTTCAGCTATACAAGCTGTGGAAGAGTCAGGTATTGTAACCGCTAAAAACTTTAACCCCGACAGGGTTGGAGTGATCTGGGGTTCCGGTATTGGAGGTTTACGAACATTCATTGACGAAACCAGTGCCTATGCAACCGGTGATGGTACACCCCGATTTAATCCATTCTTCATTCCTAAGATGATCGTAGATATTGCCGCAGGGCATATATCTATGCGTTATGGTTTGCGCGGACCCAACTATGCAACAGTTTCGGCATGCGCTTCCTCAACCAACGCGATCATTGATTCTTTGATGCTTATTAGATTGGGTAAGGCTGATGTAATTGTCACAGGTGGTTCTGAAGCAGCTGTAAATGAAGCCGGAATTGGAGGTTTCAACGCCATGCATGCATTATCTGAAAGGAACGACAGCCCGAAAACAGCATCACGGCCGTTCGATAAGGACAGAGATGGTTTTGTTCTGGGAGAAGGCTCAGGAGCCATCATTCTTGAAGAACTCGAACATGCACTTGCAAGAGGGGCTACCATTTATGCCGAACTTGTAGGCGGCGGCATGTCAGCCGATGCTCATCACTTAACTGCTCCTCACCCCGAAGGGCTTGGTGCACTTAACGTGATGAAAAATGTGCTTGACGATGCAGGAATGAAACCTGAAGAGATAGATTACATCAACGTTCACGGTACATCAACACCGTTGGGTGATATCAGTGAGGTTAAAGCCATATCCGGAGTGTTTGGAGATCACGCCTTTAACCTTAACATAAGTTCAACCAAATCAATGACCGGACACCTGCTTGGTGCTGCCGGAGTTATTGAAGCCATTGCGTCTGTTCTGGCAGTGAAAAATGATATGGTACCTCCTACCATCAACCATTTTACTGACGACGATTCGTTTGACAAGAGGTATAACTTCACTTTTAACAAAGCACAACAACGGACAGTAAATGCTGCCCTCAGCAACACCTTCGGGTTTGGTGGTCATAACGCTTCTGTCATCTTTAGGAAATTTAAGTAAGCATTTTGAATATCCTGTTACCTTACAGGCTCCTGTTATCACCCGATAAAAAACTTTTCAGGTCGCTTAGAAATTTACTGGGGTTTTATCCTCGTAATATCTCCGTTTATAAACTTGCCTTCTCACATCGATCTGCTAATCCTGAAACGGTTAACGGACAACAGATGTCTAACGAACGTCTGGAATTTTTAGGCGATGCCATATTAGGAGCAGTGATCGCTGATCTTTTATTCCGCCGCTTTCCATTCAGGGATGAGGGTTTCCTTACGGAGATGCGGTCACGTATTGTGAGTCGCGAGCATTTAAAAACCCTTGCCCTCAAGATCGGAATTGATGAATATATAAAGATCAATAGCGCCCCGGGCATGTTCCGGTCGATGTATGGTGATGCATTTGAAGCACTCATCGGTGCGATTTATATTGATAAAGGATACAAAAAGGCACAACAATTTATAGTAGACCGGATCATTAAACTGCATGCCGATCTTAACGAAATAGAAGAACTAGAGTTGAACTTCAAAAGCAAGATTATAAACTGGGCGCAAAAGGAAAAGAAATCACTGGTATTTGAAATGCTTGAAGAAGAAATGAGCGGAAAACTTATCAAAGTGCGTTTGATGATAGATGATAAAGAGGTTTCCAGAGGTGAGGATTTTGTAAAAAAGAAAGCAGAGCAAATAGCAGCTGAAAAAGCGTACAAGTCGTTGGGGCTTGGCAACCTGTAAGTGCTTGTTCCACAATTATAATGTTTAGCCTATTGCATTGCTGATCTTTGATGTAAGCCAACCCATATCTGCAACCTGTTTCACATTTTCAACTTTAATTTTTAAGCTCTGCAACTTTTTATCATTCCCTTCTGCACGCAAAAGGTTTGACGTGAACCTGACCAAGTTGGAATAGATGGTACGCTGATAATCGGAAAGAACTTTGTTTCTTCTGAGATATGCCCTGAATGACTCCAGGAAGTAATGCAAGCCTTCATGATCATTCATTTCATAATAACATTTCAGAATTATCGATCTTGAATCGAGCTGATAATATAGATCGGTAAAATCTATCTTACTAAGCAAAGAGATCGCTTTCCTGTATTCGCCGGTATAAAAATGATAGTATGCCAGATTGTAACCATATGCATTTTCTCTTTCAGCTATGGTTATTTCTTTTGAACGCGACTGTATGAAATCATAAACCCAAGATTTTTCACCCGACCTTAAGCCCACCACAACAATATTCTTAAAATCCCATGGCGATAATTCATTATCAAGATAGATCACTTTATTATCGAGAATGGTCTTATAAATTTCGAGTAAGGTTTTTAACCAATCCGCCTCCCCCGTATTGATCTTTTTAATACAGTAATTCATCAGATACTGATAGAGATCACGCAGCTCTGATTGTTGAAATATAGTTCCATGGTCAGAAAGCAATTCCTTTAAAACAAAGAAGTGTTGTGTGTTCTCGTTATCACTCAATGTTTTATATACTCTATAATATATCTGTATCACGGGTACTTTTCCATAACCTTCATTTTCGATTATCATTGTGAGCTCATTCAATGAATATGATGAGGTGTTCCGGCTAACAATATTTTGCAGATTATATAACTCACAAAGAACCTGTAGCTTCTTACTCAAGTAAAAGAGATCAAGAGATTTGTTAAGGTCATTTGCGTTGCTTTCACTTCCTCTCCCGGTTTTTGATACCACTTCTTCCAGATGCACAGTTTCACTTAAAAATTGCTTAAAATAAAAATCTGAATCGCCGGCTGAGTCTCGCAGTTTCACCATTTCATTGAAGTGAGACCTGTAGGCTTTGGAGGAAGGGTACTCAGAGAGACTTTTTGACAACAGGTAGCTGCAAATAACAGGATCGGCAACAGCACTTCTGGAGACCGTGAACTTCTCCAAGGCGACCCAAAGGTCGGTAAGTAAGTATCTAACTTTTTTGTCCTGATACTGACCTTTACATATTACTGCGTCAAATACCTGTTGTGAAGCAATTTCATGAGTAAATTTATCGTCTTTGAATTGATTCAGATAATCAAATAGAAGTGGTAAACGCGAATTAAATTCGCACTCAGGACCTTTAATGAAATAGCCAAAAGACCTCCATTGCTGATCAGAAAAGCCTTTAAGGACCTCGAAAACCTTAGAATTATTTATCGAATTCATTGAACTAAAGTGACAAAATAAGAGTATTTACAAATATATCATTTATATAATATACTAATATATAATATATTACATAGATTTGACTTCATA
The DNA here is from genome assembly GCA_024643795.1 of Bacteroidota bacterium. Classification (GTDB taxonomy): domain Bacteria; phylum Bacteroidota; class Bacteroidia; order AKYH767-A; family OLB10; genus JAHEMF01. The sequence goes on along the minus strand of JAHEMF010000013.1, from coordinate 24,578 downwards.
TTTTAAACAATTTAACAACCGACAAAATACAATTATTGTACTTTTTTAACATTTTAAAGGATGTAATTTCGTTAACTGAACTACTATCCCCAAAAGGTAACAACCCCAAGAAGATGGAAACTCTTAAAAAAATCAAGGCCTGGAGCATTGCAATATTGATCTCAATCGCTTCAATCCATTCCGTTTCAGCAACACACCTAGTAGGTGGCGAGATTACCTACGAATGGGTTACCGGTAACACTTATATGGTTACCATGAACTTGTTCACAGATTGTTCCGGAATCAATCCACCGCAAGCAATAAATGTTAACTACAGGTCAGATAATTGCAGCATATACCTCAATAAAAGTTTAGCCATAACAGGTCCCGCCATCCAGGTTTCTCCTTTGTGTGTTTCATCTATCCCTAACTCAACCTGTAATGGCGGTATTTTATATGGAGTACAAAAAGTTTCTTATCAGGATACCATTAATTTACCTACCGAATGCAACGACTGGAAATTCTCATATTTTGAATGTTGCCGAAATAATGCGATAACCAACCTGGATATGCCAGGTAACTCAGGCTTTTATGTAGCAGCACATCTTGACAATCTGAACTTCCCATTTAATAACTCCGCGGCTTTTGGCAGCTTGCCAATTACGGTAACCAACGCTGGCACCACAACCCAGTTAAACTGGAACACGTATGATGTAGATGGTGATTCGCTTACATATGAACTGGTTCCTGCCCGTGAATTCAATTTCGGACCAGTAAATCTTAACTATGCAGCAGGGTATACATACGATCAGCCATTCCTGGCATCCACTCCATCAGTACTCGATCCTTCTACAGGTATACTAACCGTTACCCCATCAATGGTACAATCATCTGTGGTAAGTATGCTTGTTACAGAATACAGAGGCGGGATTGAAATAGGAAAAGTTTACAGAGATGTTCAGGTTACGGTAATTAACGGGTCAAATAATCTGCCTACTCTATCAGGTATCAACGGAACTTCAAATTTTACCATTAACGGCTGCCCCGGAGATACCATCACCTTCGATGTATTAAGCAACGATCTTGATACCGGATCCATCATTTCCATATCCATGGGTCAGAATGGAACTAATGCATTGTTTAACACCGGAAGTGGCAATATGCCAACAGGAACTTTTACTTGGATACCCGACACTTCTGATGTTTCAGGTCAACCATATGTAATCACACTCACAGTTGCTGATGATAATTGTCCTTACACCGGAACAAATACATACGCCTATTTTGTTTATGTGAATGGGTGTAACACTAATGATGTATGGCCCGGAGATGCCAATTCTGATGGTGTGGCCAACCTGTATGACCTTCTGCCAATTGGCTTAGCATATAGTGAAACAGGCCCTGTTCGTTCTAACGCATCTCTTGCCTGGATTCCTCAGCCAGCCACCGACTGGACAGGCAGTCTTAACAGTGGTATAAATTACAAACATGCCGACACCGATGGTAACGGGGTTGTGAATATTAGTGATACAACAGCTATAGGGGTGAATTTTGGGCTTAATCACCCGTTACGCAACCCTACTCCACCGTCACTCGCTTCATCAAACCTGATCGTTAGTGCATCACAGGATACAGTTCCTGTTAATACATCTGTTGATCTTACTATATCTCTAGATTCACCATCTGACAGTATTTATGGTTTGGCTTTCAGGGTTAGCTTCAGCCCTATCTATATTATTGCGGGATCTGTGAGTTTCGACTTCAGCTCATCAATTTTCGGCACATCGGGCGCAATGGTTCATATGGAGAAAGTTGACTATGTAAATGGCTATGCTGAGATCGCCGTGACCGGTATCAACCATGTCGACAGGCTTAGCAATGGACCTGTACTGGTAATGAGCATAGTTACAACTGATAATGTATCAGGTAAAGTATCTCTCAACGTTATATTAAGTGATATTGAATCAAACGATAATGACGGAGATCCTCTAAGCATTACAGCTTCGGGAACCACCATTACAATTGATCCCAGCCTAAGCTCTATTGATAATATTAATCCTGATAATATGAGCGTATATCCTACAACTGATCATCAGCTGGTATACAACTATACAGGATCAGGAAATCTTGAAAAGCTGGAACTATTCGACATGCAAGGTAAAAGCACATTCAATGAAGTTGTCGGAACGAATTCAGGTATTTTCAATACTTCACATTTGAATACCGGTATTTATATATGCAGATTCACAATCAACGGTAAAACATTTAATCAAAAGATAAAGATTTTTTGACCTTGGGGGTTAAATACTTTTCTGAAGGGCAGGCTCACCGCTTGCCCTTTTTTATTGGACAACAACAGGTTGATTCTTGATCAGAATAAATTACATTACATAGAATGCAACTCTGATAACATAGATCACGTCTTGTGTATATGTGTTAGCAATTAAAAGTTCAATAGGTGTTTTGTTAGCATCCGGTTAGGAAATCACAAAAACTACCCTGGTCAAAATACTTTTCATTGAGCCACCCTGATGGAGGGATCAGGGATTCCCCGGGAGCCTGTATAGGCTCCTTTTTTATACCCATATATCACCAGCCTAAATAAAATATTGATTTTCAACCTTCTTTATGCATCAACCAAAGGATGAGAACACATTTAACAATTATCTGTTCCCCTTGTTATTGACTAACTTTACGTTGATTTTCAGAGTCCTTGCAGATGCACAAAGAATATACTGACAGTTTAACACGGTACAGCCGCTGGAAGACCCGTGAAGTGATGGTGGGTGAAGTTGGAATTGGAGGCTTGAATCCTATACGGGTTCAATCCATGACCACTACAGATACAATGGATACACTTGCCACTGTTGAACAAAGTATCAGAATGATAAAAGCCGGTTGTGAGCTTGTGCGCATAACTGCTCCAAGCCTCAAAGAAGCAGCTAATCTTGAAAATATCAAGAAAGAATTGCGTTCCAGAGGTTACCAAACTCCTCTGATCGCTGATATACATTTTACACCTAACGCAGCAGAGCTTGCCGCACGGATCGTTGAGAAGGTGAGAGTGAACCCGGGCAACTATGCAGACAAGAAGAAATTTGAACACATTGAATATACCGACTCCACTTATAATGCTGAATTAGATCGTATTCATTCTCGTTTCACCCCATTGGTGAAAATATGTAAAGAGCATGGTACCGCTATGAGAATAGGTACTAATCATGGTTCGCTCAGCGATAGAATTCTGAGCAGATACGGTGATACCCCACTGGGAATGGTAGAGTCTGCGTTTGAATTCTTATACATATGCCGCGAAGAGGGTTTTCATGAAATTATTCTGAGCATGAAAGCTTCAAATACTCAGGTAATGGTACAGGCATACCGGTTATTGGTGTCACGTATGCGTGAGGAAAGTATGAATTACCCACTACATCTTGGTGTTACTGAAGCCGGTGAAGGAGAAGATGGTAGAATAAAATCAGCAGTTGGAATTGGGACTTTGCTTGAAGACGGTATTGGTGATACAGTTCGGGTTTCTTTGACCGAAGACCCTGAATTTGAAATTCCTGTTGCTAAAAACTTAGTAGCACGTTACACAAACAGGGCCGGGCATAATACAATTGCTGAAATCGATTCATACCCGAATCTGCCTTACTCTCCTTATGAACATGAACGCAGAAAGTCCCTCGCCATAAGAAATCTGGGAGAAAATAATGCTCCTGTTGTTGTATCTGACCTTTCTAGACTGAATGAAATTACGGCGGCAACCTTATTTCAATGTGGATACAGCTATTCTATTCCACTTGATAAATGGAATTTATCCGACCAAGCTTGCGATTACATATATACTGGTGATAAAGTGATTGATTTTGAAATACCCGGAACTTTGGGTGTGATTTGTGATGCAGATGTATGGAAACTAAATCCTGATAAACCCCTTCACTATCCATTGTTCAGCTGTGAGGACTTTTTAAGATCACTTAACCTATCGCCTGCATTAAACTTTGTAACTGTAACTGCAGAAAGGTTACTTGCTGAACAATCCATATCAAGTGCGTTTACAGAAAAAATAAAGAGCACTGCAAATATTGTTCTGATCATTGAAACTGAAAATGCCCATGCGATGGCAGAGCTTAGAAGGATCATGATTGAATTATTGAATAAAGGCATCATGAATCCGGTTATCATCAAGTGGTCTTATGAAAAAATTGATGCAGAACTGCTGCAACTTTATGCTGCAACTGATGTAGGTGCTTTATTGCTCGATGGATTTGGAGATGGTGTTTGGATAAAATCACCTGAAAATATATCGCCAAAGAAAATTAACCAACTTTCATTCAATATTTTGCAGGCCGCTAGGGTGAGGATATCTAAAACTGAATATATCTCATGCCCTTCGTGCGGCAGGACTCTATTTGACCTGCAGGAAACCACAGCCATGATCCGGTCTCGTACCAATCATTTAAAAGGGGTGAAAATTGGAATAATGGGTTGTATTGTTAATGGTCCGGGTGAGATGGCCGATGCTGATTATGGCTATGTTGGATCAGGCCCAGGTAAGATCACCTTATATAAAGGAAGAGAAGTGGTCAGGAAGAATATTGCCAGCGAAGGAGCAGTTGATGCATTGATCGATCTAATCAAGCAACATGGCGACTGGGTAGAAGAGCAGGTGGAAAACATTCACTGAGGCTTATTGTTACTAACTTGTACCCAGACGGGTAAGGCAGCTATTATTGAATTTTATAATTTTGAACTACTAATAATTAAATATCATGCTTTCTAAGAAAATTGAATCATTACTCAACAAACAAGTTGAACTTGAAGCTTCTTCATCTCAATATTATCTTGCCATGGCCTCATGGGCTCAGATAAAAGGATACAATGGCGTATCCAGCTTCCTTTATAAGCACTCTGATGAAGAGCGTATGCACATGTTAAAACTGATAGACTATATCAATGAACGTGGAGGTCACGGACTAGTACCTACATTGAAGGCGCCACCAAAAGAATTCAAGAATGTACAGCACATCTTCGAACAGATCCTGACCCATGAAATTGCCGTTTCAAATGAAATTAATAAACTGGTTGAACAGTGTCTGGCGGGCAAAGATTATACTACACATAACTTTTTACAATGGTACGTATCTGAGCAAATAGAAGAAGAGTCGCTGGCCCGCACATTGCTCGATAAACTGAATCTTATTGGAAATGACAAAGGTGGAATGTATCTGTTCGACAGAGATCTTGGAACACTTGAAACTGAACATGACAAGAAAAAGTGACATGATGATGTTATTTTTTCTCTTTGATTAAGTATCATATCTCCTTAAAGGCATAATATTTGCCTTTATTTGTGTGTTATTCTTACTAAATATTATTCATGAAAAAATTATTGTTATCACTTACGGTAGTAGTCTTTTTAACCGGTGTCTTTTCGCGATCACAAGCACAATTCAACAGTCAGTCAAGGAAATTCGATACTCTGATGCAACTGATTGCGTATGCATATGTTGACTCCACCGATCCTGATAAACTTACTGACGAGGCTATCATTGCCGTGTTGAAAGATCTGGATCCCCATTCCACTTATATTGCAGCGGAAGATCTGAAACAGCAGAACGAACCTTTAGAAGGTAAGTTCGAAGGTATAGGCATCCAGTTCAATATTTTTCAGGATACCATCATGGTAACCCGACCAATACCGGGAGGGCCCAGTGAAAAGCTTGGTATACGTGCCGGAGACAGGATCGTAACTATTGATGGTGAGAATGTTGCAAGTACCGGTATCACCAATGCAGATGTTATGAAAAAGCTAAGAGGTGATAAGGGAACCAAAGTTACTGTTGACATATATCGCAGGCGTGAACCAGAGTTGCTTGAATTTGTGATAACACGTGATAAGATACCATTATACAGTATTGACGCTTCTTACATGGCTGAACCCGGTGTTGGATATATAAAGATCAGTAGATTTGCCGACTCAACCGTTGAGGAATTTAAAACTGCCGCTGCTGAACTTAAATTGCAGGGAATGAAGTCTATGATCTTGGATCTGAGTAATAACGGTGGCGGATACCTGAACAGAGCCATTGAACTTGCAGATGAATTTTTATCTGCAGGCAAAACAATTGTTTACACAGAAGGTCGTCACAGCCCTAAACAGGTTTACAATTCTACATCCATAGGCAATTTTGAAGTTGGCAAACTGGTAGTATTAATTGATGAATCATCTGCTTCAGCAAGTGAGATCGTATCCGGAGCCATCCAGGATTGGGATCGTGGACTACTGATTGGCAGAAGGTCATTCGCAAAAGGATTGGTTCAAAAACCATTTCCTTTACCTGATGGCTCCGCTGTAAGACTTACCATTGCCCGCTACTATACACCAGCCGGCAGGTGTATACAAAAACCATACGAAGAGGGTGACGAGGAATATGACCTTGACATCACCAACAGGTATAATCATGGTGAACTCTATCATCAGGATAGTATCAAATTTGATGAGAATCTTAAATATTATACCGATGCTAAACGTACTGTTTATGGAGGTGGTGGTATCATGCCCGATATATTTGTCCCGTTAGACACATCTTACAATAGTAAATATCTGAGCGACTTGGGCAGAAAGTCAGTACTATTTGACTACGCATTAGATTATACTGATAAAAACAGGAGCACCCTTAAAGCAAAATATCAGGACATGCAAACTTTCAAAAAAGACTTTTCAGTTTCTGATGATTTGTTAAAGGGCATGAAAGAGTGGGGCGAAAAAAGTGATGTTAAATTCAATGAAGAAGATTACAAAGTTTCTGAAACAATGATCCTGACTCAATTAAAAGCTTTAATAGCCAGAGACCTCTGGGATATTAATGCATACTTCTACATTGTGAATGATATAAATCCATTTTATACCAAAGCCTTGCAATCACTGAACGACGATACTTTCAGTAAAATGAAGATAGCGGTCAAGTAGATATTAAATAGCGTTAATCAACAGAAAAATGATCAGCTGACTGGTAAGTACCGGTCAGCTGTTTTGTTATCTGCATAAGCAGATCATTTGCCAATGAGCTTGCGCCGAATCTGAAATATTCCGGTGTCAGCCAATTCATCCCTAGGATCTCATTTACCATAATCATGTATTGAATGGCCAACTTTGATTCGCTGATACCTCCGGCAGGCTTCATACCTACCATGCGACCTTCTTTAAGATAATAATCCCGTATAGCATACAACATCACAAGTGTTGATTCGAGAGTGGCAGCAGGCTGCACTTTCCCTGTGGATGTTTTGATAAAGTCAGCACCTGCATACATCGCCAGCATGCTAGCCTTTCTGATATTCTCATATGTATCAAGTTCTCCCGTTTCAAGTATGACCTTTAAGTGAGAATTTCCACAAGCCTTTTTAACCGCAACTATCTCATCAAAAACAAACTTAAGGTCTCCACTTAAGAAGTGGCCCCTCGATATCACCATATCTATTTCATCAGCTCCTTCGCCAACGGCATACCTTGTCTCATCTGTTTTTATCTTAATGCTTGTCATCCCTGCAGGAAAAGCAGTGGCCACTGACGCCACCTTGATCTTAGTGCTTTTCAATTCTTTTTTCGCTTCTCTCACCATATTTGGAAAAACACAAACTGCTGCTGCCTGTGGGATTCCCGATAATTTTTGATGGGGCCTCATAGCTTTAGCACACAACTGCTGTACTTTAAAAGGCGTATCCCTGCCATCCAAAGTTGTAAGGTCCAATAGTGAAAGGGCTAGTTTCAGAGCATACAGCTTTGATTCACCTTTCACACTACGCGTTTTAATACGACTCACTCTTTCGTTGATACCGTTACTATCTATCGGGTATTGTTTAACATTATCGCGGAAGTATTTATAACTATCTGCCATTTCGTTTCAATTTATTCTCAAACAACCATCGTGAAGGCTTGATGCGGGACATGAAATAATTTTTCCGCAGGTACTTCCTTATGTGATCCATGCCTTCGTTAACATCGTCCGTGAATAAAATCAGCTGAGTATCATCCTCAGAAATTGTTCTTTCCTGTTTCATGTTCTCGATCAGATCCCTAAGATCTTTGTAGTATTCTTTACCAAAGACGACCACCGGAAAACTTTGGATAGTGTTGGTTTGGATTAGTGTTGCCGTTTCAAAAAGTTCATCCATAGTTCCAAACCCTCCGGGCATTACAACAAATCCATATGAGTATTTCAGCAACAGCACTTTCCTGACAAAAAAATACTTGATGGTCACCCATTTATGCATGTAAGGGTTTTGCATCTGTTCATGAGGAAGTTGGATATTGCATCCTACCGACTTACCTCCGTTCTCGTATGCTCCCCGATTAGCGGCTTCCATGATCCCGGGGCCACCACCGGTCATTACAGTACCACCCATTTTCGCAATAGCCTTACCAAATTCATAAGCTTCTTTGTAGTAGCTGTGGTCTTCGCTGAATCGCGCAGATCCAAATACAGTTATACAAGGGCCAACAAAGTGCAATGCACGGAGCCCCTTCATGAACTCTTTGAATACCTGCAATGCAAATTTGAAATTCTGAAACCGGCTTTGTGGTTCATACAAGAAACCCGACTCCGGCTTTGGAATGAGTTTAAGGTTGAAGTACTTTCTGTTATTTTTTCCTTCCGGTTTTTCCATCCGACAAATTAAAGCTAATACGCCTCAAATATCGTATTACCATTTTAAAAAAACGATTGATGTGTAAACTTACCCTCCTCAGCCATTTAAAGCAGCATGAATCTGATAGGAACTGTAAGCTTTACATTCACCGGAACACCCGCTTGCTGACCCGGAGCCCATTTTGGCATATTTTGTACAACACGGTATGCCTCTTCATCACATCCGCCGCCAATTCCTTTAATAACATGCACATTCACCACATTACCGTGCCTATCAATGGTCAATTCAATATATACCAGTCCGGTGAGGCCCTCCCGTTTAGCTTTTGCAGGATATTTGATGTTTTTTTGAAAGTATCTCACCATAGCAGATTCACCTCCGGGATATTTTGGTAAGATCTCTGAGATTAATAACACCGGTTCCGGTTCTGAATATACAGGCTCCGGCTTAGGGGCCACTGCCACAAGAACCGGCTCAGGTTCAGGTTCAATAACAGATGGATTAGGGTCTACCGGAACAGGCTCAATCACCTTATTAAAACTTTGAGACTTTTTTGGTGCAGGTGGCGGTGGTAACGGAGCATGCTTTTTGATGAGTATGGGCACTATCTCTTCCATATAAATATCATCTTCTATCAGCAGTGCCCCGAATTCATCCGGTACATAGATTTCTGTGTTCCATTCAAATGCTACCAGTGTAAATAAAAGTGAAATGCAGAATCCGATCTGTAAAAATAAATTTCTGTTTCTTTCTGCCTTTCTGTTGACCTTTGCTATGATTCTCATGACGCCTTGGAATTTTGATGCAAGGGAATACCCACACATTTGGTTGCAAACAATTACAGGTTGTACCTAATAGATGATACAATTACCTGGAATTCATAAATCATTAAACAATTTTTCAGCTGTATGTAAAAGAAACGGCAAATAAGATCCTTGATTGCCTGTATTCATTGCCAGTAAAAAGTATTTACCGTTGATTTTACAAAATCATGGCAATAAAAAAACCCGGAAATACCGGGTTTTATATCAATTAAAATTATGTGCTTTATTTCAAGCTGAACTTAACAGGCAGATTATATTGCACTGAAACATTCTTTCCGCGTTGTTTGCCTGGGGTCCACTTAGGCATGCTCATAACCACACGCTTTGCTTCTTCATCACATCCACCGCCGATGCCACGCAATACCTTAACATCTTTAACTGCTCCTGCACCATCAACAACAAAGGTGAGATAAACTGTACCTGTGATACCATTTTCTCTGGCTACAGGAGGATATTTGATATTATTACTCAGGTATTTTACAAGTGCAGATTCTCCACCAGGAAAACTTGGCATCTGTTCAACTATGAGGAAGATCTCAGGCTCTTCAACTTCTTCTTCCTGTTTCTCTTCCACAACTTGTATCTGTGTGTCTTCTGTGATCTCAGTTTCCATGATCTCAGGATCTTCTTCTACTACTACGTCATCCTCAACCACATTAATTACCGGAGCCGGTGGTGGTGGTGGTGGTGGTGGTTTTTCTTCCTGTTTGGTTATTGGAATTATTTCTTCAGGTACATCTTCTAATTGAAGTTGACCTAAGGAATAATCTGAACTGTCATAGCTTTTCCATTCAAATGCCAGAAGGGTTACCATGAGCGATACCGCCACTCCGATCTGAAAATAGAATCCTCTCTTTTTCTCGAGATCTGCCTCTGATGTTTTCTTTGGTTTCATATCACTTAATAATTAGCGAATATACTCAAAATATATAATTCTAAACACCAACACCCCTGCCAGTGCGCCTATCAGGTTGGCCAGAACATCTACCCAATCCCCATATCTGTCTATTAGATACAACTCCTGGTATAATTCCACAAACCCTCCATACGCAAAGGCTCCAACTACTGCAATTTTACCACTATTACTACGAATTCTGGGCTTTCTATATTGCTTTATACACCCCCGCATGAGCTGAAATGACAATACTGTGAAGAAAAGAGCGTGTACCAGCTTATCGAATGTTAAGAGGTGCCAGAATGAGAAGTCAGGCAAACTGGCTCCGGGGATGGTACTCAACACAAATATGACCCCCATCCACAGTACTGCGGGATAAAATGCCTTAAAGGACATCAGGCGCCAACAAGCGATTGGTATTCGTCAACCGAAAGCAACCCTTCAAACTGGGATGGATCAGAAATTTTAACCTTGATAAGCCATCCATCCCCGTAAGGGTCTGAATTAACTAACTCAGGTTGATTGTTTAAAGCTTCGTTAAGTTCTGAAATTTCACCGGTTACCGGCATAAACAGATCAGAAACTGTTTTCACAGCTTCTACTGTTCCGAAAACCTCATCCTTGTCGATAACATCGCCTACGGTATCAACATCAATATAAACGATATCACCCAATTCGCCCTGAGCAAAATCAGTTATACCAATTGTAGCAGTATCGCCATCAAGGCGAACCCATTCATGTTCTTTTGTATACTTTAATTCAGATGGAAAATTCATGGTGTTTACTATTTAGTTTGGTTGGTTATTATTGTGCAAGTGTAAATCTGACGCTTATACCTACCTGCGTGTTTGCAGTTGGGAATGCATTTGATATTAATGGCGTGTTTATGGTTCTGTCAAAGAAGAACCTGATGTTAAGACGTTCATTCAAGACGTAATCGGCTGCTAACTTAATTGATATAATAGTTATGCCAGCGGTAGGCTGCACCAATCCTTCAAGCAAACGACGGATAATGGTACTATTACGCCGGTATGAAATATCTGCGGTCAGGTTCAGGTCATTGTTAGATCTGGAATTAGATAATCCAAATGGCATTTTAAAATTACGCCACCGATAACCGGCACCTATTACAAACTCTTGTCCTTTTACTTCTGTGATCTGAATATCAGAATATGACAAACTCAGATTCCTGTCACGCTTATATTCAAAACGGGTTGTGAGTTTATTATTCTTCCAGTTTATATCAATTCCGATGAGAGGACTAAATTGTTCATTCAGCGTGACCATGTTATACTGTTCTTTCGGAATGAAGTTGTTGGAAAGATCTCTCGCCGAACCATCCTGTTGATATAATATATTAGTGGTATAGGATCCAACATTATAAGTTGAACGATAAGCGTGGGTTAAGTTGACACTGCTGAATAATTTTCTGGTAAATGATAGTCGTGATAGTCCATCCCATGAAAACCGCCAGTTAACTTTCGGCATTGCAGGGAAAGGGTTGAGTTTGATTGAGCTTGCTGATTTACCGGTATAAGCAGCCAGAAATGCATATGTAAGAACCTCCTGTTGATTTGCTCCGTAACCATCAGCAAACCCGGCCGAATCCAGTGAGGTAGATAGCGGATCCTGCGATCCTAATCTAAGCGAGATTATTTTTCTGTACTCAATAAAGTTGTCATACAACTTGGAACCATAATCGTTTCTGTCTTTGGTGAAGGACGTGTTGATCGCATTCCATGAGATGCTGAAATTTCCACCTTCGATGCGGGAAAATCCATTGTATGCCCCGTCAGTTGTTGCTCGGTAATTCTCATTACTGTTTCTGGCGTAGTTTCTGCTGACATTCAGCTCAAGCCTCATACCTCTTATAGGTTCAAATGTACCTCTACCCGTGAGATTTTCAACATGGGTTTGAGTGTACAAAGTGGTGAAGGTAGTATCCGTTATAAGCCATCGGTTTTGTGCTGCCCGTTGCCGGATGTCGGCCTGACTACCAAACACAAATGGAAGTCCGGGAGCCATCACTGTATTACCATTCTGATCATTGAAGAAGTTGTTACCAAAGAACTCGGGTGTACGGTTAAATCCGTTCATCAATGTTCCGTTGGTTTCACTGTAATTAAACGAAACATTTTTCATGCTGAATAATACAGCAGCAAACGTTCGGCTGATGGGTCCGTATACGATCTCTTTTTTCTTCTTAACTTTTACAGAATCTGTTGGTGAAGGCTTGATCTCCGTTTTCGGCTTGGGTGCAGGCTTGGGTGGTTTCGGACCCAGCATTTGCTTTATGGCCTTGCTCTTATTGTAGAGCGTAGTCATATTAAACGTGGTATTAAGCTGTTGAGTGTTTGAGTTTTGGATAGTGTTACCTACAGAAGGGTCAACTCCGATAGTTGTTCCTGCTAAATTCCTTCCAAGCGGACCCGACAGCCAACTATAATCGAACAGATAACGTAAGTTGAGTGTCATCCAGTCGGTAAGTGGCAGTTTGTTCAATGGCACATTGTATCCTACAGATCCATTTTGCCGGTAGTTAATGTTCCTTCCCAGTTTCCAGAAATTAGTACGCACCGAATCTTTCTTTTCAGGTGAATCTAATCGCCCGTAAGGTTCGTCAATATTAGCAAGATTGTTGGCAGTGAAATCAATTTTAACTGACTTCATAAGATCCCATGCAAGTGAATACTGCCTTGATGTTGTGAAGGTTTTATTATAAGTTGCGGGTTGCTTGAAACTGAACTCCGACAGGTCCCTTACCTGAGTTTCGCCGTAATGCCGGTTCACATCGGTACGGAACGTAAATGATGACGGAACAAAATTAAGGTTGAAGTCTTTTACCGGCCTTAACCATTTAGATGATTGCATCGATTTGGCATTCTTGAACGGTTCAATATATTTTGGTTGAGTGAGATAATTGTATCCTATGGCGGCCAGATAGTCTTTTTGATTATCGTATTCAATGTTGATATTTCGTCTGTAGATCTGTGAATACCCAAATGAAAAATTAAAGTTTTCAATATCCCATACTTGTGGCTTACCTGCATCACCGGTACGGTTCTTCCTCACATTGGTAAGGTTGATACTTTGTCGTTTGGTATAATCCTGAGCTATCCGCTTAAGCTCTTTTCTTCTTGAGGCATCATCAATATTGTTCAACGCCTGCTCAAACGGAACATCCGGATCGAGTGGGTTATACTGCGGATTTGAAAAAGTTTCTGAATAACCGAAGTATAACGGAATTGAAAGCCCTGTTTTCTGATTGAAGAATTTACCAAACTCCAGTGAGGTAGATATGTCGTAAGAAGTGATGTTTTCCCTTTGCCTGTCGTTCAGTTTGCTTTCCAGACTACCGAAACCATCTGTACTCCTGCTTCCCGATAAGGTTACTGTACCCAGGTCGGCAAGGCGTGTTGTTACACGAGCATTGGCAGCCCATCCACCATCGTTATCAAAGTCATTCATTCGAAGTTCGTTGACCCAAACTTCCACGCATTTCGCCTGACCATCATCTCCAGGATCGTTACCTTTTTTAGGATTCCTCACCCCTACCATAATAGATTTCACCTCACTCAAGGTCGGGTTACCAACAACCGTAATTCGCCTGTTACCATCAGGTACATAATATGGTGTAGTGTTTGGAGTTCCTGAAGCAGCAAACGCATTGTTCCGGTCTAACTTTGCCTGGATAAGTTTTGCAACCTCTATTTCCATGTCGTTGGCTTCAGGCCATATATCCGTGTCTTTTGTTGAACCCCATCGTGTTACCACCAGTGGCACTTCATATTCATAATAGTTTGCATTAAAGTCGGTTCCCAACCTTACAAATGCTGTTACCTCACCATTTTTAAGTTCATCACTGGGGTTGCGATCTTCTGCATGGATGAACATTTTTATCTTCTTATAATTTCTTACATCAAACTGGGTGTTTTTAAATGCCGCTCGCGCATCGCCATCCTCAAGTCCGCAAACACGTAAAGTGAGTGACTGCTCATTGAGCTGCTGAAGATTGGTTGAACCTACATTTACTTCACGATCTATTCCGGGAGGTAATACATATTTGATTGGAACACGTGCACCATTCTCCTCAAGATTAACAACACTAACATCAAAGGTTGTGGTTGAAGGATCTACCGGAATATATTCACCGGGCGAAAGCAATGAGAAGTCATATTTTCTCCATTCTCCTCTAAGAAGTTCTAAACGTGCAAAACGTAAAATAACAGGCTCAGAGAACCCTTTCATGAACATCCTAATGAAGTTCACCGATTTAATATCCGCACCTGTACCGATAACAACTGAAGGGTCATTTACAGGTATCTTAAACTGATACCATGTGACTTGTTTTACTGAATTGTCTTTGGTTTTAACATTAACTGTTGTCTGGTCTACCACGTAATTCTGTCCCACCAATAATTGTCCGGGCTTCAGATCCACCTTATACTGATAGTAGTTCTCATAATCAGACATTGTATTATCCCGGTTGATATCTTCCATATCCGGGATATTGGTAGCTGTGGTTGAATAAGATTCAGGAGATTGTTCAGATGTTTTGGAATTACCTTCTGTACCATTAAAATCCTTATAACGTTCAAGTACTGATGCGCCCTGGTTGTCAAGATCACTGCCGCGGAAATAATGGAAATCATCTGCCGAAGGGTCATCCAGTGCATTTTGATATGCTTGTGTTCCTGCACCAAGTCCCGGAGCACTCTGGATCACATCAAGATATAATTTTTGAAAGTAATTTATTTCATCATTTGTTGAAAGACCATCCAAACCAACATCTTGTGCAGCACGTGAAGCTGGATCATTATCAAAAGCATTTACTATACTCTGTACGTTAGGAACAAGCCCCCAGTTGGTACTGTCAACTGTATTACTGTTTGTGGGTGATGGCAAACCATTCTCAAATGTCTTCTTAGCATCCTGAAGTATATCTTCTGAAATGTCTCCCAGATTAAAATAAAGTTCACCTCCTGTAGAGTTCAGACTTTCATCATGAAAAGGGTCCATCATCCAGAACTGGATGAACTCTACGTTTGAGGTTTCGAAGTCGTAGGTTTCTATCCTCCGCATCACTCCTGCCCATCTTGTGTCGGGTTCTTTTAGCTCCCCACTGGGTTCAATACCTTTTGAGATGCCTGGAATTTCTGTTACGTCAAAATTATAAGGTCCACGATCCTGCGGGTAGTATGCAAGGTTAAGTATGTTCAGTGTAGTGGCCTGTCCGGTAGGGTTCTGTTTGTTTGGAAAGATCTCTGTTTCCAGAACCTCGCGGACGTTGTTGTTCGAAAGATCGGCATCTGTGATTCCGGGAGGTAATAAATTATTATTCTCGCGATAGAATACAGAAGGGTCAATGTTATACCATGCAAGCTTGGCGCGATTGTAACCTGTTATCAAAGAGTCAACATATACTGCCTCGGGGAATAAATTCTGCTGACCCTGTGGTATGCTGGATAGGAACCAGGTACCAGGGTTTTTCAGATCAATTGTTGACTGGCTGCCTTCAAAGTCGTCGATATATGCATTACCTCCTGATCCGATAGCTTTAGAGGTTCCGGGTATAAGGTTGGCAAATTCACCGGTAATGGTAACTTTTGAAGGTGCTTTTGTTTCAAGGAAAGGTAGCTTGTCAACCATGCGGGTGATGAACCTGGAGTCGGTTGAGTAGGTACCATCTAATCCCCATATGGTATTTTTAAGTGGCTCATCACCAATATTTACTTTACTCGTAAGTGGTCTCTCATTCAAGTGCAGGAATGTACCTCCAAGTATGAAATCTTTATTGACCTCATAATCGAGTCTGGCACCATATAACGCCTTCGACTGTATGCTGAATAATGAATTGGACTCAAGAGAGATCCGAATAGGAGTAGCTGATGCAAGGATACCTGCGTTTATGATCTTAACACGTCCTAGATTATAGTCAACGGTGTAGTCAACGTTCTCAACCAGAGGAATTCCACCTGCCGTTACAACAACGGACCCCTGGGGTATGTTGATAGCATTAAGGAATATTTCTGATGAGGAAGCACTCTGATAACTTCCTTCCAGCGAGAAGCGGTTCAGCTCCGGAATCTGCTGGGCCGATACACGGGTTGAGTCATAAAGTTGATCAAACGCAAACTGATTTGCTGTTAACGGGTCATTGAACTTTGTTCGAAGGTAGCTTCCGAATGGTTCCCTTACGGGGAAGATGATTCGTCCGTTATTGGAATTCACTGTTAAACCATCAATAAAGTCGAATACTCCGTCGGGATTGGGGTCATTTCGCTGGTCAACTTTATCCAGTTCCAGAACCTGGATAAGCGGCTTACCTTTAAGTTGCGTTTCACTGTCGCCAACAGGCAGATAATTGATCTTTACCAGACCGTCACGATTGTCGGTATATATAATATTCAGTTTGAAATTCTCACGCTGAACCTGAAAGGAACCAACCGCATAAACGTTTTTCATCATCAGGTCCCAGGTAGGTAACAAAGGGTTGATGTTGGTGCTTTTCAACATTTTAAGGAATAACGCCTGTGGCGGATTGATACCTGAAATAGAAAGGTCCCCTACCCGATACACTTGATTGCCTACAGTATATTCAAATGCCACTGCAAGCACTTCGTTAGAGTTTAAAGCCTGGTTAAGTGAAATATAACCTAACTGCGGGTGATAGGTGAATTCATTCTGATTAAGTTTTCTGGCACCTACTAATCGAACATAATCTTGTTGCGGTGCATAATTATAGGGTGGGTTGGCCAGAGGACCCAGTTGTTGTGATACAAGGTTCACATCACGTGATGAAAGATACTGCTCATTCATCAACTTGTAGAGGTTATTTGAAAGACTGTCGGATGGCAACACAGAAGTACCCTGACTGATAAGCGCTTTATTGTAATAATTGTATTCTCCGAGGTCCATGAATGCAACAATGTCACGTGTACTTTCAGTGCTGGCATTACGGTTAGTGATCCACACCTCTACTCTGGTGATATTAACTTGTGAGTTTACCACCGGAAGTGTTTGTAGTGCCCGGTCGTAATTATCTTTAAAGTAATTGGCAAGGAAGTAGTGTTTGTTAGCTTCGTATTCATCGGCCGATATCTCAAACCTGCTTATCTGACCGCCACCCGGTGGCACCTCAATGGTAGATGATTGTCCTTCCTGTTGAGATATAACCGTAGTTACTCCAAGCTTTCCGAATTGAAGCTGAGTTTTTATACCGAATAAGCTCTGGCTACCCTGAATAAGTGAACCGGTAAGTGGTAATGTAACGTTACCGGCTTCAATTTTTCTGATGATCTCATCTTCATAACCGGTATATTCAAGTTTCATCTTATTTTCAAAATCAAAACTTGCTTCTGTATTGTAGTTTGTGGTGAGTTTCATTTTCTCACCAATGTTACCTACAACATTCAGCTGTATCTGTTCACGGAAATCGAAGGTTGCATTTCTGCGTTGCTTTTCAGGTATCGATGGATTGTCGTTACGGTATACATTTAATCCAAATGTTAATTCTGCAGATCCTTGTACACGGATGTCGATGGTATTCCCTCCAAAAATTCTGTCGAAAGCTTCGCTGTTAACATATATTTTCGGAATGATGCCACGCTTTTCAGATTCTGAACTTTCTGATGATATCTGTTTCCAGTAGTTTTTGGTAGACCTGCGATATTCTTCTCTTACATATTCATCAAAGGTGAGGTATGAAGGGTTGCGATAAAAAAGGTCCCCCATTTTTTCATTGATGTCATATTGATTCTCGTCCGGATTATACTGAACCGATGTGTTTACATTGGATGGGTTCCCCAGGTACATAGGACTTTGGGCACCTTGATTGGAAACACCATCAGAAATATTATCATGCCATGGGTAAGGAAGTTGAGGGTCACCGGAGTCGGGAGGTGAAACGTAAGCGCCATCCTGCATCTCAAAAGCATCGAAGGTATCACCCAGATCAGATGAAGTACCCAGAACAATGCCAAAGAATGGCAATGCAAGGGCTGCAAAGCCCACTCTAACATAGGATTTATTAAAAATCACCTCAGACTCAATTAATACCGATCCGGAAATCCGAACAACTATCTCTTTTTCAAGCTGTTACGTCAAATGATTCGATTGATCAAATCTTATCATGAAACAGCAAAAAACCCCGGATCAATAAGCGGCTAAAGTAACACAAAATTTCCATTCAACGTCCTACTTTTAACAGGCTTTAAGATTGCTTAATATACTAACAATCAAACCTTTTGTTACGACGACAAATGGCCCAGTGCCACCTTTATTACCTGCTCCACAGTAGCATCAGAATCAGAGGCCGGGAGCGCCTTTTCAAGTGCCTTTTCGGCGGATGAGCGATTAAAGCCCAGGGTTAGCAATGCACTTAACGATTCGGACCGGATCGTATTGCCTTCATACGGTTTAATTTTGATACCGGTTACCTTTCCTACCGTATCTTTAAGATCGACAATGATACGTTGCGCTGTTTTTGCCCCAATACCTTTGATCTTTTGCATGGAAGCAACATCGCCGCCACCTATCAAACTCACCAGTTCTTCGGGACCATATGATGATAGTATCAACAGTGCGGTGTTATTACCCACACCTGAAACGCTGGTCAGTTGCAAAAACAAGTTTCTTTCCTGCTCATCAGAAAATCCGTACATCGCCATATTTGATGAAGACTGAGTTTCCGTGCGGATGACTGCATGTGTGAACAATTTTGCTTCGCGGCTGTCCTTTATCGCTGTAAAAGTATTGAGGGAGATATGGATGTGGTAACCAATTCCCTGAACTTCAATGATCACATAAGTGGGTGTCAGATTGACTATTTTCCCTTTTACATATTCATACATGGGCCGGGACAAGTATTTCAGACTGCCGTGATTGTGCGTCAACAACAGCTATAGTAACCATGTTTACTATCTCCCGCACCGAGCTTCCAAGTTGAAGAATATGTACAGGCTTTCTCATTCCAAGCAGCACAGGACCTATTGCTTCAGCAGCACCCATTTCCTGTAATAATTTATATGCGATATTACCTGCATCAAGATTAGGGAATATCAATGTATTTGCCCCGTCCTTACCCAGGTCGCTAAATGGAAAGTTATCATTTAACATCTGTGTATTGAATGCAAAATTTGCTTGCATCTCGCCTTCAACAATGAGTTGCGGAAATTTATTGTGGAGTATCCGGACAGCATCTTTTACTTTTCGTGCACTTGCATCTTTTGATGAACCAAAGTTCGAGAAAGACAACATTGCAATGCGCGGCACCATATTGAACTGGCGGACCGCATTGGCAGTAAGTAATGCTATCTCAACCAGATCATCAGTTGTTGGATTAACATTGATGGTTGTATCTGCAAAAAAGATAGGTCCTCTTTTAGTTACCATAACATACATTCCTGCAACCTTGGTACCCTCATCCTGAGTTCCTATAACCTGCAAGGCAGGTCTGATAGTGTCAGCATACTTACGGGTTAGGCCCGATATTAAAGCATCTGCTTTACCTGTCTCAACCATCATGGCACCGTAATAGTTACGCTCTTTCATGATCTTTCGAGCTTCATGGTAATTATACCCGCTACGTCGTTGCTTTTTAAAGAACAACTCCCCGAACCTGTCAAGGTCCTCAGCCTCCTTACGGGGATTAATTATTGGTATATCACCAATCTCCAGATTGTGTTCTGCAGCCAGACTTTGAATTTTCTCTACATTACCTAACAGTATAGGTTTGGCAATTCCTTCATCGTTTACAATTTGTGCAGCTTTCAGAATCTTATATGTATCTGCTTCAGCAAAAACCACTTTACGGGGACTCTGTTTTGCACGACTTGTAATTACTCTTATAAGTCTATTATCCAGGCCAAGTCGTTTATTCAGTTCATCTTCATAACCCTGCCAGTTGGTGATCGGGTTTTGTGCCACCCCTGATTCAATAGCAGCTTTTGCTACTGCCGGTGCAACTGTGGCTATCAATCTTGGATCTAACGGCTTGGGTATAATGTAATCTCTGCCGAAACATAAATTCTTCTTATTGTAGGCAAGATTTACTATCTCAGGAACACTCTCCTTGGCCAAGTCGGCAATAGCCTTTACTGCGGCCAACTTCATTGCTTCGTTGATCTGTGTAGCTCTTACATCAAGGGCTCCCCTGAATATGAATGGAAAGCCAATTACATTGTTCACCTGATTAGGATAATCTGATCTTCCTGTGGCAAGTATTATGTCATTGCGCGACTCATGCGCCAATTCATAAGAGATCTCAGGATCCGGATTTGCCATGGCAAATACAATAGGATCATCTGCCATTGATCTTAAATGATCGGCATTAAGTATGTTACCTTTTGAGAGCCCTATAAAAACATCAGCATTGTCAATGGCATCTTCAAGAGTAGTAAGATTTCTGGTGGTAGCGAACATCGATTTGTGTTCATCCAGATTATCTCTGTCGGACCGTATTACACCGGTACTGTCAAGCATCACCACATTTTCTTTTTTCGCACCAAGCGATATAAAAAGTTTGGTACATGAAATAGCGGATGCACCGGCACCGTTAACCACAATTCTGACCTTATCAATTTCTTTTCCTGCTAACTCTAGCGCATTGATCAATGCAGCTGCAGAAATAATGGCAGTACCGTGCTGATCATCATGCATGATCGGAATTTGCAACTCCTCTTTGAGTCTTCGTTCAATTTCAAAACACTCAGGCGCTTTGATGTCTTCAAGATTGATACCGCCAAAAGTTGGTGATATTGCTTTTACAGTTTTTACAAACCCATCTACATCTTCCTGATCTATCTCGATGTCGAATACATCAATATCGGCAAAGATCTTGAAAAGAAGTCCTTTGCCTTCCATAACTGGTTTGGATGCTTCAGGGCCAATGTTGCCAAGCCCAAGTACAGCCGTTCCATTTGATATAACAGCTACAAGATTGCCTTTAGCAGTATATTTATATACATCGTTCTTGTTTTCTTTGATACTCAAACATGGCTCCGCAACTCCTGGTGAATATGCCAGAGACAGATCACGTTGAGAGCTGTATGGTTTTGTAGGAACTACTTCAATTTTTCCGGGTCTTCCCTGAGAGTGATAATCAAGCGCTTCCTGCTTCCTGTTCTTCATAATTAAGGGTTTGAAAAGGGATGACTAAGGTAGCTATTTTTAATGTGGTTAATCATAATCCGGATGATACAAAAAAGTCCCGCCAAACGGCAGGACTTTAAAAAATCAAGTATCGTAATATCAGTTGCGGTTGATCACCAGTTTACCTGATGATACGCTTTTGTTATCTATAAAGTATGTGTAAAAATAAAGTCCTGATTTGAGACTGGTCAAGTTTACACGTGCAACCGACTTACTTTCAGTTAAGTTCACCTCTTTAACTTTTGATCCCAGCATATCAAATATGCGAACCACAGCTTTGCTTGCAGGGTTGGTCTTGTTATACATAAAGGTGGTGTATTCACTGGCAGGATTAGGCTGCGGTTTTGAAATAAAATTCTTGTTGGATGGTATATCATTGATACCGGTAGGTCCGAGGTATGAATAACTCACACAAACCGAGTCGCTCGGATTGTTTGCATCATAAAAACAATAGGAAACTTCAGTTAATCCTGGTATTCCATTAACCTCAACATCACCTCTGAAAGAATTAGAATTTGGTGTTCCGGGGGTAATAGTGATAAAGTCAGGAGATGAAGTACTTACAAAGTCGGGATAACATTGTACCCAGCAGAAATAACTGAGGTGACCAGGAGCATAGTTATTAACAACCCTAACTACTTCAACATCAATTGGATTGGACGATATATTCTCAACTGTGGCCTTACCCTCAAGGGTTCCGAATGGATCACCAGTGATATAAACATTAGATAGTTGTAAGCTTTGTGCTGAAACATTAGCGTATATGGCTAACATTATGAGAATCAAGTAAATACGTTTCATTTGGTAAAATTAAATAATGTTACAAACGTAAAAATAAGAATTATTAAAACATGTTCAGCACTAACAATATGAAATAAAAATTATATGGCTGCTAATGACACACTTATGACAAAACAACGCCTGGCCCCTATCATGATAATTAACCATTTTCTAAATTCGTATTTGGAAAAATTATGATAAATTAATATAACCCATGAAAAAACTCTATCCAATCTTATTAACCTGCGGTTTAATTCTTGCCGGAATGGCCGTCAATGCTCAGTCTCAGCGATTCATCCTGGCTGAGGAATTCACCCAGGCATCTTGCGGACCATGTGCTTCACAAAATCCCGGATTCAATGCTTTGTTAAATGCAAATTCAACCAAGATTATCGGACTTAAGTATCAGGTGTGGTGGCCTGGTTATGACCCAATGTATGATCACAACCCTACCGATGTAAGTCCAAGGGTATCATATTATGGTGTATCCGGAGTCCCCAGCGGTCGCATGGATGGTGCTACAATCACAGGAGGTTCATACTCAGGAGCCCCAAATGGACTTAATCAAGCCAAGATCAATGCACAATATGCCGTTGCCTCTCCGTTTGATATAGCTGTTACTAAAACCTTTAGCCCTGACTACTCACAAATTACCATTGATGTTGATATCACTTGCACACAGGCGGTGAGTGGCAATCTTGTTGCCCAGACTGTGATCATGGAACAACAGATCAACTTTCTTACGGCTCCTGGCTCAAACGGTGAAAAAGTTTTTTATGGCGTTATGAAGAAAATGTTGCCCAATGCAACAGGCACTTCACTCCCATCATCCTGGACTGCAGGTATGACACAAAGCTTAAGCTTTACTGTTGATGTACCCAGTTATTTCTATGACATACGTGAACTTGCTGTTGTAAGTTTTATCCAAAACAACAGTACTAAAGCAGTATTGCAAACAGGATTCAGCGCAGCATCACTTATTCTGCCAGATCTTGATCTGAGCATTCCAATTGTAAATGGAATTCCAAATTCTACTTGCGACCCTATTTCAGCTGACATTCTTATAAAAAACGAAGGTTCAACTACTGTAACCTCAGCTGATATAATTTATCAAATAGATAATGATCCTGCTCAGTCTGCACAATGGACCGGTTCACTTTCTCCGGGAGCATCTGTGAGCTACACAGTTCCTTCTTTCAGCCCGACTACAAACGGTAATCATGATATTAAATTTACGGTAGCAAACCCAAATAATGGCGTAGATATTTCTCCTATCAATAATAATTTGGAAAGAAATTTCCTCAGCCTGGCTAACTTCACAACCTTGCCTGTAGCAGAAGGATTCGTTTCTACTACCTACCCTCCAACTGACTGGTCTGTGAATGATCTTAACAAAGATGGATTTGGTTGGAAACGCACAACCGCTGCCGGAGGATTCGGAACATCTTCTGAGTCATCTATTATGCAGTTCTTTAATAGTGCCAACGGACGTGTTGATGAGTTGTTCCTTCCACAAATTGACCTTTCTTCAATTGCAGGCAATATTGCAACCCTGTCATTTGATATGGCTCACATTCAAAAAGCACTTACTGCTCTAGGCGCAAATGATCGTCTTGATATTTCTGCATCTACAGATTGCGGTGCTTCATGGACTCAGGTTTTCCAAAAGGTTGGAGCTGACCTTAGCACCAACCCGGGTTCAGTATCGGCAACAGCTTATGTTCCTGCTGCCAATGAGTGGAGAAATGAATCTGTTGACCTGAGTCAGTTCCTTGGAAGTAACGAGGTGCTGATCAAATTCTATGCACGTTCAAACAATGGTAACAACCTGTATATTGATAACATTAACATTGATGTAACAACAGGAATTAATGAGAATGCATTGTCATCTGCTATCAAGCTTTATCCTTCCCTGACTTCAGGAATGGTTAACATGGATATTAACTTAGAGAAGAACACTGACCTTAATATTTCAGTTTACAATCTTGCCGGCCAGGTAGTATATTCTTTGGATCAAAAGAATGTTACCAGCAAGCATATTGATCTTGATCTTAGCAATCTGGCTAACGGACAGTATAACGTAAGGATAGTTTCTAATGAAGCTGCCATCGTTAAACCAATTTCTGTAGTAAGATAATCTCAGGATCTGATAAGTTGTACACCGCCCCGGAAATCCGGGGCGGTTTTTTATTTTAAGTGCCTGAGGTTGTTTAGTACTTTTAAAAACTCGACTTTTGCAGCCACAATCAAAACGTGCTAAATCATGGCAAAACGGCTATATATCAAAGAACTCT
>JAHEMF010000012.1 GCA_024643795.1 Bacteroidota bacterium | reverse complement strand
GCGGATTCAAGGCAACCAAAGAGCAGATCATGGAAGTGCTGGAGCTGGTTGGTATTGCCAACAGAGCTCATGACAAGGTCAAGACATTTTCACACGGGATGAAACAACGGGTTGGTATTGCTCAGGCTTTGATCCACCAACCTGAACTCATCATCCTGGATGAACCCACCACCGGATTAGATCCACAGGGTATGGTAGAGATGAGAAAACTGATCCGCAAACTGAGTGAAGAAAAAAATATCACAATCTTACTTTCTTCACATATACTCAATGAGGTTGAGATGCTTGCAAACAGGATGGTGATAATCAACAAGGGAAAAGTAATTGTTGAAGGCAGCGTAAATGAATTACTCAGCACTGAAGAACTCAAAGTGACATTTGAAGTGGATGATATTATGAAAGCAAAAGACATCCTGTTAAAAAACGGATTCTCCAATAATTTAGAAAGTACTTTTGAAAATACCATAACACTCATATTAAGTGATACCCAAGTTTCAGGGGTGAACCTGATTTTAGTAAATGAAGGAATAGCCGTGAGCAAGGTATTACCCAAAAGGACACTAGAAGAATATTTTTTAAACCTAACCTAAGATGTACTGGACCACTGTTAAAATTGAGTTGTTCAAGATCTTTAGCCGGGTCCGCACCTACATAGGTTTTGCTGCAATTACGCTGCTGATCCCGCTGATTCAAATAGCATTGTACATTGATGGCGAAACATATCTGGAGTTCAGCTTACAGAATTTAAAAGAAGCGTTCAGCTTCCAGGGTGAATTACTGAACGGATACCTGGCCACTTACATTATACTTATAACGTTATATGTACATATCCCATTTCTTGTTACACTGGTAACAGGTGATCTCCTTGCAGGAGAGGCCGCATCAGGAACATTCAGGATGATACTTACCCGTCCGGTAAGCAGGGTAAAACTAATCCTTGCAAAATTTACTGCCGGAATTATTTATACGTCGCTGCTCATTGCCTGGATGGCTGTGCTTAGCATAACTATGGGTGTGCTGGTCATGGGAACCGGAGACCTGGTGGTGATCAAGAACACCATCTTCATCTTTGCCGAAAATGATGTACTGTGGCGACTGGTTTGTGCATTCGCATATGGGTTGGTAGCTATGTGGACAGTAGCAGCCTTGTCAACCATGCTTTCGGCTTTCGCCGACAATTCAATTGGCCCCATCATGCTTACAATGACCATAATCATTGCCTTCATCATTATTTCGGCCATAGACCTCAGTATTTTCAGAGTAGTTAAACCATTCCTATTCACCAATTATCTTGGTAGTTGGAAACTCTTTTTTGAAGACCCTGTTGATTATAACAAGATCCTTAATTCCATTTGGGTTTTGCTGTTTCACATTGGTATCTTTTTGTCGGCCACCATTATAACTTTTAGGAGAAAGGATATACTTACATGAACCAAAAACGCACATATAAGATCCTTTTTTCAGCTCTCACCTGCATGCTGTTATTCGATTTCGGTGCCAGCGGTCAGGATGCTGATCTGCTTATCAAAAATGTTCGTGAGAAGTTTCAGAAAGTGAAAGAGTATGAAGCCGCTGTTTCCATAAAGATTGATGTTGACTTTGTAAAGATCCCGGACAAAACAGGAACTATATGGTTCATGCAACCGGACCATATTAAAGTAAAGACCAAGGGGTTTTCTTTGCTACCTAAAAGGGGGATGAACTTTTCACCAAATCAATTACTTGAAGGTGGTTTCACGCCCATCTGGATAAAGAAAGAAGTGGTTGACGGGCACAACACAGAAGTTGTGAAGGTGATACCACAATCCGATGACTCGGATATACTCATCAGCACCTTGTGGATAGATCCTGTAAAAAACATCATCAGAAAACTGGAATCAACCACCAGAAATGAAGGCACATTTGTCATGCAATTCAGTTACGGGAAACTTTATAGTGGCTATGAATTACCTGAAAAGATAATTTTTGATTTCGACCTCAGAAAAAATGAGATCCCACTTGGACTTACAGGCGACTTTGAAAGTGAAAGACCTAAAGATCCCAAACCCAAAAACACCCGGGGTACTGTCACTATATTTTACTCAGATTATATTGTTAACCAGGGTAAGGCTTTACAGTATTTTAAAGGAAAAGGTGATTGAAAGGCTACTTATTACCATGCACTTTTCTTCCTTCCCTGACAATGATCTTTATGATCTCTTCAATATCTTTTTCGGTAGTTCTGAAATTCACAATACACCCTCTCAAGCAATAACGATCATTGACAAGTGCGTTTGACAAGAACACCTCACCATTCTTTTGAAGCACATTCAATAACTTTTCATTCAACTCATTCAAGTAATCAAGAGATCCCTGGGTATTGCTATCATATCCGTCCGGTATATATTGCAAGGTGGTAATGCTCAGGTTCTGAGAAACTGCTATCAGCTCTTTATGTTCATCCGCCAGCTTGTAAAAATACTTTGACAGCTCAATATCATCACCTATCATTTTAATGTATCCGGATTTCCCAGCCTGCTGCAGCGCCATCCAAACTTTCAATGCCCTGAAGCCGCGAGAGTTCTGCAGCCCATACTCATAATAGTTCTTAGAAACTCCGATCTCATCGTTGCCGAAATTATAATATTCGGGGTGTGAGCTGAAAGCCCGCATTAGGTTAAGAGGATCTTTAACTAAAGTACACCCGGCTTCGAGCGGACTGTATAACCATTTATGAGGATCAAGGGCGATCGAATCTGCATGTGCTATGCCCTCAAACAACGGCGATAATTCAGGTATAACGGCTGCGGGTATACCATAAGCTCCGTCCACATGAAACCATAAACCAAAATCGTTACATATTTGCGCTATTCCTTTAAGATCATCAACAGCCCCGGTACTTACATCACCCGCCGTACCAACAACCATTACAGGCCGCGAACCTTGAGCAATGTCTGACTGAATACTTTCTTTCAGTTTTTGATTATTCATAACATTGGAACTGTCAGTGGGAATCCATCGAATGTTATTACTTCCAACACCGGTTAAAGTGGCCGCCTTTTCAACCCAGGTGTGGGTGGTCCTGGAACAGTAAACTATCATTTTACCTTTGACCGACGACATGCCTTCTTTTTTTAATCCGGCAGGAGCCTTATTAATAAAGCCTGTAAGGAATCCGGTGATGTTGGCTATGTTACCACCACTAACCAGAACCCCATCAAAGTTCGACGGAACACCAATAAATTCAGCAAGCCAACCAATGGTTTGTTTTTCTATCTCTGTAGCTATAGGGCTTAATATTTGTGCTCCGCAATTTGGGTTTACCGATGCCGCCAAAAGATCAGCAAGTGCACCAACAGGTGCCGCCGATGAAGTGATGTATCCTAAAAATTTAGGATGGCCGTTCAATAAACTATGTTCGAACAACAACTTGGTACTCTTGTCAATAATATCCTCTACAGGGACACCTTTGTCGGGCAGTGTTTTACTTCCAACAAGTTGATTCAGATTTGTAGGTAATTCTCCTTTTGTGACCGGCAGCTTATGAATGTTCTCAATAAATTCTGCTATATCATCCACTAGCTTATGGCCTAATTTTCTGAAATCATCAGAACTAATATCAATTGGCACGCTTCTGCTTTTCATCCTTATAGCTTTT
Source organism: Bacteroidota bacterium (assembly GCA_024643795.1). Taxonomy (GTDB): domain Bacteria; phylum Bacteroidota; class Bacteroidia; order AKYH767-A; family OLB10; genus JAHEMF01. The sequence continues at coordinate 52,976 of JAHEMF010000012.1, read as the reverse complement.
GAGTAATGAACACACTTACTTCATCTTACTCCACTCAACAATCTTACGCACCGCTTCAAGAGTGTCGCCGCAATAAAATTCCAGAAAATTATCAGGCAACGGCTGGTCCATGGAAATGGTTTCTACCTTGGCCAATGCTTTGGCGCCGTCAAAGTTCACAAGTGCCAACCGGGCAGTAAGTTCTTCACGACTACGATTAAAAAATGCTCCAGGAAGTATGGCAACTCCGGTATCGTCCAACAACTTATTACACAGGTCAACTCCATTAGTAATACCTCTGTTGGCGAAGCTGTCTTTGTAATGTGAAAGATCTATGAATAAATAGAAGGCTCCATCAGGCATGTGTACCTTAACATCACCTGCTCTTAGAATCTCTACACAACGCGTTGTTAATGCCTTAAGGATCTTACGCACCCTCCACAAATAACGCTCAATGTTTATCCCACATTCAAAAGCTCTTATAGCAGCATACTGAATAGGTGCAGAAACGGAAGTATAAGTTTCACTTGCTACTGCCGACATGGTTTCCATCAATCGTGAAAGAGTAGAAGGAAAACTGAAAGTTCCCAAACGCCATCCACCTGCACCACACCATTTTGACAAACCTGAACTAATGATGGTACCCTCCGGATAATAACGTGCGAGGGATAAATGCTGTCCTTCAAAATTCAGCATGCCATATATCTCATCCGATAAAAATATTACCCCATGCTTTCTGCCTACATCTGCCAGATCTCTCAACTCAGTTTCATTATATGACATACCGTCGGGGTTGGCGGGGTAGTTTATAACCACAACCCTTGGACGACTTTGATCATTCTGTGAATGTATCAACCGTTCCAGATCTTCAGCCATGATCTTCCATTTCGATTCATACGTTGTCTCAATAAAAGTAACCGGCCTTCCAATGATCTTCGCCTGAGGATGATAAGAAACCCAGGATGGCGACGGCAGTATGATCTCACCATAAAATGTAAGCATAAGTAAAAACATCAACTCCTTCGATCCGGGACCAATCAAAATATTGCCCGGATCAAAAATTGCTGAATCCTTGTTCTCGTGAAAACCTGCAACCGCATTTCTTAATGGTAACAATCCTTTCACATCCAGATAATCTTTACGGTGAGCATTTATCTTCAGTGCTTCCACAACCTGATTGGGCACAGGGAATGGTGATTGGCCTAGCCCCATTCTATACATTTTTTTGCCCTGAGCCTCAAGACGCTTACTGCGCTCATTGATCTCAAGTGTTGCCGAAGGCTCAATGCCCCGAACATTTAGGCTAATACTTACTTGTAATTCTTGTTGATTCACATCCATCGATTCATTTATTTCTTTGTTAAGTAAGGTTTGCTAAAATAGGTATTCTCAACTTTTTATTCGATTCGAGTTCACTATTTCTATTAACATCCAAAATATTTGGTAATTAAAAAAATCTTGTCTAATTTCAATAGACCCATATTTTTAATAACACTTACAACACACACTATGAAAAAGCTGACCCAGTTGCTGGTGGTTCTGATCTTGATTTCTTCCACCTCCAATGCACAGGAAATGTTAGGCATAAGACCCTCCAACTACGCAGGACTACATGCCATTGGACTTAACCCGTCATTCATTGCCGGTTCACGTTATAGCATTGATATCAATGTCATTGGCGCCGGCATCACTTTTGAAAATGACTTTTTGTACATCCCCAAAGAAAAATTGAATTTCTTCGGCTTTGGTAAAATAGCCGACAACGCAACAAACAACGGCTATTCAGATGTTTTTGAGATCAATAATGTAAATGACCTGTACAACTTAAGCAGTATGACATCCGTCATGTTGCCATCTGTAATGTTCAATATAAAAAATGAACACCACTTCGCATTTACATGGAAAGCACGCACTGCACAAAGTATTCGCAATGCCGAAGGTCATGCATCAAAATTCGCAAGCGAAGGATTAGGATATGATGAACTACACAATCAAACATTCAAGGCAAATTCATTTGAACTGAATATGGTTGCATGGCTAGAATACGGATTTACATATGCACGAACCTTTAGTAAAAATGAAAAGAATTCTTTCTCGGCAGGTGTAACATTGAAATACCTTCAGGGAGTTTCTGCCGGCTATACAAAAAATGCCAACCTAACTTACAATGTCCTTAATGACACCGATATGGTTTTCATCGGCACACCGGACCAACCATCCTACATGGATTATGGAAGAGTGAGCTATAATGTGTTTGATGATGTAGGTGGATACGGAGATCTGGTGAACGGTCAAGGATTCGGGGCTGATATAGGCTTTACCTATGAAATCCGTCATGACCCCTCGCACTGGCAATACAAAATGGATGGTGAGATGAGGGAAAACCCTGAAGTGAATAAATATAAATGGAGATTCGGGTTGTCATTGGTCGATTTCGGACAAATAAAGTTTGATGAAAATTCAGGAGTGTATCATGTGGAAACCACCGATAGTGCCTTTTATTATAATTACATCAATGACGAGTTTGATGATAATCCCGACTGGGATGAGTCTATGAGCTATGTATTTTACGGCGACAGTTCGGCCTCATTCAGAGATGATAATTTCAAAATGATGTTGCCTATGGGCCTCAACCTTAATGTAGATTGGAATGCATACAAAAAGTGGTATGTAAATGCCAGCTATATGCAAGGGTTCCAGCCTGACAAACCCGGTGTTGACAGGTCAACCGTGGTAGCCATTACACCACGTTACGAAACCAAATGGCTGGATGTGAGCATGCCCATTTCATATTATAATTACAACAACGATATAATGCGTGTAGGCTTGGCAGCGCGAATTGGAACCCTTGTTATAGGTTCCGATCGTTTAGGCACAATGTTAGGATTGAATGATCTGGATGGCATGGACTTTTATTTCGCACTTAAATATGCCATCCATAAAGAAAAGCCATCCGATCGCGATGGAGATATGGTTTCGGATGCAAAAGATAAATGCCCGGATACCCCCGGCATCTGGAAATTTGAAGGGTGCCCCGACCGTGATGGCGATGACGTTCCTGACGCAACAGACAACTGTCCTGACACTCCCGGACTGGTTGAATTTCAAGGTTGCCCTGATACAGATGGTGACGGATTCATTGATCCGGAAGATGATTGTCCTGATGTTGCCGGTATAGCAGAATTCAATGGCTGCCCCGACACTGATCTGGATGGAATTATGGATTCCGAAGATCGCTGTCCTACTACCAAAGGTTTGGCAGAATTCCAGGGTTGCCCTGATTCAGATGGCGACGGTTTGCCCGATCCTGATGATGATTGCCCAACACAAATTGGACCTATCGCCAACAAAGGTTGTCCTGAGGCCAAGCCCGCTCCTCAACTGGAATTGTTAACGCTTGAAGAACAACAGATAATTGATAAAGTGTTTGAAAATCTGCAGTTCGAAACAGGTAAAGCCGTTATCAAAGAATCTTCATTTGCTTCACTCAACGATCTTGCTGAACTTATGAAGCGCAAAACCTCATTCAGGTTGCAGATCGATGGCCATACCGATTCTGTTGGTTCGGCAGCATCCAACAAAACACTGTCAGAAAAACGTGCCGATTCTGCCAAACAATATCTGGTTGATAAAGGTGTGGATCCTTCAAGGATCAATACCGCCGGTTATGGTGAAGAAAAACCGGTAGACACTAATGCAACTGCTGCAGGAAGAGCCAAGAACCGCCGGGTAGAATTTAAAGTGATAGAATAACTATATTCCAATTAATTGGAAGCGGGATCAAATGTGCCTTGTGGCATTGTTTGGTCCCGCTTTCACTTCGCAGGAGCTCAGCTCAATCGGGGCTATTTGGCTGGCCAGGATATATATTGAACTATCATGCATATCATCAGGTTGGCTATCATGCATATATGTATATTACTCCCTTCAATTTTGATTTTCCAATAAATTTTCAGACAATTGTTATTCATTTTCAATTTGTTAGTGATACACAACCAAAATCCCAAGCATGTCTAACAGTACATCCAGTGACTCCTGGGGCTCCCGGGTAGGGTTGATCCTTGCTATGGCAGGGAACGCAGTTGGACTCGGAAATTTTCTTCGATTTCCTGTTCAGGCAGTAAATAATGGCGGTGGGGCTTTCATCATCCCATACCTGGTTTGCTTCCTGTTAATGGGTATTCCATTACTTTGGATCGAATGGTCATCCGGAAGATTTGGAGGAAAATCAGGCCACCATTCTACTCCGTTCGTACTCGACTCAATGGATAAGCGTCAATTCTGGAAATACATTGGCGTTTTTGGAATATTCACCAACGTAGCTGTAGCTGCATATTATTGCTACATCGAAAGCTGGACCATGGCTTATGTGTACCATTCCATTTCCGGAACATTCAGCGGCCTTAACCAGGGACAGGTGGCAGATTTTTTTACACGATATATTGACGTATCACATTCAACAACAGGCATACCTTACGAAGCAGTGATATTTTATGTTTTTTGTCTGGCGCTCAACACATTTATATTATCAAGAGGGTTACACGGCGTAGAACGAGCTGCAAAAATTGGGATGCCACTACTTATATTATTCGGAATAGTACTTGCCATACGCGGCTTAACTCTGGGTGACAGTGGTGCTACTCCGGAACACCCTGATGCCAACGCTTTTGAAGGACTTAACTTTTTATGGACTCCGCAGTTTGATTCACTTACCAACCCAAAAGTTTGGCTGGCTGCGGCCGGACAGATATTCTTTACACTTTCAGTAGGCATGGGAACCGTTCAATGTTATGCATCGTATGTGCGGTCGCGTGATGACATAGCTCTCAATGCTGTTTCTGCCGGATTCATGAATGAATTTGTTGAAGTAGTATTGGGAAGCCTTATAGTAATACCAATTGCTGCCGGATATCTTGGCGTTGACTGGCTAAAAGAAAATGCAGGATTTGGAATGGCATTTCAAACCATGCCGTATCTCTTTCAGCAATGGGGACCCGCTCTATCTGTTTTTGCCGGTGTAATGTGGTTCGGACTGCTGTTTTTTGCAGGCATAACCTCATCGCTGGCTATGGGTACACCATGGATGGGCTTTATGCGTGATGAATTTGGATTTAGCAGGAATAAGGGAGCATGGACATTTGGAGCAGTAGTTCTTGCGCTGGGCTTACCTACGGTATTCTTCTATCAACAAGGAGTTTTTGATGAATATGATTACTGGGCTGGTACCGTATCGCTGGTAGTATTTGCATTGGCAGAAACCATATTGTTCGCCTGGATATTCGGTATGGATAAAGGCTGGAAAGAGATCAATGAAGGAGGCGACATTAAAGTACCTCTCATCTATAAATATATAATCAAGTGGGTCACACCGCTTCTGTTGTTATTTGTTTTTGTAGGGTCATTAGTCACTCCAAAAAATAATGATTGGGTAAATGCCCTGAACAATGGATGGGAGCTTGACAATAGCTCCATCATTAAACAAATAACCAATACCGGATTAAAAGAACAGATCACCGCAGCAACTGATCCTGCAATCATAACAGCCCTTGAAGATAAAATGTTCTATGTTTCATTGGCACGATTCATATTGCTGGCACTGTTCATCGGACTGTCATTTTTAGTGTACCTTGCATATAAACGCCGTAAGGCAGAAGGGAGAATTACCTAATGAATACCACTGCACTCATACTAATGGTTATTGTACAGATCACTGTGATCTCTATCACCGGCTACTTTTTTTATCGCGTACTCACCATTCCTCCTCGTCAGGAACCCGATTCTTATGACGAAAATGATGATGTGCCCAGATAGCATCCTGTGTTGCATTAATTGAATGTTCTTTATTTTTTTTGTTGACCATACTTTTCTTATCAACCTTTTCAACCATTAATAAAAACACTATGGCTTTTCGTTTTCTGAGGTCTTTTGTACGGACCTACCTCACCATGACCCGTCGTGAATTGCGCGGTAACATCATCTTACTATGTATTCTAACTATTCAGATCCTGATAGTGTTGTTTACACACAACCGAAGGAGTGATCTACAAGACGATGAACCAACAGGTGATGAACTTTTATCCTCAACTCCCCAGCAATCGGATGAACGATCAGTCAACCTCAGTCAAATTAAAGATCTAGCTGTTTCTGACGACGAGTCATCAATCAAAATTAATCCTGTACTAAATTCATTTGATCCAAATTCAATTGAAGAACAGCAATGGATAAAAATGGGAGTCCCGGTATATATTGCTCAGCGCATCATAAAATACCTATCAAAGGGCGGTAAGTTCAGTGAAAAGTCAGACTTGATGAAGATCTATGGCTTCCGGTCATCTGATTACCAAAGGCTTGAACCTTATATTTTTATACATACATCATCGTCGCCCATATACAAATGGGATAAGCCTGAATTAAATGATGCACGTCCATTGGTTGAACTCAACTCGGCAACTCAACTAGAGTTGGAAAAACTTCCTCAAATTGGCCCGAAGCGAGCCCAGAGGATCATCAAATACCGGTCCTTGCTGGGTGGTTTCTACAACCTTGAACAGCTTCTGGAAGTATATGGGATGGATTCAACAGTGTTTTTGCTTATCAAACCCATGATCAGGGTTGATACCACAACAATAACTCCTATCCATATAAACCCAACTATAAGGGATTCACTCTACCATCCATATCTCAAATTCAAGATAATCAATAGGTTACGTGCATACCAGCAAAGCCATGGTCCATTTACAGATCTGGCATCTGTATGCAGAGCGGGTTTGCTAAATGAGGATTTATGTACTAAAATTGCACCCTATTTAAAGTTAGACTGACACATCTAAAACCCCGTATGGGGCTTTATTGTTAAAAGCCGATCCTCTTATTAATAATACAAACATGAATTTCGATACCAACGAAAACCAAAAGCTAATTGCAAAGACCATCCAGGATTTTGCCGAAAAGAATATTAAACCCCGCATGATGGAGTGGGATGAATCACAGGAATTCCCTGTAGAGGTTTTTAAACAACTCGGTGAATTAGGACTGATGGGTGTATTAGTACCGGCAGAACTTGGCGGATCAGGTTTTGGTTATTTGGAATACGTTACAGCAATAACTGAGTTGGCAAAAGTTTGTGGTTCCATTGGGTTATCAATGGCTGCTCATAATTCATTATGCACCGGACATATCATGCAGTTCGGAAATGATGAACAAAAAAAGAAATATCTTCCCAAGTTGGCAACTGCAGAGTGGATAGGTGCCTGGGGACTAACGGAGGCGAATACTGGTAGTGATGCTATGCGTATGCGTTGTGTTGCCAAAAAAGATGGCGATCACTGGGTGTTAAATGGTGCTAAGAACTGGATAACACATGGTATTACAGGAGATGTTGCTGTTGTGCTTGCCCGTACAGGTGAATTACTTGACTCTCGCGGTATCACAGCATTTGTGGTAGAAAGAGGAACCCCGGGATTTAAGGGTGGTAAAAAGGAAAATAAACTGGGCATGCGGGCAAGTGAAACTGCTGAGATGATCTTCGAAGACTGCCGTATCCCTCAAAGCCAGGTATTAGGAAATGTAGGTGAGGGATTTATTCAGGCAATGAAGGTGCTGGACGGGGGACGTATTTCCATTGCTGCGTTGTCACTGGGAATTGCAAAGGGAGCCTATGAAGCTTCACTGAAATATGCTAAGGAGCGTGAGCAGTTTGGACAACCGATCGGTAATTTCCAGGCCATCGCATTCAAGCTTGCCGATATGGCTACCAAGATAGAGGCTGCTGAATTGCTTACTATGCAAGCAGCAGATCTAAAAAACCGTGGTCAGAAAGTGACACGGCAGTCGGCTTTTGCAAAATATTATGCTTCTGAAGTAGCGGTAGAAGCTTCCACTGAAGCGGTTCAGATCTTTGGCGGATACGGCTACACAAAAGATTTTCCGGTAGAGAAATTTTACCGCGATTCCAAGCTTTGTACCATCGGTGAAGGAACTTCAGAGATCCAGAAGCTGGTTATTGCAAGGGAAATCCTTGCCTGATAAAACAAAGGAACCGTTTCTGAATACCTCAATGAACCGGACCTTACCCGGCCACTAAAATGGCCGGGATTTTTTTTGCATGACAAAAGTCATGCACCATTTGTGACCATGATCACCTTGCCAACAGGTGTGGCTGGGGTACATTTGTATCAAAACAACGAAACTTATGTCTTTACATTTCTATTCTTACGCCAGAAAAGGTTATGAATTCATTGATGAGGTCGCCAGAGAGTTGAACACTGACGACACCGACAAGGCGAGTCGCATCACCCGCTCAGTTCTGAGAGCACTGAGGAACAGGCTAACCATAGAAGAATCATTCCACTTTATTGCACAATTGCCTATGGTATTGAAAGCAGTGTATGTAGATGGATGGAAAATGTCGTTGCAATTCGATAAACTAAAACACATTTCTGATTTTATCAGTGAGGTGATCAAAGAAGATGACGCTTCTGCATGGAAAGATTTTTCAGACCAGGAAGAAGTTAAGTCTGCAATCATTGCTGTATTCAGAGTATTATCCAATCATATCTCACCCGGCGAGGTTAATAATATATTGGAAGTTCTGCCTGAAGACTTACAACTGATTGTTCAAGCACAGGTCAATCCCTCTTGATCAGAAAGTGATCTTCTTATTTCAAATCCCCTCATGGGGATTTTTTTTATTAAAACCTATGGGGTAACTTTCCGGCATCCTGATTGTTAATAGTGCATTAACAGCTTATGAATCTTGTAATTTCCGGAACCAACAAAACTAACTCGAACACTTTACTGATAGCTCGTGAATATTATAACAGGTTGTCAGCCAAAGATCCCGACACGCAGTTTTTATCTCTTGAAGATCTGAGTTACGACTTCATTGTTCCTACCATGTACGACCGGCATTCGGATACAGTTGAAAAAACACAGAGCAAATACTTCAACGATACTAATAAGTTCATTTTCATACTACCAGAATATAATGGCAGCTTGCCTGGCATCCTGAAATTATTGATCGATGGACTAGACGTGAAGAAAGCCTTTCACAATAAGAAAGCTGCTTTGGTTGGAGTGGCCACTGGCCGGGCAGGCAACCTCAGGGGGATGGATCATCTCACAGGAATACTTCAACATATGCGGGTAACGGTAATGCCCGGCAGTTTGCCCATCTCAAAAGTTGAGGACCTAATGAATGAGGGTGGCAAGATAATACACGAGCCCACTTCCAGAGCTCTTGACACTCATATTCAAAGATTATTGGAATTTTAAAAAGTAATGCTCGCTCCTAAGCTGGGAAGAATAGGGAGCTGATCAACTCTTTCGTAGGTCACACGATCCTGATAAAAGATATTAGACCTGTCGTACACATTCACTACTGATGCAGTAACTTCCAACACCGAATTCTTTGCCACAGCAAAAGTTTTCTTGAGTGAAACATCAAGTCGATGGTAATATGGTAATCTTGATTCATTAAGCGGACCATATAAAATTCCTAGCTCAGCATTTTCAGAAGTATAGTCTACATTAAGTCCACCGGTAAAATCCAGATATGGGTAAAATCCCTGCGTTTGGGTGAATGGGAATCCACTTCCGAAATTCCACCTTGCATCAAACTGCCAATCGAGCTTTTTACCAAAGGTTATAGATCCTACCAGATTCACGTTATGCCTTCTGTCGAAGTGGGGCACATAATCTCTGAACTCATCCTGACGAGTTACAAAACCCAGTGAATATACCGCCCATATATATATGCGTTTGTATTCATATTTTATTGAAACATCCACTCCTTTCGCCAATCCTGTTTCAACAATATAATCCTTTCGATAGATCTCCGGTTCATCAAAATTAGCTGCAATGTCTTCAAACAGTTTATCACGGTTAACATTAGTTAACTGGGTGAAGTTTTTGATATACGCCTCCACATTCAACGTTAAATTAATTGGAAAGTCATATTCAATACCACCTATAAGATGATTAGCTTTTTGTAATCGTGAAGTAACTTCGTCGCCCCTGAATGTTTTTGGAAGTGTGGAAGGTCCTGAGAGAAATCCATAGAACAGATTCACCACATCGCGGTCAGAAACTGTACTTAGGAGGTTTTGCGCATAAATACCGCCCGCAGCTTTAAGCCTGATGTTGTCAGTAATGTTATATTTTACACCAATACGGGGTTCTGTAGACAACTCTGATAATGATGCATAATAGTGGAATCTGCACCCGGGCTCGATCACAAATTTACCGGCCAGTTTTCTGAATGTGATATAAGAACCTAACTCTGTAGTATTTTCTTCCTGTTCAACTTTTGTTCCTAAAAAATTGTAGAATTCGTAATCTGTTTTGAATCCCAGTGCTTCTATTCCGTATTTGATCTGATCCTGATTAATGAAATAAGTGAAGTTCATCCCCAGGTTAAATCCATTAACCAGGCTTGATCTTGGCCTGTTATCAGCTTCAGTAAGTGTTATTTTATATTGCGAAAAGGCGAAGTTCCCGTCAATGAGTACGGTTGATTGTCCCGGAACTATCACAAAGCTTGAACCAAATCCGGAAGACTTCCACTTGTATTCAGATATATCTTCATAGATCGCCTTATCATCGAAACTGAAACCGAATACATTTAGTCTGCTACCGTTGGCATTGTTGGTTACTATCTTTCCGTAAAAGTCGTTAAAGCTGTATGGAAGTCCGTTCTCATCAATGTAAGAATACAGCTCTTTTGATGATCTGTCGAGGTAAGAAGTTTTTGCGGAAAGGATAAATGATATATCACCGTCACCCTGCTTTTTAGGTTTCTTAAGCGGACCTTCAAACATCAATTTAGATGTGAAAGTATTTGCAGAAAGTTTTCCAGCCAGCCTTTTCTTATTTCCATCGCGTGTTTTAATATCCATCACCGAAGATATTCTTCCTCCGTATTCTGCACCAAATCCACCTGCATAAACATCAGCGTTACGGATGATATCGGTATCAAAAACTGAAAAGAGTCCTATTGAGTGGAACGGATTATAAATAACCATACCATCGAGCAACACCTTATTTTGCACCGGTGTTCCTCCGCGGATGTAGAGCTGACCACCCTGATCGCCTGAAAATACTACACCGGGAAGCACCTGGAGATACTGAACCAGGTCGGGGTCACCACCAATGGTAGGCACCTGTTTTAATTCTCTTGGAGTAATGCTGTTAACTGATACCTTGACTTCTGTTTGCCTTTCCTGCTTTTCGGCTGAGATATCAATAGTACCTATCTGCACCACTCTTTTCTTCACATACAATTTGCGTGTTGCTATTTCACCCGACCTGAGCTCTATATCTGTTTCCAACGTATCAAACTCTACTGAGGTAACCGTAAGTGTATATTTTCCTGGAGGTACTTTAGTAATGGAATAAAAACCATTAACGTCGGTAGCAGCTCCATAGGTTGTACCTTTAAGATATACATTAGTAAAAAGAACTGCCTCACCTGTTTCTTCGGTATATACAAACCCTCTTACGTTGGCCGATTGTTGAGCTGCCGTTTGAAATGAAACCAAGATCAAAGTGAACAATATTCCTGAACAAAAAAGTGGTAATGAAAAATGTTGTTTCATCTGATGGTCTATTATTTCAGCTGCCCATTTTAATGAGCGTATCAAATTCAATTTTAGTCAATGGCATTACAGAAAGCCTTCCAATGCGAACCAAACCTATGTTAGCCAACTTTTTTTCTTTTTTTATATCTGCCAACAACACAGGCTTTTTCAAAGTTTTACTCGGCTTCAGGTTCACGGCTACCCATCGGTCATCATCGGTTGTTGGGTCCTGATATGCCGGTTTGGTAACTTTGGCTACCCCCACTACTTCCAACCCTTCGCGGCTGTGGTAATACATTACCTCATCACCTTTTTTCATAGCGTTAAGGTGCATCCTGGCAGCGTAGTTTCTTACCCCATCCCACACTGTTTCTCCGTCATCAAGGAATTCATCCCATGAGTAAACCGTAGGTTCTGATTTTACAAGCCAGTAATTCATGCGCTTTATAGCCAAAGGGAACGCAAAATAAGGAATTAATTGAATGAATGGGGGTGATAGTCAACTTTTTACAGATTATACTATCTTTATGATCTTCTGGACCTTTCATAACCAAAAATCTAATTTTTATGAAAAAATATGCCTTCGTAACAGCTATGCTGATGTTGCCATTTATTGTATTTGCTCAAAAACCTCGCTCGTGTTGTTCTACCGCAACGCAGGAGTTTGCCATGCTAGGTGATAAAAGTGAATTTCGTTCGGCGCATGATGCTCCTGAACCCATCAATTTTACTCCCGGACTGGGCAAGGATATAACATTTCCTACCCCTGATGGTATCACAGGGCGCGCATATGTGGTGATGGCAGATATACCAACAAAAGATTATTTAATCGTTTTTCATGAATGGTGGGGACTCAACAACCATATCCGCAAAGAATGTGAACGACTTGCGATCATGATTGACAATGTGAATATCATTGGTGTGGATCTCTATGACGGACGCACCGCTGATAATGCAGATGCTGCGGCCAAGCTAATGCAATCTGTCAATGAAAAAAGAGCGGTGGCAATAGTAAATGGTGCTGTCGGGTTTTGTGGTGAGGGATCACGTATCCAAACTATTGGCTGGTGCTTTGGAGGAGGGTGGTCGTTACAGGGAACGTTGCTGGCAGGTGACAAATCAGTTGGGTGTGTCATGTATTATGGTATTCCCGAAAAGGACGCGAAAAAGCTTGAAAAGCTGAATGCTCCTGTACTTGGCATCTTTGCTTCACGGGATGGTTGGGTGAATCAGGAAGTTGTTGATGAGTTTGAAAAAAATATGAACGCACTCAACAAACCATTAACTTTAAAATGGTACGATGCTGTTCATGCATTTGCCAATCCAAGCAATCCTAATTTTGATAAAGAAGCCAGTGCTGATGCCAGCAGGATGGCCATAGCATTTATAAATAAAAACTTTAACCACTAATACATTCACTCAATTCCAAACCATTATGAAAACCAGTATTAATCTGTCCAGATTTTTTGCGGTTTCAGCTTTTTTTGCACTCACATCTGTTGTAACAAGTTGTGATCAAAACGCTAACAAACCGGACAAGCCTAAGGCTGACAAAAACAATTTCAACGGCGTTATCAAATTAGATGTACGTGACTCCAAAGCAGACTGGGAACCGTTTACACCTAAATCTGCTCCTGAAGGTTCACCTAACATTCTTTTTGTGTTGTATGACGATACAGGGTTGGGCGCATGGTCGCCATATGGAGGCAGAATAAACATGCCTACTCTTGATAAGCTAGCTGCTAACGGTTTAACGTACACGCAGTGGCACACCACGGCATTGTGTTCGCCTACAAGATCTACGATCCTTACGGGAAGGAATCATCATTTGAACGGAATGGCAGCTATCACCGAGGCGGCCGATGGCTTCCCCGGTGCTAGTGGAAGGATCCCTGACAATTGCGCAACATTTCCACAGATCCTCAGAGATAACGGCTGGAGTACATTCTGGATAGGTAAAAATCATAATGTACCTGAACCGGATGTAGCACCCGGTGCAAGCCGTTCGGAGTGGCCTACTCAAATGGGATTTGACAGGTTTTACGGATTCCTGGGAGGAGAGACCAACAACTGGTATCCAGACCTGGTTGAAGACAACCATTTTATTGAGGCACCTTATGGTCCTGAAGATGGCTATCACCTTTCAAAAGACCTTGCCGACAAATCGATTGAAATGTTAAGGGATCAGCAAGCGACCAATCCATCTAAGCCCTGGTTCCTGTGGTTCAACCCGGGAGCCAATCATGCTCCTCACCATTCGCCAAAGGAATATGCTGATAAATACAAAGGGAAATTTGATGATGGTTATGACGCCTACCGTGAGTGGGTGGTTACCCGAATGAAAGAAAAAGGTGTCATTCCAGAGAATACTGCCATGACTGCTTTCAACCCGATGCCTGAGAACATGGCCAACCCGGGCGATTACGTTAAACCCTGGGATGAGCTAAGTGCGGATGAGAAGAAACTTTTCTCAAGAATGGCAGAAGTATATGCAGGGTTTTCGGAATATACCGATGTGCAGGTTGGAAGGATCATTGATTATCTTGAAGAATCGGGGCAGTTAGAGAACACCATAGTATTATATGCAGCTGATAATGGTGCCTCGGGTGAAGGTAGTCCGAACGGCTCAGTGAATGAGAATAAGTTCTTTAACGGATATCCTGATGACTTAAGTGAGAACCTGAAATATATGGATGTATTGGGCGGCCCTGATACATACAATCACTTCCCAACAGGATGGGCAGCAGCATTTTCTGCACCTTTTAAGATGTTCAAACGTTATTCGCAATACGCAGGAGGCACTAACGATCCAATGGTGATCTCATGGCCTAAAGGAATCAAAGCAAGAGGTGAGATCAGAAATCAATATCACCATTCGGTTGATATAGTTCCCACATTGCTTGAAATATGTGGAATTGAAATGCCTGAGGTATATAACGGTGTTAATCAAACTCCGTTATCAGGTGTGTCTATGAAGTATTCATTTGATGCCAAGCCTGACGATGCCACCCAAAAACATGTTCAATACTACAGCATGCTAGGCACCAGAGGCATCTGGAAGGATGGCTGGAAAGCTTCTGCAGTACATGCTCCGCTTACCGGCAAAGGCAACTTTGATAAGGATGAATGGGAGCTCTACAATGTAGCAGAAGACCGTTCAGAAAGCAAAAACCTAGCAAAAGAGAATCCTGAAAAACTTAAGGAGATGATTGATACATGGTTTGCTGAGGCCGACAAGAATAATGTGTTACCGCTGGATGACAGAGGAGCTGCCGAAATTCTTGGTATTGAAAGGCCATCTGCAGAGAAACCCCGGGACCGATACATATATTATCCACATACCTCGGCGATTCCGGAAGGTGTTGCAGTGAATATTCGCGGCCGCTCATATAAGATTCTTGCTAATGTTGATATCAAAGACAACAGTGCATCAGGCGTTCTTTTTGCACATGGTTCAAGGTTTGGCGGACATTCATTGTTCATTAAAAACAAGAAGCTGTATTATGTTTATAATTTTCTTGGAGTTGAAGAACAGAAATTCGTGTCAAACGTAAATCTTACTACGGGTAAACATACATTAGGAATGGAATTCACACGTTCTGATAAAGGTCCATACGGTGAATCTATGGGTAGCATGAAGTTATACATCGACGAAAAAGAAGTAGCTTCAGGACCAATGAAAACACAACCAGCCAAGTTCACTTTATCAGGCGATGGATTGTGTGTAGGATATGACAGTGGTGATGCGGTGAGCAATGAATATAAAACACCCGGAACTTTCAAAGGTGGCAATATTCAGTTTGTTGGAGTAACCATTGAAGGCACAGCATACAGAGACTTGGAGGCTGAGGCAAAAAGAGTGATGATGAGTCAATAATAAACAGAATGAAATTTAAAAATGCCGGCTTGATGCCGGCATTTTTTTTAACTTTTTGTTGCTATGAAAACATCCGCCACTAGCCTTAGCCCCGATTGAGCTGAGCTCCTGCGAGGCGAAAGCGGGACCGCAGTTGCCAAATGACACCGTACCCCGCGCTTAAAAAAATGAAGATATCATTTCACCATTTCCCATTCCGAAAAGATGATCCTGTCAGTATTAAAATCACTCACACCCCAGATCTTGGTTTGGAATTTGTTAGTTGAAAAATCGACCTGCACAGCTTCGCCTTTTGGAACGTTTGCGCGATACTCAAGCACCTGTCCTGTTTTAAAGTTTTCGAACATCAATATCAATGCTCTGTTATAATAAACAGCAGTTTCATTTTCGAGGTCAATGAGTAACATCTTACACTTATTGCTGAGCCGGTCGGAAAACCAAAGGTCTTCTTTCTTCAATGCCATATATGTTTTTCGGTTACCCACCTTTCGAATGAAATTGTATGCGTACTGATAAATGTATCCGGTATTATAATTGAGATACAAATTGTAGGAATAATCAAAGCGTGTATAATAAAAATCCTGCAAATATTCACGATTGTTATAAAAGGTAGGTATAGAACCTATCTCAAAGAACTTGTACCAGTGATTCTGGAGTATGTACCAGTCTTCCGGCTTTGTATATGGTAATTTTTCAACTTCAAAGGTTCTATGGTTATACCGGTAAATTGTAGTTTCCTCGTTATCCATGATGAGCAGGTTATCATGTTCATCGAACTCCATATTACGTACACATCCTTTGTACTCAAGCTGTATAGAGTCAAGGATAACACCACCTTTTATCAGATATACTACAGGACGATTACATGAATTGAAAGCTATCACCTCCTGTGAATTCACAGCCATTTTAAAATTAAAATGACCCAGTCCCATCAGTTTGGATGTTTCAATGGAGAACAACCGACGGGATGTTAGTTGTGAGTTTCCTTGAAAGGTGCTAAGTATAAACAAAAGAAATATTGAAATATGTTTGATCATGATAGTTTTAAAAGAAAACCTCCGGAGATGATCCCGGAGGTGATGCAAATATATTTAAAATAGCTGAAGCGGAACTATGCTCCGGCTACAACAGTTTCAGGGCTCTCTTTTCCAAACAACTTTCGAAGTTTTTCCTTTGCGCGTTCCATGAGATAATACATAACAGGTACAAGGATCAGTGTAAGGAATGTTGCAAACCCTAATCCAAATATCATGGTCCAGGAAAGTGGTCCCCAGAAAGCTACATTATCGCCACCGAAATAGATATGTGGATTCAACTCGGTGAAGAGTTTCACAAAATCCATGTTCAGTCCCACTGCCAGCGGAATAAGTCCTAATATGGTTGCTGTTGCTGTGAGCAACACCGGTGTCATTCTTGTTTTACCTCCTTCTATGATAGATTCGCGAACACCCATGCCTGCCTCCCGCATGAGGTCGGTAAATTCTACCAGCAGAATTCCGTTACGCACCACTATTCCTGCCAGCGAAACAATTCCTATACCGGTCATGATGATTGAGAATTCCATTTTAAACATTGCAAAACCAATGAAAACACCAATCATACTGAACACGATCTCTGTAAGGATAATAAATGGTTTACCAATGGAATTGAACTGGGTAACAAGTATCAGGAAGATAAGTCCTAATGAGATCATGAGTGCATTTCCAAGAAATGTCATAGTTGCCTGCTGTTCTTCCTGTTCTCCTGTCATATCAATAGCAACTGATGTGGGCACCTGAAAACCTGCCACTGCTTTTTTTACATCGGCTACTACATTGTTAGGTGAATAACCACCAAGAATATTGGAATAAAGAGTTACAACTCTTTTTTGATTTTTTCTTTTTATTCCGGCATAAGTTGATGAATATTCTACACTTGTGAACGAAGATATCGGAACCTGCCTTACCAATCCGCCGGCAGCCATATCACGATAGATCACGTTCATATTTCTTAACTGATCAATGTTTTCACGTTGGTACTTTTTAAGCCGCAAGGTGATATCATATTCATCATTGTCATCACGGAATTTTGATACTTCTTTTCCAAACAGAGCGGTCCTCAACTCCCCTCCTATTTGTCCTGTGCTTATTCCTTCTCTGTTTGCTCTTTCACGATCAATATTGAAAACAACTTCAGGTTTGTTATTCTGCAGATCGGTCTTTAATTCTTCCACGCCCGGGATCTGAAGTGAGTCGAGGTAGCGCTTAAGGTCATTAGAAACGGTGATCAGTTCTTCAAATCCGTCACCACTAATTTCAATATTGATAGGCTTACCTACGGGAGGTCCGCCCTGCTCCTGATCAACTGTTATTTCTGCACCGGGGATCTCGGGCATACCATTACGTAATTCTCCCAAGTATTTTCGAGTAGACACCCCATTCCTTTTTCCATACTCAACAAATGCCACCGATATTTTACTTCGGTTAGGGTAGCTTGCCTGATCATTCTCAGCAGGATCTGTAACACTAATGGTGACGTTGGAGATAATAGAAGAAACGGCGGGGTTATTGGCACCCACAATACCTGTCACTCTTTTTTCAACTATTTGTGTGATTGAATCAGTATAGGCCTGATCGGTTCCTATAGGAAGTGTAAGGTATACATATATAAAGTTGGGATCAGACTGTGGAAAGAATCGAGAACCGGGGTTACGGACTATGAGAAATCCGATACTGAAGAAAAACAACAGCACTGTTGATATAACCATGGTCCATGGTCGGTCAATAGCCCAAGCGAGCACTTTTACATATCCGTTTTTGAATGCAGGCCATGCCTTGTTCTGGAATCCTTTGATAAGATTGACGATCCAAAGTTTATAGACCACATGAATCACTGCGGCAGTTATCAGGAAATTACCCATTCCGAAGTTGCCGAAAACATAGAAAATGATAGCCAGTGCACCAAAGATGATGGAAGCAACCTTTATACTCTTATTCCGTTTCTTATTTCCATGATCAACTTCATTATCGGGACGCATAAAATCTGTAGCAAATACCGGGTTGATGATGTAGGCTACTAATAGAGATGCGGTAAGTGTTATGATAAGTGTTATGGGTAAGAAGAACATGAACTTTCCTATGAGTCCGTCCCAGAAAGCCAGTGGTATAAATGGTGCAAGGGTGGTAAGTGTTCCTGACAATACCGGAAGAAACACTTCCCCTGTAGCCATTTTTGCAGCTTTTTTAATAGGCACCTTTCCATTGTCGTAAATTCGGTGTGTGTTTTCAATTACAACTATTGCATCATCCACAACTATTCCAAGTGCCAATAAAAACGAAAACAATACGATCATATTCATCGTAAATCCGATCACGGGAAGGATAAGAAACGCCACGAACATTGAAAGCGGAACCGACAATGCAACGAATAGTGCATTGGTAGCACCCATAAAGAACATGAGTAGAATAGTTACAAGTATAAAACCAATGATGATGGTGTTAATAAGGTCGTGAATAGTAACCTTGGTCTGATTAGACTGATCACCAGTAATGGTTATCTGAAGGTCGGACGGAAAAACAGTAGCATGCATTTCATCTGTTATTTCCTTGATTTTGTCGGCAGCTTCTATAAGGTTTTCGCCCGATCTTTTAACCACATTAAGTGTGATCACATTTTTACCATATAACCGGGCGTAACTTTCCTGTTCTTTAAAGTCATCCTGAACATCTGCAATATCTTTCAGGTATACCGGTGATCCTTCAGTAGATTTAACAACTATATTCCTTAAGGTTTCTACATTTTTAAATTCACCTTTAACACTGACTGTTCTGCGCATACCATCCATTTCGAGAGTACCACCTGTTACGGTCATATTCTCAAAGGCAACTGCATTTTCAATATCATGCATTGATATTCGTGCTGCGGTAGCCTTGAACATATCAACATTGATCTGTATCTCTCTTTCCAGCGCACCAATCATGTCAACTCTTGTGATCTCCTTCAGGCTTTCTATACGATCTTTAAGGTCGTCGGCATGCTTTTTTAATTTTGCCAGATCGTAATCACCGGCAATGTTGATATACATGATAGGGATATCAGAGAAATTAATATCCTGGATATTAGGATCATTAGGAAGGTCTTCCGGAAGATCATTTCTTGCTTTATCTGCAGCATCTTTTACTTTTTGCCTTGCCACCGGAACTTCAACATCAGTGTTAAACTCAACTATGATGTTTGAAAAATCCTGCATTGAGTTACTGGTGATCTTTTTTACTCCGGAAATGGATTTCATTTGTTTTTCAAGAGGCTTGGTCACCAGATTTTCCATGTCAGCAGGGGAAGTTCCGGGATAAATAGTGCTAACCACAATCTGAGGAACAACTATATCAGGAAAGTTCTCTTTAGGGATACTGTTATATGCTGATAACCCGGCAAGTGTAATGATAATAGTAAGTACATATATTGCAGTACGGTTATCTATAGACCAACTTGAGGGTTTAAATTCTTTGAATTTATCAATCATCTAATTAAAAAGATTTAAATGGTGGATGAGATTTATTTAATGGGGGTTCAATTATTTTCCTACTCTTACCTCTGCACCTTCATTAAGATCACGATAGCCGTTAGTGATAATTTTTTCACCCGGGGCAATGCCAGATACTATCTCCACTTTACCGTTATATGATTTACCGGTTTCAACTACAAGTCGTTTAGCAAAAAGCTGATTACCCTTACTTTCTGCCACCATGATAAATTTGCCTTTACTTGACGATTGAATAAGATCGACCGGAAGAATGAATGCTTCATCATTGTTATAGTCAGATATCTTCATAACAGCAACCATGTTCGGGTTAAATACCCCTGCATCAGCATCAAGGTTTACTTCCACTGTAAAAGTGCGATTCAGCGGGTCTATCACCTTGGAAGCAAAGCCAACCTTACCTTCCACCTCTTTACCCAGATCAGGAAAATAAAGTATAACCTCATCATCTTTTTTAATGGTTCCGGCAAAAGATTCAGCTACCTCGCCTTTAACTTTAAGATTTGACAGGTTGACCACTCTGATAGCCGGCATTCCAGGCATTACTGCTTGCCCAACTTTTATTTCCACATTATCTACGGTACCTTTTATTGGTGATTTGATCCTTGTCATATCTAACTGCTCAAGTACAGCAGCTCTTCTTTTCTGAAGCGACTGATAATTATTCTTGGCTGACAGATACTCCAATTCAGTGCCTATTCTTTGTTCCCAAAGTGCTTTTCGCTTTTCGTATACTGTTTTAGAAAATTCATATTGAGATTCGATCTCTGCCAAATTTTGTCTTGCAATTTGATCATCTATCTGTGCCAAAATTTGTCCCGGCTTCACATTATCTCCTTCCGAAACCAATATTCGGGTCACTGTACCCTGCATACGTGGACTCAGATCCACAGCATCATCTCCATCCACGCGGGCCTGCACTTCAACATAGTGTGTAAAAGTGGCAGGATTTGCCTTTTGAATAGAGACCAGTGTTGCGTTGGATCTTCCTTCAGCAGAACCTATTTCCTCCCTTAATGCAGCGATCCTACTATTGATATCAGCCTGTTCTATGAGCAACTGTTCCAATTCAGCCTGTTTGTCATTTCCCGCACTCCCACCTTGACATGAAATCAAAGCCATTGGTAATAATGAAACGAGAATGATTTTACTTACAATTTTCATATTATCTGTTATTATTAATATTTTTTGTGTTGTTATTAGTTTCAATAAATTATTAGTCCTGCCGTTCTGTCGAGTTCCAATTTTGCAACATAGGCGCTAAACAGTGCCTGATAATAGTTTGCTTCCGACTCACGCAGTGACGATTCAGCGTCAACAACTTCCAGGCTGGATCCAACTCCAGTGTCATACTTTACTTTTGCCACCCTTGAAAGTTCTCTGGCTAGTTCTCGGTTTTCTTTTTGGGTTATATAATCATTCAGGGCGTTGAGGTATGACAAACGTGCATTCTGATATTCCCGGTCAATGTTATTCTCAAGGGTTTGCAAACCATTTTCAACTTTTAACACATTAAGTTTAGCTTGTTGAACCTGCGCATTCTTTTTAAAGCCACCAAAAATGTTCATGTTCAACTGAACACCAACAAGTGATGCAGGATACCAGCTTTCTCCGGTTTTAAAAAAGGTGAATTCATTTCGGGAGGCGTTCCATCCCAGCGATCCAAACAATCCTAAAGAGGGTAACCTGGATGCATTGTAGTTGCGAACATCTAAAGCGGCTAACCTATGTTGTGTTTGCAGGATCGAATATTCTATCCTGTTTCTATAATCGACTGTATCTGCATAAGCTATAGCAGTTTGCGGATCAATATCATCCAGTGTTTCAGTGAGTATAAGTTTTGCATTCTGATCCATACCCATTTGAAATTTCAAAAGGTTCATGGCAATATCTACTGAACGTTCTACTTTCACCTTGCCGTTATTTGCAATGTTGTAATTTAGAACTATCCTGTCATGATCTGTTTTTTCCACAAAACCATTATCATATAAAGCTTTGGTATCATCGCGTAATTTTTCGATCCTTGTCACTTCATTTTCTAATTCTTTAAATGCCTCTCTGTTGACCAATACAAGATAATAAGCCTGCTTTACAGCGATGGCTGTTTCTATGCGCGCACGTGATAGGTCTTTCCTTGATAATTCTGAATATGTGCGTGACGCCTGTAAGCCAACAATATAACTACCATCGAATATGAGCTGACTGGCCTGAAAGCCAGCTTGAGCGGTATAGGGTTGTCCGAATTGAACCGGGAGATACACATCCTCTGGGCCACCGCTGAATGAAGCAGGGAAGAAACTTGTTGGCACTTCAAAGTAGCGGATCATTTCTGCGCTTGCATTCACCTGTGGCAGACCTACACCGATTAGTTCATTGACCCGGGCCTCAGCAATCTGCGTTTCAAGTTGAGCATTTTTGACAGTCGCCTGATTTTCCAGCGCGTATGTTACCGCTTCATCAATGCTAAATGCAAATGTATACTGAGCTTTTGCTTCCCACACCAATGGGAACGTGCAGATCAAAAAAATACTTATTGATTTTTTCATGGTATTATAATTAATCTTCTTCTTCTACTTGTTTATATTTATTGATAAGCTTATGCCCTTTTATGGTTGTAATTCCATGCATGAAATGATCGAGCATTGCAAGTTGAACATCTTTGATGTTATATTTTGAAGGCGAGAACATATCGGGATTAAACCCCATGTCAACCTGGTAAACTCTTAATCTGGAAAGCACCTGAATATTTATGTCTTTTCTATACAGTCCTTCGCGAATGCCTCTGAGCAGGTTAGATTCAACCATTTTCATGATCTTCTTTTCCTTAAAATCAGTCATCATTTTCCAGGCACCCAGATGATGCTTTTGCATATCGTAAAAAAGGTTCGGGTTGATCTCAGCAAACATACCTCCCATATCCTTCATCAATCCTATGAGTTCGCTAATGGCATCCGGTGCATTGTCAGCGATCTGGTCAAATGAACAAACACGTTTTTCAAGTTCCATGTGACAGCACCTTGATACAATCGAATCTTTATCACTAAAGTGCCGGTAAATGGTCTTTTTTGACATGGACAAATGCTTTGCAATGTCATCCATGGTAATACTCCTTATCCCATGCCTGTAAAACAGTTCCCGGGCACCCACAATTATCTTATCGTCTACTTCATCAATTTTCATGGCGCAAAACTATGGAAACTTTTATATTTTATATAGTTTCCTTATAAATAATTTATATTCATCTGTTTATCAATGTTTTAAGTTATCTTCTTAAATCAAGAAACTAATATCTTTATGTTAAGTTTCCTCACATCTTTGTGGGATAAAAGAAATTGATACAGCTAAAAACGTCTCAAAATCTTAATATTTTTGAATCATGTTCATAGGCCACTTTGCACTTGGGTTCGCCGCCGCAAATAAGTCGGCAGGCATTAAGCTAGGAACGGCATTTATTGCTGTACAATTTCTGGATCTCCTTTGGCCCTTTTTGGTACTTTCCGGAATTGAGGTTGTGCAAGTTGATCCGGGGAACACAGCATTAACTCCATTAAATTTTATCTACTATCCGTATTCACACAGTTTGTTTGCTGCCCTGTTTTGGAGTGTGATAACTGCGGGCGTTATTTACCTGTTCAAACAAAATAAAAAAGGAGCGATAATTTTCGGAATGTTGGTATTCAGTCACTGGATACTTGACTGGATCACTCACCGTGCCGATCTACCTATTTCGCCATGGAGCGAAATAAAAACCGGACTGGGACTTTGGAATTCGATAACTGCTTCAATAATTACAGAGGTAATTCTATTCACTGCAGGTGTTTATATATACATGAAAAACACCAGATCCGACAACAGAAAGGGAAGTATCTTATTTTGGAGTTTCGTGATTTTTCTGTTAGCTACCTACGCAGCTAACCTATTGGGACCACCTCCTCCTGATGGAAAAGCTGTGGCAATGGCTGCTCTATCAATGTGGCTGTTGGTTGCCTGGGGCTATTGGATCGACAGGAACCGAACACCCGTACCATACTCTTAATAGTTTATTTTTTTATCAACGACGCCTGCTTTGTACCAAGTACTTTTTATGTGTTTACCTTCCTCATCATATTCCTTCCATTCACCCACCTCTTTATTGTTGACGTAATTTCCTTCACTGAACACTTTACCATTAAAATGATATGACACTGCCTTTCCTTCCAGCAATCCATTCCGATACGTTTGTTCAATGGTTACCACTTCGCTTTGATTGAACCATTTTGTTAACCCATTACGCATTCCATTTTTATAAGCAGACTCTTCCTGCTTAAATCCATTATCATAAAACAGGATCTTGGTACCATCCAACGCTCCACCCTTATATTCTTCCACTAACTTTTTAACTCCACCATAACGGTAAACAATTCGTCTCCCATTCAACAATCCTCCTATATAGTGTTCTTCCGATTCAACAAATCCTCCTTCAATAAGGGTAACTACCGTACCTTCATATTTGCCTTTATGGTAACCGCATATTTTCACCAGACTTCCCCTCTGGTTAAATTCAGAGCAGCTGCCTTCTTTCACTCCATCAAGCAAATAACCCGTTTCTCTTATCACTCCTTTATCATCATTGATCTGATAGCACACCATAGCATCATCTGCACTGATCTTGCTAAAAATGGTATCCGTTGATTGAGCTTGGCCTTGCGAAAATCCAATCAGCAACAAAAAATATGTCAGAAGCTTAATTCTCATGGCAATATTGAGGTTAGGCTTACAAAGGTGCAAAGATCATTGTTCAATTTCAACACTAATCTTTGAGACAAATCAGGTCATTGTTGTATCTTCGCAGTAAGAATTTTATCCAGATGAAAAACGCATTACATGCTGTTTCACCCGTTGATGGCAGATACCATAAAGCAACAGAAATTCTTTCACCATATTTCTCAGAAGCTGCGCTCATCAGATACCGGTTATTTGTAGAGATCGCCTATTTTAATGCCTTATGCCAGTCTGGCATCCCGGGATTAAAAAAATTCCCAACCGATAAGCTTGATCTTATAGCTGCCCAAATAGCAAAAGATGGAGAAGGGGCTGCAGAGTCGGTAAAGAGGACAGAAGCTATCACCAATCATGATGTTAAGGCTGTTGAATATTATCTGAAGGAGAAATTCAAAGGATCGAAACTTGAAAAATACCAGGAGTTCATCCATTTTGGACTTACTTCACAAGACATAAACAACACTGCGGTTCCACTTTCCATGAAAGATGCGTATGATAATGTCATGTACCCACTGATCTCTACTTTGAGAAATGAACTTGCAGCATTGTCTGAGAAATGGCGTAAAATACCAATGCTGGCCCGTACTCACGGGCAACCTGCCTCACCTACCACATTAGGCAAGGAGATCGCTGTATTTGTAAATAGGTTAGATGAGCAAATGATCCATTTCCGGGAACTGGAATATCCTGCGAAATTCGGTGGCGCTACTGGTAACATGAATGCGCATTATGTTTCTTTTCCAAAGATAGACTGGGATCTTTTTGCAGATGTATTTGTATCATCACTCGGATTAAAACGATCACGTATCACCTCACAGATCGAGCATTATGATAACCTTTCAGCCATTCTTGATTGCTACAAAAGAATTAATACCATCCTCATTGATCTTTGCAGAGATATATGGACTTATGTATCTATGGAGTACTTTACCCAAAAGGTTAAAAAAGGAGAAGTAGGCTCGTCGGCAATGCCGCATAAAGTGAATCCAATAGATTTTGAAAATGCTGAAGGTAACCTTGGCGTTGCAAACGCATTGTTTTCGCATCTTAGTGAAAAGCTTCCTTTATCAAGGTTGCAACGCGACTTAACAGATTCCACTGTAATGCGCAATGTAGGAGTACCATATGCTCACACCGTTATCGCTATCCGTTCCATGCTCAAGGGTATTGAAAAGCTGCAGCTGAATGACAAGAAGCTTAAAGCTGATCTTGAAGACAACTGGGCTGTTGTAGCTGAAGCGATACAAACCATTTTGAGGAGAGAGGGTTATCCGAATCCCTATGAGGCATTAAAAGAGCTTACACGTACCGGCAAAAAGATCAACAAGACCACTATCAGAAATTTTGTAAAGAAACTGGAGGTGAATCAGAAGGTAAAAACAGAATTACTCAAAATAACTCCGCACAACTACATCGGTAATGCGGCAGAATTCAAGCTGTAACCTTCAATATACATTTATAGCCTGCTAAATAAGCAGATAGGGTGCGATTGTAAATCTTTATTACTTTAGACACTTTATAAAATCGCATAAGGCAATTGCAAGCTGAAACTGAAGGCATCACTATTAAGGGCGACAAAAAAATAATCAGGGCCTGGACCATGTATGATTGGGCCAACTCTGTTTACTCGCTGGTCATCACCACTGCTATTTTTCCTGTTTACTGGACCTCTGTTACATCTGAAAATGGAACTGACACGGTAAAGTTTCTGGGGTTTGAATTTGTGAACAGCGCTTTATATTCGTACACACTTTCATTTGCCTTTCTGCTGATAGCCATATTGTCTCCGATATTATCAGCTATAGCTGACTCCAACGGATCAAAAAAGTCATTCATGAAATTCTTCTGCTGGCTGGGTGGCGTATCATGCATCACTTTATACTTTTTTGACAGCTCCAACATATGGCTGGGCATCACCTTTTTTGCACTTGCTTCTATCGGATTTTCAGGGAGTATAGTATTCTATAATGCCTTCCTGCCTGAAATCGCCGAGCCGGCTGATCAAGACAAAATAAGTGCACGCGGCTTTTCGCTGGGATATATTGGCAGTTCATTGTTGCTGATCTTTAACCTTTACATGATCATGAACCCGGAAGTATTCGGCATCTCTGATAATTCTCTACCGGCCAGGATCTCTTTTATAATGGTAGGAGTATGGTGGATTGGATTTGCCAGCATAACATTCAAATACCTGCCATCTAATGTGCACAATATTAAACCTGCAGGAAAATATCTGCTGAACGGATACCATGAACTTATTAAAGTCTGGAAGGAGCTACAGAACCAGGGGCACCTGAAAAGATTTTTGATCTCATTCTTTTTTTACAACATGGGTGTACAGACCGTAATGTACATAGCCACCATTTTTGGTAAAAAGGAGATTGCTATGGAGGATGGTCAACTCATAGTAACAGTTCTGATCATTCAGTTTGTTGCAATAGCAGGTGCTTATTTCTTTTCATGGCTTTCGGCAAAACGTGGTAATTTAAAAGCCCTGGGATGGGCAGTATCGATATGGATCATTGTATGTATTGCAGCATACAACGTGTATTCTGTGAAAGGATTTTATGTACTGGCCATGACGGTGGGGCTTGTCATGGGTGGTATTCAGTCATTGAGCCGGTCTACTTACTCTAAATTTTTACCGGAAACACGGGATCATGCTTCATATTTCAGTTTCTATGATGTTTGCGACAAACTCGGACTCGTACTAGGTACTGCATCCTACGGGATCATCGAAGAACTTACAGGCAATATGCGGAACTCTATATTAGCCCTGATCACTTATTTTATTATTGGGTTCATCTTTTTGATCATAACTCTAAATTATCGCAAAAAGCAAATACATACATAACTATATTTGCACCTGATCTATGATCGTAGATATCTTCATCCCCTGCTATATTGACCAGGTTTTTCCCGACACTGCCCATAACATGGTTAAGGTGCTTGAAAAGACAGGCTGTGGTGTGAATTATGATGTAGAACAAACTTGCTGCGGTTTACCTGCTTATCAGGAAGGATATGTGGACTACTGCAAGGAAGTTGGCGAAAAGCTCATCAAAGAATTTCAGAACGAACGCTATATAGTTTCACCGGGTGGATCATGTGTAAGCATGATCAGAAATTATTATCCTGATATGTTCCATAACTCGGTACTTCACAATGAGTTCAAACATGTGCAAAAGCATATATATGAACTGAGTGATTTTCTGGTTAACATATTAAAGGTGACTGATTTGGGAGCATCCTTTGATGCAAGGGCAGCATTCATCGACAATTGCTCAGCCATGCGCGAACTGGGAATTGTTAATGCACCACGCACTCTGTTATCTCAGGTAAAAGGACTTACCATGGTAGAAATTGAAGACAGAGACACATGTTGTGGATTTGGCGGCACTTTTGCAACAAAGTTTGAGGACATAGCCACGAAGCTTGCAGAGAAAAAGACCGAACAGATACTGAAGTCTGGTGCTGAGGTGATCATATCAACCGACATGTCATGCCTTATGCATCTGGAAGGTTATTTTAAAAAGCACTCTATTCCCATCAAGATCATGCATTTGGCTGATGTGCTAAGCAAAGCCGGGTGATGCCGCATTAATTTATTTCAACAAGGTATAATTCTTATACTCCCCTAACCGTTTTCCAGTTAATTTCTCAATGAACTGGAGTACCTTGTTCTTAAATGAAAGCTTTTTTTTTGTCGGATCGAAATCAAATTTCCAATTCACTCTGTTAATTCTTTCTTTCATAACAGCAGGATGGGTACCCTCAAAAAATGCCAAAGAATCTATTCCGGAATAATCAAACTCTGATGACTGTGCAATGTTGCTATTCACCCATTCATCACTGTGCCACAGTTTATGAAAACTTTCCTGTTTAGCCTGCATGGATGCCGGAGGTTTAACCCACCCATAATGATGCATCCAAACATCTGCTTTTTTTACTTTTAACTTTTTCCCGTTTTTACGGAATCCCTGCGCATCTCTGAACGAGCGTATAGCTTTATCGTTCCTTACAACACGTATTTCATTTCTGTACCATCTTCGTGAATCACCAATAAAATCGTATGAACCATAGAAGTGATGGTAATTGAAAAGCAAGCCTTCAACATTAGCATCTTCAAGATGTTCTTTCATTGCCAGTTGAACTGTTTTCAATCCATCTTCATGAAACACCTCATCGCCCTGAATATAAAAGGCCCAATCGCTGTCATAATTTATTGCATCCAGCGCCTTGTTGGTCTCTTCAGCAAGCACTCTTCCACCTTCCCGCAAATTGTCATCCCAAACACTTGATATGACCCTGATCTTAGGACTGCCAATTGAATCAACAAGAATTGAAGTGTCATCATCTGAATTTCCAAGCATCACAACTACTTCATCACAAACAGGTAGGATGGATTCAATAGCCTCCTTGATCGGGTAATCAAATTTTACTGCGTTGCGAATAAATGTGAAGCCTGAAACTTTCAAAATTTATGGTTGCATGTGTTAAAGCCGAGAATATATGCAGGCTCTATGTTTATGGCCGGTATTATTTTTCAAATGAAAATACTCTTTTCCAATCTTTCTCCATATCGGCTACAGCCCAACCATCATTCAATGCCTGATCGAGACCTTTATCGAGCTTACCAACATGAGAGTTTCGGTCATATGCATACTCCCTTACAGAGTCAGTATGGTGCACATAAAGCTGCAATGATTTGTGATCTGAGGACGCACTCCATTGTAACATTGCAAGGTCACCGTCGGAGTTGCCTGCTGCAAAGATGGGCTTCTTACCAATGATCTTATTAATTGCAACGGGTTTCAATTCCTTATCATCAATAAAATCTATTTCCGGAAGTTTTTTTATAACAGGGTTACCATCATTATATTCAAAAACTGTTTTAACGGTACTTCCAATAACCTGTTCAGCAGGTATGCCATATATACGATCGGTAACAGGTCTCATGAATTCAACACCACCACCTGAAACAATATATGTTTTAAAGTTGTGTGCTCTCAAATAATGCAATAACTCTATCATGGGTTGATATACCAATTGGTCATATGTAACATTATACCGGGGATGTTTTGCATTTTTCATCCATGATTCAACAATTTCTTTGAATTCATCGGTAGTAACGCCGGAATGTGTATGCATCAATAAGGTCATCAGCCCTTCCATACCTGATTCGGCCAAGCCATCCAGGTCGCCCTCGATTGCGGCCTTAAAAGGTTGCTGCTTGCTCCACTCCGGATGCGAAGGTGCCATCTCCCTTATCCTGTCCAGCACAAATATCAGCTGAGTATAAGCCGGTTGTTCACACCACAAAGTACCGTCATTATCAAATACCGCTATCCTGTCGGCCACCGGAACAAAATCAGCACTTGCTGAATCTGTTACTGCATTCACATAAGAAATAATAGACTGCTTGGTTGAAGCATCATTCCAGGCCGATAATGGATCCTGAACAACAACAACTTCATCAGCCTTTGAAGAATCATTTTGTTGTGTTGTGCATGAATACAGTAAGACTAACAAAGGAAAAATAAAGATGCTCTTTTTCATGTATGAATGGTTTTATTGTTTTTCAAAAGTCAGTTCTGCTCAAGGCCTGATTTGATAACATTCAAAGCAGATCCTGCCTTGAACCACTCTATCTGATTCTCATTGTAAGTATGGTTCACTGCAAAATCATCGGATGATCCATCAGCATGATTCAACACAATGGTAAGTGGCTTGCCCGGTGTAAAGGAAGTCAGTCCTTTGATATCGATCAGATCATCTTCAAGAATCTTGTCATAATCACCCTTGTCAACAAAAGTTAAGGCTAACATACCCTGCTTTTTCAGATTGGTTTCGTGAATACGAGCGAATGATTTTACAAGCACGGCTCTCACTCCCAGGAACCGGGGCTCCATAGCAGCATGTTCACGTGATGACCCTTCGCCATAGTTCTCATCACCAACTACTATACTTCCTATGTCTGCAGCTTTATATGCTCGCTGTACAGCAGGAACAGAATCATACTTACCGTTGATTTGGTTTTTCACACTATCGGTTTTTTCATTGTAAAAATTCATGGCACCGATAAGCATGTTATTAGAAATATTATCAAGATGGCCGCGGAATTTTAACCACGGTCCAGCCATTGAAATATGATCAGTGGTACACTTACCCTTGGCTTTTATTAAAAGTCTTAACCCTAAAAGATCAACACCTTCCCATGGTTTGAAAGGTTCCAGAATCTGAAGACGTTTTGAATCAGTGGCTACCAACACCTGAACGGAGCTGCCATTCTCTGCCGGTGCCTGGTATCCTGCATCAGCAACATCAAATCCTTTAGGTGGAAGTTCTATACCGTTAGGCTCATCCAGTTTCACCTGCTCACCATTTGCATTTGGTAAGGTATCGGTATTAGGGTTAAAAGTAAGGTCTCCTGCAATAGCAAAAGCAGTGACAATTTCAGGTGATGCTACAAATGCATGAGTATTAGGATTACCGTCATTTCTTTTTGCAAAATTTCTATTGAAGGAAGTGATGATTGAATTCTTCTCCAATTTGTCGGCGTTATGGCGAGCCCATTGTCCGATACAGGGCCCACATGCGTTGGCAAGCACAACACCGCCCATATTCTCAAAAATATCGAGGTAACCATCTCTGTCCACAGTATAACGAACCTGCTCAGATCCCGGAGTTATGGTGAATTCAGATCTTGCTTTAAGGCCTTTATCAACTGCCTGCTTTGCAACCGATGCAGCTCTAGTAATATCTTCGTAAGAAGAGTTGGTGCAAGAACCAATAAGTCCTACGTCAAGCTTTGCAGGCCATCCGTTCTCACGTACCGCCTGTGCGAACTTAGAAAGTGGCCAGGCAAGATCGGGAGTGAATGGACCATTGATATGAGGTTCAAGTTCGGAAAGGTTGATCTCTATCACCTGATCAAAATATTTTTCAGGATCACTATATACTTCGGCATCACCGGTGAGGTGTTCTGCAACACCATCGGCAAGAGCTGCAACATCGGCACGACCAGTAGCTTTTAAATAGTCAGCCATACGATCATCGTACCCGAACAGTGAAGTAGTTGCACCGATCTCTGCGCCCATATTACAGATGGTACCTTTACCGGTACAGGAAAGCGATGCAGCACCTTCACCAAAATATTCCACAATGGCACCAGTACCACCTTTTACTGTAAGTATACCGGCCACTTTAAGAATTACATCTTTTGGAGAAGACCAGCCTTTGAGTTCACCGGTAAGTTTCACACCAATGAGTTTTGGAAATTTAAGTTCCCAAGGTAGCCCGGCCATTACATCACAAGCATCGGCACCACCTACACCAATGGCAACCATTCCCAGTCCGCCGGCATTCACAGTGTGTGAATCGGTACCTATCATCATACCACCGGGGAAGGCGTATTGTTCAAGAATTACCTGATGTATAATACCTGCGCCCGGCTTCCAGAAACCAATACCATATTTATTGGAAACTGAACTAAGAAAGTCATACACTTCCTTGTTAGTATCAAGGGCTGTTGCCAGATCGGTATCGGCACCAGTTTTTGCCTGGATCAAATGATCGCAGTGAACTGTAGATGGCACAGCAACCTGATCGCGACCGGCCTGCATGAATTGAAGGAGGGCCATCTGTGCAGTGGCATCCTGCATAGCAACACGGTCCGGGTTAAAGTCGACATACGAATTCCCTCTCTCATAAGCCTTCTGTGCATCTCCTTCGGTAAGATGAGAATAAAGGATCTTTTCGGTAAGTGTAAGGGGTTTATTAACTGCTTTACGGGCAGCAGAAATCCGTTGCGGAAGGATCTCATATACTTTTCGGATCATTTCAATGTCAAATGCCATGCTTATAAAAATTTATAAATTATTAATATTCAGTTGTTTAACTAACCGTTAATTTTAAAACTTTGGGGACACAAAGATACGAAATACGGCCCTTTTTTCCCACCATGAGCTCATTTAAAACAGTGTGAGAACCAACGGGTTAGGTACAGACATGTAACAAGGCGTAACATCCTGCGTTAAAGAGTTATTACAATAAAACCAAGAAAGGAGTACCCGTGAAGAAAGAACAATTAAAACTTGAAAGTATCCGCAAAGAATACTTTAACAAACTTTTGCGTTCCCGCAGGTCGATCGACGACATGATGCCGCTTTTTACACAGGCCAAAAACATATTTGATATTATCAAAGAAGGCCCGAGATTCAGAAAACGCAAGCGCAGCAAACGCAAAAAATAATTTCCTTCCTGATATTTTAAAGCAAGTGCAGCAGTACGCTGTGGCAAGTGCTGTCCCGCTTTCACCTCGCAGGAGCTCAGTTCAATCGGGGCTATGGCGCAGGGCCTGAATCGTTTTCATTTCAGTTGTTCTGTTGAATGATCACAGTCACTTTAAATGCGAAATTTTTCATGCACAGTAGGCAGGGCTTTGGTGGGGGAAGATGCCTATCCCCTCCCCACTATAAAATTACCAGAAATAGAGATATGCGTCAATGACTGTTTAGGGAACGTAAATTCTACAGAAAATATATATTTTTGAAAGTGTTGCCAGATGCAGCTTTCCTACGGGGTAAAAGATACTGGACCTCATTCTTGCCCTTATATCAATGAGGCAACGTTTAAACAAACCGAAAAATATTAACGCTTATAATTCTTCTCATAAAGATTGATCCAATCATCCGGGGTCATTTTCTTTGCAAGCTCTCCTATGAGTTTAAATGGTATCTTATCGGGATTCTTGAAACGGATACAACTCTTTCCCATATCCAGCTTTGTATCTGAATGTTTTGGATATTCTTTTACAAACCAATCCAGAAGTTTTTTATCAGCATAAACACCCATATGGTAAACGGCGATAAAATTCTTCTGCGATGCAATATTCAAAAATGGTAAAGGAAGTTTAGGATCGCAATGATACCCTGCAGGATAATTTTTATGTGACACAACCCAGCCAGGCATTCCATAACTTATGACCTCTGTAAACCCTTTAGGAATATTTTTCTTAATAACCTGACGCAATTCTGTCATGGCTTTTTTTCGGTCTTCCGGGAGTCCGTTTATATATTCATCTGGGGTAGATCCTGGGTGTTTCATGAAATTTGTGTTTGGTTATGCGAATGGTGAATCAAAAAATAAAAAGATAGTATTTAATAGTTGGTCCGTTTATTTACCTCTTCAAATGAAACGCCATCTCTTACATATCTATTGAACCAGGTTACTGTCGTATTAAATACAAGATCTTTATGTTCAACTAAACCGTGTTTATCATTTTCAAAACTCATCAGAGAATAAGGTATTCCGTAATGTTCCAAACTATCTGCAAATGTCAAAGCCTGAGAATAATATACATGATCATCCATTTTACTGTGCATGATCAGCAACGGGACACTGGCAGGTAAATCATAGACCCAATAATTTGCAGACCGCTCAATATTACTTTCGAGAATGTGGTCTTTGTATCCGGGTATCAACTCATCAGCCACATGTCCTATTTCCCGGTGATGTTCAATTGTTAAACCAAGATCTGTTATGCCACCAATTGAAGCTGCGGTTTTGATGTTAGAATTTTTAGTTTGCTTCAGCGTCAGGTAGTTCATCATTCCCCCTCTGCTTATTCCCAGCAATCCAACTCTTGAAGTATCTGCCGATTCAATTTCAGACATGCTGTTGATGAGGTTTAATACATCATTCACATCGGCACCACCAAATTCCTCTTTCCCTTCACTTCCACTATTCCCTCTGTAGTTGGTAGCAGCTACAATATATCCTTTGGCAGCTAGAGGGGCCATCACCTCCACTGCAGTTGCAACCAGCAGCCTACCAAGCTCACGATTACCTCCTCTGTTCAATATTATGCACGGATAATTGCCTGGAGTTTTTGGTTTCACCACAAAACCTGTCACAAAATTTCCATCACTTAAATGTGCCATGGAATAAATATCCACTTCATTAAGAAATGTGAAATCTTCAGGGTGATGGTCAATCTTTTTGTTGATAGGGGTCTGGGTATAATCAACCGGCAGCATTTTTATAGTTCCACCTGCAAAATCACCAAACTTTTGTTTTAGCTCTTCAGTATCCGGGGTTTTAGGCCCGCATGAAATGACTGAAAAGAAAAATAAAATGATAGAATGACGGTAAACATTCATGCTTTAGAAGTTTTTATTATCAGGCAAACATACCGGTATAATTGAAATGCCAAAAATCAGAAGCATCTAATTTTAGCTCTTCCTGACTATCGCGCCTAGTTTACTCTCAAAATTGGCCATAAGCTTATTCATAACCTTTTCGATATCCTTATCAGTAAGAGTCTTCTCATCATCTCTCAAATGAAAACTCATGGCATAAGATTTCTTTCCTTTTTCGATCCGGTCGCCTTCGTAAATATCAAATAGGTTTACACTTCTCAGAAGCTTTCGTTCTGTTTGATAAGCCATGTTTTCGAGCTGTGCAAATTCAAGGTTCTTATCCAGTATCAGAGAAAGATCACGTCTTACTTCCGGATATTTAGGAGGTTCTGCTATCTGACCACTCACCTTCAACACCTTCTTATATAACGCACTCATATCCAACTCACCATACCACACATCTCCGGTCAGATCGAATTCCCTTACAATTCCAGTCAAAATTTTGCCAGCGTATCCAATAACTTTTGCATCAACAGATACTTGCATACAAGTATTCATCAGGTCATGTTGAAAAGGAGTATACGTTAACTGCGTTACATTAAACCCAAAAGAATGTAGCGTTGAATTCAGAACAGACTTTATGTAGTATGGGGTATATCCTTTATTATCATTCATCCAGTTTTCAGGATATCTGTTGCCACAGAATAAAATAGATGTTTTTTCAGATTCGGAATACTTACCATCCGCAAACGAATACACAAAACCATTTTCAACTAATCTTAAGTCCGGTCGTTTTCTGTTAGAATTATAAACGGCCGTTTGAAGCATCGGGAAAAGCATATGAGTTCTCAATATATCCAGATCCTTACTCAACGGATTTCTGATAACGGCAGGGATTGATATGTTATTGGCCACTTGCTTTGAATGAGAGGAAGTTGTAAGTGAATTATTCATCACTTCAGTGAATCCATTTGCCACTAAAAAATCCAGAAGCTTCCTTCTTACTTTATCTGGTGAATTACCCGCAACAGCAGGCATTGGCATATGCATTCTTTCTGGAAGCGGCACCTCATCATATCCCGTAAGACGTATAACTTCTTCGGCTATATCGGCTTCTCTGCGCACATCAACACGATATGGGGGCACCTGCAAGTTGTAAATGCCTGTACTTTCCTTTAATGCTTTTATTTCAAGAGAACTAAGTATTTTCTCAAACTTATCCGGGCTTGTATTTAAGCCATTGAGTTGATTGATCCGGTTGAGTGAAACTTTAACATCATGAAACCGGACCGGTTCAGTATAGATATCGATAACTGATGAGCTAACCTCACCGCCGCAAATCTCTGCAATCAATAGCGAAGCTCTTTTCAATGCAGCAATGGTGACATCAGGGTCAGTCCCTCTTTCAAATCTGAAAGAAGCATCTGTTTTTAACCCATGCACTTTTGATGTTTTACGGATACTAACCGGATCGAAACATGCACTTTCAAGAAATACTTCAGTTGTTTCTGAAGACACGCCACTATTCAGTCCTCCAAACACTCCTGCTATGCACATGCCGTTATCAGTATCACAGATCATTAGCTCACTGCCTTTCAACTCACGTTCAACTTCATCAAGAGTAACAAACTTTTCACCCTTGCGAGCTGATCTAACAACAACTTTTCTACCCTTTATCTTACTTGCATCAAATGCGTGCAATGGCTGTCCCATCTCATATTGAACAAAGTTTGTGATATCCACAATATTATTAATAGGATGTAATCCAACCGAAAGCAATCTGCTTTTCAACCAATCAGGTGATTCAGAAACATTAATATTTCTCAAGTGAACGCCGGAATATCTGACACAATCCTTGCTTTTTACTTGAACATCTATTACAGGTATTTTTTCTGGAGCAGCAAAGGCATTTATTTCAGGCCACAGCACTTTCCTCTCAACATCTTTTCTTGTTCGCAGCAAAGCCGACAGGTCACGTGCTACGCCTATATGCGAAACAGCATCAGCCCGGTTAGGAGTAAGCCCTATTGAAAGTATGTGATCTGACTCAAGTCTGAAGTACTCATTTGCGGGTGTTCCGGCAGCAACCTTTTCTGTTAATATTATGATCCCTTCATGTGAAGTTCCCAAACCTATTTCATCTTCCGCGCAGATCATACCTTCGGAAAGTTCACCTCTTATTTTGGCTTTCCTGATCTCGAATGATTCACCATTTACAGGATAGATCTTTGTTCCCGGTAAGGCAACCACTACAAACTGATCTTTTGCAACATTGGGAGCACCACAGACAATCTGATTTATCTGACCGCCTCCAACATCAACTTTGGTCACAGTTAATTTATCGGCATCAGGGTGTTTCCATGTTTCAAGTACATGGCCAATCACTAGCCCTTTCAATCCTCCGGGCACTGAATCATACTCCTCAACCGATTCAACTTCCAGGCCACAGGAAGTTAGCTGTTCTGCCATCTCAAAAGCATCCATACCGTGGTCGATATATGACCCCAACCAATTGTATGATATATTCATTCTGACTTGTTTATGCGGCAAAAATAGGAAAATCCGGTGCCTCTGGTTAATATATACAAACTCATTAAGAGCGGATTATGCATCATTTATGTAACAAACTCAATTCTATGATAATATTTTTGTCATATTTAATATAGTGACTTTCAGGGGTTTATAATTTTCCGTAACTTTATTACAAAATTCATAACCAGCAATATGCCAATAGGTATTTACAGGAGAACACTCCTGTTTTTAATTTTTGCTCTTTGCTCACTATTTGAGCTTCATGCTACTCACCTGATGGGTGGAAGCATGACCTATGAATATACCGGCAGTTCAGGAGGCAACGATAATTACCATATTACCCTAAAGATATACAGGTATTGTGATGCGTCAGCCGGAGGAACCGCCCCACTAGATAATTCCATGTTTTTGGGGATCTATGAGCAAGATATCAATTTCCCAAATGATGACAAGAATTGGTTTGCCACTGAAGACCTGTTGCTTACCAGCAGCACATTTATCAACCCGCCTTCTGTAGGACCCACTTGCAACTTTTCAACGACGGTATGTGTACAGGAAGGTATTTTTGAAGCTGACATTTCTCTACCTCCCTCAACAGGAGGCTACCATATAATGGTTGAAAGATGCTGCAGAAATGGCAACATTGCAAACCTTAATAATCCGGGAGGTGTGGGACAAACCTATTATTGTTTTATTCCGCCGGCAGGAACCATAAATTCTTCACCTCAGTTCAGTGATATACCTGTTCCGTATATGTGCACTAACGATACTGTATCAATTGTGAACAATGCATATGATCCGGATGGCGATTCACTAGTTTATTCATTTGAGATCCCATATAGCGGATACTCTGGAACCGGCAATCCGATACCCGATCCTTTTGTTGACAACAATCCATACATATGGCCTATCCCGGGCGTACTTTACAACCCAGGTTATAATATGCCATCGCCTTTTGGGGCAGGTGGATACGCTAATATCAACTCACAAACCGGACTCACTCAATACAGCATTCCAAATCAGGGATTTTATGTTGTAGCAATTGAGATAAAAGAATACAGAAATGGAGTACTTATATCCACAATCCGACGAGACCTACAGTTGATAGCAATAGCATGCCCTCCCAACAATCCACCTGTACTTTCAACATCTAATGGTAGCGGCATATTAAATTATACCATAACAGAAGGACAAACATTATGCTTTCCAGTTATAATGACCGATCCTAACGGCGACAGCTTGTACGTTAGCGCCACAGGAAATATTTTTAATCCAGCCATTGTTAATCCTCCCGCAACTCTTTCACCTGTAGCTGATGATAACATAGCATATGCTCAGTTCTGTTGGAGCACTGATTGCGGACAAGCTAATTCTGCACCCTACCAATTTAATGTTTCAGGCACCGATAACGGTTGTCCGCCAAAGACTACCAACATTATATATAGCATAACTGTAACTCCGTTTGTAGGCACGCCTCAACCTGCAGTTACAATTATGCAAGATCCTCCTAACCCGATCTGTTCAGGCACACAGGTGACCTTCACTGCATTGCCAACATTTGGCGGAACCTCTCCGGCCTTCCAGTGGCAACTGAATGGTGTTAATATTGGAACCAATAGTCCAACCTATACCTCTTCTACACTAAATGATGGTGACATTATCACCGTTTCACTAACATCAAATTCAGCTTGTGTAACAACAAACACCGCTTTTTCACCGCCTGTGGTAGTAAATGTTAATCCAACATTGGCACCTGAGGTAAGTATTTCTGCTGCACCTGCCGGATCCATATGTTTTGGCACATCTGTAACTTTTACGGCAGTACCTGTTAATCCAGGACCAACACCTGTATATCAATGGATAGTAAATGGTGCTAACGTAGGAGCGAACAGTACATCATATTCATCATCATCATTAACAGCAGGAAGCCAGGTTGGTGTGTCATTAACCGCAAGTGCAGCATGCCCTGCAGCAACATCAAACGTTATAAATATGAATGTTAGTCCTGTTGTTACACCTTCAGTGACTATCACATCAAATAATTCAGGGGCCATTTGTAGTGGTCAAGCAGTTACATTCACAGCCTGGCCTACAAATGGAGGCGCTGCTCCGACATATCAGTGGCAGGTAAATGGAGTCAATGCAGGTGCAAACAGCAACACCTTCACTTCAAGTACTTTGAACAATGGTGATGTTGTGATTGTAATTCTCACTTCCAGTGAGACATGTGTTTCAACACCTACAGCCAATTCAAACACCATTACCATAACGGTAACAGCACCTTCAGCACCTTCAGTTACAATAAATGTAAACCCTAGCGGACCTATCTGTAAAGACGACAATGTGATCTTTACTGCAACCCCGATATTAGGTGGCTCAGCACCTACTTATCAATGGCAAATAAATGGCATCAATACAGGCCCCAATAGTCCGTCATTTGCAACGGCAGCCCTTAATAATGGGGATCAGGTAAGGGTAATTCTGACATCATCACTTACTTGCGCTGCTCCGGCAACAGCCACCAGCAATGTTATTATAATGACTGTGAATCCAACACTCAACGGAGCTGTAAGTATTTCTGTAAATCCTGCAGGTGCTATTTGTCCGGGTACTCTGGTAACGTTCACAGCGAATCCAATCAATGGTGGTACAACACCATCATTCCAATGGCAATTGAACGGTGGAAATGTCGGCACAAATTCAAATACCTATACAACCAGCACTATTACCAATGGGGATGCCGTTAGAGTGACCATGACTTCCAATGGAGTTTGCGTTTCACCAATCAACAGTATATCCAATGTAGCTGTAATGACTGTTCTGAACACAGTAAATCCGACAGTAGCCATATCAGTTGCACCAAACCTGCCTGTTTGTGAGGGCACACCTCTTACATTCACCGCAAACTCCACCTTTGGTGGGGCCAACCCTGTATATGAATGGCTGGTAAACGGCACTGTAACCGGACCCAACTCACCAACCTTCACTACTTCATCACTTGTAAATGGTGATTTTGTAAGACTTCGGATGATATCATCAGCTTCGTGCCCAGTACCACCAACTGTGTTGTCGAATGTTATTTCACTAAATCTTATACCCATACCGGTACCGGCGGTTAGTATTACAGCGCTACCAACCGGACCTATTTGCATTGGCGACAATGTTACTTTCACAGCACTTTCCGTAAATGGTGGTAGTGCACCAATATATCAATGGCAAGTGAACGGAGTAGTGTCAGGATCAGGGAATACATTCAGTTCTACTACATTAGCAAATGGAGACGTTGTAAGAGTTGTACTCACAAGCAATGCAACATGTGTGTCGCCAGCCACGGCAATTTCGAATGAAATTATAATGGTTGTTAAACCCTTATTGACGCCGCAGGCAACAATAAATGTTTTTCCTGCAGGCCCTGTATGTGATGGAGATCCACTAACTTTTACAGCAAGCGGAACCAATATTGGAACAACTCCCGGATATCAATGGTTGCTGAATGGCAATTCTACGGGCAGCAATTCAGCATCTTATACTGCTACACTGAATGATGGCGATACTGTTCAGGTGGTAATCACTTCTTCAGAACAATGCCTTGCCATTGCTACTGACAGTTCTAATATTATTATTACAGATGTTAATCCCAACCTTACACCTACCGTATC
The DNA here is from genome assembly GCA_024643795.1 of Bacteroidota bacterium. Lineage (GTDB taxonomy): Bacteria > Bacteroidota > Bacteroidia > AKYH767-A > OLB10 > JAHEMF01. Next base: position 11,931 of record JAHEMF010000012.1, on the reverse strand, counting down.
TATTGCAGCAAATCCACCAGGACCCTACTGCCCTGGCACATTAATCACAATCAATTCAACTGTAGCCAATGAAGGGACAAATCCATTATATGAATGGAAATTAAATGGAACTACGGTCGGGGGCAATACTCCAATATTCACATCCTCATCATTAGTTAACGGTGACTTGATCTGGCTCAAACTCACAAGCAGCGAACAGTGTGTAACCTCAGCGGTAGTATTTTCAAATCAGATCAACATTCAAATATCACCAAATGTTACTCCGGATATTACCATCAGTTTATTACCTCAGGGCAGCGTTTGTGATGGCGATTCTCTATTTTTTACTTCATCACTTCAGGCAGGTGGAAGTTTACCAAACATAGAATGGTTTGTCAACGGAATCAACACAGGATCTACAGGTCAAATGTTTTCAGGAAACTCATTCTCTAACGGAGATATAATCACTGCTGTGCTTACCTCATCCGCATTTTGCGCACTGCCTGTAACTGACACTTCGAACCTGGTGGTTGCACAGATCAAGCCTTTACTCACACCTACCACTACTATCAGTGCCAACCCTCCGGGAATCTTTTGTGATGGCACAAGTATTACATACTCAGCCGCAACAATAAATGGCGGGGCTAACCCCTCATACCAGTGGTTCTTAAACAGCGTACCCATAGGATCAAATAATGACACTCTTATCAGCTCAACGTTTCTAGATGGCGATACATTATCATTACAAATGACATCTACCGAGCAGTGTTTATTGTTCAACCCTGCTGTATCTAATATATTGATTATTGACCGCTACCCTGCATTACAACCAGAAATAGTTTCAGTAAGCGAAATCTGTGAAGGCATGTCATTTGTACTAACAGGAAATGCAACAGGCGGAAACGGAGGTCCCTATTATTATTCATGGAACAATTCATTGCCGCCTGTGTCATCTCACACTCTATCTCCTGACTCAACCACAACATATGTATTAACTGTAAATGACTCATGTTCAACAACACAAATGGTAGCCCATACTGTTACAGTTAATCCTTTACCGGATGTGATATTCAGTGTTGTTCCTCCATCTGCAACGATTTTAAATCCATTTTTCGATTTTGTAGATCAATCTACTCATTCATTCTCATGGTTGTGGAGTTTTGGAGACGGCGAATCATCCTTTGATCAAAATCCAACGCATACTTATCTTGAGCCCGGACTATTTGAAGTTGGACTTATTGTAACAAGTGATAAAGGATGTGTTGATTCATCATCAACCTTAGTTAATGTTGAAAATGTTGTTATTTATTACATTCCAAATTCATTTACTCCAAACAATGATGGACACAACGATTATTTTGGACCCGTCGGCTATTCTGTATCAGCATATGATCTTGTGATTTATAACCGCTGGGGACAGCAGGTCTTTAATTCTGCAGCTGCATTAAGTTTGTGGGATGGTAACACTGCTAGTGGAAATCCAGCACCCGAAGGAGTTTATGTTTACCAACTCAAAGTGCTGAATGATCAGGGCTCCGGGATCAAGACAGGAACAGTTACCCTTATCCGTTAATTATTTCTTATTCTTCAGAAGGGATGAATCAAAATACCATCCTAATAATATTTCATTCCTGAATTGCATTTTATATGAATATGCAGGATAGTAATTCAACCGGGAATCCAAAATGAGTTTCAAATATTTCCAAATGGTAAAACTGAGCTGATTGGATACACTGAGTTGAAATTTACTTCGACTCAGGCCATTTCCGAAAAAATTCCCGTTACTTTTCCACTCCAATCTTTCATTTAAAGATTTATTGATATACCATGAACCTGAAAACCCATATTCCATAAACAAAACTCCCCGTCTTGTTTTTGCAACTTCATCGCCAATTGCTATGATCCTCCGTGCATCAATTTCTGGGTACAAAGACAACTTAACCGTTGCCATTGATATTGATACAGTGCTATAAGTCCAAAACCGCCAGGCAAGCCCGTAACCTATTTCGAGCTGAAAGGGCAAAAACAGCCCTCCTGTTTGAACTTTCTTGAATTCCGATTCTGAAAATTCATAACTATAGCTGTTCAGCAATTGAGTTTGGAGCATAATAGAATAATTGACCATTACTGATCGCTTTTGTTGCCTGTACTGGCAATTAAGTCTGATAAGATCTGACGACTTAGTCCATGTACTATCTGCATATTTTATCATACCGAGCTCAAATTGCAGGGACTTAAAAACTGATGATCCAACATAGTCAACTGATGAACGATAATCCAGGGAAGCAAGAGTTGAAAATGTTGTAATGTCATTATTACCCCAATTATTTAAGCTGGTAAAAGATGCTGAGGCTCCTAAAAATAATCTGTCATATCTTTCATCACCTGTTTCAGAAAATGCTGAATAAGTAAATCCTAGCAATGGCAGAAATATTAAAAGCAGCCTCAACATGTTCATTAGCTTGCGAATCCTATCTGTTGAAACAGATGTATAGTAAATCACCTTTTTGTTCAGCTTGATACAATCCAGGTTTTATTCGCAGGTCACCTTGATATCCAACCTGCAGGGCAAGCTCAGGAGTGATCATGAACTCCTGAGTTATTAAAAAGCCTCCACTGTTGATCAACTCCCTTAGTGTAACAAGTGAAATATCTGATGAAATATTAATTTCAAGAATAAACTGATCATTGCCTGGTCCAGTATCCCAAGTACCAAGCAATTCCTGATCACCCGGTTTAGAATCTCGGCCCAACAAAATGATATCACAAATGTTTATTCTACCACTACACTGTGGTCTGGTTGTACCTATGTAAATTCTTATTCTTGGCTTTAGCTTGGTAAATGATCCTGAAATTCCATAATGAGGAACTTTTAAGTCCGCTGAGTTTGCGTCAACACTAAATAGAAAAAAAGCAATCAGCAAGATTATTGGATGTATTCTCATGATTAATAAATTAAATTTTAAAATTTACTCTTCCAGTTTTTATCTCTGTCGAGTGCTACCAGAATCACATTTATTTTTTTATCCGGGTACTGGTGTTTGTATTGTATAACCTTTTGCAATGACTCTCGGTTTAGATTTCCCATGAATCTTGCCCAATAGATAATAACATTAAGGTCAGCATACGCAATTTCATCCCTATTGATTTCATTATTGTTCCATAAATACCTAGAGAGGTCCTTGGAAAAATCGGTAGGGAAAAACGGACCATTGTAAGCCGGCGGGAACACATCAAAAAGCTTCAGTGAATCAAGGAATCCTTCACAAACTGTCCACTTCATAACAAGTGAGTCATGATCATTAAAACATTGGATGGTCATGATCCTCAGACTTGGCGGCCATCCCGGCTTGTGTGGCTTAGTTATCATATCCCACAAAGAATCCTCTTTGATCCTGAACAAGTGATCATATTCGACCTCATGCTTGTGCAGATACTTTCCCAATGATTTAGATGTCTGAATTTTATTGATCGATCGCCCATCGAATTTAATTCGCATGAGCATGGGCATACACGACTGGAGGCAAGATGCTATTATCAATAACACAAGTACCCGGATAATGCTTAACATAATTTATTTTGCTGAAATCCTTAATTTGATTGCACCAAGTGGATTGTCAGTTCTGTCTACAGGGTAGGTTCCTTTCAGTATGGTAATGGAACGCATGCCCAGCTGTTGTGTGATCTCTTTTGGAACGAGGAGGTCACTTTGTGCTTCAAGAACAGACAACGGGTAAGGACTTCTGCGGTCGGTGAAATTCAGGTAGAGATACTTGCCATCATCACTTACCTGAACATCGGCCTCCCTACCTTCCGGAAAAGTTGTTGATTGACCATAAGGTTGCATGATCTTGTCGCCCCAAACTCCAAACTGGAAGCACCAACCACCTTCTACAGTACAATGTTCATCTTTGTATTTAGTAGTAAAAATGATGTGTAACTTGGGTTTAGCGTAAACACCGGTAACAGCAGTGACTATAAATATTGACATCACTGATAAAATAAATAATGATTTGATTGAATGATTTTTCATAAAAGCGATTTAAATAATTTTAGAAAAGAAATCGGGTACACACAAAGCCTGTACAACGGCATAAGAAAACAGCGATCAGAGGATTCGCCGGTCAATTAATAAGTTTTATTGAATCTACCTCCTTTCCGAAAAGTGTAATAATGAAAAGACACATATTGTGAATTGAAAAGCACGGTACAAACCTAATATTGTATGTGTAACACTATCCATAAATTGTTGCCAACTTATTAACATCAAAATGTGAAAATCGATAAATGGAAAAAAGCTCAGATGATCTTTTGTTTCATAGTCTTAAGAATAGCTTCTGAAACAGAATGCACCTCCAGTTTTTTGTAAATGTTTTTAATATGATGCCGCACAGTATCATGAGTTATGCTTAATGCATCTGCAACCATTTTATAGCTCTTACCTTTACATAGCTCCTCAAGCACTTCTTTTTCCCGGTCGGTAAGCTGGTTGGTAGGAGCCGCCGGGATCTTGAATGAGCTGACTACCATCCTGGCTATCCGGGCACTCATTGGAGCTCCTCCATCCCTCACTTCGCGTAGTGCATCGATGATCTGTTCAGGGGCAGCGTTCTTAGTGAGATATCCTGCAGCTCCTGCACATAATGAGTCGAATACAGTGTTATCATCTGCAAATACTGTGAGCATAATCACGTCAGTATCCGGAACTTTAGTCCTCAATTGCTTAAGACAGTCGATACCTGACATCCCCGGAAGGTTTATATCCATTAATACTACATCAGGCTTCATTTCAGGAATTTTTTTACATGCTGATTCTGCATCAGGGAAAGCTGCAAGGAATTCAAATTCGTCGGTGTGCTCACCAATAATTATTTCCAGACCTTGTCTCAGGTCCTGATTATCATCAACTATGGCTACTCTTGTCATATCATTAAAGTTTTTATTTATACAGGTATCTCAAGTTCTGCAATAGTTCCTGAGTTATCATTGTTAATATTTATAACTGCATCAATCAGCTTTGCCCTTCGTTTTACATTATTCAATCCGTTACCCACATTATGTCCGTTCATCACAAATCCTTTTCCATCGTCTCTAAATGTGAATCTCACTTTCTTGTCTTCCTTTTTTAAGGACAAATGCGTGCTTGTTCCATGTGAATGTTTGAGGCTATTGTTCATCACCTCTTTAAAAATCAAAAGCACGTGCCTCTTATGTGCAGGTGACAACAATTTATCTCTAAGTTCATCAGGTATATTATCTGATTCAAACGTAACACCGGTGCTATCGAAGAGCTCCTGACCAAATTCACACAACTGGTTATAGATATCATACACAGAATCCTTGTCAGGGTCCATGGCCCACAGCATATCCTTCATAGTATGATACAAGGTGCCGGATGTTTCTATGATCTTATCAAGGTGGGGCCGTAGGTCAGTTTGCTCAGGTCCGATCTTCTTTTTCAGGATCTGGGCAAACCAATTGATGATGGTAAGTTTATGTCCCAGCTCGTCATGAAAATCTGCAGCTGTAGCTTTTCTGATCTTATCGATCTCTTTCATTTGCTCCATCTTAAGGCTGAGACGATATTTATGTAATCCCCAAAGTACCATCACTACAAAAGAGGCTGCTATAAGGTAGAACCAGATGGTCATATAAAATGGAGGCTTCACAATTATAGTGAAAGATTCAGCCTCATCACCAAATATTCCGTCACTATTGCTTGCTTTAACCAAAAACTTATATTCACCCGGACTTAATTGGGAGAAATTCACGCGAGGTGTTGTACCGGTGCTGATCCATCCTTCTTCCAACCCTTCCAATTTGTACAAATATTGATTTTGCATAGGATCGCCATAATGCAAACCCATGAATTCTATTGTGAACGAGTTATCTTTATAAGGAAGTGAAATGATCTTGTTCTGTTTTCCGAGTCCTGCCAGATTTACCGCTTGAGATCCATTCACCAAAATTGAAGTTACCACTACTTTGGGAATAGTTTTGTCTTTAACAATTTGCCCCGGATAGAAAGAAGAATATCCGTCTATACCTCCAAAAAACAGTTCACCATCACTTGCCTGAAAAGCTGCATAACTGTTAAACTCATTACTCTGAAGTCCGTCATGCACATCATAAGTAGCAACTGCCGCCCCCGCCATCGGATCAAATTCCGTTAACCCATTATTTGTACTTAACCACAATGTGCCCTTATAAACATCTTCAAGGATACAATACACCATATTGTTCTTCAAACCATCATGAGTGGAATAGTTCCGGAATCTTGCATAATTGCCTTTACCCACAACACGACTCAATCCATTGAAGGTTCCGATCCAAATATGGCCATTCCTGTCGGCATCAATGCTCAAAATGTTATGATTTCTCAACGAGGTGGTATCAGCGGGGTCATGGGTATACACCACGGGGTTTTTAAAATCAGGTAAGCCATTTGCCTTTACAGGCGGATAGTAAAGTAATCCGGTTGATGTTCCAATCCAAAATGCTCCATCGTCACCAATGTAAAGTGTGCTGAAATAAAATGCCCTGTCTTCTCTTCTTTGAGTGTTTTCTTCAGCCATTAAAAGTGAAACGCTGTTCTGACTATTATCAATTTTATACAATCCAAACCTGGTAAGAACGTACACATTTCCTTTGGGTCCGGAAAATACAGTACGAATAAACCCGTGCTCTCCCGACTCAGGCAACGGTATTATTTCTGATCGTGGAAATGCAGAAGAGCCATCCACTATTTTAAATATTGCCATGCCTGTTGAGAAAAAAACATTCCCAGAGGTATCAGCCGCAAGTCCTGATATATAATAGTTTTCTTTAGGGTCGTAATTTCCACCAATTACCGGTATTCTTATATATTTTTTGTTTTTTCTGTCATGACGAATCAACCCATCGGTTGTACCTACCCAAACATATCCATCCTTATCTTTCAATACTGAAGTGATGAATGGGTTACTTACACCGCATTTCTCCAGCCGGTCCGTATAGAATTTTTTAGTTACCGGAACAAACTTCAATGCTCCGCCGGCAGTAAATCCGGTCCATATCATCCCGGGTGTTATGCCATCTTCCATAAGTGACATGGTTCTGCCGGATGTTATTAATGAAGTAGTACCTGATATTTCAGGAAATTCAAATATCAGATCCGAAGACCTCAACTTTTCTATAGTACCACTTTTTACAACCTGAACTCCATGGTCCAGGTAACCGATCCACATATCACCAGCTGTGGAACACATGAGTTTATGTACAAGGTTGCTGGATATATTGGAATTAGATGTGGTAAAACTTGATATTAGTTTACCGTCCGATCTGTTAATGATATCAACGCCTTTTCGGGTACCTGCCCAAATATTTCCTTCATTATCACCAGACACACACCATACAAGATCATCAGAAAGGTTCTTTTTCTCAATGTTGAATACCTCTAATGAAGGTTGTGGAAGCAATGGTTTTTGAAGATCCAATCTGAACATTCCATCTTGTGTAGCTATCCAGATCTTATTATCGTGTGTAAAATGAATATCATGAATATATTTCAAGAGTGATGTGTCACCTGAAAAACTGGCCAGAGGGATATGATCAAAAACAAATTTTGAAGCAGCATTTTTGTCTTTCGTCTCCACAACATGATTCAACCCATTACTGGTACCTACCCACAATCCACCAGCTCCATCTTCTGCCATTGCAGTAATGAGATTGCCAGATATATCACCATGATGATTACCACTTTTAAAGTGAATAAAATTTCCACTTTCCTCATCATATAAATTCAAGCCGTTGTTAATGGTACCTATCCACAATCTTCCTTTTGAATCTACTAATAAAGGTCCAAGATTATTTGCTGAGATCGAAGTGCTATCAAACGGCTCTTCGCGAAAAACTGTAAAACCTAAACCATCATAGCGGTTCAGTCCATCCTGAGTTGACATCCAAATAAAACCTGATTTATCCTGCACCATATCCATTACAGAACTTTGCGAAAGTCCGTCAGGAAGAGATAAGTGGGTAGCCTTATATGTTTGGGCAAAAGCTGTAGACCCAGCGAGTAATAGAACTGATAAAAAAAATGCTTTGCGGCTCATTATGATGCCTGTTGAATGGTGACTCTTACAAATTTAATGAATTTAGGGTCGCCACCCTTACTGCTACACGATAATGTAGTGGGATACAATTAGTTAATCCTCTATGAAACCCTACTCCAATCCTTTTTATTTCGGGTCAATGCTTCCAGATGTTCACGCACCATATTATGCTGAGGTTTATTGAGGTGAGGATCTGTATGCAATAAACCCAGCGCGGCCTTTCGGGCAACTTCCAGTATGGCACCATCACGAGCAAGATCAGCTATTCTAAGGTTCACCTGACCTGATTGCTGAGTTCCTGCCATATCGCCGGGGCCCCTGAGTCTGAGATCAACTTCAGCAATTTCGAACCCGTCGTTGGTACGCACCATAGTTTGCATTCTCAATTTAGATTCATTTGAAAGTTTATTACCGGTCATCAGAATACAATATGATTGTTCAGCTCCACGTCCAACTCTTCCACGCAATTGGTGTAGTTGAGATAATCCGAACCTCTCAGCACTTTCAATTACCATAATACTTGCATTGGGTACATTAACTCCTACTTCAATAACTGTTGTAGCTACCATGATATTAGTTTTTCCATCCACAAACATTTTCATTTCTCTCTCTTTATCGGCAGCTTTCATTTTTCCATGCACAATGCTGACCTGATATTTTGGTCTTGGAAAATCACGACATATTCCTTCATACCCTTGTTGAAGATTCATGAAGTCCATTTTTTCAGACTCCTCTATAAGTGGGTATACAACATATACTTGTCTTCCCTTGGCAATCTCATCTTTCATAAATTTAATGATGGTGAGCCGGGCAGATTCAAACTTATGTATAGTTTGTACAGGCTTTCGCCCGGGAGGCATCTCATCAATAGCACTGATATCAAGATCGCCATAAAGAGTCATAGCCAGTGTACGCGGTATGGGAGTAGCAGTCATTACAAGCACGTGTGGTTGATCTTCTTCCTTGGCCCACAGTTTTGCGCGCTGGGCAACTCCGAATCTGTGTTGCTCGTCAATAACAACTAATCCCAAGTTTCTGAATTTCACCCAATCTTCAATTAGAGCATGGGTTCCGACTATAAAATCAATTTTACCTTCTTCAAGCTCAGCTAATACTTTTTTACGTTGTGCACTTTTGACAGATCCTGTAAGTATTCCCACTTTCATACCAGTGTCTTCTAAAAGCTCTGTGATGGTAGCAAAATGTTGTTGTGCCAGAATTTCAGTAGGAGCCATCAACGCTGCCTGATAACCATTGTCATGCACCAGAATCATACACATAAGAGCAACCAATGTTTTTCCACTCCCAACATCACCCTGCACCAGCCTGTTCATTTGCGTACCGGAACCCATATCTGTACGCACTTCTCTTATCACTCTTTTTTGAGCACCGGTAAGTTCAAACGGAAGTTTTTCTTTGTAGAAATTATTGAACGAATCTCCAACTGTTGAAATAAGTTTGCCTTTGACCTTTTCTGTTCGTATCAATTTTCTGTTGAGCAGATCGAGTTGGATATAAAACAGCTCCTCAAATTTGAGTCGGAATTGTGCATTTTTTAATGAGGTAGTATCTGAAGGGAAATGTATTTGTAACCAAGATTCACGCAATGGCATCAACTTCAGCTTAGACAGATGTTCATCAGCAAGAGTTTCTCTAACAGTAGTAGGCAGCTGCGCAATAAGGTTTTTTTGCAGCTTCATAATTCCCTTGCTATCCAACCCTTTGGTCCTGCATTTTTCTGTGGTGTTATAGAATGGTTGTAAGTTAACTGTAACTGCAGCTGTGTACTCACTTACGGCTTCAATATCAGGATGTGCAAAATTAAATTTACCGTTGTAAAGGGTTGGCTTCCCAAAAAGCACATACTCTGTTCCGGGTCTGAGCCAATCGCGTATCCATTTTACGCCTTTGAACCACACCAGCTCAATGGATCCTGATTCATCGGTAAATGTAGCAACTAGCCTAGCTGCCCGTTTGTTTCCAACAGTCCCTAGCTTTGTAATGGTTCCTTTTAACTGAATATATGTTTGATCATCATTTATTTGAGCGATAGAATAGAACTTTGAGCGATCAACATAACGGAATGGAAAATGGAAAAGCATATCGGAGAAGGTATAAATACCCAATTCCTTTTTCAGGATATCACCTCGTTGAGGACCCACGCCTTTCAGAAATTCTATTGGAGTATCGAAAAAACCTGTTTGAGTCATGCTATTTTGAATACTTTTAAAAAGCTGCTGACATTGTAAAAATAAGAAAGCCCCGTCATATGACGGGGCTTTCTGTTCAATCGTGCAATAATTAAATTAACCGGAAGGTATAGGTAATTACTGTACTTTTTTCACATCGATAGCATTAAGACCTTTTCTGCCTTGTGTAACCTCATATTCAACGAGGTCATTTTCGCGAACCTTGTCAATAAGGCCACTGTGGTGAACGAAGATCTCTTGCTTGGAATCGTCCTCAATGATAAAACCAAATCCTTTGTTTTCATTGAAAAACTTTACTTTTCCTGTTTTCATTGTAATAGTATTATAAGTTTGTAATGGGGGCTAAAGGTATGGATTTAATTTTATGCATTAACAAATTCTGCTAACATTTATTTGAATGTGAGGGATATACAGGGAAATATATTGGATATATATACAGGTAAGTGGATCCGAGGGGCGCTGAGATTTAATGCCGGAGGTATTGTATCTGTAAGGGAAAAGGAGCATACGGAAGATGTTTGTATCATACCCGGACTTATTGATGCCCACATCCACATAGAGAGCTCCATGCTTACCCCGTCACAGTTTGCACGAATTGCAGTGACCCATGGTACAATAGCAACAGTAAGCGACCCCCATGAAATTGCTAATGTATGTGGTATAGAAGGTGTTCGGTACATGCAGCAGGATGCAAAAGATGCAGGGATGAAATTTTACTTTGGTGCACCCTCATGTGTGCCCGCCACATCATTTGAAACAGCCGGTGCAGTTATCGATATTGAACATCTTGAACAACTGTTGTCTGATCCGGAGATCCTTTATTTGTCTGAAATGATGAATTATCCGGGTGTATTGAATCAAGACACATTGGTGATGCAAAAACTTGATCTGGCAAAGAAATATAATAAACCCATTGATGGTCATGCACCCGGGCTTAAAGGTGATGAAGCTGCTGCTTATATCTCTTCCGGGATCTCAACAGATCATGAATGCTACACTTTGGAAGAAGCACTTGATAAGATCAGATATGGCATGAAGATCATTATTCGTGAAGGCTCAGCTGCCAGGAATTTTGAGGCTTTACATTCTTTGATTTCATCTCATCCCGACAAGGTGATGCTATGCAGTGATGACAAACATCCTGATGAATTACTGCATGGCCACATCAATAAGTTACTTGCACGCGCTGTTGAAAAAGGTCATGACCCTATTACTGTATTACGCTGTGCTACCTTAAACCCTTTCAGACACTACAGACTCAATGTTGGAATGCTGCAGCCCGGTGATCCTGCAGACTTTATTGTGGTAGATAATTTAAAAGATTTCAAAGTTCAACAAACCTGGGTGAACGGCGACCTTAAATTTGATAAAGGAACGGTTTGTATTCCAAGAAGAGAATCCACAATTATCAATCAGTTTAAATGCGATCTTAAAAATCCTTCTGATTTCATTTATAAATCAGATACCACCAGCATTCATGTTATAGGTGCTGTGGATGGACAATTGATAACTCATGCACGAAAGTTTGAAATACCCATAAAAGATAATATTGTTGAATCCGACATTTCAAGAGATATCATCAAAATAGCTGTAATAAACAGGTATAATGATTCTGTTCCGGCTATATCATTCATTCAAGGCATAGGCCT
>JAHEMF010000090.1 GCA_024643795.1 Bacteroidota bacterium | reverse complement strand
CTTGTCGAAGTGTGGTACCGACCCCTATAAACCTTCGCGAACATTGTTCGCTTTCATTTCCACTTTTTGCTTGATCAAAAAGTGGAGAAAAAATCAAGAATAAAATACGCTTCCTCCCACTACCCACCTCACCCCCGCATTTTATTCGGGCCAACACACTCTATTTATTAATGTATCGCGAAAACTTATCTGATAACATATATCCTTGCGCTAAGGCTGTCCACGAACTGTGCGAACCGTTTGGTGGCCGGACATTGTGAATTGGCATTGTGCGCAAAGGACAACAAAAGGTTGGAGTTCGTGGTGCCCTTTTTCGGTTCCTTTTGTGTCAAGACAAAAGGAACAATAAAACACTTTAACATGTGCTGGCAGTCACCCTGAGCCTGTCGAAGGGTGATAGCAGACATTTTATGAAAAATCTAAATTTGTGCATCAATATCAATATAAAATCAAATACACCTTGAAAACATCACATATTGTCATATCCCTGATATTCTATTTTTCCTTGTTACACACACTTCCAATGGCATATTCAACCGGGCCTGATAAAAAGGAAACTGAATCCCTGCTCCTGGGAACATGGGTCCAGAAACAGGATGCCGATAAAAGTCGGCATCGATACGTAAAAGCCGATAGTTTAGTCGTTAATAAAAGAGGTCTAGTTTTTAGTGATAGCGGAAAGGTGGTCATCTATTCTGAGTTCGGATGCCAGATGCCTTTTAAATCATTCAAGCCATGGAATGGCACGTGGGAAGTTAAATCAAAATCAAAGGTCATGATCGATCGCCATTACCCCGGTGAAGATCCAGACGTGATGAAGATCCTTAAAGTCAATAACCACGTTCTGCTTTTTGTTTGGGAGTAGCTTTTAATATATTAGCATTTCAAATCCCAAATCATGAAACGAATGAATTTTCAGGTCATTATCAACGCGCCTGTTACCAAAGTATATAACGCCATGCTTGGCCTTGACAATAAAAAACTTTTGAGCTATGGACGAAACCGTTCAATCCCACTTCAACTTTCGAAGGCAGCTGGGAACAAGGATCCTAGATCAGATTTTTAGGTATCGGAGAAAATGGTGAGCAGGGCGGGATGCTCAGTAAGATTATTGAGAACAAACCTAATAAGTTTGTTTCCATAAAACATTATGGGATTTTAAGTGAGGGTAAGGAAATAACTGAAGGTCCTGATGTAGAAAAGTGGGCAGGTGGATTAGAAAATTATTCCTTTGAGGAACATAACGATACTACAACCATTACTGTTGAATTATATGTAACCGGTGAATTTGAATCTTTCTTTGATGAAACTTATCCCAGGTCACTGGCCATATTAAAAGAAATAGCTGAGAATAGCTGAACATGCACTATGTTCAGTAAGCTCTTTGACCAGACCTCATCAAAGGCTTTAGGACCATGTTGCTTAACAACATCAGAAAAATCCGTAAATTTCCACTAATCCTGTGATGTACCTGATATACATATTCGTTTTTATTGCCGGGGCAACGGTTTCGTGGTTTTATTTACGCACGAGACCATCTTCTGTGCCGTTACAGCCATCTATAGAACCTGAACACAAAAATTCTAAAACTTCAAATAAAAATGATCAACTGAAAGTAACGGAAGAGTTGCAGCATGTGCGCTATGAACTCAATAATCTTTACCTGGTAAATGAACTCAGTCAAAAGATAACAGCCTCATTGAGTCTTGACGACAGCTTTCATCATCTATACAATGCCATCAATAGCATGATGGACGCAGCAGTTATGCAACTTGATGTAAGGTATGGCGAAAAAAATACCAGGCTATACTACTCCAATCTAAAGCAAGTCAACACTCCTAATAACGACCTGCCTGTTAACCATATGGCAGAATGGTGTTTTGAAAACAACAAGGCTATGTTTCTTCCTAACGCTGAAGATGATTATGAGAGGTATGTTTATAAACCATTACAACTTGAAAATGGAAAGATAGCCCGATCATTGATCTGTTTTCCAATAAGCAATAACTTAAAAGTTATTGGCACCCTTACGGTGATAAGCTTTGTGAAAAATGCTTTTGAACCTTTTCATCAGGAGATGGTAGGGCAACTCATCCCATTCATAGCTGTAGCAATTAAAAACGCTTATCATCACCAGGAGCTTAATGTTCTTAAGCAACGGGCTGAGAACAGCGAAGAGTTTATGCAGCAGTTTCTTGCTAACATGAGTCATGAGATCAGAACTCCTATTCATGCAATTACAGGGATGACACAATTGCTACTTGATAAGGACCCGTTAGATGAGCAGATACGTTACCTCCAAAGCATTCGTAATGCTTCTGAAACATTGCTGGTGATCATTAATGACATACTGGATCTTTCAAAAATTGAAGCAAAGAAGCTGGAGCTGGAAAAAATCGACTTTTCTGTTTCGGATGTGGTTAATCATATACAAGATATGATGCAGCTTAAAGCTGAAGAAAAAGGCCTTCAACTTATCACTCATATCGATAGTGCTATTGCACCCGTGCTAAAAGGTGATCCGGTGCGACTTACGCAGATCCTAATTAATCTGGTAGGTAATGCCATTAAATTCACCAACAAGGGACAAGTTAAACTTTCAGCAGACCTATATCACGACAAAACTCGTCCGGAAAAGACAGATGGCGTGAACGAAATATTTTTTTCGGTTTACGACACCGGAATAGGAATGACCGAAGACCAACAGCGAAAACTTTTTCAAAAATATACGCAAGCAAGTCCTGAGATCACAAGAAAATATGGTGGCACAGGTTTGGGACTGAGTATTGCAAATCAGCTGGTGCATCTACATGGTGGTAAAATGGGAGCAAGCAGTAAGATGGGCGAAGGAAGCACTTTCTATTTTAATATCAAGTTTCCTATTAGCGAGAACGATTCCATCAAAAAACAAACCGCTGTTGTCACTGATGAAATGATCAACAAACTTGAAGGCCTTCGGGTACTTATTACCGATGATAATGAGTACAACCGAACCGTTGCAACTGAATCATTGATAATGAAGCTGAAGAATGTAGTGGTTGATGAGGCTGCCGACGGAATAACAGCGTTAAATATGTTGCGTAAAAATAAATATGATGTTGTGCTGATGGATCTGGTAATGATAAAGCTAGATGGGTTTGAGACCACGCACAAGATCCGTACGGAACTGCCGGCACCGGCAAGTGAGGTAGCTGTTATTGCCCTTACCGCATCGGCGGTACAGCCAGAAATGGATAAGTGTATTGAGGCTGGGATGAATGGTTTTCTTGCCAAACCTTTTAAGACCGATCAGTTGATCAAAATTTTATATGATGTGCTGCATGGCAATGGAGGGTTTGATGTAAGTACCGTTCATAGAGGAAAGGGAACAAAGTACATAGTGGGCAAAGTAGTAGATCTGAATCAGCTCGATGAACATATGGATGGCGATATTGAAAGAATGTCACGGCATCTGGAACGATTTAAAAAACAAATTCCGGCGAGCCTGCGATCGCTCAGGTCATTTATTGAAAATGAAGATCATGAAAATGCAAGAGTTGTATCGCACAGCATGAAGCCTCTTTTGGGAGTATTGGGTGCTGAAAAAGGATACGGCATATCAGCAAACATAGAACATCTTTGTATTAAAAAGTCCAAGACCGAAGAGTTGCTCAGGCATTTTTTAGAATTGGAATCTGTTTGTAACGAAGCTCTGGAAGAGGTGCAAAACATCTCGCTTGTACAGGATACAGATTAAAAGTATCAACAAAGCTATTGTTCATCTTTAGAGACGAATCTTTCATTGCATTTTTCAGCAGCCAAAACACGAAAATTAATTATTGATAATGCCACCAAAAGCATCCAGGTGAATATACAGCAACTTGTTCTCAGAATACTTATCCTTCATTAATCCTATCAAACCTATGGTACCGTCTTTGTGATAAACTGCGTCAAAGCCCTTGGCGGGATATCCGGTACGAGCCGTGCGGGCCCAGTTGAGCGACAGATCAGAATTAAGTTTCATAAGCACCAGTTGCGTGGGCG
>JAHEMF010000045.1 GCA_024643795.1 Bacteroidota bacterium | reverse complement strand
GGACGAAGGCGGAAGAACACCCAACTCTTAACATCATGAATAATGAACATAAACACCTGATATACAGACCAATACATAAAGTCATGATTTTCAGCTATTACTGTTGACAGATTTATCACAACCCTCTTGGTTATTAAGGTCTCATTTCTTAATTTTGCGTCCCCGTTATTAAAACAGACAGAAGTGGAATCTAAATCGTACAAAACGGTATCGCTGAACGCACAAACCGTTGATAAAAACTGGATCCTGGTGGATGCAGAGAATCAGGTGTTGGGACGCCTTTCATCTGAAGTTGCTAAAAGACTCAGAGGAAAGCACAAGCCAGGTTTTACACCGCATGTTGATTGTGGTGACAACATCGTCATCATCAATGCTGAAAAGATAAGACTTACAGGCAATAAGTGGACCGACAAGGAGTATGTGAGACACACAGGATATCCTGGCGGACAGCGTTTTGCAACTCCGGCCGAATTGCTTGAGAAGCATCCTACACGCATAATTGAGAAGGCTGTATATGGTATGTTACCAAAGAACAAACTTGGTAATGCTGTTAAAGGCAACCTCTACGTATATGCAGGCAGTGAGCATCCTCATGAAGGACAAAAACCAGTAACAGTTACAATCTGATTAATAAACCCTAGATGGAACCCATTCATACCATTGGAAGAAGAAAGACCGCGATCGCCCGTGTATATATTACACCGGGAAAAGGCGAAGTAAAAGTGAACCGTAAGGATTACAAAACGTATTTCCCTACTACACCACTTCAATACATAGTTAAGCAGGCTTTTGAGGTTACTGATAACCTTGACAAGTATGATGTAACTGCAAATGTTGAAGGTGGCGGTATTACCGGACAGGCTGAGGCCATTCGTCTGGGTATCTCACGTGCACTTATAAAGATCAACGTAGAGTTCAAGCCTGAGTTGAAGAAGCACGGACTGGTGACACGCGACCCCAGAATGGTTGAGCGTAAGAAGCCGGGACAAAAGAAAGCAAGAAAGCGCTTCCAGTTCAGCAAGCGTTAACAGAACCCCAATCCAGAATATTGTATATCTATATATTGAATGATGAACGTAACTAACCAGGATCTTTTAGACGCAGGTGTGCACTTTGGTCACCTTAAGCGCAAGTGGAATCCCAAAATGGCTCCTTATATATTTATGGAGCGTAATGGGATCCACATCATAGACCTGAACAAAACAATTGTAAAGCTTGAAGAAGCTGCCGCTGCTGCCAAGCAGATCGCTAAATCGGGCAAGAAGATACTCTTCGTAGCTACCAAGAAGCAGGCAAAAGACATTGTAGCCAATGGTGCAAAGTCGGTTAACATGCCTTACATCACTGAGCGCTGGCCGGGCGGAATGCTTACCAACTTCGCTACCCAGCGTAAGTCGGTGAAGAAGATGATCGGTTTCGACAAGATGATGTCTGACGGAACATTTGATGTGATCTCTAAAAAAGAGAAGCTTCAGATCTCTCGCCAGAAAGCCAAGATGGAGAAGCTGATCGGTAGTATCGCAGATCTTACGCGTTTGCCTGCAGCACTCTTTATCATTGATACTGTTAAAGAACACATTGCAGTACGAGAAGCCCGTAACCTGAGCATACCTACAATTGCTATATGCGATACCAATACAAATCCTAATGAGATCGATTTCCCGATCCCTGCAAATGATGACGCTACCAAGTCTATTCAACTGATCATGGAAGTTATCATTAAGGCAGTAGAAGAAGGTCTTGCCGAGCGTAAGCTTGACAAGGAGAGTGAGCGTGAAAAGGAAGTAGCAGCTGAAGAAGAAGCAGCAGATGCCGGAGTACTTGTTACTGCAGAAGATGATGATGACGATGATACAGTAGCAAAGAAAGCGGCAAAGAAAGATCCTAAATCCAATCTTCGCCCACGTAAAAAAACAGCAGCAAAAACAACACCTAAAAAAGAGGAAGAATAATAGCATGTCAACAGTAACAGTTTCAGCAGCAGACGTAAATAAATTAAGACAGCAAACAGGTGCCGGTATGATGGACTGTAAAAAGGCCCTCATGGATTCGAACGGCGACTTTGAAGCTGCAGTAGATTACCTTCGTAAGAAAGGTCAGAAAGTGGCTGCCAACCGTGCAGATCGCGATGCCAAAGAAGGATATATTATTGCAAAGACCAATGCCGACCAAACAATAGGTTACCTGGTAGGTCTTAGTTGTGAAACAGATTTCGTTGCCAAGAGTGAGGACTTTACCACTTTCGTGGATAATTTGCTGAACCTGGTAATTGAGAATAATGTAAAGAGCATTGATGAGCTTAAAGCTCTTCCAATGGACGGTGTAACCGTTAACGATAAGTTATTTGATATCATCACTAAGATCGGTGAAAAGATTGATATTACTGCTCTTGAGATCATTGAAGCTCCAAAGGTTGTAGTTTACATTCACCCGGGTAACAAGATCGTGTCTATGGTGGGAATGTCATCAGTCAATGGTGGCGATGCCGGTAAGGATGTGGCTATGCAGGTTGCTGCCATGAACCCGGTTGCTCTTGATAAGGATGATGTGGATGCCACTACTCTTGAAAGAGAAGTTGAGATAGGTAAAGAGCAAGCCCGTGCAGAAGGTAAGCCCGAAGAGATGCTTGAGAAGATAGCTATGGGTAAGTTGAACAAATTCTATAAAGAGAATACATTGTTGAACCAGCAGTACATTAAAGAAGATAAGATGGATGTAAGAACCTACCTTGAAAAGGTTGAGAAAGGTCTTACAGTGAAGGTATTCCGCAGAATACAAATGGGCTGAGTTTAACTACAGATAGATAATGAACCGCCCAAGTGGCGGTTTTTTTATGGAAGGAAGTTGGATGTGGAGTGCGAGGTTCGTCCGCTAAAGCGGAAACGAAGTACGAAGTTCGTCCGTCAAGGCGGATAGAGAAAGTACGAGGTGCGAGGTACGAGGTGCGAAGTGTGAGGTACGAAGTGTGAGGTGCGAAGTGTGAGGTACCAGGTGCGGGGTACGAAGTTGGAAGTACGATGTACGGGGTACGAAGTGTGCGGTGCGAAGTGTGAACAGCAGTTAAGTCGGATAATTAATTACAATCATTCCGCAAAGGCGGATCAACAATCAACAGCCATTTTTATGGAACTAACAAACAACGAATATACTATCAATGGAGTTTCGGTACTCGATATTGTTAACCGATACGGTGCGCCGGTTTATGTTTATGATGGGAATAAGATCCTGAGTCAGCTTGATGTCCTGAAGAATGCCTTTCCGGGTGAACACGTAAGGATCAAGTATGCGCTTAAGGCACTTAATAATCCTAATATTCTAAAGCTTCTTCGTAAAGCAGGAGCGGGACTGGATGCTGTATCTATTCAAGAAGTGGAATTGGGATTGCAAGCAGGATTCAGTCCGGAAGAGATCTTGTTTACACCGAACAGCGTGTCGTTTGAAGAGTTGCAACGTGGTGTTGAATTAGGTGTTCACCTGAACATTGACAACATTGCTATGTTAGAGCGTTTCGGACATACCTATGGTAACAGTGTTCCATGCTGTATCCGCATTAACCCTCATATTGTTGCAGGAGGAACCGCACACATACAAACGGGACATATAGATTCCAAGTTCGGCATTTCCATTCACCAACTGCGTCATGTATTGAGGGTTATAGAATCGGAAAAGATCCGTGTTAACGGACTGCACATGCATACCGGATCGGATATATTAGATGCAAGTGTTTTTGTACGCGGTGCCGAGATATTGTTTGAAGCGGCATTAGGTTTTAAAGACCTAGACTTTATTGATTTTGGAAGCGGATTTAAAGTAGCATACCGTGAAGGTGATGTAACAACAGATGTTGCTGAACTGGGCAAGACACTGAGTGAGCGATTCGACACTTTTTGTGAAGAGTATGGCAGAAAGTTGGAAATATGGTTTGAGCCAGGTAAGTTTCTGGTAAGTGAAGCCGGAACCCTTTTAACTAAAGTTAATGTTGTAAAGCAAACAACAGCTACTGTTTTTGCAGGAGTAGACTCGGGTCAGAATCATTTGATACGTCCGATGTTTTATGATGCTTATCATCATATCATCAATGTTAGTAATCCGGAAGGTTATCCTCGTATATACACAGTGGTAGGATATATATGTGAGACCGATACATTTGGATGGGATCGCAAGTTGAATGAGGTTCGGGAAGGTGATATTCTGGCCATCCGCAATGCAGGTGCTTATGGTTTTTCAATGAGCAACAATTACAACAGCAGACCCCGCCCTGCCGAAGTACTGATCCTTGATAGTAAGGATATGCTCATCCGCAAGGCCGAGACCCTGGAAGATATTTTCAGGAATGTGGTGGATGCGATACCCGGATAGGTATAGACTTTTTCCCTTTACGGGGATGAACATAATTTTTTGCAGAGCCGGAATTTGTGACTTTTCACCCCTTTAGCGAGGGGAATCCATGCATTTTCATATTTTTGTCGGGCTTCGCAGGATTCCTGCACTTAACATTCAAACTTAGCGGACTTTTATGAAATACAAACGCATCCTCCTCAAACTCAGTGGGGAGTCACTAATGGGTGAGAAACAGTTTGGGATCGATAATAAAGTTTTAACCCAGTATGCGCGTGATATCAAGTCGCTGGTTGAACATGATGTACAAGTTGCAGTAGTAATAGGTGGGGGCAATATTTTCAGGGGTTTGCAGGCTGCAGAAGGCGGCATGGACAGGGTGCAGGGAGATTATATGGGAATGCTGGCCACCGTTATCAACTCCATGGCTTTGCAATCGGCGCTGGAAGACCTGGGTGTATTTACCCGGTTGCAGTCGGCCATCAAGATGGAAGCAATCTGTGAACCATTCATCCGCCGCAGAGCAGTGCGCCATCTGGAAAAGTCGCGAGTGGTGATCTTTGGTGCAGGTACCGGAAACCCATATTTTACAACAGACACCGCAGCTTCATTACGAGCAGTTGAGATAGAAGCAGATGTGATACTGAAAGGAACCCGTGTTGATGGCATTTATACAGCAGATCCAGAAAAGGATAAGAATGCCAAAAGGTTTGATAAGATCTCTTTCAACGAAGTGTTTGAACGTGACCTGAAAGTAATGGACATGACCGCTTTCACATTATGTTATGAGAATAAACTTCCGATAATAGTCTTTGATATGAATAAAGAAGGGAATCTGCGAAAGATCATCAAGGGAGAGCCTTTGGGTACGCTGGTTCACCTATAGAGCATATTTTTTACTTTTGTTAAAGAACAGAAATGACTACAGCTATGACACCAGAATTAAAACTGATCATCGATGACATGAAGGAGCATATGGAAAAAGCCATAGGCCACCTCGAAGTAGAGCTTGCCAAAGTACGGGCAGGTAAAGCCAATCCTGCCATGCTTGACTCGGTATTTGTTGACTACTACGGTGTTAACACACCTCTTGCACAGGTTGCCAATGTTAATACTCCGGATCCAAGGACCATAGTAATTCAGCCTTGGGAAAAGGCCATGATACAACCCATTGAAAAGGCAGTTCAGGCGGCCAATCTCGGATTTAACCCTCAGAATGATGGTACTGTAGTGCGTATCAATGTTCCGCCCTTAACCGAAGAGCGTCGTAAAGAATTGGTTAAAAAGGCCCGTGCAGAAGGTGAGCATGCTAAAGTGAGTATCAGGAATATGCGCCGTGATGCTAACGAACACATAAAGAAAGAACAAAAAGGCGGACTGCCGGAAGATCTGGCAAAGGATGCAGAGGATAATGTGCAAAATCTTACCAATACATACATCACCAAAATAGATCAGCACCTTGACATCAAGGAAAAGGAGATACTAACGGTGTAGTTAATTTGCTAATGTGGTAATGGGATAATTATACAATTATGTAATTATTTAATAGAATGATCAACAGAACCAATCGCAAAACTTCAATCGCAAATCTGATATCTAATATCAACTATCCTTCACCATTTTCAGTTTGGCTTTCAGCATGCTGATCTCTTCTTTTGATTTGCGGATCTTCTTTTCAAAATCAGCTTTCATTTCTTCAGCACCTTTAGAGTGTCCGAAAAATCCGATATTGTTCTCCAATACCTGAACATCATTCTGAAGTTCGTTGATCTTATTCTGCAGAAAACGTTTTTCATCGTTCAGCTTACGTGGATTATCTGAACTTCTGATGTTCTCAAGTTTTTGCTGATATCGTAATTTTTGTTTTTCACCTGAATCGAGTTTCAGCTTATCATAATGGCCGTCGAGTGCCTTACGGTATCTACCCTGTACTTCTTCTTTTTTGGCTAACGGTACAAAACCTATGTCAGACCACTGCTGTTGAAAGTCGCGTAATGCATTCACCACTTCCTGCGGGTTGGCCGGATGTTCAAAGCTTTCAAGTTTTTCAAGGATCGCCATTTTCTTGATCAGATTCTCTTCGTTTGCCTTATCCATATCAGCAAAATGCTCCGACTTATTATTGAAATAAGTATCACAAGCGGTACGGAATCGTTTCCATATTTTCTCTGACTGTCTTTCTCCTACCTGACCTATCTTCTTCCACTCTTTTTGAAGTTTGATGAGTTCGGCTGTGGTGAATTTCCAGTCGGTGCTATTCATCAGGTTCTCTGCTTGTTCGCATAATGCGACCTTAAGTTTAAGGTTATCTGCAAATTCCTTTTTGCGGGTGTTGTAGAAGTTATTTTTTGCGCTGAAAAGTTTATCTGCTGCAGCTCTGAAACGTTTCCAGATCTCGTCGTTCACATTATCCGGTGCAGGACCAACTTTACGCCACTCTTTTTGAATGGCCATCAGCTCCTCAGTGGCTGTTTGCCATTGTTTATGTTTCCATTCGGGTGAAGACTCTATGGCTTCTGCTTTTTCACAAAGTGCTGTCTTGAGTTCCAGGTTTTTTTCCTTTAGTTGTTCTTTGGCAGCGCGGTACTGATCTCTTTTTTCAATCAATGCTTTACGACCGGCATTGAACCGCTCCCAAATACTATCTTTTTGTTCAAAAGGAACCGGACCTGTTTCTTTCCACGTCTGCTGCAATTCTTGCAGTCTTGAAAAAGCCTTATTGAAGGAAGGTTCTTTAACAAGTTTTTCAGCGTCTTCACAAAGTCGTTCTTTCACTTCCAGGTTTTTTCTGAAATCAAGCTCCTGAAGCTCGCGGTTTATCTCAATATGATTGTAAAACAGATCGTTCAGAAAATGGTAGTTCAGCTGAAGGTCGCGCACTTCGGCATAAGGAACGGGTCCTATGGCACGCCAGCGCTCCTGAAGCTCACGGAACTTCTCAAATGCCCTGCCTATATTTTCTTCTTTTTCTGCATTGATACGAAGCTCATCAAGAATGTCTTTTTTCTTTGCCAGATTTTGTTGTAATTCCTTTTCACGGTTTTTAACAAACTCATCCTTGCGCTTGTTGAATTTTTTCAACGCCTGATAAAAGCGATCAACAAGAGGGTTGGGGATTGGCTGATAATCATCACGCTCTCCTCCATCTTCAAGATACGTGTTGAGTGAATCTTCCTGTTCGTTATCGAAAATACTTTTCAGGTGTTCGCGCAACTGATTGAATGCGGGACGCAGATCTAGAATGTTATCATCGTCGGCATATTTTTCTGCCAGGGCAACCAGCTCTTCGTTGCTGAGAGTAGACAGGTCTTCCACAGCCACCTCATCATCATCATCTTTATGTATCTCTTCATCGGTTGAAAATTCTTCTTCTGAAGAAGATTCACTCACTGGCACTTTTTCATCCTCTGTTGTTGTTGGGTGTTCAACGGCATCAGCTTTTGATTCAGGGGCTTCTGCTACTACAGGTTCCGGTTTTTCAACATCATCTGTTACAGGTGTTGTATTATCGGTTTCAGAGTTTAGGGATGATTCCGGTGAGGAAACGTTTTCGTTGTTGGAGTTAGCCGCTTCGTTAGAGTTATTTTCTAAAGGCTTTTCGGGAGAGGACACGGTAGGATGAGTTGATTATTTAATTAGATAATATGATGATGGGATAATGTTTAAATGTGATAATGAGTTAATGTTATGAGTTGACTGTTTCAAATTTATTAATGATCAAATATACAACATTCTGTCAGCGAACTCAAGTATCAAAGGGATATGGAAATAATATGTTTATTTATTGACACTTATATTTAATTCTTTCAGCTGCTCAACTGTAAGTGGCGATGGGCTGTCTATCATTACATCACGGCCTGCATTGTTTTTTGGGAAGGCAATGAAATCACGGATGGTTTCGGTACCACCAAATAATGAACACAGTCTGTCGAACCCAAATGCAATTCCACCATGTGGTGGCGCACCGTATTCAAAGGCGTTCATTAAAAATCCGAACTGTGCCTGTGCTTCGTCGTCGCTGAACCCTAACAATTCAAACATTTTTTTCTGTAATTGTTTGTCATGAATACGAATAGATCCACCACCTACTTCAACACCGTTAATGACCATATCGTATGCATTGGCTCTTACTTTTCCCGGATCAGTGGTAAGTAAATTCGCATCATCAGGATTAGCAGAAGTGAAAGGGTGGTGCATCGCGTGCCAGCGTCCACTTACTTCATCTTTTTCCAGAAGTGGGAAGTCGAGTACCCAGCAACAGCGATATTCATTGGGGTTGCGTAACCCAAGCCTGTCGCCCATTTCCAGGCGGAGCTCTGACATAGCTTTAACAGTTTTGTTTTTACTGCCTGCCAATACCAGAACCAGGTCGCCATCATTTGCTGATACCAGTTCTTTCCAAGCGGCAAGATCTTCGGGAGAGAAGAATTTATCTACCGATGATTTCAGTGATCCGTCGGAATTGCATTTCAGATATATCAGTCCGGTCATTCCTATTTGTGGCCTTTTAACCCATTCTGTAAGTGCATCTAGCTCTTTGCGCGTATATTCTGATGATCCGGGTACTACTATTGCTAAAATTGATTCAGCATCATCGAAAACCTTAAATCCTTTACCTTTTGCAACTGGCGCCAGGTTGTTGATCAACATTCCAAAACGAAGGTCGGGTTTATCATTACCGTATTTTTCCATTGCTTCGGTATACGACATGCGTTCCAATACAGGGATATCAATGCCTTTAACGGTGGTGAATAAATGTTTTACCAATCCTTCAAACGTGCTGAGGATATCTTCGCGTTCCACAAAGCTCATCTCACAGTCTATCTGTGTGAATTCCGGCTGACGGTCGGCACGCAGATCTTCATCGCGGAAACATTTCACTATTTGAAAATATTTGTCGAGCCCTGATACCATCAGCAGTTGCTTAAAAGTTTGGGGCGATTGAGGTAAGGCGTAGAACTCGCCCGGATTCATGCGGGAAGGGACCACAAAATCGCGTGCACCTTCGGGTGTGGATTTGATGAGCACGGGAGTTTCTACTTCTATAAAACCATTTCCATCCAGATACTTTCTCGTTTCCTGTGCCATGCGATGGCGCAGCATGATCTTTTCCTTTACCGGATTACGACGCAGATCAAGATAGCGGTATTTCATCCTTATATCGTCGCCGCCATCGGTTGAATCTTCAATAGTAAAGGGAGGTACCAGTGATGGGTTCAGGATATCCAGCTCAGAAGCTTTGATCTCTATGTCGCCGGTTGGCATTTTCGGGTTTTTGCTGGAGCGTTCTACTACGGTGCCGCTTACTCGTATAACAAATTCACGACCCAGCTCCATTGCCTTTTGGCATAATGCTGCCTCCTCATCCATGTTAAATGTCACCTGAGTAATACCATACCGGTCGCGCAGGTCAATGAAAGTCATCCCGCCAAGGTCTCTGGAGCGCAAAACCCATCCGGCAAGGGTTACCTTGCTGCCTACATTGCTGATATTCAGCTCACCACAATTGTTTGTCCGGTACATAGCCGTTGATTTTTTGGAAGGTCAAAGGTAGCGAAAAGAGGGGTTTTTACAGGTATGCATTTCATCCCTCAAAGGTCGTATTCATCCCCAGGAAGTGACTTTTATCCCTTAGGTAAACACCGTACCCCTTTATTTACAGATGAGTGATTTTACAAGTTAGATTTGATCAAAATAAACACACCATGATCTACAAAACACTTCTGATTCTCCATGTAATTGCAGGTTTCACGGGACTGGCAAGCGGGCTTGCGGCCATGATAGTTAAAAAATCACGAGGGATTCACACTCAAGCCGGAAAGGTTTATTACCTGGGAATGTACGCTTCGGGTATTACGGCATTGATAATGACCATCATTAAATTTAACCCCTTTTTACTGGCCATTGGAATTTTCACTCTCTACCTAGTGTACTCGGGTAAACAGGCCATAGCATACTGGAGGGTGAAGGAGCCGTGGAGTTTACGCTTTAATGAGCTGGCACCCTCCCTTACGGGGATATTGGTTGCGCTTTTTATGATTGGTTACCCTTTTTTTCAAATGATAATGGAGGGTAGGTTCTTTGTTCCTGTTCTTGGGATATTTGGGATAGTATTATTTATCAATGCATTACAAGACCTTATGATGTTGCGTAAAGTTTCAAACCGGGTGCCCCGGAATAAGAAATTCCTGTTGCAACATATTGGGAAAATGGGTGGTTCATACATTGCAGCAACTACAGCTTTTTTAGTGAACAATGTATCCTTTGATCCGGGATGGGTAGTGTGGTTGCTGCCCACATTTGTAGGTTCATTCCTCATCGCCAATGCCATCAGACAATGGAAAGTAAGGTTAAGAATTCAGTAGTTTGCTAAAAGTAAAGAGACGGCGTTGGGAGAAAGTTCTCTTACAAAAGGAACCTGGGTCTTTTAAACCAGAAAAGATAGGCCAACAGTGAAGATAAACCGAAATAAGCGCCCCAGAGAACAAGAAACATGGGTACCGGTTGCCAGAAAAGGCGAGCACCGGTAAAGAGTTTATAAACCCAGTCTATCACTCCTATGGGAGCTAATGCCCAGAATCCGAATTGTCGTGACGGGCCGGGTACCATTTCAGAATAACCATAGAAGTGAAATGTGAGGCCGAATGCTGCTACCGCTGCTCCTATGAACAAAACGGTAAAAATGCTCTTATGAGCATACTTTGAATAATCTGTTAAAGCTACCATGGGGGGATAGTTTGTCAGACTCAAGCCTTATGGGCTGTATGTCAGTTACATATGTAAAGATTGTGAAATAAATTGAGAAAAACAAAAAAACCCTTTACATTATTTGAAGGCTTCAAAAGGAGTGGTGAGGGCGATATTAAACAATGAAGCACAAAAAAAGTAAAGGGCAGCGTTATCTATGAACGCATAGTGAAGGTAGCACAATCTTAAAAGAATCGCAAGTTTTTATTGTGATCAATTGCTGATGGGCGTTTGATCATGAGAGTTGAAACTCACTGTGAGGTTATGGGGTCAAACCTGTTTTTGCGGTTGATGTTTGTGTTTTAGCAGCTCAAATATGACCACTCCACCAAGGTATAATAGCATCCAGTAGAAAAAATCCTCCAAAGGGATGGTTCCTATCCTGATTCCGGAGTTTTCATCATTATTATAAATAAGCACTGGCATGGCTGTAAGGAATCCATTGACCAGCAGAAAAGGTATCACGGTTACCAGATAGCTGAAGAAAAAACGCCCCAGACCTTTAAACTTCAACACATAGTTGCAAATTGCCAATGCAACAGCCAGAGATGAAAAGGTTACCAATGTATACAGGCGATCATGATACACTACGGCTATTCCTGTAAAAAGAATAATAAGCCAGTTTGCTATCGGCCGGCCATGGCGATCTATTTTTGTTTCAGGGATGTAAAATTTGAGTGCTTCATGGGTGAATACACATGCGTAAGGAATAAAAATAAAGAACAAGTATTCTTCAAAAGGCATATTGCCAATATCGATTCCTAATACGTAATTAGAGTTGAATTCCCAGATCCCTTCAGCAGTGAACCATGCGTCCCAAACCAGAAATATAAAAGCCATTATAAAAAGGGCTGGAAAGAGGTATTTCCAGTTCCTGTAAAATGCTATCCGCTTATCAAAACTGAAGGCAAGAGGTACGGCAATGCTACCCAGATCAAGTGCCAGATACAGCCAGTTCAAAGGATCTTATTTCTGTTTTCACGAAAGTATCTGAAAGGAACGAATAACATCCCAAAACATTCGCCATGCTCCTTGTTAAGGTGTTTGTGATGCATCTTATGTGCTCGTCTCAATCCTTTAAAATATGAGCCATTGGCATTGCGGAAAAATTTGAACCGCTGGTGAATAAAAACATCATGCACCAAAAAATAGGCAAGACCGTACAGGGCAATACCAATGCCGATAAAAAGTTTAAAATCATATCCGTTTAGAGTTCCAAAAAGTATCAACAGAAACGAAGGAATGGCAAAAATGAGGAAGAACGCATCATTCTTTTCAAAGAAACCTTCATTTCCCTGATGGTGGTCGCGGTGCAAATACCATAAAAACCCGTGCATCACAAATTTATGAGTACACCAGGTAACTGCTTCCATGGCCATGAATGTGCCGAATGTTATCGCAAGTCCTGCCCAAATATCCATTATGCAAAGATAAGTAAGTTCAAAATTAATGATAGGGTTAAAACAACCCCTTTGGGTGTATTGTTTGCTATGATATTTAAATTGAGAGGCAATAAAAAGGCCGGAGCAGTGCCCCGGCCTCAGAGAATTTCTAAAAATTCTAATTTGTTGCTTCAACAGGTTTCATAACACCGGCAAAGGTCTGACTCACGATCTTCTCATCTTCAACTATAAATGTATCTGTGCCAAACGAAACGTCTAATGAAGGGGTAGTGGCATGCCACAGAATATAACCCATATTATTTTCAAATACCATTTTGTCCATGGCTAAACTGGTTTCATTTGCCGGGAAAAGTGGAAGTGCCATTTCAAAAAAAGCGCGTGCGCCATCTATTCCTTTAAAAATCGTATCGGGAGTTATGATCACAGATTCATCTGTGTAATCAGATACCAGAGCCTCAATATCATTCGCTCCAAAAGAAGCCAGGTGGTGTTCGATTACCTTTTGTGTCACATCTGTTCCTGTAATTGGCTCCTGTTCTACAGCAGGAGTTTCCTCTGGTGCTTCGGCTTGTGGTTGAGAGCAGGATGCAAATGACAAAGCTGCGCCAAATGTAACTGCATACAATAATTGTTTCATAGTATCAGGATTTTAGGTTAGCTCCGAAACTAAACAAAAATAGATTTATCAACTAATCTGACCTGAAAAACCAACAGAACTCATGATTCGAAACAATATAACACTGAAGGTTGTTCCCCCATACTCATGAAAAAGAATTACCTGATCATAGGTGGAACCTCAGGAATTGGCAGTTGTATTGCCGATCAACTCGTAGCCAATGGCAATGTGGTTAGTATTACTGGACGGAATACGGCCAAAGGGGCTTCACATCCCTTTTTTCAGCTCGATGTACTTGATGAATCTCCTGTAATGCCTGAAATAAGTGACCTGGATGGATTGGTGTACTGTCCTGGCACTATTAATCTTAAGCCATTCCGAGCTTTGAAGGATGAGGATTAT
Organism: Bacteroidota bacterium; assembly: GCA_024643795.1. Lineage (GTDB taxonomy): Bacteria > Bacteroidota > Bacteroidia > AKYH767-A > OLB10 > JAHEMF01. Next base: position 2,080 of record JAHEMF010000045.1, on the reverse strand, counting down.
TTGAAAGACTTGCATGTAAATTTACTCGGAGCCGTAAAGGTTTTAAGGCACTATACAGGGAAGATGAATCAGGGTGCATCGGTGGTCTTATTCTCAACGGTAGCTGTTGGTACGGGCATGCCATTCCATGCATCCATTGCTGCTGCCAAGGGTGCTGTTGAAGGTCTGGGTCGCTCACTTGCCGCTGAACTGGCACCTAAGATCCGTGTGAATGTGATAGCGCCCTCGCTTACCAATACTTCATTGGCGGAAAATCTCATCAGCAGTGAATCAAAATTAAAGTTGGCAACAGACCGGCATCCGCTTAAATCGATAGGTGATGCAAATGATATAGCTTCATTGGCAGTTTATTTACTTTCGCCATCATCAAAATTCATCACCGGTCAAATTTTACATGCCGATGGAGGTATGTCATCAATAAGATAACATGAAAGTATTCACGCTTGAGCGATCGCAAGATCTTCCAATAACCATGGAAGAGGCTTGGGATTTTTTTTCCTCTCCACAAAATCTGAAGATAATGACTCCCCCCGATATGGGTTTTGATATTCTCACTGACCTTGGTGAAGAAAAAATGTATGCCGGACAAATCATATGGTATAAGGTTACACCTGTATTTGGGATATCAATGCATTGGGTAACCGAGATAACTCATGTAAATGAACCTCATTATTTCGTGGATGAACAACGTTTCGGACCATATAGCATGTGGCATCATAAACACTTTTTAGAAGCTATAGAAGGAGGAGTGAGAATGAGAGATGTGGTCCATTATGTTTTACCACTTGGAATACTGGGTAGGATAGCCAACAGTTTTTATGTGAAACGAAAGCTGAACGCAATTTTCGAATTCAGAAGACTGAAACTGATACAGATCTTTGCCAAGTGAAATGATGCGTTTCATATTAATTGACCAAACCATTATTTCACATGACTGGAATTATTATTTTTGGTGAGGTAACAAACATGTATGATAGGTGCAGTAATAATTGATGATGATCCGGAGTGTGTTGAAGATCTCATCTACCTTATAAAAAAACATAAGTATCCGCTGGAAGTATTGGCGACAGCCAATTCAGGCGCCGAAGGACTAGCTGTAATACTCAAACACAAGCCCCAACTTATATTTCTTGATGTAGTGATGCCCGGAATGACCGGCTTTGAAATGCTGGAGTTATTACCGCAATTGGATTTTCATCTGATCATAACAACATCAATGGACAAGTATGCTGTTCAGGCCATCCGTTTCAGTGCTCTCGATTTTCTTTTAAAGCCTGTTAAGGTGGCGGAATTAACCAATGCCATTGAAAGACTGAAAGAGAATGAAAAACAAAATACTGATCGTGCGCAGGTAAACCTGCTTGCTCAAACAATGAGGGAGCCTGCCAGGCCGCTAAAGAAGATCGCACTGGTCATCAAAGAAGGTGTGCAGTTGGTTGAACTGGAAAATGTTATCTACTTCAAATCCGACGGCAATTATACAACTGTGTTTCTGACAGGAGGTGAGGAGATCCTTGTAAGCAAGCCTATTGGTAATTTTGAAGAGACGGTACACGGTACCTCTTTTTATCGAGTGCATAACTCATATCTTATAAACCTTGATCATGTATCAAAATTTATCAGGAGCGATGGTGGATACCTGATCTTGGATGATAACACCAATGTCCCTGTTTCCCGATCCAAAAAGGATGAACTACTCAAACTGCTGAGCGGAATCTGATATAATAAAATGAATCACAGATAGTTATATGCGCTATTAGGGTTAGCAGTAGCATATTTCGGCATTTTCCATTTATACATTCAATTTCACCATTCATACAATGGTGAGTAATTAGTACCGCCTGCTTAATAAATTTGAGAGCATAACTAATTATTATGACTCAATTAATGGTATATCTGGTGTGTTTGGCTGCAGGCGCTGTCGCAGTATTCGCATACTACAGATGGAGGTTGAGGGCAATTGCGAATAACCTCAATGTAAGTGTAAATAAGCTTGTGAACGCCGATACAGTGATGCGTTCTGATCCGAGAGGTGGTCAAAGTTCGGGTGTGTTTAATGAACTGATATCTATAGGATCAA
>JAHEMF010000044.1 GCA_024643795.1 Bacteroidota bacterium | reverse complement strand
AATACAAGTATGGCCATTAACTTGGATATATCCAGATATAATTCTGGAATATATTTCATCAGACCAAGTGGTGATATAAATACAATCAAGCTTTTCATAAAGCATAAACACATGTATACAATAGCTGCCTGCGGCATTATCAAGTTCAGGGTCTAACGTTTTTGCTACCCAACAACCTTTTTCTTACCTTCAGCAAGAAACCAAACAAGCCCTTTATGCTTCCACTGCCAAAGGCCGGTGCAACATATTTATCAAAACGACCTAACAAGAAAAATAAATCTTTAATTAATATTATTTTACTATGAGATACCTACTTGCATCAATCTTTCTTTTTTCAGGTATAATTTCTATTTGCAGCTGTGGCGCAGGCAATATGAAAAATGTAAATACAATCGGGATGAACAAACGTACAGTTACATTTAAGCCTCATGAGGCAAATAAGTTAAGTGGAGCTGAAGAAGCGATAGCGTCCCGTATTCTAATTAATGAAAATACCTACCTGCCAAGGTATGTTGAGGTAAACTATGAGTCAGTAAATAGTTTGTTTGATTCGTTATATTCAAATTTAAATTATTGGGATAAATCTAGGTTTATAAGTTCAAGTAAAAGACAATATCGGCTGTATGCTAATGCTGCAGGTACTGACCAGCTTTTATATCTGGATATACATATAAGTTATGATACTACAATGACTGCTGAGGAGAGCAAGAGGCTATGGGACCACTTGTGGGAAAACAATAATTCTAATACGAAGGAATTGGTTGGTGCTAAAGAAGCTCATTACTATACGGTAACAAGTAAAATAAGCAAAATAAAATATAATTTGAAGTATATCAATGGCCAAACAGGGAAAACTATTTGGAGCATGAAATACCATTGGTCACCTGGATTATTTGGCTCGAAGAATCAAGATCCGGTTCAGCAGATTATTAAAAAGTTTGAAAAGAAGTTTCCCTATAAGCTAGCAAGCACCTGAGTGAAAATGTGTTATCATAGTATAGGATGTTTCACAGGCTTAAATGAATAGAATAAACAACACCTCAGCTAGATATTCATAACAACATTTGAAAAATGAGCACAAAGCCATTAATAGATTATTTTGAAAATTTTCTTCCCTTAACAGAGGAGGAAAAGTCTGTTGTGGAACAAGTTTTCAAAGAACGCAATGTTAAACGAAGGCAATTTATTCTCCAGGCAGGTGATGTTTGTAAGCATAACACGTTTGTTGTTGAAGGGTGCTTTAAAATGTACATGGTAGATCCAAATGGAAAAGAGCATAACCTTCAATTTGCAATAGAGAATTGGTGGATCGGCGACATAGGGAGTTTTCATTCAGGAAAACCCAGTAAGCTATACATTGAAGCCATTGAGAATTCTGTTGTTCTCCAGGCAAAAAAAGAAGACCATCTGAAAATGTTTGAAGATTATCCCAAATTCAACAGGATCTTCAGGGTACTTTCAGAGAATGCAATAGTAAGCCTTCAGAATAGAATTCTACAAAACATAAGTTCTACTGCTGAAGAACGGTACCTTGATTTTGTTGAACGCTATCCTCACTTCTTCAATCGCATTTCAAATGTTCAGATAGCCTCTTATTTAGGCGTAACCCCCGAATTCCTGAGCACCATCCGTAAAAAGATCGCAAAATCTTAATATACATTAAGGTTCTTTCTTATACTACCTTATAGGTTAATGATGGTTAACCCTCCCATCTTTGCACTGTTGTTAATCTTAAAAAATATTTAAACATGGAAAAGAAAATAATTGCTGTTGTTGGAGCAACTGGTTCACAAGGCAAAGGTGTAGTAAATGCGCTTAAAAAGGATGGCACGTTCAAAGTAAGAGCCATAACCAGAAACCCCGAAAAATATCAAGGTACAGCCGATGAAGTTGTACAAGGAGATCTGACAGACCTTGAATCATTAGCGAAGGCTTTCAAAAATGCTTACGGTGTTTTTGTGGTAACTAACTTCTGGGAAGGAGCAGATGAATTGGCACAAGGAAGAACTGCCGTTGAAGCTGCGAAAAAGGCTAATGCAGATCACTTCATTTGGTCAACGTTACCAAACGTTGAAGAAATAAGTGGCGGGAATTTTGATGTTCCTCATTTCACAGGAAAAGCAAAGGTTGACGAATTAGTTAAAAATGCAGGATTCCCACTCTATACATTTGTACAGCCACCATTTTATTTTCAAAATCTTACAGGAGCATTAGCAGCTCAGCAACAACAAGATGGTTCTATTGGCTGGACCTTGCCTATTGACCCAGCAAAAAGGGTGATCTACATGTCGGATATTAACGACTTAGGGAAAGTAGTTGCCGGCGCCTTCTTAAATCCCGAAAAGGCAGGAAAAGGAAGTTACCTTTCGTTGGCAACAGGGCTGTATAGTTTTGATGATGTTATTGCTGCTTATAAGTCTAATGGAAAAGATTATAGTTTCACGCAAGTTCCCGGAGAAGTATTTTCAACATTCTTTGAAGGAGCCGGAGAGATAGCCCAAATGCTGGCCTATTTTGAAGCACACACCTACATGGGATCAAATGCTGAGCCCCGGATACAACTGGCTAAAGAGATCGCTACCGGAGAATATAATGAACTTAATGAGTGGATAAAACAAAACAACCATTAAAATGAAAAAAATAGCATTAGCAGCAATAGTCATTCTTATGTTGACTTCATGCAACAATAATAATAATCAAGATTCCTTAAATAGTTCATCAGAAAGGACAGAAATCATGGATAAAGCAGAAAAAGAGAAAATTGAAAATTTATTAAGCCAATATCAGCAGTCTTTGAACACATCAGATGCAAAATTGGCTCAATCACTATATACAAAAGATGGGATTTTCATGCCAACTGAAGCTCCTTCAGGTATCGGTTCGGAAGCAATTTTGAAATCATATGAGTATGTGTTTTCTCAAATTCAGTTGAACATCGAATTCTATATTGAGGAAATCCAGGTTGAAGGAGACATGGGATTTGCTGTAACCAGTTCCAAAGGAACTACACTGATACAGGCAACAGGAGATACCATTCCTGAGGCAAACCGAGAACTGTTCGTATTTGAAAAAGTGAATGAAGAATGGAAAATTGCCCGATATATGTTCAATAAAACGGAGCCGAGAAAATAAATAACTCACTACAACAAGGTGTATTAGCAATAGCGGTTTAGGTGCAAACTTGAGCCGCTTTTTGTTTTTATTGAATACCTTGCAAATGACAAATATGCCTTGATTTAAACTATGACCTGAATCAGATTCAAAGATTAAGCAATGAAAGTAAATATAACTTTATTAGTCAGCTTATTAATAATCATAGTTTCGTCCTTCACTACAAAGCGGGAAGGAAAACATTTGTTTATCCTTTCAGGACAATCTAACATGGCAGGTTTACAGCCTCATGAGTCATTAACTCCTTTAATTAATGAAAAATTAGGCCAAGAAAATGTTATTCTAATTAAATATGCAGAGGGAGGACAGCCTATAAGACGCTGGTACCGATACTGGAAACCATTAGAAGGTGAATATCCTGTGGCTCAGCCAGATCTATATGACACCTTAATGGTTAAAGTTCAGGAGGCAATTAAAAATGAAAATATTGCAACCGTAACTTTTATTTGGATGCAGGGAGAACGTGATGCTGGCGAAAAAAATGGAGAAGTATATGAAGCTGCTTTGATAGGGCTTTATGACCAAATAAGTAATGACTTAGGTCGCACTGACATAAACTTCATAATAGGCAGATTGAATGATTTCGATATGTTAAATGAAAAATACCCACATTGGACTTTGATACGAGATGTTCAGGTAAAAGTAGCTGAATCTAATCCTCGTTTTGGGTGGATAGATACAGATGATCTAAACGATAAGTGGAACGGAAAAGAAATAATAAATGATTTACACATGTCAGCAGAAGGATATAGAATTATGGGTAAACGTTTTGCAGATAAAGCACTTCAGTTGATATTAGATAATAAATAAATGTGTTGACATTTTTGTAGAATGCCTAAAGATAGAACCAAAGTGAAGTTGTTTCAACTCATTCCTTAACATTCAATACAACATGATCGTTATATTCAACTTAAATATACTTGCATAAAAGTGGCATTAACATCCATTAAATATCAGTTTAGGGCTGCTCCCTGGAAATATTCGGGTTCAGATAGCTGGACCTTTATTTCGCTTCCAAAAAATATTTCCCGTGAGATCAGAAAATCTTTAAAACACGAAGAAGAAGGCTGGGGACGCTTGAAAGTAATAGCAAAAATTGGAGATACAGAATGGAAGACTGCTATATGGTTTGATACAAAAGTGGATACTTATATACTGCCACTTAAAAAAGATATAAGACAGAAAGAAAATATTGAGCTGAACAAGACCATTACGGCAACGCTTCTGATTTAGATATATTAATTTACAAACCTTATCTTCAATAATGAAACTTTCTTAAATATGGATCATACCAGAGTATATAAAATGTCGTTTGCAGGTGTTTATCCTCACTATATCACAAAATCTGAGAAAAAAGGACGAACTAAAGAAGAGGTACATGAAATAATATTTTGGCTTACGGGTTATGACGAGAAAAAGTTGAAAAAAGTTCTTGAAACAAAAATTGATTTTGAAACATTCTTTGATAAGGCCCCGAAATTTAATCCCAACGCTTCAATGATCAAAGGTGTTATTTGCGGTTACCGTGTTGAAGACATTGAAGATAGTTTGATGCAGAAAATACGGTACTTAGATAAACTGATTGATGAGTTAGCTAAAGGTAAGTCTATGGATAAAATACTACGGAAATAGAGAAGCTGCTTAAAAGCTCTAACCTTAACGTATTCAGTATAAAGTAGTGATCATAGAGCCAGATCTTTCAATAATGGGTGGTTAACACTATCAGATTGTTCCTTCACTATAATTAGGTATTCAGACCCAATTTTTTGTTCATCTTCATACTTTCTCTTATCTTCAAGTTAACATTGACCAAATTCACTCTGAGGAAAATGGTGAACAGTGTTGATATTAAATGCACAGCAATATTCTGTGATGATAAATAATTGTGTACTCACTTGTCAATTCTAAAAAAATGAGAAAACATTCCAAAGATCTGATCTACCCTATTATTATTTTGGGCCTAGTATTTATATCCACAATCAGTTGCAAGAAAGATAAGAAAAACGACACCCCGAGTCCAACACTTTCAACAACTGTAACCGACTATGATGGTAATGTTTATCATACTATTACTATTGGTACTCAGGTATGGCTCGTTGAAAATTTAAAAGTTACCCATTACCGAAATGGCGACACAATATCAAACATAATAGATGACAACGCATGGAGTTATCCTTCAATTGGCGCTTACAGTAATTATAATCACGATTCAAATAATGTAAATATTTACGGCAGGCTTTACAATTGGTTAGCAATAAACGATAGCCGTGGTATTGCCCCCGCAGGTTGGCATGTGCCGTCGGACGCAGAGTGGTCGGATCTTGTAAACTACCTTGGAGGACTATATGTAGCCGGAGGAAAAATGAAAGAATCGGGTACTGCGCACTGGAGTAGTCCAAATACGGGAGCAACCAACAGCAGCGGATTTTCAGGTCTTCCAGGTGGCAGTCGTGCCCCCAACGGACCTTATGGAGGTATTGGAGAAAACGGAATCTATTGGAGCTCAACTGATGATGGTATTGGAAATGCATGGTACCGCTACTTGAGCCACCTTAATGAAAAAATAGATAAATACAGCGGCGGAGTAGAAGCCGGATATTCCGTTCGTTGCATCAAGGATTGATTCATTTGATGATTTTATAAAATGAGTAGTCGATTTATATAATTAAACTCGTTACTGAGATATATTTTTGAGAAATAATTTTCATGTATATGAAAATTAAACCACTTGAAGTAACTAGAGGCTAATCTTATATGATTGTTGACATCAACTTGTCAATCCTATGAAACGATCATGTTCTCTTTTTTATGTTTTACCAATAGAATTGACAGCGTCAAACATCTGACTTACTGAGGCAGCATTTTCAACTGGCTTGAAAAATTATATTTATAGACGAAGAGACCTTTCAATTTACCAAAATTCAAGAATTTAAGATCCACCTGCTGATACTAAGTTCAAAAGATCATTGAACTTAGTATCAGAATTTTATAACATCTGTGTTAAAATATCAATCATGGATTAATACCAGTTGAGGTACTGCCGATACCAATATTTCATCCAACTTGAAACCTGGAATCTAAATTATCCGTTCAAGTAGTTGTATAAATGGGATAAGTTGATTTATCAGGAATTGAACTCAGATTCAAAAAATGGTGGTCTGAAATGCCATAGCAAGTCTATTTTACCAGCTTGTTGCCCAATTACACTCAATATTATTGCGTTTTTAACCAATGATCTACTTCTAACATTTTACCATAATTCGCCTGTATAACTTCAATTATAACTCAACCGACTGAGTCCTGAACAAGAATTAAAACTAAAAAAGATTGAAGAACCTAGCGTTGATTCTATTTCTGTTGAACACATCTGCTTTTGGTCAGGATACTGCTAAGGTGATATCAACCGGGATGGTTGATATTAATTCACCATTCACATATAAAATGGTTGACCCTAATCAGGATCTGCGTAAAGTCAACATACTAATTGAAGAACGGAAGGCAGGCAACCTACCACCAAAAAGTTTGATTGTGGGTGCATCACTAATTGCAATCGCTGATTATCAACGATCCAATATCGATTCAAAATTTGCCTATCTGATGCGGCACCCAACCGCGAATAACGAAATAGGAAAAGAAGTGAGTGAGGCAGTGATTCATTCCTTTCAATTTTCACTGGCAGGGGCTGTAAACAACTGGCTGGCTGTTTATGCAGAAATGCTTTATAACCCTGAACAAAGTTTCGGATCAGGTACAATAACTTCATTGGAAAGAAATCAAGTTCAGCTAAGTAAAGGTTTTGTTGTTGTTGGAAATCTGAATAAGTTTCCAATATACGGAGCAATCGGAAAAATGGATGCACCTTTTGGTCAAACGGGGTCGGTGAACCCGTTCAGTAACTCAACGATGTGGCATGCTTTCGGAGGACTAGGCTATGGCGCACAGGTAGGATTCAAGAAATGGAACATACATGCAACCTTTATGGCTGTTCAGGGAGGTGCTCAGTTCAGGGCGATGAACACATCTGTAGGCGACTCGACCAATGTGCCCTCTCAACTCAATAACTATACAGCTGACCTGAACTATACTCTGAAATTAGGGGCAAGCGTAAGACTTATGATTGGTGGTTCGTATCTGCATGGAAGTGCATACTGTCAAGATTTCCCAATAACACATTTCCAGCCTTGTCATGATAACAATCCTGCATATACATATTATGGCAAATTAGTCATCAACAATCGGATTACATTGAAGGGTGGTTTTGCTAAAACTATGGAGGTTTGGCCGGGAACATATAATCCGAACTCCCCATTAAATGAATTTGCTGCTTCAAAAGTATCTTCTCTTGATGCAGGAGTTAAATACGAGTTCAATCTGAAAGGAAAAGTACGTTATGCCATTTCAGGCGAGTTTTCAAATTTTAAAGCAGGACCCAATGGCGCACCTTGGGAACGACAAAACCAGATCATTGCAGGATTCTCAGGTATGCTAAATAATTCTTCCAAACTGTTCATTGAACTTTTTAAAACAAATGGATACGCTCCATTAAACTTTATTAGCGGAAGTGACCCTTTTGATCCATTCCCACCGGGTGTGACTCATAGTGATAGAGATGCCTTTAGTCATGGTATAGTGCTTGGAGCGCAGATTACTTTATAAGGAAGGCGATATTTACATCAACTATTAAATTACTATCAAGCAACCACATCTTTTAAAATCCGGGTAGTTGTAAAAATCACATATTAATTTTTGTGGTAAAACCAATCAGATTAAAGGTCATTGCTTTTTGATTTTGAATTACAATCTTGTTTTCAGACAGTTGTACTTGTTTTGCACCAGATTAAACTTTATCTTAGCTTTATGTAAATTTCACCTCATACTTTTTTAGTCTGCAATAAGGACATTTGAGCAAAATTCACCTTTCCTTTGAAACAACCAGTAGCAGGAAAGAGCTAATGGTTTTAATAGAATATCCATGATACGACTGAAATTATCAATATGTAAAGCTGTCGTTTTTTTCAGTATTAGCGGATCTTACGCCCAACAAGCTACGTCTGCAGCTGGAGGTGATGCTACTGGATCAGGTGGTACATCCAGCTTCACTGTTGGTCAGGTTACTTACACCACAAACACCGGATCAATGGTCTCAATCGCACAAGGTGTCCAGCAACCTTATGAAATTTCTACATCAATTGGAAATGAGGTCTCAGAAATAACATTGGATCTTGAGATCAATCCCAACCCAACAGCTGATGTATTATGGCTTAATACCATTAATTACGCTAATAATGATTTGACTTTTCAACTATATGATTCGAAAGGAAAACTACTCGATCATGATAAAATAAATAAACCAAGTATTTCCATTGACATGCAAGATCGTGCTTCAAGCATTTACATATTGCGTGTAATGGGAAAAAATAAACTGATAAAATCATTCAGAATAATAAAAAACTAAATAACCATGAAATTCCTATATACCATATTCGCATTATTAATTCTATCATTTGAGTCTTTGGCTCAAGCTCCGGATAAAATGAGTTACCAAGCAGTAGTCAGGGATTTAAATAATATGTTGATAGCCAATCAATCCGTAGGCATAAGATTAAGTATACTTCAGGCATCTGTTACCGGCCCTGCGGTTTATGTAGAAACACATATGGCAACTACTAATATTAATGGTTTGGCAACTTTGGAAATAGGGAGCGGAACAGTTGTTACCGGCATTTTTAACGGGATTGATTGGTCTAACGGCCCTTATTTTTTAAAAACCGAAACGGATCCGACTGGCGGAACATCCTATTCCATTTTGGGAACCAGCCAATTAATAAGTGTGCCATATGCGTTACATGCCAAGACCGCGGGTAATCTGATATGGAGCAAAAATGGAAACGATGCATTTTATAACGATGGTAATATTGGTATTGGCACATCAATTCCATCATCAACAGTTGAGATAATGCCAATTAATAACACAGGGGCTGCAATATTATTAAATGCGGGAAATTTGAGCAGTTCGGTTGCACATAAATTCAGAACCTATAAAGCCTCTACCAATCAACATTCCGAAGGTGAATTCCGACTCTATAACACAAATAAATTTGTATTCGCTAATGGCTTCTGGCCAAACAGTACTGATCTGATGACAATTGAACTGGCAAGCGGAAATGTTGGGATTGGCCAGACAAACACTGCTACAATCCCTATAAATTCAAAACTTCAAATAAAAGGTGGTGATGTATATATCGAAGATATAGCAAAAGGTGTGATCATGACATCACCAAATGGACAATGCTGGAGAATTACTGTTGACAATTCAGGTAACTTAATGACCAATAGTATCACTTGCCCTTAAGTATCGGTAATTCATGCCGGTGATCAATATTATGGCTCACCTTATTTATTATTAGTGGCAACTATCCTAGCACAATTCCCTTTTGATAAGAATTATTTGTAACAAAATAGATAACCACCTTTCTAATCCACATATTAAATAAAAGGTTAGTAAAACCAAGCTGTAATTACAAGCAGTTAAATATGCAGGTCGACTTTGAATACCAGAATATACTTCATACTTGAGTAAGCAGGCTAAGCTTTTTGTTCTTATCAAAACTTTATCTAGCTTTAAACAAGCCCAATTCTTACGTCACTCTGTTTGAATCGGCAGGCCATTTTCATCAATAACTTTTAATATCAACTAAATTGAAAGACAATAATTTTTCATTCGACAAAACAATTCCTGAAGTATATGAAAAATATTTAGGCCCATACCTCTATGAACCTTATTCAAAATATGTAATAACCAGAATAAAAGGCAACCCACATCATGTATTGGAAATAGGTGTTGGATCAGGAAGATTAACTAATCACCTTGTTAATAACATAAAAACAACGACGAAAATTATTGGAGTAGATATAAATCCCAACATGCTCAACATCGCACGAAAGAAAGTAAATGCTTTAAATGTAGAATTTGTGGAGGCAGATGCACAGAAATTACCATTTCCTGAAAACAGTTTTGATCTGGTAATTTGTCAGTTCAGCTTTATGTTTCTACCCGATAAGCAAAAGGGGTTCAATGAAGCATGGCGGGTGCTAAAGCCAGGTGGTCAATTTTTATTTGTTACTTGGGATAAGCAGGAAAATAATATAACACTCCATATCAGCCAGCAAACAATCTTGAAACATTTGAAAGTTGCACCTCCACCCTATTTTGGAAAAGCTTATTCATCAATGAATGATCCTGATGAGCTAATATCTTATACAAAAATAGCGGGCTTTGAAAACGGTACAGTTGAAAAATTAACTTTAAATGGAGAATGCCCCAGAGCCATGGATGCAGCAGTTGGCTTTGTGGAAGGTAATTCTATTATCAAGGAGATAATGAAAGAAGGTCCTGAGCTACTTCATACTATAGAGTCGGACATAGTTTCAAGAATTAATGAAAAAGTTGGTAAAGATCCGATTCACTCTGAACTAAATGCGTGGTTTGGAGAATGTTTTAAATAAATTCGTTTAATGAATAACTAAAATGATTTTACATTATTAATATTAATCCAAATTGGAACAAGAATTATTCTCAAAAGTTGATAACTACATCAGAAATTTGTTCGCCAAGGAAGACAAGGTGTTAACAGATACAATAAAGTCACTTGATTCCGAAAATATTCCTCAGCATAGCATATCATCCAATCAAGGTAAATTTTTACAAGTAATGATGATGGCTTGTAATGCCAAAAAGGTATTAGAAATCGGGGCTTTAGGAGGCTACAGCACAATATGGATGGCCAGGTCACTACCAGATAATGGTAAAATAATAACTATCGAGGCAGACAAACACCATGGAGACCTTGCTAATAAAAATATTGAAAATGCCGGACTAAAATCAAAGGTGGAGCTGAGAATTGGAAAAGCATTGGATATTTTACCACAGATCATTTCAGAAAATAAAGAACCTTTCGATTTGATTTTCATCGATGCTGACAAACCACCATACACCGAATATTTTACATATGCCTTAAAACTTTCAAGACCCGGAACAATAATAATTTGCGATAATGTGATAAGATCGGGTAAGATCCTTGAAAATGATACCCAAGACGAAAAAGTTCAAGGCGTTCAGCGCTTTAATAAAATGCTAAGCGAAAACCAATACGTAACAGCTACAATAATTCCAACTGTTGGGATAAAAGAATACGATGGAATGGCTATTGCTGTTGTAAATAGAAATCTATAGCTACATAACAAGAAATGACAATTTATATTATAAAGCAATCTGGATCTAAAAAGGTCAATCATTCATTTTGAAACAGTGCATACTTGATACAAGATCAGATTCTAATATCTGTACGTAATTGTTACTGGTGCAGCTTGCTCTGTAAGACAAATTATCATTTGCCAAAATTGCTTTTTTTGCTAAAACCTAATAAAGTATTATAATTGTATTCATTAATATAAATTAACAGCGCATAAAAATGAATTATAAATTAAAAGTTCCCGGTTTTATTCTTAGCTTATTAATTATTGGAAGCACTCAAATATTTGCACAGGTTGGGGAAATGAAATTTCCGGAAGGAAAAGTTCAGCATGCCGTTCATGCTAAAGAAATTCAATGGAAACCATGTCCTCCAAACCTACCAAAAGGTTGCGAGATGACTGTTCTTGAAGGTGACCCTAAAGCTAACGATCTATTTACAATACGTTTCAAAATGAATGGTGACTTTATTATGCCTCCACATACACATCCAAAAGATGAACGTGTTACTATATTGCAAGGTAAGGCCTATGTGGCTTTTGGCAGAGACGCCTCAAAGAAAGAAGCAAAGGAATTTGGTCCGGGTGATTATTATGTAAATGCCAGAAATGCTATTCACACAGTTTGGGCAGACTCCTCAACCATCATTCAAATTACCGGCATTGGCCCATGGGAAGCAAATTTTATTGAAGAATAAAATCCGCTTTAAAACTTATGTGAAAATCTTTGATGTGTCAGACACTTACAATGATCTGCTTATTGTCCCTTATTCATTCTTGCAAGTGAACCTTCTGGCAACAGGTAACTTATAGCTCCAGAGGCACAAACATGCTTGCAGATATTTTTATGGAATGAGGGTCTTAATAAGATTTAAGCTCTGTCTTATAATTCCGGCTAAAAGAATTTATCATTCCCATTTTTTGGTTTCGAAATTTATTTACCTTAAATCGTTTCCGCAAAAGTTCAGAGGATATTCCTTTCAGAAATAGAAATAATTCTGTGGCAATAGTCAATCTGCTTAAAAGCACTTTCATTAATATAGATTGCAACAAGTAGCGGCCTGAGTGCTGGTAGTATTAGCTTTAATAAAATTATTTAGTTTAAAACTATGGACATCCCCAACACTGCTATTTATTTATTGGCATGGTGAATATGCAAAAAGCAAGTTGGCCTTTTCAACACCGGATTCGCGTCAAGCTACAGCTGGAATCCCCCATACAGCCTATAGCGAATGTATTTTCACCCAACATTATATTTCATTAGTCAAAAATTGAATCTGGTAGGCATTAACCTATGATTTAACTAGTACTTTAGGACTTATCTCAAGGAAAATACCAAGCATAAGACTAACTTTAATCTTTGTAATTTCTTGCTTATTGGACGGGAATCAATTATCTGATATATAATTGAATTAAGTTTTAGAGAATCCCGGATGTATTTAAATTTTACAGTAATAATTTCAAGCAATTTTTTATGATGATTCGGTTCCTCATTATGTCAATACTGACAACATGCGCCTTAACATACAGCTATTCACAAACTCCCTCCTGGTCATGGGCTAAAAGTATTGGTGGCGTTAACAATTATACAAATGCCATAACAGTTGATGGAGCAGGAAATGTTTATGTAACCGGAGGGTTCATAGGCTCTACAGATTTTGATCCGGGACCTGCTACATCAACATTAACACCTGCCGGTGTCAGTGATATCTTCATTTGCAAATACACATCAGATGGCGAATTGATCTGGGCCAAACAAATGGGTGGAACAGGTAATGATGGTGGTAATGTTATAACCTTTGACCCTTCCGGAAGCGGATCAATAATAGTTGGGGGCTGGTTCAGGGATATAGCAGACCTGGACCCTGGCGCCGGGGTTCAAAATTTTACATCATTTGGAAATAATGATGTTTTCATAACAAAAATGGACACATCGGGTAACCTTATGTGGTCAAGGCAAATTGGTGGTACAACCAACGGTGAATTAATAAATGCTGTATCTGTTAATGGTTCAAGTGATGTTATTTTTTCAGGCTATTTATCTGGCACAGCAGACTTTGATCCGGGTATAAACACATATAATCTTACATCAGCAGGATTTACAGATATTTATATAGCAAAACTGAATACCTCCGGAAACTTTGTTTGGGCGAATCGTATCGGTGGTATTGGAAATGATAATTGTCAGGCCCTACATACTGATGTATCAGGAAACATTTATACTACCGGATATTTTTGGGACATTGTTGATTTTGATCCGGGAGCAGGTATTGCCAACTTAGTTGATACAGGTGGTACTTACCCAAATTTGTTCATAGCTAAATATGATATATCGGGAAATTTTGTTTGGGCAAAATCCATCGGAAATACAAGTGGTTATGTTAATGGCACTGCCATAATAGTTGATAACAGTGGCAATATTTACACTGGTGGATTATTTACAAGTACAGTTGATTTTAATCCGGGTCCAAGTACTTCTTATTTGAGCTCTAATGGAAATGAAGATGCTTTTATTTTAAAACTCAGCAATACCGGTAATTATATTTGGGCTAAAAAGATCGGCGGAACAAGCAATGAAAAAGTTACAGCGCTTGCACTTGACCCTATAAACAGTGGAGCAGTTATGGTAGCCTGTGATTTTGAGTCAACAGTGGACTTTGATCCGGGATCAGGAATTTACAACATTACATCAGCAGGAAATTATGATTTTGCAATAGCCGGTTACACTAACACTGGAAATTTTTTGTGGGCCAAATCATCAGGCGGAACAGGAGTTGACAATTGTAAAAGCATTTCATTTGACCTTAACGGTCATCTCGTAGCTGCCGGTAGATTTAGTAGCTCATCCATTTCTATGGATACTTTTACTCTGAATTGTGCATTCCCTCCTAACTCAAATTCATTTTTTGCTAAATTGAATGAATCAACACAGTGGACAACACCTTCAGGCATACCATCTGGTAACGTAAGTGATATTGTTATCGATCAAAACATTTTGCATTGTACCAGCTTTTCAAGTGATGATATTTATTGGTCTTCCAATGATGGAGATTCATGGGCAACTGCAGGTCCCATTTCAAACACTGCGAATGAAGCATTTAATAGTGTTACAGTAAGTGGAAACAATATTATAGCAGGTTCCAGTTACGGCGGGCCCGGCAGCGGTATACTCCACTATTCAAACAATTATGGTTTAAACTGGAATCCAGTATTTAACAACCCTGTGGTAAACACAGTATACTGCCTTGAATCAGACAGCAACTACATTTATGCAGGGTTCCATTTTGATGGCGTTTACAGGTCTAATGATTTCGGACAAAACTGGACAGTTGTAAATAGTGGCCTTCCATTGCCCGGCAACCAACCTCGCGATCTGTTACAAACAGAATTCGGATTATTTGTTTGTATTCCCGGATCCGGGTACGGAGTTTATAAATCGGTGAACCATGGAACCACATGGACTCATCCTATCACCGGGTTGACAAATCAAAATATCCATTCATTAAAATATAGTGGCGGAAACATCTATGCGGGCGGCTATAATGGTTCCCTCTTCTTTTCAAATGATTCCGGAAACACCTGGCAATCTATTGGTGGAGGCTTTACAACACAGGAAATTGTATGTATTGCTGTTAATGGTAAGGAGATATTTGTTGGGACAGGTGGTGCAGGAGTATTTCACTCCACAGACCACGGCTCCTCATGGAGTGCCATAAATAATAATTTGCCCAATCTCACTATTAATGACCTTGAAATAAGCGGTAGCAATTTGATCGCCGGTCATCAAACAGGTATTTCGGTCTTTCAATCTTTAGTTTGTCCGGTTTCCTACTCTTCAATAAGCGCGATTGCATGTAATTCTTATACAAGTCCCAGCGGTAACCACACATGGAACACAAGCGGCAACTATACAGACACAATATCAAATTTAAATGGATGTGATAGCATAATCTCCATCAATTTGACAATATATCCAAACCCCTCACCTATCATCACTGCATCAGGACCTACAACATTTTGTCCGGGTAATTTTGTGATCTTATCAGCTGACGCTGATACCGGAATTACCTATACATGGAAAAAATATGGTAATGTTATAGCAGGAGCAAACGACTCAATTCTATCTGTAAACAAAACCGGGAAATATAAGTGCATTTTATCAAATGCAGGAGGGTGTATAGTTGCCTCCAATTTGATCGAAGTTACATTGCTTCCACTTCCAACCGCATCTATAAGCACCGGCGACCCTCTTAATTTCTGTTATGGAGACACCGCTTTAATGACTGCCAACTCAGGCAGTGGTTACACTTATCAGTGGAAGAGATATGGCAGTCTGGTAGCCGGAGCTAATTCGCAATCATTTGCAGCAAAGAAAACCGGGAAATATAAATGTATTGTCACCAACAGCTTTGGATGTTCAAGAAATTCCAATGCCATCACCACAAGTATACTTCCAC
>JAHEMF010000089.1 GCA_024643795.1 Bacteroidota bacterium | reverse complement strand
TTCTGAACCCTATCAATTTTTCCAGGACGGTAAATCTGTGATAACAGTGACGGCTCAGCCTCTTAGCGTTAAATTTGGACAAGAATACAAATCGAAATTAAGCTATGCGGTGGAAGGCCTTCAGCTTCCGGAAGGCGAAACCTCTTATGAGGCTGTTCTCAGCAGTTTAGGTTTTCCGTCAATTGCATTGTCGACAGCTGTTGATGGTTCCAATTATCCGGATATCAATAATTATACGATAACCCCTGACTTTGTTGGTGCATTCGCGGACAGTGATCTGGACGGAATTCCTGATGTATATGACCAATGCCCAGGAACACCGTCCGGCGTCATCGTTGATGCAAATGGATGTTCTGATGACCAGAAAGGAGTCGAAGGTTTTACGCCCGCAACTACTTATAAGGTAAACTTTATACCGGGGAATTTAACCATAAATAAAAATAATTTGGTAATCAGGCCAAAAGACGTAACTGATGCTGTCTTTGGGGAAACTATAGAAATAGAATTGGAATACGGCGGATACGGTACAACCGATGCAGAGGGCAATTATACCCTCGATTCAATTAATGAACCGGGCCGGTTTCTTGATTCCATAAAGGCCGCACATCTTCGTGATTTCTATACGGAAAATGATCCCGGTACTATCCCTGTTGTCTTAATCAACAACCTGTTTAATAACGATAGCCGTTACGCGGAAATATTAAATTTATTGGCAAACGGCAGCTGGATTTCTTCTGAAAATTCATTATTAAACAGAGTTTCAGGACTGCCTAACAGGGTTTCAGGATTACCCAATAGAGTTTCCGGTTTACCTAACAGGGTCTCAGGATTGCCTAACTTTATCAATATAGAAAACTCTCATTTTGTCGATTATTTGGATTCTTATTTAACAAATGATCCTTATATCACAAACAGGGTTTCAGGATTGCCTAATAGAGTCTCAGGATTGGCCAATGGAGAGGATATTTTGAATGGCAGAGTCTCGGCACTTCCAAACAGAGTTTCTGGATTACCCAATAGAGTTTCTGGTTTGGCCAATGGTACTGAACTGGGAAGTGGTACAGATACAAATGATTACAGCTCGGTTTTTGCGGTATTTGATATTGAAGACGTTCCGGAAGATTGTGGTTATGATGACCTGCCTCCTTGCACGATTTCAAAATTCTATGCTTTAAACCTGATTACAGGTTTGGATGTTACTGCAGCCGGTGCGCCGCATTACATTTTCCCGGGAACGTTCCTTGAGCCTATGTCTGACAATTTTAATATTACCTATGAAAAAGCCGAATTAACAGTTGTCAAGGCAGATTTAATGGCAGAGACCGAAGCGTTGACAGTACCTTACGGAGGTAATATTGGCGAGCTGATCACCACAGAGTTTGATTATGCTTATGATGATATAACAGAAAGTGTTTACCCGAATGGTATTCCTTACTATTTTGTGAAAGTTACCAATGAAGGTGGTACCCCCGACACTAAGGAGTATACTCTTGACGACCATATGAATGTTGGTGTTTATGACATTTTCATCAAGGACGAAGCGGTTAATTATAATATAAAATATGGAGAGAATCATGGAACATTAACCATTACGGAAGCCACCTTGACTGTGAATACCACTACTGCTGCAAATATAAAGTATGGTGGCAGTCCGGATATCACGACTGTATTTGGTGATTTTGCCTACAGTGATGAAACCGCATCAACTCTTTTCCCAGATGCGGATGGTGGAATACCTTACTTTTTCATGAAAAAAGGAGATACTCCGGATTGTGAAACCTGCGTCAAATATTATTTGCCTTACCAAACAGGTACAGATAAAATGGTTGTTGACGAGTATGATATCTTTATTACCGATGCTCCAAATGATAATTATAAGATTGAATACGCTGATGAGCGCGGTACTTTAACCGTTGATCCGGCTACTTTGATAATTAAAACAACGGCGCTTGAGGTAGAATACGGTGATGCTGTAAGTGAAAGCATAGCCACTGAAATTACGGGTTTTGCCTATGATGATGAAGATGATACAACTGTTTATCCTGATGGTGCCGGAGGATCCCTTATCCCTTACCTTTTTGTAAAAGGAACCGACATTGGATTGGATATTGATGCTGTTAGAGAGTTGGGTGTTTATGCAATTGAGGTCGAAGCCCCGGAATCAGGTAATTATGTGATTGATTATGATGCTGCACATGGTACCTTGACTATTACTGAAGCTACTTTAACATTTACTCCAATTGACGAAACAATCGATTACGGTGACCCGATTAATTTCAGTCCTGGTTTTAGTGGTTTTGGCTATGAAGAAACTGAAGGCGTCCTGATGATTGGCGGCAAGTTGCCATACTATTTTGAAAAAGATGGAGAGTCGTTTACAATGGAAGAAGTTGCAAATATGAATGTTGGTGTTTATGAGATCTTTATAACGGATGATCTTGAGGATAATTACAAATTTTCTCCTGATACAAGACTGGGAACATTAACTATTGTGAAGGCCACTTTGGGTGTAAGTATAACACCGGCTGAATCGATCGTTAACCAGGGTGATACCCCGTCATTTTCAGCCACCTTCAGTGGTTATCAAAATGGTGATGCTGAAACAGATGTTTTCCCTGCAGGTATTCCTTATTACTTTGTAAATGATTATGGTGATTATTACAGTACAGATGTTCCCGGCGCATTTACGGTGCGTATTACGGATCCGACAAATTATACCATGGATTATAATAATGAAACCACTTTGTTTATCAATCCGTTCAATGGCGACATAAAGAAAGTGCGCACCTATTCTGATTGTGTAGAATATAATGGGCCAAATGATTATACGGTTACCTATCGTTATGAAAATGATAATAGCGATCCTGTTTTTGTGGCCTTGGGTGATGATAATAATTTAACAGGCCCTGGTTATATTGACAACATGAATCAATTGCCCACTATTTTTATGCCGGGATCCGGAACTTTTGAGATTGACTTTAATGGTCAGCAGTTGGTCTGGAGTCTTACCAGTTACGAGGGTACGCATAAAAGTTCGGTATCATCAGCCTCTACTTCAGGATCTGGTGAATGCGACGCCAAATTAGACGGAGCGTATACCTTGTACCCCAATCCGGTTACAGGCCTCTATGACTTTAAGTTGACGATTACACAAAATGTGGCAGAGGTAAGTACTGTTTATATACTTGACATGTACGGAAGGATTTTGAAAACTGACACTGGTTTTAATGGAAGTAATGATACGGTTATTATTGATATGTCTGATGGCAATCGTTATCCCGGAGGAATGTATATTGTAAGAATAGTAAGTCAGGATCAGGTAAGAACCTATAATATCATCAAACAATAAAAGAATTTAATTGAGTATGATGATAAACCATAAAGTATCTTTTGTTTCTATCGGTGTTTTTTTTTTACTGACCTTATCAGTTTTATCGCAAAACACTAAGATAGACAGCTTAATGGGAGTTGTTGAAAGAGGAACAAAGGATACTGTTATGGTTACTGTGTTAAATAACCTTAGTTCAGAAATACTCAAGGGAGGTGATATTGATGAATCTTTGATATATGGTGAAAAGGCATTGGAGCTGGCAACCAGACTTAAATATTTAAAAGGTAAAGCCTATTCCCTAAAACAGATTGGCATGGCCAATTACTATAAGGGAAATTATTTGGAAGTTTTTGATAATTGGACCAAATCTTTAGAGAATTTTGAGATGATCAAAGATTCAATAGGGATTTCCAATATGTTGAATAATTTAGGCACTGTTTATTACAGTCAGGGCAGCAATGTAAAGGCCATAGATTATTATTTAAGATCCTTGAGAATTGCTGAAAAATTAGAGCATCCATTTCGAATAACCACCGCCTTGGTAAATGTTGCCTCAGTTTATGGAGATAGTCCGCAGGACTGGGATAAAGCTTTAAATTATTACGAGCAAGCTTTACCCTATTTAAATGTCCTGAATGACGTTGGTATTTCAAAATCGTATTATTTTGGTATAGGTGAAATTGAATATAATAAAGAAAATTATCAAGCAGCTTTAAAATATTTCGAAGCAGGATCCCAAGTAACAAAAAACACTTTATTTTATTCAGAAAACTTGTTGTTGCTAGGTAAGACAAAGTTCAAATTGGGAGAGGTAGAAGAGGCCATTTCACTTTTGAATCAGGCTTATTCAAATGCGGTTGCAGAGGATCAGTCATTGAATATGGTGAAATGTTTGATAGAATTGGGCATTGTTTATGAAAACAGTGACTTTAAAAAAGCGATAAGTTCTTATCAGGAAGCCGAAA
>JAHEMF010000043.1 GCA_024643795.1 Bacteroidota bacterium | reverse complement strand
AAGAAAGTAGTGTGACCGGAATCCCCGAACGGGGTTTGAACTACAAGGTCAGTGCCTAGTTTTTTAGATACTTTACCTAAATGATCATAATCTTTAACCTGCGACAGCACATAAGGAACACAAGGCACACCGGCTTTTTCGGCAATACGGTTCGTATTAACTTTATTATCCATAAAGGAGCGCATCTTTGCGCTTGGGAACATCAGTTCGAGACCTTGTTTTTTCGCTAACTTCTCCGTTTCCTCATCGAACATGAGGAACATAACTTTACCGGCACTTTTACCGTCGGATCGGTTTTTGAGATATTCCTGAACTTCGGGGTGCTGTAACAAATAGTTATTGATATCCTCAATACTTTCGATCTCGCCATGTGGCATGATCTCCTTAGGCGAGAACACGTTTGGATGTAAGCCATCGAAGCATTCAATATAACTTATGTATTTAAAACCTTTGATCCATTCGTCAGCTCCCAGCAGATTGAAATTGGTGCCACTAATAAAATAGATAGGCACTTCATTTTTGTAAAAATATCTACGGATATCAGATATCCCTTTCAGTCGATTCTTATTTGTGGTTTTCTTTGCCATTACTTACTTTTTTATTTTGCGATTTACTATTTAATATTTTCATTCCGGCGCCCATAGACGTACTTGTTTTTTGACGGTTCAGCACATTATCTTTAAAAAGACGAAGTCCCAGATCGGCACGGTAGCCGTGTATTTCCTTTACATCCAGAGCGAGTAAAAATTCAAGAATTTCCTTACTTACAACTTGTCCCGGTACCAGCACCGGAAATCCGGGAGGGTAAGGGATCACAAATGATGATGCTACCAATAACTTACCACTATTGATCTCCTTAAGGCAAGCTTCAAGCGAGTGGTATTCATAATTCACTTCGTCATATGCTTTAAAATAGGCTTCTCTTAGATCGCCACCAGGAACACCTGGAACTGCCTGAAACGAAGGATGAAAATGACTGAAGTCGGGTAACGGAGGACCATCTTGTGTAAGCGATTTGATACGAGCCTTACGAATTTCAAGTTCTCGTTTATTCAGTGCTTTTATTTCTTCATCCAACTCATCGGCGATCTTCAATAACGCATTGGTAAGATATGCCACACTACCGCGTGTAGTACCGATGTTGGTCATGAACAACACGGTATTGCGTGAAGTTTTATTTATTTGGATATTGAACTTATCCATCAAATATTTATTCTTGAATGTATCTCCATCAACACCAGTACGACCAACGTGAAGGGTTATCTTGGTAGGATCTAAGACAAAATCATCCTGCTCCCACGATAGTTCCATACGATTCCAACCTTCGTTACTATCGTAATATTCTTTTAAACCCGATTGTCTGTATTCATCAGGTATAAAATCATGTACTGTAAGTACATCAAAATATTTACTCAGTTGGGGGTTGTCGCTGATCTTAGCACGGAGCACCATAGCAAGTTCCACACTTTTTTCGACCAGTTCAAATCCTTCAAACTGAACCTGTCTTCTTCCTGCATCGAGAGATGCGAGCATTTGATAGTTGGGTGAAGTGGAAGTATGTGTCATGTATGCTTCCAGAAAAGTACTTTCACTTTTTCTTCTAAAATCCTGATCGTAAATATGGATCATAGATCCCTGACGAAAGCTACTTAAAGTTTTGTGAGTACTTTGGGTGGCATAGACTCTTATCCGCACTCTTTCAGGATCGGGTAAGCGAGGCGACTCGCCTTTTTTCAGATTTTTGATATGATCCTGGTATTCGATACGGTATGCTTCACTCTTGTATTTCGATAATAGCTTTTTAGCAACGAACATGCCCGTACGCTGTTTGTAGGTATATGTAAATCCTGCAAAAGCAAACCATGCTTCATCCCACAGGAATATCATATCGGGCTTAATAGCCAGGATCTCTTCCATATATCGTTCAACATTATACACCATACCATCGAACGTACAATTGGTGAGTAGCAGCATCTTCACTTTATCAAGCCTGCCTGCCGACTTAAGCTGCAATAATTTATTCTTAATGTGTTTCAACGGTACTGCGCCGTACATTGAATATTTTTGAATGGGGTATGAGTCAAGGTAAACAGGATAAGCGCCGGACAATACCAGACCATAGTGGTGCGACTTATGGCAATCGCGGTCTACTAAAACCACATCACCGGGTTGCACCAGTGCCTGCATCACTATTTTATTGGCAGTAGACGTACCGTTAGTTACAAAGAATGTATGTTGTGATCCGTAAGCATGACTTGCTTTTTCCTGTGCTTTTTTAAGTGGACCGGTAGGTTGTAACAAAGAATCAAGTCCTCCGGTGGTAGCGGAAGTTTCGGCCAGAAACATATTTCTTCCATAAAACTCTCCAAAATCCTTTATCCACCTGGACTTAAAAACGGAGTTACCTCTTGAAATGGGCATAGCATGAAATACCCCTGTAGGTTTTTGACTGTATTCTTTTAGTGCGGTAAAAAATGGCGTTTCATAACGCTCTCTGATACCACGTAGTAAGGTCAGGTGAATTTCCTGAATATCTTCTCGTCTATAAAAGATCCGTCTGAATGTTTTGATTGTTGAGTCCTGAAGATCTACCAATGCTGTATCAGTAACATAATACAGATCAAGCTCTGGTCGAATTCGCAAGGCAAGTTTTCCGAGGATGGGTCCTAATTCAGAATCAGGATGTTCGGAGTAATCATATTTAAGAACATTTCTGATGAATGGTTTAATAATGGAAGGCATGTTCAGGCTAAGGTATGGAGGTGCATACCTAACTATCACTGCCTGAATGTTTGGATTGAACAACAAGGTGATCAATGCATCCTGGAACGATTTTTTTACAACTACGCCATAAGTAAATGGTTGGTTGGGATCGCGTAGTTCATAGAGTGTTTTACGCAAAGCATTTTCATCGGCTTCAGACATATTTTCGACGAAAAGCACTTCAAAATAATTTTTATTGGCATTTTCAGAAACGGGTTGCATTTCGCCATCATTCAGTTCAGCCAGATCGGCATCAAGAAATTCAGGTTTACTCCTGTAACTGTCGCTTACTAATTGCCTGATTATCTCGCTTACCTTATTTGACAAGGCCACGAATTCTGACCTATTGAGTGATTCAACAAGGTGTGAAATGCGGTGTAATCCAGGAAAAGCAAAATATTGTTCAATACCCAGAAGTTCATCGAGCAATTTCCGGGTTTCCTTTATCTTTTTGTTTTTATCTGTCGACCCTTTATGAAAATTGGCAAGATCAGAGGCTTCATTTTTTAACCTGTTCCAGTATTCAACTCTTAATTGACCAATACTGTAATAAGGAGAGCTTATTTGTTTGGGTTCTTTCACGGTTTATTTTTTTGAGTGAAGTGCGATCTTATTCCCCTCACAATCAAAAAATATTGCAAAATAACCGGCATCTTCGTTTATAAGTGTTTTGGGCATTACTATTCGGCCACCAACTTCTTCTACTCTTCCCAATACTTTATTAAGGTCTTTCCCTCCATTAAGATAAATGAGTGTTCCATTTTCATGGGGAATAGAGCCGGGTCCTGATACGATTGCACCCCCTATTCCTCCATTGGAGGGAAAAATGGCCATAGTATGTTCATTGTTGGAAAAGACTTCCATTTCAAATTCATAAATATGATTATAAAATCCAACGGCCTGGTAAAAATTAATAGCTGGAATTTCAAACCAGCTTATAAAATCTAGAGGCTTAGATTTGATTTTCGTACTTTTCTTACTCTTATTCGTTGAAGTTGATCCCATAGTTTAATAATTTGGAAAAGGGTCGTTGCCCTTATAGTTAATAGTTGCATTTAATTGTTCTAAATGATGTTCTTGTTCTTTCAAGTGTGTGAGTTGCTCCAGTCGTGCAGGTTTAATAAGAGGCCCTAATGATTCAAGATACGGCAACCTGTTACCACGCTGGTATATTTCGAATCCACTGATGTGGTCGCGAAAACTTTTCAATGGCTGTCCCAGGCGTAACACACCTAGTTCTCTACTCCTTTTAACGCGAGAAATATCCAGTTCCAGAGGAAATATCTCTTCAGTGGCTCCTGCCTGATACATTACTCTTCCATCGGGTCCGCACACAACGGAACGGCCACTACCGCCCGTATCTAGTCCGTTCACATCAAAGAAGAAACACTGGTTTACAGTAGCCATTGCTCTAGCAATAGAAAGTTCTATATCTCTGTCGATTGTACCTGTCATGGTAGGATGCAGGATAACTTCGGCACCCATAACTGCCAGTGTACGTATAGTTTCAGGGAACCACATATCGTAGCAAATGCTTACACCGAATTTTCCAACGTGTGGAACATCAAACGTACAGAACTCGGTTCCTGAAGTTACTCCAACCTCATATGGGTAGAACGGAAACATTTTTCGGTAACGGGTAACTATTTCACCTTGCGGATTTATTACAGTAGCTGTATTATATATCTGTTCACCTGATCTTTCGAAAATGGAACCCGGCAACAACCATATCTTATGTTTTCTGGCCATTGCCTGCATCTCTTGTTCAAAGTTGCCCGGAATTTCCGTGGCTGTATGAAGCAGTGGACCATATCCACATAACTCACTAAAGACCACCATTTGTACCCATGGGTATAAGTTCATAGTGATCTCAAGCTTAAGCTTCATCATCTCTATGTTTGGCTGTACAGCTGAAACTTTCATCTGTACACCTGCAATTGCGAAGGGCTTCATATTTATTTTTCTGTGAATTTTTCTATTTGTTTTTCAAGTATATCCAGTCCGGTATTTAATTGTTCATTTGTAATGACAAGCGGACACAAGACGCGAATTATATTTTTAAATGTACCTGCACTTATCAATATCAAGCCATCATCAGCGCAAGCTTTAATAATTGCATCACACAATTCACCATTGGGTCTGCGGGGATCATTATCAATAACAAATTCAAGACCCATCATAGCGCCCATACCTCTTGAGTCGCCTATCTCAGAATGTTTGTTCTTCAATTTATTGAATCTTTCTTCTATGATCTTTCCAACCTCAACACCTCTTTGGTTGAGGTTAATGTCTTTCATGTATTGAATAGTTGCCAGTGCGGCTGCACAACATACCGGATTACCGATATATGTACCACCTATAGTTCCCGGTTGTGCAGCATCCATTAACTCTGCCTTACCCAATACTGCGGCAATGGGCATTCCGGAGCCTAACGATTTAGCATACGTGCTAATATCGGGGGTAACATTGTAGTGTTGCCACGATGCCCATTTGCCTGTACGTGCAAATCCACTCTGTACCTCATCCATAATAAGAACGATTCCGTATTCATCGCAAAAAGCTCTAAGTCCTTCGAGGTATTTTTGTGGTACCGGATTGAAGCCGCCTTCGCCCTGGATAGGTTCTATAATGATAGCCGCCAGATTATTAGGGTCAACAACATTATGAGCACTTTCTTTCAGACGTTTTAATTCAACGTTTACATACTCATTCAAACTCATACCTTCTCCATATCTATAAAAGTTAGGAAAAGGTAAACGGTACACTTCAGGTGCAAACGGACCGCACCCTAATTTGTATTTGATCTTACTGGTAAGGGTCATGGCCATCATTGTTCTTCCATGAAAGGCGCCGGTGTAACACAATACTGCCTGGCGGCCTGTAGCCTGACGGGCTATTTTGATAGCATTTTCAACAGCCTCTGCTCCTGTACTCACTATCATGGCCTTGGTACGGTTTCCATGGGGCAGTATTTCTGTCAGCTTTTCGCACAGTTCGATGTAGGGTTCATAGGTTACTACATTAAAACTGGTATGAATATATTTTTCGGCCTGAGCTTTAATAGCAGCAACAACCGGCTCGGGGCAGTGGCCGGCATTGACCACACCTATTCCTCCGGCAAAGTCGATCAGCTCACGGCCATCTTCATCAATGATTATGGCTCCTTTAGCTTCGCGAGCCGTGGCGGTATTAAATACTCCTACTCCATTGGCAACAACATTTTTACGTCGTTCAATGAGTTCTTTAGATTTTGACTGTTCGATTATCATTTGTGATTCAAGGGTTTACAATTTTAGCGCTCTGGTTTGATATAGGCTGTACTAGCCGGTCAAACGCATACAGAGTGCGAAGATTGTAATAAGTATGATATCATAAGTTGGATATTGTAAAATATAGTTTCTGAAAAAGCATTCCCCCCTCCCCGGTTAAAAAGCAATTTGCCCAATAAATTTGATTGAAATGGCCCTTTAAATCACTCAGATCTGATGTTTGATACTGAACTGTACAATTGGTTGTAACAGCTAGGATCTGACGCGATTCGGAAAAGATACAAAATTTTGTTATCAATTCAAAATCAATCCTCTATCAATGATAGACCAATGTGGTTATTTTTTTTTCGCCGGTTATTTAACTGGGTCAAGAAAAATTAAAAGCTGATAATCTTTATAAAAGTTTCCAGGAAATCACTTTTGTAAAAGCCACGCATCGAGATTTTCCAGTGCGGCGGTAAATCCTTCTTTGAAACCCATTTCAATTATCTTTTCAAGGTCGGCCAAAGTACTGTATGTGGTTTCAATGGTTACCAGTGTAT
Source organism: Bacteroidota bacterium (assembly GCA_024643795.1). Taxonomy (GTDB): domain Bacteria; phylum Bacteroidota; class Bacteroidia; order AKYH767-A; family OLB10; genus JAHEMF01. The sequence continues at coordinate 10,436 of JAHEMF010000043.1, read as the reverse complement.
TATTATTATGGGATTCAAATGTGCACGACCATTCAGTTCTTGGAAATTCTTCAATAATTTTTCCATGTTCATCACAAAAGGCATCCAGGCCTTTAAAACTTTTTTCCGGCACTACCTGCTGATAGTCGGCACGGCACCAGTGTACCACGCCATCAGGCCCTTTCATATAATACAGCCAGGAACCGCCTTCACGAAAATCCATCGACTTTGTATGTGCCTGGTAGGGCTTGGGTGCCCACCATGTATCCAGAATTTCAGGTGTGGTCCATGCTTTCCAAACAAGTTTTACAGGTGCTGCGAATTCCCGTTTTACAAGAATCTTATGATTAGACTTATCGACAATAAAATCCATTACTAAATTGTTTTTCATTTTTTTCCCTTTTTAAGTTGACTTATCACCGTATCTAAATTGTGGAATTTATGCTGCCACTGTTCTTTAATTTGATCGAGCCAATTATTTACCTGATCTAAATTATCAGGTATCAGTTCATAATATATTTCCCGTCCCTGTTTATTTTGTTTCACCAATTGCGAGGTTGTTAAAACTTTAATGTGTTTAGAAACTGCCTGACGAGTAGTGTTGAATTCTTCGGCCAACGCATTAGGTGTCATGGATTGTGATGCCAGTAAAATTAAAATGGCTCTGCGGGTAGGATCGGCGATGGCTTTAAATATATCTGAGTTCATGGTGATGATATTTTACGCAACCATTTGGTTGCAAATATAAATAAATCCTTCATTATCCCGCACTATCCAACACATAGTTTTATATTCCCAATATGGGATTTTTGTTTCAAAATGGCACCGCGCTCTTTGGCAATTACCATTGATAATCAATACTTTAAAAATGTAGCATACAATTTGCTTTATCCATTGGCATACGGGACCCCAATCTCAAAAACACTAAAAACCCTGTGATCATGAAAACAAAACTCCATTATTATTCAGTAGCTCTACTATTAATTATAGCCACATCGGCGCAAGCCCAGGATTATGGAACCGCAATAGGTATCCGTTTGGGAAGTCTGGCAGGTGGTATCAACGTAAAAACCAACCTGAATACCAACAGTGCCATAGAAGGTATTGTTGGATTCGGTCACCACAGTTACATATTCACCGCATTGTATGAAAAGCAACACCCCATTAATTCTGCTGAAGGACTGAGTTGGTATGTAGGTGCAGGTGCACACATCGGATTTTTTGATCATCACGGAACTTATTGGAGATACAAATACCGTGGTGAAAAATATTACTACGCATACGAAGACGGCGAGAATGCCGTAGTACCCGGCATTGATGCCATTATAGGATTAGAGTGGAAGATACCGGGAGCACCGTTACTGTTAGGAATAGATCTGAAACCTCAGATCGATTTTCACCACGGAGCATCCAGTTATTTTGATGCAGCAATAAATTTCAGGTACATACTTTAAGGAGCTCTCAGGGTTAGCTGAGAGGGTTTTGTTTGAGGGGCACTTCGATGGGGGAAGTGTCCCCTTTTTTATTTGAGCAAGTCTATCTGCTGCATCAGCTCTGTTGCTGCTGCACTCTTATAATGATCGGTGTTATCAGCTATGGCCTGCAACTGACCCAGCGCCTCGGCATTTTTATGGTTCTTGATATACATGAGCGACAAATACCATTGTGCCTGCTGACGGAAATTGGGATCTTCCATAGCAATGTTAAAACTACGTTCAGCGGCGTCATACCTGCCCAGTTCAGTTTGTGAGATGGCCAGGTAAAGGGCGGCAGCTTTGTTATCGGGGTTAGTGATACGAAACTGCTCCAGATGTTCGGCCGCTATCGTATAGTCGCCATCGTTATATGCAATCATTCCATCAACAAGTTGCGATCCTGTGGCGGATGGCTCACCCCGTGTGAGGATCATATCTTCATACGGAACAAAGTTTGCAGCATATAATTTTTCGGCAGAACTGCCCTGTTGTCCAGTAAAATAATATCCTGCCAACAGCACCACTACAATGGAGGCTGCTATTGCCAGAAAAGTACGCATGCGATTCTTACCTTGATTTTTTTGGTAGCCCTGCTCCCACTGATCCATTTTTGATCTGAAGCTATCTACACCTGCGGCTTTAAGGTCGTATTCCAGTTCGCGCAACTCAGTAACCTCAGCAGCAAGTTCTGCATCGGTATTCATGAGTCCTTCAAATGCCAGCTTCTCATCCTGCGACATTGACCCATCGAGGTACTCCTGTATCTTTTGATCTTTATCTGCTTCCATTTCCATGTAATATTATCATCAAGCCCCGGAGATGCCCATCAGCGACCTGAGTTGTTTCAGGCAGATGAACTTTCTTTTGGCGGCTATTTGTTCTGTTTTATAATTAAGTTTTGCTGCTATCTCTTTCATATTCATACCGTGGAAATAAAACATGGTAAGCACCGAATTACAAGGCTCTCCTATCTGCGCCAGCAAACGGCGGACGGTATCTTTACGGTGCGACTGTTCATACTTTTCCATGATACCATGATCAACACTTCCTAGTTCGGCCTCCACTGATAGGGGCTCGGCTTGTTTAGCCACCAGGCGGAAATGTTCGCGGATGAGATTTTTTCCGATGGCGAACAGATATGTCTTTTCTGAACTGCTCATGTGTGTTATCTTTCCATCTTTGATGTTATAATAAAAGGTGATGAATGCCCGCTGGTATATCTCGGCAGCGGTGTCGTCATCGACACCGTAGTATTTAGCTGCCCAGGCGCCAAAGGATCTTCTGTAGCGATAGTACAGATCTTCCACCACTTTTGGGTGTCCGTTAACGATAGAATCTATTACAGAATTAGTTTGTTGTTGCACCTTTGCCGCCGCTTTTTCAAATTGCAGTAAATGTACATCAAACGAGCTATTTTGCAGAGTTATCACAGCCTGACTTTCGGTTTTAACCTTAATGTGCTTAGGTTCCGGAATATTACCGGCGGCGGTTGATTTTATACAGATCTCCCCTATTTTTAATACTTTCAGCCATCAGAACCGCTTTTGCATCAGCCCTTTATAACCGTGCACCACCTTATCACGATACTTTTGACCCTTTTACTGCTGTCCGGCCAAACCACGCCGGTGACGACCGGTGACGACCTTGCCGAAGCCAGGAGTTTGCTCGACAGAGCGCGGGAGCTAAAATCAGATTCACAATACGACAGCGCTACGATGTATGCCGCTGATGCGGAAAAGATCTTCAGAGATATAAAGCATGATCAGGGAATTGGTGAATCAATATTATTGAAGGGCAGCATTATGCAATGGCAGAAACGCCATCAGGAAGCCCTCAACTTCTACAAAGAAGCCAGCAAGTTTTTACTGCCTGCAGCATCAGACAGTCTTTTGTTTGAGCTTGCGTATTATAACAGCCTGGGCGGTGTACTGATAAATCTTGGCTACCAGAGTGAGGGCAGAAAGTATTTGGAAAAAGAATTTGAACTGTGTAAACGGTTCAGTCATGAAGATAGTCTTTCAACAGCTACCATACACTACAACCTGGGACTTAGCTGTTTGTATTTTGGTGAAAATGAATTAGGCATAGACCATTTCCGAAAGGCACTACCGGTATATATACGCGAATTTGGAGAGAACGGAAAAAGGGTTGCGCAGTTATATAATAATGTAGGTATTCTTTATATAGAGCGGGGTGATTACACCCTGGCCCTTGATTATTTTCATCAGTCGGCCAACATCCATCTGTATAATGAAGGTGCTATGTACTGGAACCTGGCATATCCGTATCATGGTATTGCTTCTGCCTATGATGAAATGGGAAACCTTGACACTGCTTTTGTTTATTACCAGAAAGCGCTGGCCATATGTGACACCGACCCTTACCTTGACAGAGTGGAAACTGCTTCACGGGCTGCCCTGGCCATTTACTACACAAAAAAGGGAATGACTGATGAAGCTTTTCGTGAGATTGAAAAGGCTATTGATCTTATAAACAAAAAGTATTTTGACAGCCACCCCAGGCTTATAGATCTGTATAAAGTTAAAGGTGATATGTATGTGTTGCTGGATGATGCTGAAAATGCAGGGACATGGTATGGCAAATCGCGCAACCTCATTATTGAAACATACGGGCCACTGCATCCATTGCTTGGCACCATTTCAAAAAAGGAAGCCGACATGCTAATGAATCAAGGCGATCATGTGGCGGCACTTGCAAAAATTGATGAAGGGGTAAAAGCGCTCAGGACTGCGGGTTCAGATACCAAAGATTCATTAAGCGGAATACTGGAGCTGAAGATATACCTTGACCTTGTTATACAACGTGCAAAAATTTATACACGCAAGGCCGGCGAGCAACCTGATTCCACCACCGATCTTAAAGCAGCACTGGAAACATATATGCATTGTGTGGCTGTGGCCGATGCCATAAGAAGCGGATACCTTACCGAAGAATCCAAGATCTTTTTGCAGGGAAAATTAAAGGGAATGTATGAGCAAGCACTTGGTGTTTGTTACGAGTTAATAACCCTTACCGGGGAATCAGCATATTACGGTCATGCACTTTATTTTATGGAGAAGAGTAAGGCATCGGTACTTTCAGAAAGTTTACAGAGTAATTCCCTCACCCGTGTAAGCGGTGTGCCGGATGATGTGCTTGATGCTGAATTACAATATGCACGGCTGGTAAAGGACCTGAAGCTGAACCTTGAAGAAGCGAGTGGTGAAAAACCTGAGGTGCGTGATTCGCTTGAGCGGATGTTATTTGCTACACAGCGCTCTATTGATTCGCTTTCTTTTGTGATACGAGAAAATTATCCGCGTTATCATCAGTTAAAATACAACGCCGACATTGTTAGTTTGCAGGATATACGTTTGGGACTTAAACCGGGAAGCACTGCTATTGAATATTTTTCAGGTGATTCACTGTGGTATGTGATGGGAATTAATTCAGAAAGTCAGTTGCTGATCTGTATTGAAAAAAGTAAAACAGAAGCATCAATAAAAGAAAGCATTACCAGCATACGCGATGCCGGTTCAGATATTCAAGCATATCTTACATCAGCCTATAAAGTTTATCATGATCTGGTACAACCTGTGATTGACAGTATTGCTTATGGCAAACGTTTGGTAATTATTCCTGATGGCAGGTTAGGCTATTTGCCTTTTGAGGCGTTACCTACCACAACGGCTGCCGGCAATGCCCGACCTCATTATTTGTTAATGGATGCAAGCATTGTTTATGCCAATTCGCTCACGCTTTATTTAACCAACTCTTCGGGTAGTACTCGTTACAACTCCGATTATCTGGGCTTTGCTCCCAGCTATAATGGATCAACATCGTATATTAATAACCGTGCAGGGTACCGTGATGAAGTAGCTCCGTTGGAAGGCACGCAGGAAGAAGTGTCATTTGCCGGAGACCTGTTCTCCGGAAAGGTTTTTTTAGCTCGTGAGGCCACGGAATCAAATTTTAAATCGCAATCCGGCCCCAGCCGTATTTTACATTTGGCCATGCATGCACAAGCCGATGACAAAGACCCCATGCATTCGCGGTTACTTTTTACGCAAGGTGATACAGCAGATGATGGATTTTTAAATGCATATGAATTGTATGCGTTAGACCTGAACAGCGAGCTGGCGGTGTTGAGTGCCTGCAACACAGGATCGGGAGAGATGAAGCGTGGCGAAGGCATCATGAGCTTATCGCGTGCATTCATGTATGCGGGATGCCCCAATGTGGTGATGAGTTTGTGGCAGGCACGCGATCTTCCCACATTGGAGATCATGAAAAGCTTTTTTACGAATTTAAAAGAACGCCAGCCTAAAGATGAAGCATTACGCAATGCCAAGTTGAGTTATCTGGAACATGCCGACCCGTTGCGGGCACACCCCGCTAACTGGGCCACTTTTATTTTTATGGGCGACAACAAACCTATAAGCACCCCACCGGATTGGAAGATGCTACTCTTTACAGCTTTACCCATACTATTGATCATGGGTCTGGTGTTGTGGCTCATGAAGAACAGGATGGCTAAGCCTGCATCGAAATAAATTCAAGTAAGATCCTGAATGTTCACATCACAAGAACACTGAACACAAACTCATAGTTCCGCGGAAACAAACAATGCTTGTCCACACATGCCTGATATTGCAGACTTCCTTTTATCAGATACTCTCCTCTTCTGAGTTCATCACTTACTGATACCGGAAAATATACATTAAGTATATCTTCAAACCATTCGGAATTATGATCATCAGGATTTATGATCAAATGGTCGCATTCAAATGAAGGTGCACCGGTCTCTATCCCCGGAAGGGATTCCAGAAATAGTTGTGTAGGTACCAGAGCCTCATCTGCCGGATCATTTGTTTGAATGTGATATTCAGGACTGATCCTGAAATTGAGCTTTGCTGTTGTAGTTGTGCCAGCAACCAATTTTATTGACGCTGAGTTAACCTGTGAAACAAAGGCCGGTTGAGCCAGGATAACACGGTGTCCAGCGGTAATAGCTATAACGATTATGAGCAACTTAATGCGAGAGAAGCATTTCATCGAGTTTCTTTTTAATGTGAATAAGTTTTGAATCGAAGTTTCGCGTGTCGAGTAATGACATGTAGCGTATTGTTCCCCGGGGGTCAATGATAATGTTAGCAGCTAACATTATCTCATCACGTTCCATTTCAGGCAGCACATCAGCAGGGGCGAACGCTGAAGCTACAGTACCATCCTCATCCAGCAAAACAGGAAATGTGAGTGAAAATTCTTCTTTAAGCTTGCTATTTACCAGGTCACGAGCTTCTTTGACATCAATCAGCAACACTTTAACATTTTTATTTTGATAGTCCTGTGATAGCTGTTCAAGATAAGGTGCTTCAGCCCTGCAATAGGGACACCAGGTGGTAGCAATATGTATCACAACATAGCTCCCCGCAAGGGAATTCGAATTGAATGTTTTGCCCGATACGCTGGAGAGTTCAAACTGAGGCATCTTTGTTTCACTTCCGGCATTTGTAACACTGAAGGCTGCTGTAAGACTCATTATGATGATAAGTCCTGTTCCGGCAATGATCAGATTTCTGAATTTATTTTTCATGACAATTTATATTAGTTATCAGATCTTATCGCCACAAACAGAAAAGCTTTTTACACCATACTGCCTGCTTGCACCTTGCGCCGACTTACTGATGAACTCATACTGCACATTGTGAACCACCTGAAACTTTTTTAGTCCGGAATTTTCCATACTGTTGAAGAATTCATCCTGCTGCATGGCGCCACCTATACATGCTGCCCATAACGACGTATTACATGTGATAGAATCAGGGAGTAAAAGTTCAGTTACAATATCTGACACGGCCAGCCTGCCACCGGTCTTTAACACTCTGGAAACTTCGCTGAAAAGAGATGACTTATCGGGCGACAGGTTGATGACGCCGTTACTTATTACCACATCAAACTCACCATCCCCGAAAGGGAGTTCTTCAATATAACCCTTAACCAATGTGATGTTGCTATAACCATTTAAGGCTGCCAGGTATTTTGCCTTGTTCAGTTGTTCATCGGTCATATCAATACCAACAACACTACCTGACGGTCCGGTTAGTTGTGCGGCAATGAACAGGTCCATACCCGAGCCACTACCAAGATCGAGCACCCTGTTGCCGGGTTTAATGTTTGCCAAACCGAAATGGTATCCCACACCTGCAAAAGAATCTACAGCACCTGCCGGAATAGTGTCCAGCATCTCGGTTGGGTAACCCAACTTGACGGCAAGAGAACGTCCCATTTCAAAATGGTACAACTGGTGTGGTTCCAATGCAACATTTTTATACATGTGTTTTACTTTTTGCTCCAGCGCAACTTTATCGAATGTACTATTCTGTTTTACTAACATGATCTTCTTAACTTTTAAGTTTATTAATTATTTAACGGGGTTCAACAATTGCTCTCCGGCAAATTGCATCTGATCCCAGCGAGGTAATGGGTGAAATGGTGAAGCCTGTACGTCTCTGAACAAACGCTCAAGTTCATTTTTACGGTAGAAACCTTGTCCGCCCACTGCTTCCATTGCTAACGATACTGTTTCAATGGCGGCATCGGACACGTTGGTCTTATAACACAACATATCGGCCGAGTTTTGTTTGTGGAGTCCGAATTCGAAATTGTTGGTGATGGCATACATGGCTCTCCATTGAGCCTGCGCACTCATGAGGCTATTTTTCATTTTGCCAAGTATGTAAGGCAGATGTTTTTGATTGCGGTGATATTTTTTACCGATAGCAATGGCTATGTCCTGAGCTCTTTCGGCAATTCCCACATACACCGACATGATGAGCGGCATGGCCACACCTATTACCAGGTTCCATACGGGATGAAACTCATTGCGCGGACGTGCCAATGCAACTGATGTTTCGGGTATGTACACTTGATTGAACACAATGGAATGCGAACCTGTTGCACGCATACCCATTACATCCCAGTCGTTTGCCACCGAAACTCCTTCGGAGCTGAATGGTACCGAGAAGTGCAGCACTTTCCATGTGCCATCTTCTTCCTGAAACGGACCGCTTGTAACGGCCACATTACCGGCAATAGACTGGCTGGCGAAACTTTTACGAGCTGTGAAGAGGTATCCACCGTCAACACGTGTCATTTCACCGTTAGAGTCGAGCCAGTCGCGGGCACCGGTACTTACCAGCACCAGTTGCTGATCGGCCACTTTGGTGAGCATAGGCGCTCCTTCACCCTTATGTTTATATTTCCACACTGCTGCTGACACCAGATGCTGATGCATGGACAATGCCAGAGCCGTTGAACCGCAATAGTAACCCAGTATGCGAAGCATATCGCACATTTGAGTATGCGACACCTCATCGCCACCTAACTCCTTTGGCACAAGTGCCGAAAAGTATCGGTGCTCTTTAAGGTCGGCATAATTTTCATATACAAATTCGCCGGAGCTATCGTTCGCGGAAGCGCGCTCAGCAAATTTCTTTCCTAACTCATGCGTAAGTTCTATCCAGTTTGTTGTAACAGTTGTTAAAGTTTCCATTTTTTAGTTATAGATATTAATGAATGATTATTATTGATTTATAGTTTCAGGTTTATTTTTCAGGAACATATAATTATAGATCACGGAAGGGATGCAGTAATCAATGGTGCTTACCAATGTTGCGACAATGATCAATGCTGAACCCAACACATATCCCGCTACAGCGTACCCCATATTGAAACATGCCACGGTTGCCATAAGAAATGTAGTTGCCAATGAACAGGCGAATTTGAGCTGCATGCTGCGAGCCGGCAGTTTGGGCAAATGCATGCGTTGACGTATGAGGTGGTTATAGATATAGTCGAACGGGTGGTTAGGCAACACCACACCAAAAAATGCGATCATGGCCATGGCACCCAGTATGTATGAATTGGCAATTATTACTCCCACCGCCACAATGCTTACACACAGCTGATAGGCAAACCGGTTTCCGAATGCCAGTTGCTGGATCTGTTCATCGGTTTGGGTGATATATCCCTGAGCGCGAATGTTATTGATCCTGAATTGTGAAAGTTTATTAGCCATGAGGTGCCGTGTTTTTAAGCTTATTTTCTGACCCTTTATGGCAAGAGCGGCACTTATATTACCGGAGGGGTGAAAAAAAAAGCTGAAACGCAACAATGGCCGCAACACAACCCAATTGGTAGCTCATAAGGACTTTCTTAGGTTCATAATTTTTAAAACCTCAAAAGAAGACCCGGTGTTTTGATATATATGATCTTAAACTACTACTTTTGAAACACATTTGTTAATCATGCTTTTCAATTTAACACTTCATGAAGACAATTTTTTTGGAACGGTTGTTCCATCGTCAGAAAAAATGCATCAGTATCAGATTTGAAAAACCGTGGGACAGTGAGCTTGTGCAGCTCATTCGTGTTCTGCCGGAGCGGCACTGGTCGAACAACCACAAGTGCTGGTATATGGAGAATACGCCATTAAATGTGTCGCGTATTAAAGAAGCTTTCGCCGATGTGGCCCATGTAGACACCAGCAAGCTTTACCATGTGGATCCTGTTATACGATCAAAGACCGATCCGGCCAACGTAAACCGGGAACGTGGGTTCACGACCATGATAGCCAGGGATGATGCAGGTATTCAGAAGTACATTTACTATTTACGCGACCGGCGGTATAGTGAGCGCACCATCAACACCTATGTTAAGGCGATGCGCGTTTTTCTTAGTTACCATCATGCAACACCGGCAAACGAGATTACTCAGGAACAGATAGTAGAGTTCAACAACCGGTATATTATTGCCCGCAGATTATCGGCATCGTTTCAGAACCAGGTTATCAATGCCATTAAGTTATACTACCATGTGGTGCACAACCGCAATTTGAAACCCGAGTTGATAAAAAGGCCAAAGAGTCCTAAAAAGCTCCCTAATGTATTAAGTATGGATGAAGTTGCCGCCATATTGAAG
>JAHEMF010000088.1 GCA_024643795.1 Bacteroidota bacterium | reverse complement strand
GGGGCTTATATATGTTAATCCTGAAGGACCTAACGGTAAGCCCGATCCATTAGCTGCTGCACGTGATATCAGGGAAACCTTTGGCAGGATGGCAATGAATGATGAAGAAACAGTTGCACTCATAGCCGGCGGACATACTTTTGGTAAAACACATGGTGCTGCTGATCCCGGAAAATATGTTGAGCGTGAGCCAGCTGCTGCCGGTATCGAAGAGCAAAGCATGGGATGGAAGAATAATTTTGGTACCGGTAATGCCGGAGATACAATTACAAGTGGACTTGAAGGTGCATGGACAACCACACCTACAAAGTGGAGTAATAACTTTTTTGAAAACCTCTTCGGTTACGAATGGGAATTAACAAAAAGTCCTGCAGGTGCACATCAATGGAAACCTAAGGGTGGCGCAGGAGCCGGTTTGGTACCGGATGCTCATGATCCTTCAAAACACCATGCACCGTTTATGCTTACTACTGATCTTTCTTTAAGGTTCGATCCTGAATATGAAAAAATATCAAGACGATTTTATGAGAACCCGGATGAATTTGCAGATGCATTTGCACGCGCCTGGTATAAGCTTACACACCGTGACATGGGACCAATTGCACGTTATCTTGGAACAGAAGTGCCTAAAGAAGAATTGCTATGGCAGGATCCTGTTCCGGCAGTTAGCCATAAGCTTGTAGATGACAAAGATATTGAATCTCTTAAAGCTAAAATTCTGAGTTCCGGATTAACAGTGTCTCAACTTGTGTCAACAGCATGGGCTTCGGCATCAACATTCCGCGGTTCAGACAAAAGAGGAGGTGCTAATGGTGCCCGTATAAGATTGTCGCCTCAGAAAGATTGGGAAGTTAATAACCCTGATCAGTTAAGTAAGGTACTTTCTACTCTTACAAACATTCAATCTGAATTCAATAAATCACAGTCGGATGGTAAGATGATCTCCTTAGCCGACCTGATTGTTTTGGCAGGATGTGCGGGTGTTGAAAAAGCAGCAAAAGACGGCGGGTATAATGTTACAGTCCCATTTACACCCGGCAGAACAGACGCTACTCAGGAGCAAACTGATGTGGAATCATTTGCAGTACTAGAGCCTTCAGCTGATGGATTTAGAAATTACCTGAATCGTAAGCACACAGCTTCAGCAGAAGAAATGCTTGTTGACAGAGCACAGTTGATGACACTCACGGCTCCTGAAATGACTGCATTAGTAGGAGGTATGCGCGTAATGAACTCCAACTATGATGGTTCACAACATGGTGTATTTACGGCTAAGCCGGGAGCATTAACCAACGACTACTTTATCAATTTGCTTGATCTGAGCACAGCCTGGAATTCAAAATCAGATGCAGATGATGTGTTTGAAGGCCGTGACCGTAAAACAGGTAAAGTAAAGTGGACAGGAACACGAGTGGATCTTATCTTTGGTTCTAATTCAGAGCTTCGTGCTTTGGCAGAGGTTTATGGATGTTCAGATTCAAAGGAAAAGTTCGTTCATGATTTTGTATCTGCCTGGAATAAGGTGATGAATCTCGATCGATTTGACCTTAATTGATTGTTAAAATTGTTTTGTTGTAATAGTAAGGTGGTCTGGTTACAGGCCACCTTTTTACTTTATACTCCTTAAGTTAATAAGATCATGGAGTTACTTTAAAGTAATCTTTGTACCATTCGGTTTCGTTGTGATCAAATTTAGTGTTGTCGATCTGATGTTCACGGTCGATCTTGGAGTATAGTATTTCCAGAGAAGCAGAATCAGAAATAACAGCAATTTATCATCACCATTAAAGCCAATTCTAAGCACAGTAGAAGAACTTATTTTTTGATTTTCAATGATCAGCGAAACCGGCCATATCGTTCTTGCTGAATTTTGTAAGTTCAACAATGTTTGCATTAGGTCTTAAAAAAGGTGGTATCACTTTCATGGCATCTTCCTTGCTATCAAAATCACTTACAAACCATGACTTATGTACACCGTCTTTACAACCCCAGTCGGCGTTAGATAGTAAATGTGACCCTGATTCAATGAACAGTTTGATTACCTGATTGCACTCGGTCATTTCTCCGGAGTGAGGGATTTCAATTAAAAAGGTTGGCATCTAATATGATTTTAAACTATGAATAATAGGGCTTGAAATCAGCCTTTGTGCTAAGTTATATGAATTTGCCTGAATACCAAATTTAATCTGAGTTCCAGTGATGCGTACTTCTGTCTGTTGTTTAGCCGGCATGAACTACGAACAAGGCTATTAAAAGTAATACTATTTCCTCAGTAAATTCTGAAAAAGAAATAATTATAGTCGAATACAGTTTTAATTTGCTATAACCTAAAACAGGGTTTTTGTTGATGAACCAAACCGGATGCCTGTGCCATATTTATTTCTAGCTTTTGGTAAAGTCTTACTAATCACACTGAACAGTAACCAGCATATTTCCTTATAAGTAAACGACTGTTCCTTATGATATTCTTGAATTTCCTTTTTGATTCACATTGTTGCTCCAAACATAATGGAATTTCTATCATCAGAGCTTGCCTTCATGCGGAATAATATTATTAGCTGCCTTGGCATTTATGATAATTACAAAATGGATTATGTTAACTCCCGGCAAAAGGGGTGCCAAATATGCCTACCGCCAACTCAACCCAAATAAGCAACAGGCCAGCCAGAATAGTAATACTTAAGATGATGCGACTGGGTTTGGACCTCACTTTCCATAAAACCAGTTCGATCAGAGATACTGTAATAAAAAGCAAGGTACCTGCAACGATAAAATCAAACAGGCTCCAGTTAACTTCATTTGTTAATTGCATTGCAATCAGAGGGATCATTAATATTGCTATAACTATTATCAATATTCTTTTTAATCTTTTTTCCATTGCTGAACGATTTAAAGATCAGTTAATATCCAGTATCTTGCTTTTTAATGCTATTGGGAATAAACGTTGGTAGGCCGTAATTATTGTAGTTTGATTGAGGAGTAAAAAATTATTTAATATGTTTTCAAGCTTAAACTCTTAGTGATGCCCTGAACCCTCTTGCTGCATAATATGATGAAGCACCGTTGTGGTACACAAATATAGTTTCATACCGACGATCTGCAAATATTGCACCACCCAGATCCCTTATTGCTTCCGGGGTCTTTATCCAGCTTGAAGTTTTCAGGTCGAATGTGCCAAGCTTTTGCAGGTCTCTGTACTGTGATTCATTTAACAATTCAACCCCCATATCCTTCGCCATCTCGATAGCATTGTTTTTGGGTTTGTGTTCTTTCCTGGCATCCAGGGCCTCTTTATCATAACAGCAACTCCTTCTGCCTTTCGGACTTTCTTCAGCACAATCATAAATTATATATTCACCGGTTTTTTTATCAAACCCGATCACGTCAGGTTCGCCACCGGTACGTTCCATTTCATTAAGCGACCATAATTTTTCTTTTTTACCGGTTAATCTGTTTTGTACACTTTCCCATGTCAAACCTTTATGACGCACCATATTTTCTTCAAACCGTTGTTTCAATATTGCCATCAAATTAAATTCATCTTTTGACGACAACAATTTCTTACTGCTCATGAACTTGATGTTTTTTCATAAAACTATAAAATGTTTGATTTAATGATCAATGCTGATGATTTAGTATAATTGTTTGTTCCGCCTAATTATTATCAGTAGACTGAGTAGTAATTAACATAACTTTGGTCTTATCTTCTTCTTCCACCGGATCTTCCGGGAGGTCTTTTCCCTGTCTTTTTATTATTACCGGGCCTGTTACCCCCTCCGTTTTTATTTCTAGTAGATCTGGATTCTCTGCTATTTTTATTTCCCGGATCAGATTTATCGGTAAAGGTCCTTTTTTTTCCCGTTGATTTTTTATGATCTGGCCTTGCCTTTTTGACATCTTCTGAAGATGACTCTGCTATCATTTTTTGCAACAGGCTTATTTCCTCTGAAGTTAACTCCCGCCAGTCGCCCGGCGGTAAGCCTTTCAGATCAATATGCATGATTCGAACCCGAACGAGCTTGGTGACATTGTATCCAAAATGTTCACACATGCGGCGAATTTGTCTGTTGAGTCCCTGCACCAGAATAATCCTAAAAACATTCGGGCCTTCTTGTACCACTTTACATTTTCTGGTTACAACACCCAACATGGGTACACCATTTGCCATGCCTTGTATGGTGGCATCTGTTAAAGGTTTATCAACAGTTACTACATACTCTTTTTCATGATTATTCCCGGCTCTTAAAATCTTGTTGACCATATCTCCATCATTGGTCAGAAATATAAGTCCCTGTGAGTCTTTATCAAGTCTGCCAACGGGGAAGATCCGTTTTTTATAGTTTACAAAATCAACAATATTGTCGCGTACGCCGGACTCGGTGGTGGAAGTGATTCCGGTTGGTTTATTTAGTGCAATGAAAACAAGATCCTCGCCTTCTCTAGGTTCAAGTTCATGTCCGTTCACCCGAACAACATCACCAACATTAACCTGATCACCAATAACAGCTCTGCGACCATTTATAAAAACATTTCCTTGTTCAATGAACCGATCTGCCTCACGCCTGGAGCAT
>JAHEMF010000087.1 GCA_024643795.1 Bacteroidota bacterium | reverse complement strand
TTTTTGGTAACCAACAACAACCCGGGTCCTATTTTGATCACGGATGTTAGCAGCAAGTTATTGGCAGGAACTGCCTCTTGTGAGTTACGGTACACTTCAACCAGTTTGACCACGTGTGGTACCGGGTTGAATGATATGAGTAGCTGGACCACGGTTACTACAAGTACTGTATCTGCACCTGGTGGTTCGGTGGTGAGTGTGTTTAATAATCCGGCAGGATTGATTCTGATCCCGGGTAACACTTCCTATCGTTTTGCAGTGGGTAGTTCAACAGGAAATAACTATGGTAATAGTATCTACACAGTTTCTGCCGGTGGTGTTTCTGTAGATCTGACAAATGGAACCTCCGGTTCATTGTGGAACAATGGATCCAACTGTCCTAGAGAATTCAATGGATCAATAACTTTCATTCCGGCGGCGGCTTGTACTGCTCCTCCTTTAGCAGGTATAACTACTTCTAGTGTGGCAGCACCCTGTTCAGGTGAGACATTTCAGCTTGGACTTTCAGGAGCTACCTTCGGTACAGGACAAACCTACCAGTGGGAGTCCTCTCCTAATGGTTCTATCTATTCACCGGTGTCAGGAGCAACAGGAGCGACTTATTCAACAAGTCAAATATCAACTACATGGTATCGTTGTCAGGTAACTTGTGGAGGCTTTACAGACCAATCAACTGCCATTCAGCTTGTAACACCGGCTGCATTACCAGGAGGCACCTACACAATTAATGGTAGTTTACCCACAGGAGGTGCTAACTACAATTCATTTGCTGATTTTGTTGCTGCTATAAATTGTGGCGGTATAGCAGGCCCTGTGGTTGTTAATGTAGCACCCGGCACTTATAATGAGAGGGTAGCCTTAGGAATTATCGGAGGTACGTCGGCTATTAACACATTAACATTTAACGGAGGTGGTCTAGCTACAATCAGCTATGCAGCTCCTTCATCAGGTGATCCGATGGCAATGCTTGAATTAGGAGGATGTTCGTATGTTAACTTCAACGGATTTACATTCCTGAACCCTAATCTAACTTCAACTACTTCATACTGTTGGGGAGTATTGTTCACAGGTGGTGCACATCATAATACTTTTGATAACAACACAATAAATGTCGGTTTTGCATCAACAAGTTCGTTATTTACACCCATTGTATTTAGTTCATCACAAACTTCTCCGAGTGGGCAAGGAGATAACGGATTTGATAATATTATTTCCAACAACACAACATATGGTGGTTATGCTGCCGTGTATATGTATGGAATATCAGGTGGATCGGCAAACCAAAACAACACCTTCCTAAATAACACTTTTCAGGATTTTTACATCTATGGTATGTACATGGTTTATTCGCAAAACAATATAATTGACGGCAACGATTTTAGTAGACCTACTCGTGGAACCATATCCAGTTTTTACACAATCTATGGTAGTACGCAATCTTCAAATCTAATTATCCGTAATAATAAAATGCATGATGGATTTGCTGGAAACCTGAATCAAAACTCCATCTCATATGTTATTTACCTGTCAAGTACATCTGATGGTACCAGCTTAAGTTATAATGAGATCTATAACAACATTATTTATAATATAGATAAGAACACCACTGCAACACTTTATGGTATCTATAATGCCGGTGCAGATTATACCCGGATTCTCCATAATACTATTGTTCTGGACAATGATCTGAATCCGACAACTAGTTATATTACCAGAGGTATTTACAATACGGCAACAACTGATGTAACAATTGCTAACAACATCATTTATATTGCCAATTCCGGTACCGGAGTCAAACATTGTATATATACAACTTCATCCGGGTCTAACACTATAGGTTATAACGACCTGTATATGGGATCAACATCAGGAAGTAATTACATCGGATATAACAGTGCTAACTATTCTGATTTATTATCTTGGCAGGGTAGTGGTGTTGGAGTAGGATCATCTGATGCTGATCCTATCTTTGCTTCGATTTCTGCTGATGATTACCAGCCTACATCTTCTGTTATAAATAATATGTGTACTGACTTGAATATCACTACTGATATTTTTGGCAATCCACGTTCAGCCACTACTCCTGATCCGGGAGCCATTGAATTTACACCTCCAACACTGGAGGCCTCACTTATTTTGTTGAATCCGGTACCACCGGTAAGCGGTTCGAATCCTCAAACGGTTACAGTAGAAATCACCAACAATCAGATTACCACTATAACTTCTGCTAATATCAGCTATCGTGAGGTTGGAAATCCCGGCTCAACTGTAACTCAGGCTTTCACCGGTTTGAACCTTTTGCAGGGGCAGTCGGCCAGTTTAAACTTTACCTCAGGTTATAATCTTGCAGGCGTAGTTAATTTCCAGGCGTATATAAATACGGTTAATGGAGTTGGAGACCCTATTAAAACAAATGATACTTCTTCAGTTACAATTTGTTATGGGTTGAGTGGAATTTATACTATCAATGCAGGAGCACCGGCTTCAGCAACTAACTACCAGAATTTCGCAAGTATACTTTCTGATATGGCCAGTTGTGGAGTCTCAGGACCAGTTACAGTAAATGTGGTATCCGCAAGTGGCCCTTATAACGAACAGATAGTTGTAAATGATATTATTGGCGCCAGCAGCCTTAATACCATTACCTTCAACGGAAATGGAAACACAATTGAATACCTCACTGGTGGCGGTAATTATGCAGTACTCTCCTTCTCAGGATGCTCATATGTTACTTTCAATGATTTTACGATACAGCATGATGCTGCAGCTCTTCAGGGTTATGGAGTAAGTATCACTAATGGCGCACACCACAATACTGTAAATGATTGCGTCATAAATGTAACAACGGCTTCAACATCAACTGTATTTAATGGTGTAGTAATTTCAGGATCATCAACTTCTTATACCACTCAGGGCGCTGGTAATGACTATAATAATATTACCAATAATGTCATTACTGGTGGTTATTCAGGGGTTAGCGCATATGGTAATTCAAGTAACTATAACGTAGGTAATGTCATCCAGGGAAACCTCATTCGCGACTACTCTACTTATGGAAATTACATACTTTATCAGGATGCAATGGTGATCAGCGAAAATGAGTTCAGCAGATTAAACCGGACAGAAACCGGAACCAAATATGGTATGTATTTTTCGGGTAGTAGTGCAAATGCATACAATGGTTACGTTATCAATGCCAACAAACTGCACGATATTGGTGGACCAGCTACCAATACAAATGCTATTTATGGTATTTATTTTTCAAGTACTGCAGATGCAATTTCATCTGCTCCTCATAAAGTAACCAATAATGTACTTTATAACCTTATAACAACCAATTCGGTTTACGCGATATACAATACCGGATCAGAATACATTGACTTTCTGCATAATACCATTTCATTTGATGATGAAAATGCAAGTGGATCTGGCGTAAAGCGTGGATATTACCACACAAGCACGGTTACAACAGGCTCAGTACAGCTGGTAAATAATATTATTACCATGAACCAGCCAGGAACCGGTCTGAAACATTGTATCTACGCATCTTCCTCAACTTATATGACTCAGATCACTTCTGACTATAATGACCTTTACATTGATCAGGCTGATGGAAGTGCATATACAGGTTATAATGGCTCAAACCGCAAAACTCTAGGTGACTGGCAAAGTGCAACCGGTGACGATACTTTCTCGGTTCAGGAAGATCCACAATTCTTTGATGTTCCTTCAGGCAACCTTAAGCCGAGCTCAGCGCAAGTGAATAATATTGGAACTTATGTAGGTGTGAATACTGACATACTGGGATTACCTCGTTCAGCTTCAACTCCAGACCCCGGAGCATGGGAGTTTGTGCCGCCAACGCTGGAAGCTTCGCTTACATGGGTAGCACCATTCCTGCCGGTATCAAACGGCCCTCAAACTATTCAGGTTCAATTATCCAATAACTCGATCGATCCAATTCTTACTTGTCAGTTGAGATATAAGGTTGTTGGTAGCCCTACGTTTGTTACTCAGTCTTTTACAGGGTTGAACCTTACGTCAGGAAACACACAAAATTTCACGTTCACTACACCTTACAACTTAACAGGTGTAGCTAACCTTATTGCTTATATACATAGGGTAAATGGCGCAATAGATCCAAATAAAAATAATGACACTACGCAAGTGGTAACGTTATGTGAAGGATTGGATGGGGTTTACACTATTAACCCCGGAGCTCCACTATCAAGCAGCAACTACCATACGTTTTATGATGTATTCAGCGACCTGAATACCTGTGGTGTAAATGGCAGTGTTGTGTTCAATGTACAGCCAGGTTATACCTTCAGTGAGCCTGAGCTTATTCTTACTGCAACAGGTAATGTTTCTACCGGTACTTCCATAACATTCCAGAAGAACCCTGCTGTTGTAGGTGTAAATCCGGTTGTAATGAGGAATGAAAACTTCCCCGGTAACGGAGCAGTTACTACTTATTATTATCAGAACGATGCGGTGTTCAACATCCGAGGTGGTGACAATATCACCTTTGACGGAATTGATGTTACAGAGAATCCACTACTATCAGGATTTGGACCAAAAATGGATCGTGGATACGTGATAAGCAAAGCTTCCGGTAC
The DNA here is from genome assembly GCA_024643795.1 of Bacteroidota bacterium. GTDB lineage: Bacteria > Bacteroidota > Bacteroidia > AKYH767-A > OLB10 > JAHEMF01. The sequence continues at coordinate 73 of JAHEMF010000087.1, read as the reverse complement.
TGATGCATGTAAAAACGTAACAATCAGAAATGCCACCATTACTACCGATAATGGTCACTATAACAACCATGGA
>JAHEMF010000001.1 GCA_024643795.1 Bacteroidota bacterium | reverse complement strand
TTCAGAAATATGCGACGGGGTATTCTGGTATAGTTGGCCCATTGGTGAATACGGGCCCGATAGAACTCAATCCCTGGCCGTACATATGTACTACCGGATTACATTCTATTGCCGGAACTCAAATTAATTTTGAAGTTTATCCAAACCCCACTGCAGGTGATCTTACAATTAAGTTATCAGAAAATATTAACGAACCTATCAATTTGAGGATATACGATATCACAGGAAGGGTAGTGTTGAATGATCATTTTTCCTATTCACTTGATGGTACCGAATTCAATATTTCTGAGGAACCCCAGGGGATCTATATTGTTGAATTGAATGGAAAGGATTTTTCAAAGACCTTTAAGTTGGTCAAGCAGTAGGAGGTACTTTTATTAGGGATGTGGATTACTTTCCGATACAGAAACGACTGAATATATTTCCCAAAATCTCATCGGTAGAAACTTCACCGGTGATCTCTCCCAGATGAAATAACGCTGATCGTATATCTGAAGCTATCAGATCAGTTGATATTCCTTGTGTAAGTCCATTCAAAGCTTTCTGAAGAAAATCTGAAGCGTTATCCAATGCCGTTTTGTGCCGGATGTTGGTGATGGCATGGTCACCGGCCTCCTGTTTTCTGTTACTCGCTATTTCTTCAAGTTTTGCAAATAATATATCCAGTCCTTTGCCGGTTTTGGCTGAAATAACTGTCATATCTGCAACAGCAGGGTGATCCACTGCTGATGTAAGGTCGCTCTTTGTACCTATGGGGATAAGAACTCTGTCTTTGAAACTATTCCGGGATGTGACCTCTTTTAAAGTTGAGTTAATGTCTTCGGTGGTATCATTTGAAAGATCAAACAGGTATAAGATCACGGTTGCCGTTTCCATTTTTTTTAATGATCTGCTCACACCTTCCTTTTCAATGAGGTCCGTGGTATCTCGTATTCCTGCTGTATCAATGAACCTGAACCTTACACCGTTGATAGTTATTTCTTCTTCAACGGTATCTCTGGTGGTGCCTGGAATTTCACTTACAATTGCCCGTTCTTCCTGAAGTATGGTATTTAAAAGAGTGGACTTACCGGCATTAGGTTTGCCGGCAATGGCAACAGGTATTCCGGTTCGTAATGCATTACCAGCCCTAAAAGTTCCACTGAGTTTTTTTGTTTGAATGAGGCATTGTTCTATTAGGTTTTTCAATTGAGTCCGGTCGGCGAATTCAACATCTTCTTCACTGAAGTCAAGTTCAAGTTCCAGGAGGGAAGCGAGATCCAGTAACGATGATCTCATGCTTTTGATATCATTCGAAACTCCGCCTTTCATTTGTGTTAATGCAAGTTCAAGAGAAGCGGATGAGTTTGCTGAAATCATATCGGCCACAGCCTCTGCCTGAACAAGATCGATACGTCCGTTAATAAATGCTCGCTGGGTAAATTCTCCAGGACGGGCTAAGCTGGCACCTGATTTTACCAGACTTTCCAGAACTCTTGAAACTATGAAAGGAGATCCATGAGTGGATATCTCAACAATATCTTCGCCTGTAAAGCTATGAGGGGCTTTAAAAACCACAATAACTACCTCATCCAGGTCTTTGTCTTCACTATCTGTGAACGTACCGTAAGCAGCTTCATAACCTTTAAGGTCGGTGATCTTTCTGTTTCCCCTGAAGTGTTTATCAGCAATAGATACCGCCTGTGGACCTGATAATCTTATGACCGCAATGGAGCTTTCTCCCGGCGGAGTGGCCGGAGCAGCTATTGTTTCAGAAAATGTGATACCTGAAGCCATGAGGGTTGCAAAATTAGTCGTTTCAAGCTTAGCCTTTGAGGTCAAAAGCTTACCTTTGCGGCGATTTCAGTATAATTTAACTATAAATATTAATCAACTTCTATATTTTTTCTCATGAGCGTATTAGTTAACAAGGATTCAAGGATAGTAGTACAGGGTTTTACCGGTAATGAAGGTACATTCCATGCCGGACAAATGATAGAGTACGGAACCAACGTAATTGGGGGTGTAACCCCGGGTAAAGGTGGTACTTCCCATCTTGATCGTCCTGTTTTTAATACTGTTGAGCAGTCAGTAAAAGAAGCCGGGGCCAATGTATCCATCATCTTCGTTCCTCCGGCATTCGCCGCTGATGCTATCATGGAAGCTGCTGAGGCTGGTATTGGATTGGTTGTAGCTATTACAGAAGGAATTCCAACCAAAGATATGATCATGGTAAAGGAATACCTGAGGGGCAGAAACACACGTCTGGTTGGCCCTAACTGTCCCGGAGTTATTACTCCCGGTGAAGCTAAAGTGGGTATCATGCCGGGGTTTGTTTTCAAAAAAGGCACAGTCGGTGTTGTATCAAAATCGGGTACTCTTACATACGAAGCAGCAGATCAGGTAGTGAAAGCAGGGTTGGGGATCTCAACTGCTATTGGAATAGGGGGTGACCCTATCATTGGAACAACTACCCTTGAAGCGGTGCAACTATTTATGAATGATCCGGAAACTGAAGGTATCATTATGATAGGTGAAATTGGTGGAAGTCTGGAGGCGGAAGCGGCCCGTTGGATCAAGAGTAACAGTAATAAACCTGTAGTTGGCTTTATAGCCGGTCAAACGGCTCCTGCCGGAAGGCGCATGGGTCATGCAGGTGCTATTGTTGGAGGTGCAGAAGATACTGCAGCGGCTAAAATGAAGATCATGGCTGAATGTGGTATACATGTGGTTGATTCTCCTGCTGTGATAGGAGCAACAATGGCCACTGTACTAGGAAAAGTAACCGCCTGAGTTTATTTTTCTATCACCATTTTCATAGGAGACTTACCTTCGATCTGCACAATATAAATGCCGCTTTTAAGATGGTTGACCCATACAGGTTCGTCATTTAACAGGTTGGTGTTTTGTAACAGAAGCTTACCCGTAATATCATATATCCTTATCACGTGAGTTCTACTCGCTGAATCATTGATCCTGAAAAATGAACTTGCTGGGTTTGGATAAAGGATAGTATTACCATTTTCATGAGTAGATAAACCAGTAATTGATTGATCCAACTCATAACATCCCATATCTGGCACGCTGCCGGCAGGTAACGGACGTATGTTGTTGTCGCGATCGTATGGAATAAGGGTAGGGGAACTTGCAGATGCAATACAAGGTGAAGTTATTGAAAGGTGATAGTCGGCTGCCCCTGCAAATGCCGGTTGTGCATTGATGTTGCCTATGCCTGCATATCCTCCTCTGATATCTGAATAATCGACAGTAATAGTTCCTGCCCCCGAAGTGTTGAGTTCTGCCCCGGAATTAAGATTATAAATGATAGAGTTGATAATATTAACCTGTGCATCTCTGGCATAAAGGCCGCTGCCATTGATAGAACCGTTACCTGATTTATAGTTACCGGCTATGGTCATATGATTCAGCTGTACCAGACTTGTCCCATCACAATAGATTCCACCTCCATAATTAAAACTACCACCGGTACCTGAGAAATTCTCTGCTATCAATCCATTAGAAATTGTAACGTCAGAATCATCTATATACATACCGTTACCATAATACCAGATAGAATTATCACCGGAAAAATTATCATTGATCGTTATCCGGTCCATGGTTACAGTAGCATTGTCGGTTATGTGAACCCCTACACCGTAGCACCAGTTCTCTGCAAATGATGCATTGCCATTAAAAATAACATTTTCAAATGTTGGTGATCCGCCACTAACGTATAACCCTGCTCCATAACACCAGGTGGCTGAATCGATGGAGTTGAAACTGATGGAGCAGTTTCTAAAAACAGAAGATGAATTGTTAAGGTGAACACCAACGCCATGGGCATGTCCGCCCGGAACATAAACTCTGTTACCTTCCACATTTACGCTATCAAAAACAACACTTGTGTTCACTAGATAAGTTCCGGCACCATATGCATTCCCACTGGTTATGCCGCCACCAACAAATGAGATCTTTTGAATTTGGGTGGTTGTGTCAATTCCTGATGCTGTTACTTCGAGTACCCTGCCCATACCACTGGCAAAAACAATGGTCGACGTAGCCCCTGATCCAAGCAAGCAGATGCCATTAACACCTGGCCAAACAAGGGTTTCGATGTAAGTCCCGGGCTGAACTAAAACGGTATCACCACTTGAACATGCATTGAGTGCAGCCTGCACAGTTGAGTATGATCCGGGAACATTACGGATGGTACTCCAGGTAATACCCGGAAGTAAAACAGATATAACGATGACGGTCAGGATTATTTTCATGGAACTCTATTTGATCCTGAAGTTACGAATTTGTATAAAAAGAAAAATCCTGCGATGTATTTAAACATCGCAGGATTTACTATTCAAAACTAGTATTTTCAGAAAATATATGTCACTCCAAGCTTCAATCCTCCAAAGATGCGGCTTGTTTTTTCGTACCCGAATTTATTCTTGTTATCAAAGTGAGCCATGTAGGTAGGAGTACCTATATTGTCGCTCGTGTTGTTGAGTTCTGTAGCACTTGAATACTCATTTGTAACGTCTGTGAATCCATAACCTAATCTAAGGCCGGTTGTGATGATGATATGTTCGCTGGCATCAATATCAACACCAAACCCGAGCACACCTGCAATATTGCTGCTCGCAAACCCATCTTTTATGTCTTCCGTGGAACCCCCGTCAAACTCTTCCTCAGCTTTTGTCAAAAACCCGAATTGAGGTCCTATTTCAAAATACGTTCCAGAAGGTGATGTTAAACGGAATAATATAGGAATATCGAGATAACGCATCATCACTTTGGTCTCATAGGTTGTATTGCCGAACTTCCCTTCATACTTCTGGTTATGACCTGAGAATAATAAAGCCATAGAAATACCGGTCTTTTCATTAAAGCTGTATATACCTTCAATACCCACACTACCTCCAAAAGTGACAGCAAAATCGAGCTCATCGCCCTGATCTGAAACATTAGTGTTAGCTAGCCAGGTGGAATTAAAACCACCTCCAAGCCCTAATCTGAACTCCTGAGCCTGAGCTGATAACACAGTACTTACTGTAAATAAAATGATTAATACCTTCTTCATAAAGATGATTTTTTATTAGTTGTCTATATTTGGCAGTAATATTATTGAAAAAAACCTTTTAATATTGATTTTATAGCTTTTATCCCCAAAACTTCTTAAAAAAATAATATGAAATTACTGGAAGACAAGGTTATCCTGGTAACAGGCGCATCCAGAGGAATTGGCCGAGGTATTGCAAAAGTTCTTGCCGGTCATGGTGCAGGAATAGCATTTACATATCTCTCTTCACCGGAAAAAGGAGCTGAATTGGAAAATGAATTATCCACCGTAGGAGTGAAAGTCAAAGGATATAGGTCCGATGCCTCAGATTTTGGCGCTGCAGAAAAACTTATTTCTGATATCATGGCTGATTTCGGTAAAATTGATGCGGTGGTGAATAATGCCGGAATAACCAGAGATAACCTTTTAATGAGAATGAGCGAAGATCAATTCGATGAAGTAATTAAGGCAAATCTCAAGTCTGCATTCAATGTCACAAAAGCTGTGATAAAACCCATGCTAAAGGCACGTGCCGGGTCTATCATCAATATGTCATCAATTGTGGGTGTTAAAGGAAATGCCGGACAGGCTAATTATGCTGCTTCAAAGGCAGGCATGATAGGTCTCACAAAATCGGTGGCACTTGAGTTAGGTTCAAGAAACATCAGATGTAATGCCATTGCTCCGGGATTCATTGAAACGGAAATGACCGCCTCGCTTGGAGAAGAAGTTGTAAAGGGTTGGAATGAGGCAATACCATTAAAACGCCCGGGTACGGTTGATGATGTTGCGAACCTTGTATTGTTTCTTGCATCAGATATGTCGGGATATATTACAGGTCAGGTTATTCATGTAGATGGTGGACTTGTTACATAAATCAGAAATAGTACAATTAATAAAAATGATAATATGAGTTTAAAAAAATCACTATTGCTTACACTTATTGGTTGCATTCCATTAAGTGGCATTTTTGCAGGTAATCCTGAAAATGTAGATTCTAAAATATTACCTTATCCGATCCATCAGAAGAAACTGGACAATGGTTTAAATGTGGTAACCGTGCCTTACGATAGTCCCGGTCTGGCTTCATTTTATATTGTAGTCAGAGTCGGTTCCAGAGATGAGGTAGAACCCGGTAAATCCGGTTTTGCACATTTCTTTGAACACATGATGTTCAGAGGAACAGAGCTTTATCCTAAAGAAAGATATCAGGAAGTGTTGAAGAGTACCGGCGCTTCTGCAAATGCCAATACTTCACTGGATCGTACCGTGTATCACATGACGGGCAATGCCGCCAAACTTGAAACTATGTTCGAGATTGAGTCAGACCGATTCAGGCGTTTGAAATACTCGGTTCAGGATTTTAAAACTGAGGCAGGAGCTGTGAAAGGGGAGTATACCAAAAACTTTGCAAGTCCCTACATGAAATTGTATGAAGCAACCAATAACACTGCATTTGATAATCATACTTACAAGCATACTACCATGGGTTTCTTTGACGATGTTGTGGATATGCCGAATCAATATGATTATTCAATTGAATTTTTCAACCGTTTTTACAAACCAGAATACTGCACGGTTATAGTTGTAGGTGATGTAAAACATGAGCAAGTTGAACAGTTGTCATTGAAATATTTCGGAGGTTGGGAGCCTGGTGATTTTAAATCGAGCATCCCGGTTGAGCCGGAACAAAAGGAGACCCGTTATGCACATGTGCAGCAACCGAGTTTTCCACCCTATATGGACGTGAACTTTAAAGCTCCTGCATTTACAAATGATAACAATGATTTTCACGCATTGGATGTATTGTCAGAAGTTTTGTTTTCAGAAAAATCACCTCTTTACAAAAAGCTGGTTCTTGAAGAACAAAAGGTGCGCAGCCTCAGTGGTGGCGGGTACCCTACCAGAGACCCATACCTGTGGAGTGCTTCTGCGTCTGTGGTGAAAAGCGAAGATGTTAAATATGTGAAGGATGAGATCATAAACACAATCGAAAATGCTAAAACTAATCCTGTTAGCGAATCTGATCTAAATCAAACTCTGGAGAGGATGAAGTATTCTTTTTCAATGGGTATGGATAGCCCGGATGCGATCGCAAATTCATTATCCTTATTTGTTTGGCTGACCGGAGATCCTGAATCACTGAATAAAGCTTATGCTATATATGATAAGATCACGCCGGCAGACCTGCTAAGGGTAGCTAAAAAATATTTAGTGGCTGATAAAATGACAATTGCAACAATTTCGCCTGATGAAGATCCGGGTGTTAAATAATTCAATAAGAAAAAAGATGAGAAGATATATAATAAACACTTTAAGCATGTTGGCAGCCTTAGCTTTGCCGCTAATTACTGCCGCAACCGAGGTTGTGGAGTTAAAACTCCCGAAATCTGATAAAATAGTTGTTAAGTTCATGTTCAGGAATGGTTCCATGTGTGACCCGGCTGGCAAACAGGGCTTGACTGACCTTACTGCTACAGTTGTAGCTGAAGGTGGAACTTCAAAAATGACATCATCAGAGATCAAGGATATTACCTATCCATGGGCTTCCGGATGGTCTGCATCCATTGATAAGGAAGTGACAGTTTTTACATTTGAATTTCATAAAGATCATATTGCTAAGTTCACTCCAATAATGACTGGACTTATTCTTGATCCACGATTTGCTGAAGATGATTTCAAAAGAATGCATTCTAATCAGCAGAATTATGTAGATGAAGTTGTACGTGCTTCAAGCGACGAGGAGTATAGTAAGTTTGCACTCGAAGACCTGTTGTTCAGAGGTACTTCATATCAACACATGGTTAGTGGTAATTCTGCAGGTGTTGGTTCCATAACACTTGATGATGTTAAATCGCACTATGCAAAGTATTTTACTCGTGATAACCTTACCATTGGAATAGCTGGTAATTATTCAAAAGATTATCTGGAAAGCCTAAAGGCTCAGATGAAAAAATTACCGGCACTAACTGCTAAGCTTCCTGCACCACCTGTGGCTAATCGTCCTGCGGGCCTTGAGGTTGAGATAATTTCTAAAAAAGAAGCACTCGGGTCAGCAGTATTTACCGGTTTCCCGTTGTACCTGACACGTAAAAATGATGAGTTCGCGGCATTAATGGTTGCCAATTCATGGTTGGGCGAACATAGAAAGTCATATTCAAGACTTTATCAAAAGATCAGAGAACAGCGTTCAATGAACTATGGCGACTACACGTATATTGAATGGTATGAAAATGGCGGCAGTAATATGCTACCTCCTCCTGGTGTACCAAGGTCGGCTAATTACTTCAGCATTTGGTTGAGACCGGTTCAAACTGCAGAAGGACTGAAAAAGCAGTATGAAGAATTAAGTGATATCAATGTCGGTCATGCGCACTATGCCTTAAGAATGGCATTGAAAGAGATGCAGCAACTTGTTGATAACGGTATGCCGGAAGAAGATTTTGAACTTACTCGTGATTTCCTTAGATCTTATATGAAGTTATACGTTCAAACTCCTTCAAGACAACTTGGATATCTGCTTGACTCGAAATATTATGGACGACAGGATTACATTGCAGAAATGGATGCCCTGCTGGCTAAACTTACTCTAAAGGATGTTAATGATATCATGAAAAAGTACTGGCAAACAGACAATATGTACATTACCATAGTTACCGACGACAGTGAAGCCGAGCCTTTAAAAGAATCGTTACTTAATAATAAACCATCACCCATGGCTTATTCAAATGCACTTAAATCAACTCTTCCTGAAGAGATCCTTTCTGAGGATAAGGCAGTAGAGGTGTATCCTATAAATGTTACAAAAGTTACAATTGTTGATTCAGATAACACCTTCAAATAATAAGTAGGCAACATTAAAGCTTGATAATTTTATCACCAATGTTTCGTTAGTGAACTGAGTTGAGCAGGCTACTGTTATATAAAAGTGTGAAGAATTTTATTTGTAATTATTCGAATATGTATCGGATGAAATTAGTTTCAGGGAATGTATTTCTTGCATGTGCTTTTTTGAGTTTATTATTGACACTGAGCTCATGTTCCAAAGTTCCTGTTACGGGCCGGAAACAGGTCAATCTGATCCCTGAAAGCCAGTTGGTGGAGATGAGTTTGACAAACTATGGTGACTTTCTCAAAGAGAATCCACCGGTGTCAGTTTCAGGCAATGCCGATGCTGCCTTGGTTCAGAAGGTGGGTAAAAAGATCTCTGCTTCTGTTGAGCAGTTCTTAAAGGATCATAAAATGGGCGACAGGGTGGCTGATTTTAAATGGGAGTTCAATCTGGTGAATTCAGAAACTGTGAATGCATGGTGTATGCCGGGTGGTAAGGTAGTAGTATACTCCGGTTTGCTGCCGGTTACTAAAGATGAGGCAGGTTTAGCTTTTGTGATGGGTCATGAGATCGGACATGCGGTGGCCCGGCACGGTAATGAAAGGATGAGCCAGGCACTCATGGCTCAAACAGGTGCTGTTGCTCTTGATGTGGCTACTCAGAACAAACCTGAAGAAACCAGAGCCATATTTATGTCAGCCTACGGTGCAGGTGCTACTGTGGGTGCTTTGTTGCCTTTTTCACGATTGCATGAATCTGAAGCTGATAAACTTGGGATGGTGTTCATGGCTATGTCGGGTTACGACCCGGCAGAAGCCCCCATAGTATGGCAGCGTATGATAGATCTCAATAAAGGTGAGAAGCCGCCTGAGATAATGAGCACTCACCCTGCAGATGAGAGAAGGATCAATGATATAAAAGCTTATCTCCCGGAAGCAATGAAATACTACAAACCCTAGCAGTTGAGTGGTGGATATTCGCTTAAAATGGCTATTTTTGCGGCGTTTTTTAACCAACTTTAGTCAATAAATACATGAACATTCACGAACATCAGGGGAAAGAGATCCTAAAAAGCTTTGGAGTAGCTATTCAGGAAGGAATTGTTGCTAATACAAGCGATGAGGCTGTATCTGCCGCAAAAAAACTTACTGAAGAAACTGGAACTCAGTGGTGGGTAGTAAAGGCCCAGATCCACGCCGGTGGCCGTGGAAAAGGTGGTGGTGTGAAGCTTGCTAAGAGCCTGGAAGAAGTAAAAGAGAAATCAGGTGAGATCATAGGAATGCAATTGGTAACGCCTCAAACAGGTGCTGCCGGTAAAAAAGTGCATAAAGTTTTGGTAGCTCAGGATGTTTATTATCCCGGCCCATCTGAAACTTCAGAATTTTATATGAGCGTACTTCTTAACCGCCAGTCGGGAAGGAATATTATCATGTATTCCACTGAAGGTGGGATGGATATTGAAGAGGTAGCAGAAAAAACTCCTGAACTCATTTATAAGGAAGAGGTAGATCCTAAGACTGGTTTGCTTCCATTTCAGGCAAGGAAGATCGCTTTTAACCTGGGATTGTCAGGCACGGCATTCAAAGAAATGACCCGATTTGTTACTTCACTTTACAAAGCATATGATACTATTGATGCTGCTTTATTTGAGATCAACCCGGTATTGAAAACATCAGATGATAAGATAATTGCAGTGGATTCAAAAGTGGATCTCGATGAAAATGCTTTGTATCGTCATCCTGACTATGCTGCCATGAGGGATGTAAGGGAAGAAGATCAAACAGAAGTAGAAGCCGGTGAATATAACCTCAACTATGTTAAATTAGATGGTAATGTAGGTTGTATGGTTAATGGTGCAGGACTAGCCATGGCTACAATGGATATCATTAAACTGGCAGGTGGCGATCCGGCCAACTTTTTGGATGTTGGTGGTACAGCTAATGCTGCCAGAGTTGAGCAGGCATTCCGTATCATTCTCAAAGACCCCAATGTAAAAGCTATTCTGGTAAATATCTTTGGAGGGATTGTTCGATGCGACAGAGTAGCACAAGGAATTGTTGATGCTTACAAAAGTATCGGTGAGATTCCGGTTCCTATCATTGTGAGATTACAGGGTACCAATGCTGAAGAAGCAAAAAAGATCATTGATGATTCTGGATTGAAAGTTTATTCTGCCATATTACTTAAAGAGGCCGCGGATCTTGTGGCTGAAGTCCTTAAAAAATAATTTATGCGATCACTTCCAGCTTCTGAAAATTTTTTAGGAATTGAAGACAGTGAATTCTGCGAATACAATTCATCAAGATTTGTAATCCAATCAGCTCCATACGAGCATACTTCATCTTACTTAGCTGGTTCCGCCAAAGGACCATCCGCAATCATTGAAGCTTCACATTATGTTGAGTTTTATGATGAAGAATTGGATCAGGAGTCGTTCCGCTTCGGTGGGTTAGCAACCTTACCTGCTATGGAATTCGGAAGTAAAGTTGACGCCGATGCTATAGCCTTAATTGAAGACAACACACGTAAGTTACTGGATGATGGTAAGTTTGTTATCTCATTAGGTGCCGAGCACACAGTTACCTTTGGCTTTGTAAAACCTCATGCCGAGAAGTATTCAAACTTGTCGGTTCTGCAGATAGATGCTCATTCAGATTTACGGCAATCGTATAATGATAACATTTGGTCGCATGCCTCTGTAATGGCTCGTGTAAATGAATTGGGGTTGAATATCGTACAGATAGGTATCAGAGCTCAATGCCGGGAGGAATCTGACCTGATCAAAAATTCAGGTAACATTCATACTTATTATGCCCATAACATCCGCAATGATGCGAATTGGATGGACAAAGCTATAAGTGATCTCACAGATAATGTATATATCACCATCGATGCTGATGGCTTTGATCCTTCGGTGATTCCACATGTAGGTACCGCCGAACCCAATGGACTATTCTGGAATGAAACCATCAGATTTATAGAAAAGGTAGTACAGCAAAAAAATGTTGTAGGTTTTGACATCGTTGAGGTAGCTCCAGTTGATGGGTACACTTTATCAGAATTCACTCTGGCCAAGCTACTCTACAAGATCCTGGGTTTTGTGGTCAAAAAAAGTAATATTTAAAATCAGGTTAATATTTGTTCATTAAATTTGTAAGTGGAAATCGGACTTCCGGTACTATGAACGACTATAAAATTTCGAACAAGGGTACAACTCAATTATCTGATAATAAGGTAATTGAGTATTTGTCAAGAACACATTTTGCCATTCCGGTGATACTGTATTATACAGCTGGGATCTTGGTCCTTAGCTATGCGTGGTATTATACTGATCTTAACATGTGGAAGGCCCTGTACTGGGTGCCTGTCGGACTTGTCGTTTTTACTTTTGTTGAATACCTCATTCATCGCTTTCTTTTTCATTTTGAGGCTAAATCCGAAAAACAAAAGAAATTAAAGTATAATATGCATGGTGTTCACCATGAATTTCCTCGCGATAAAGACAGATTGGTAATGCCTCCGCTAATGTCTATCCTGTTAGCCACAGTTTTTTACTTTCTGTTCAAATTCCTGATCGGTCAGGAGGTGTTATTGTTTTTCCCTGGTTTTTTGGCAGGCTATTCTACATACTTATTCATCCATTATGCTGTACATAGGTATAAGCCACCTCGTAATTTTTTAAAATACCTCTGGAAACATCATTCTCTACATCATTATAAATCTGAAAATTCCGCTTTTAGTGTTTCTTTCCCGTTGTGGGATATTCTATTTGGCACCATGCCATTCACCGGTAAGAAGAGAGATAAAGTAGCTGAAGAAAAACTTCCTGATTATCAGACTGTAAGCTAACAATACCTAACATTGAGAATAAGCTGTTAGCCGCTTTACTTTTGTTACATTTGATTCATATTAACTTCCATTAAAAGCATATGATGAGCAAGAAAAAGATCACAGGAATTTTAGTTGCTAACAGGGGTGAAATAGCTCTGAGGATCATGCGTAGTGCACGTGAAATGGGAATTAAAGTTGTTGCAGTCTTTTCTGAGGCCGACAGGCTCTCTCCACATGTTAAATATGCAGATGAGGCTATATTGGTTGGGCCGGCAGCTTCCAATCAGTCCTATCTGGTAATTGATAACATTATCAATGCAGCACTTACAACTGGTTGTGAAGCTATTCATCCGGGGTATGGATTTTTATCAGAAAATCCTGTTTTTGCAAGGAAAGTTGATGAAGCAGGACTCATATTAATTGGTCCATCTGCCGAATCAATGGAAGTTATGGGTAGCAAACTTGCTGCTAAGGATGCTGTAAAAAAATATAATATTCCTCTGGTACCCGGCACCGACTATGCCATTAAGGATGTATCTGAAGCAAAGAAAATTGCTTCTGATGTTGGTTTCCCTATCCTGATAAAAGCTTCGGCCGGAGGTGGTGGTAAGGGTATGAGAATAGTAGAATCTGCAACTGACTTTGAAGAGATGATGAAGTTGGCAGTTAATGAAGCAACATCAGCTTTCGGTGATGGTTCAGTTTTTATTGAAAGATATGTCGGATCACCACGCCATGTAGAAGTACAGGTTCTGGGCGATGAACATGGCAATATTGTTCATCTGTTTGAAAGGGAATGTTCTGTTCAACGGAGGCATCAAAAAGTTATAGAAGAAGCACCTTCATCAGTGCTTACACCGGAAAAGAGATCACAAATGGGCTTGTGTGCAGTTCAGGTTGCTCGTGCATGTAATTATAAAGGCGCAGGAACGGTTGAGTTTTTATTAGACGAAAATCTTGATTTTTATTTTCTGGAAATGAATACCCGTTTGCAGGTTGAACATCCGGTTACCGAAATGATAACAGGCGTTGATCTGGTAAAAGAACAGATCAGGATTGCTATGGGTGAAAAATTATCTTTCAATCAGGAAGATCTAAACATCAACGGTCATGCTCTTGAGATCAGAGTGTATGCCGAAGATCCTTTGAACAACTTTTTACCGGATATTGGCAGACTTGATTCGTATAAGATCCCGCAAGGCCCAGGTGTTAGGGTAGATGATGGATTTGAAGAAGGCATGGACATACCGATCTACTATGATCCAATGATCGCTAAACTGGTTGTTTGGGGTAATGACCGTGAAGAAGCAATCCTGAAAATGGTTAGGGCAATAGATGATTACCAGATCAGTGGTGTGGCTACAACTCTTGACTTCTGCAAGTTTGTAATGCAACATGAGGCCTTCCGTTCCGGTAATTTCGATACACATTTTGTTAAAGACCATTTCAAACCGGAATACCTTGTAAATGATCTGACATCGGATGAGGAGCAGGTAGCTTCTATTGCAGCTTTGCTTTTCAATAATGAAATGATAAAAAAAACACCTCACTTGCATCAAAAACCAGAAAATGAACGTTCTAACTGGAAATCAAACAGGCTGGAATATTGAAATTTGTAGTATTGGCATAAATGTTGGCCTGATGTACTAAGTGCGCAAAAGCTCTTTCATATACCTTTTTGTACTGGTGGTTTCACTTCCGGAACTGGTTTATTGCCAGATCGATTCAGTTCCAAAAGTGACTCAAGCAGTGGTCCTTGACGGAGACACCATTCCAATGATGTATCTTCCTGCAGTAGATGTTTTTGGAGAATTTGATCCTGAAGCAGCCGAACGATTAAAGCGATATCTGAAGCTTCGCCGAGATATTATCCGGGTTTACCCGTATGCCCGTATGGCAGCCATACAGTTGGAATTCGTAAATGATTCCATTGGTAAAATAAAAAGTAAAAAAGCACAACGAAAATTTATAAAACAAACAGAGAGGGAGTTAAAGGATCAGTTTGCTTCTGATCTGAAAAAACTTACCAGAACTCAGGGTTTTCTGCTTATTAAATTGATAGATCGTGAAACTGGTGAAACATCCTATGAGCTGGTCAAAGAGCTGAGAGGAAGTTTGCAGGCATTTTTTTGGCAAAGTCTGGCCAGGCTTTTTGGTTCCAATATGAAAGCTGAATATGACCCGCTGGGGGAGGATGCTGTAATTGAATCAATTGTGCAGGCTATTGAAAGAGGTGAAATACCTGTTGTGAAGAAATAGCTCCTTAAAATAACCGTCTTAAGTCATATTGGCAGTTAGGCTTTCCATTTAGCGTCAAATTGACATTAAACTTTTAGTTTTTTTCAATGGTATAGGATTTGAAGAATCCTTACTAAACCAATAAAAAATTAAAACAATGAATTTAATAAAGTTAAAGAACGGAACACCTGCTGCAAGGTTCAGCAGATTTCCATTGGCAACAGACCTGTTCAACGATTTCTTCAGCACAATTAGTGAATTTGATCAAAACAAGAGTCAGGTACCTGCAGTTAACATCATGGAAGATGAGAACAAGTACAATCTGGAGTTTGCCGTGCCGGGTATGAAGAAGGAAGACATCAGCATTAACATTGAAAATGATATGCTCATAGTAAGCGGAGAAAGTCAAACCGAATCTGATGAAAAGAAAAATAGCTATACCCGCAGGGAATTCAGTTATAATTCGTTCAACCGCAGCTTCAGTTTGCCTGAAACAGTTGATGCAGAAAAGATATCTGCAACATATGAGGATGGGCTCCTGAATCTTGTGCTTCCTAAAAAAGAAGATGCAAAGGCCAAAGGACCCAGAGAGATAAAGGTTTCATAAAGCTGTGTTTATAGTTTATCTGGTTAGGCCCGGTGAATTTCACCGGGTTTTTCATATCTAAATGTTGGATTAGCCAGTTTGAGGCTTACAAAGGTTATTTTTGCATCATGGCTGCAAAAAAGAAAAGATCGGGTCATCCGGAAGTTCTGACACGTAAAAAAGGAAAAAGACCTGTTATTCTGGTTACTAATGATGATGGGATCACAGCTCCTGGACTGCGTTCGCTAGTTGATATTATGAGTACTATTGGTGAAGTTGTGGTTGTGGCCCCTGATAGTCCGCAATCCGGAATGGGTCACGCAATTACTATTGAAAGTCCGTTGAGACTAGATAAAGTTGAGGTACATGGTGAGGTACTTGGTTATCAATGTTCAGGTACACCTGTTGATTGTGTTAAACTGGCTGTTAATAAGATCCTGCATAGAAAACCTGACCTGTGTGTATCAGGAATAAACCATGGATCAAATTCATCTATCAATGTTATATACTCAGGTACCATGTCGGCTGCCATGGAAGGTGCTATCGAAGGGATTCCTTCAATTGGGTTTTCGCTCAACAACTATAGTATGGAAGCTAGTTTCAAGGCCAGTCAGCATTTTGCAAAACAAATAGCGACCAGAATACTTGAGCATGGTTTACCGGTGAATACACTGTTGAACGTGAATATACCAAACCTTCCTTTGTCAAAGATCAAAGGTATAAAGATCTGCAGGCAGGCACTGGCACGTTGGGAAGAAGAATTTGATGAAAGAACAGATCCAAGAGGAAGGAAGTATTTCTGGCTCACCGGTAAATTCATCAATTATGATAAAGGTGATGATACTGATGAGTGGGCATTAAGTAACGGATATGTTTCGGCAGTTCCTGTTTCATTTGACTTTACTGCTCACCATGCAAGTCAGTTCCTTAATAAAATAAAATGGGATGCTTAAAAAAGATTCAATGATTTTGGGAATTGTGATCGGGATTGTGCTTCCGGTTGTTGGGTACTTTAGTCTAACATGGTTAAATGAATTTATATCCGAAACAATTTTTAACAGACCGCCGGTTTTCAGAGAAAGCACTATTGAAGTGATATCGATCTTTCTGAATGTATTTCCATTCCGATATTATATGCTAAAAGCTCAACTTGATTACACGGGACGAGGTATCTTACTTGTGACTTTCTTGGTTGGCTTGTATTATTTTTTTCATTATTTAGATTAATAAACGAACAGTTTGAAGTATTACATAATTTCAGGAGAGGCCTCGGGTGATCTTCATGCATCAAATCTGGTTAAGGCTATCAGGCTCAATGATTCCACTGCTCAATTCAGAGGTTGGGGTGGTGATCTGATGCGGTCAGCCGGTGTAGATGTTGTAAAACACTATGAAGAGCTGGCTTTCATGGGTTTTCTTGAGGTTATTGCCAACCTGCGTACCATCCTCAGGAATATAAATGTTTGTAAGGAAGATATATTAGCCTATCAACCAGATGCTCTGATACTGATAGACTACCCGGGGTTTAATCTTCGAATTGCAAAGTTTGCTAAACTGCAAGGCCTGAAAGTTTACTACTACATATCTCCTCAGGTGTGGGCATGGAAACAATCAAGAGTCCACGATATAAAACGAGATGTAGATAAAATGCTCGTCATTCTCCCTTTTGAAAAAATATTTTATGAAAAATTTGCAATGGATGTTGATTTTGTCGGTCACCCTTTGCTTGATGCTATTGCCGAAAGGAAGTCCACAAATCCACAACTATCTAGCGATCTGCAACAAATAATAAATAAGGGTAAACCTATAATTGCTTTGTTGCCGGGTTCTCGACGACAGGAAATCTCAGTAATGCTGCCACTAATGTTATCAGTGATCCCAGAATTTAGTAGATTCTCATTTGTTGTTGCAGCAGCGCCTTCCATCGAACAATCATTTTATACCGGTATCTGTGGAAGTACCGATGTTTCGGTCATTGAAGGGAAAACATATGAGCTGTTAGAGAATGCACATGCCGCACTTGTTACTTCTGGAACAGCTACTCTGGAGACGGCATTATATCGTGTGCCAGAAGTGGTTTGCTATAAAGGAAATATGATCTCCTACCAGATTGCAAAACGTTTGATAAAGGTTGACTATATCAGTCTGGTTAATTTGGTGCTGGGACGAGAAAGTATCAAGGAGTTGATCCAGGCAGAACTTAATACAACTAACCTTATTAAGGAGTTGAAAAAAGTGGCAAGTGATGATGATGTAAGAAAGAGGATTTTAAATGATTATGATGAATTAATAACCTTGTTGGGTAATGAGGGAGCGTCGGCAAGAGCTGCTGAAGTTATTATTCATGATCTGCAACAAAACATAACAAACTCTAATAAATAGAAGAGTGGAGTATAAAGATTACTATAAAGTACTTGGTGTAGATAAATCATCCACAACGGAACAGATCAAGAAGGCTTTCCGGAAACTGGCTGTTAAATATCATCCTGATAAAAACCCCGGTGATAAAAAAGCCGAGGAACGATTCAAGGAGATCAGCGAAGCTAATGAAGTGCTTAGTGATCCTGAGAAAAGGAAGAAGTATGATGAAATGGGAGCCAACTGGAAACACTATGAACAAATGGGTAGACAACAGCAAAGCAGGTCTTCTCATGGTGGTGGTTTTCAAGGTGCTGGTGGCTTTTCTGACTTCTTTGAGAGTTTTTTTGGTGGTGGTGGATTTGAAAATATATTTGGTCAGCAACAGGTAGTTAAAAGAAGAGGAAGAGACCTGAGTGGTGAAATAACCATCTCATTGGAAGATGCATTCAACGGTACAAGCCGCAGGATAAATGTAGGCGACCAGACTCTTGAGATGAAAATAAGCAAGGGGACCCGGGCCGGAGATGTATTAAGACTTAAAGGAAAGGGTGGACAAGGATCTGGAGGTGGTCCAGCTGGAGATGTATTAATAAAAGTTCATGTGATGCGGCACCCTATGTTTGAGAGAAGGGGAGATGATCTGTTAAGAGAACTCGAGGTTGATATTTATACACTTATTTTAGGAGGTAAAGTCAGGATACAAACACTGAAAGGTTTGATCGATTTTAATATTCAACCCGGAACTCAGAATGGAGTTAAGATGCGCCTCAAAGGAATGGGGATGCCATTGAAGGGAAACACTGCATTTGGTGATCTTTACGTTACAGTTAAGGCTGTGTTACCAGCAAGTTTATCAGATCAGGAAAAAGAATTGTTTGAAAAGCTACGGGCAATAAAAGCTGATTAATAAGGGCATTAGACAAGAACTAAAAAAAATAAAGGCGCCTTACGGGGCGCCTTTGCAATAACCTAAATCATAAACCCTAAAAACTTCTCCATTGTACCTGAATGGATCTGTTTAGGTTACAATGTATCATAAAAATATCGTATATTATTGAAATTCAACATAGTATAATAGTTTAATCCTAACCAAAAGGACAATTATTAAATTTGCTTCCTTTAATTTTAAACCAAAACCCAATTAACCATGACAAAGAACCTATTTTCAGCAGGTGTGCTGATTATTTTACTTGCATTTACAAGTATTTCATTCGCTCAGCTTGACCTTCCAAGACCCAGCCCGGGAGCAAAAGTGACACAAACAGTAGGGCTTACAGATATTACCATAGATTACAGCAGTCCCGGAGTGAAGGATCGTAAGATCTTTGGTGGACTATTACCCTTTGGTGAGATGTGGAGAACCGGTGCGAATGCTGCAACCAAACTCACAATAAGTAAAGATATTACTGCAGTTGATTTTAACGTACCGGCAGGGACTTATTCACTATTCACAATCCCGGGTGAGAAAACATGGACCGTTATCATTAATAAAGATGAAAATGCTTCTATGGGATCATATAAAAAGGAAAATGATCTGATCCGCTTTGATGTGCCTACAGCTACTTGTGGTATGAGAGAAAGAATGGCATTCTCAGTTGAGAACTTTGATGATAACAACGCAGAGATTGTTTTAGAGTGGGAAACAACACGTATTGTAATTCCAATTGGAGTAAATACCTCAAT
The DNA here is from genome assembly GCA_024643795.1 of Bacteroidota bacterium. Taxonomy (GTDB): domain Bacteria; phylum Bacteroidota; class Bacteroidia; order AKYH767-A; family OLB10; genus JAHEMF01. The sequence goes on along the minus strand of JAHEMF010000001.1, from coordinate 160,331 downwards.
GCAAGCTGCAGAAAATATTGAGAGCTATCTGGGCAGAACATGGAGAGATTACAATTCTGCAGCCAGATATTACCTGGCCTTGAACTCAAGCCTTGAAAAGGGACTTGGTTATGCAGACCAGTCATTGGCACTCAATGTTGATTGGTTCAACACCTGGACCAAAGCAGAGCTTTTGAAAGCCATGGGTAAAAAAGATGATGCTTATAAATTTGCGGTAAAAGCACAGGAGCTGGGTAATGCTTCCTCGAACTTCTTTTTTAAAGATCAGGTTGATAAAGCTGTGATTAGTTGGTCTCCTACTGGAAGTAAAAAGACAAAATAAGCAATTCAGCAAAACTTAAAGGCCGTCGAAATTCGATGGCCTTTTTTTATTTACTCTCTAATAATTTAGTTGAGTATGCAAATGCTATAACCAATGCACAACCGATTAAATTAAACCAAAGAAAAGAAATGTCAGTAAACGTATAACATGCAATGACAACCAATTCTGCCAGCACTGCACCGTAGAAAACATTTTTACCATGTAATGATTTAAAATAAAATCCTGCCAAAAAGATCCCTAAAATTGTTCCGTAAAACAGCGAACCAAGAATATTAACTGCTTCAATCAAGCTGCCTAATCTATTTGCGAATTGCGCTATCATTATTGCATATAACCCCCATACAACTGTTAGCCACTTTGAAGCGTTTAGGTAGTGGAGGTCGCTTTTATCCTTCACCAACATACGTTTGTATATATCTACCAGCGAGGTTGAAGCCAATGCATTAAGCTCACTGGATGTTGACGACATAGATGCAGCGAAAATCACAGCAATGAGTAATCCGATTATTCCCACCGGAAGATAATTGATAACATAGGTGAGAAAAATATAATTGGTATCATTGGTATCGGCCGTGGGGTTACCTTTGGATATAATTGAGATAGCCTTGTCCCGAGTTTGTTTTTCTTCCAGATTGAGTGCTTTTATTGCAGATTGTGATGACTCAACAACTAGATCATTTTTTTCTCTAAGACCCTTTGCCAACTCGTGAACTTTTTCTTGTTTGATGGTTTGAATTGAATTCCATTCATCCTGGGTGCTGTTGAATTCATCAGCATATTGTCCGGATTGTGCTTTCTCCACCTCCATACCATTAAAGAAAACTGGAGGGGTGTTGAACTGAAAGAACACGAACATAATAGCACCTATGAGCAGGATTGAAAATTGCATTGGAATTTTAACGATGCCATTGAATAGCATTCCTAATCTAATTTGCGAAACAGACTTTCCTGAAAGGTATCTGGCTACCTGCGATTGATCAGTACCAAAGTAGGAGAGTGCAAGAAAAAATCCTCCAATCAGTCCTGACCATAAATTGTATCGGTTATCGGGATCGAATTTAAGATCTACGATCTGCATCTTCCCCATTTTTCCGGCTACCTGAAGCGCATTGAATGTTGATACCTCCGGTGGTAGCATTTGTATAAGCAAATATGCGGCCATACCCATCCCCGTAAGGATAATGACCATCTGACCAAGCTGCGTATAACTCACAGCTTTGGTGCCACCTGAAACTGTGTAAATAATTACCAGACCGCCAATAATTACGTTGGTAAGATAAATGTTCCAACCCAGCAGTGATGACAAGATTATAGCAGGGGCATAGATTGTTAGTCCGGCCGCAATTCCTCGTTGAATTAGAAAAAGTAATGCTCCTAATGCGCGAGTCTTTAGATCGAACCGGTTCTCAAGATATTCGTAGGCTGTGTAAACTTTCATTCTGTGAAAAACAGGGATCACAGATATACATAGTACGATCATGGCCAATGGAAGCCCGAAGTAGAACTGAACGAAACGCATGCCATCAGTATAAGCCTGCCCAGGTGCCGATAAGAATGTAATGGCAGAAGCCTGCGTTGCCATAACCGAGAAGCCAACCATATACCATTTCATGGTATTGTCTCCTAACAGGTACCCTTGTATGTTCTGACTCCCTCTGGATTTGTAGATGCCGTAGATAACTATGAATACCAGAGTTAACCCAAGCACTGTCCAATCTAGATAACTCATGATAAAAGATGAGTTATATATAAGAACAGACAGATCTCAATCAACAGAAACAGTACAAGAAAAATATACCAGCTCTTCCAATTTTTAAAAACAGGAATTTCATCTTTATTTATTTCCTGTTTCATTTCTAAGATTTATAAGGTTTGTGATCAAACGATATGCACCCGGTACTCCTGCAGGAAGTTGTCTGAAAAATGATATACCGGTATATGTATATGTTCCGTTTCCGTATGTGCAGGTAATAAGAGCGCCATCTGTTTTTTCTTCGCCCGGGTCATTCCAGCTTATCAGGCGCTGGTATTCACTACCAATGTCGCCCGCAAAGTATAAACCGCGTTCCTGCACCCAACCGTTGTAGTCTGATCCAGTGATTTTGTTTGGGAAGTTGAAAACCGGACTTTCAGGATTGTTTATCTCAGGTTTGGTTTCTTCTACCGTTACTCTGTTTCTTGTGATTTTAAAAGGGTAGGGGCCTATGTTATTTTCCAGTGAACCAAAAAAGCTATTGGTGTTGTATTGAACTATTAGATTACCCCCATTTTTTACATATTCCAATAACTTCTCATTTTTCTGCATCATCCATTCATTGGTATTGTAGGCCCTTATGCCGGTTATGATGGTAGGATACTCATTCAGGTCCGCATTGATCACATCACTTTCAGTTAAGATAGTAATACTGAACCCAGCCTTTTTCAGGCATTCGGCCACCTTATCCCCAGCGCCTTCGATATATCCCACCTTCATATCATTTCCTATTAGCATCATAGGTACCAGCTTTATGTTTGCTTTCGATATTATTTGTTGTGGTGGAATATGATCGTGGTTGATGAACTGAACTGCATTTGTAAATGCTCTTCCGTTTGAATTCACCACAGCATCTATTTCAACTTCTTTACCATCTTTTGAAAAACCTGAGGGAGGGGTAACTGAAAATTCAAATTTATTATCTGATCCTACTTTAAGTATTCCTGTGTTATATTTTTCAGGTAAGCAGGTCCATCCCTTTGGCATTATTAATGATACTTCAGCCGATCCTTCATTTAGATTCATGACACTTACAGGTATGGTAATGGTTTTGTCATTTAAAATAACAAAACTCTTTGATTCAGGACTTACCGTCCATTCATCAGATATTTTGGTGTTAAGGATCACCTCTCCCTTCACAGGATCAACTGATTTGTATGTAACAGGAATGTTATATTTAATAGACTGACCAGAGAAATCAAATTCAAAACCTGCTGTAAAACCTGATTCATTGTCTGCAAGTCCTATCATGGATTGTGAACTTACTGTATAGATGTTTTTATTTATAGTTGGCTCCTGATCCAGCCAATATGGATTAGTGATTTGCATTGTGGATGGAATCTTAACACTTAATTTAAATTCCACAGGTTTATTAACTGGGAGTTCAGTGTTTGTTATTGTGTCTTTTCCGCTGCAACTTACTTTGATGAGTCTGGTGTTTGATGGCAGGCGGCCAATAGTGCTAATTTCAACATCAACTGTCTGTCCCGGATAAAGTGAAGGCCTATCAACTGTTGCTTCTAAGAAAATGCCGGAACAAAGTGCAAGTAATTCATCAACTTCTTTAGTTTTGATATTTCTCCAATATTGATCAGGAAGGTTGGCTAATGCTTTTCGAATTGTGATAAGATCACCTACAATTTTATCAGGTGAATTCGGGTCGAACTTGTTCTGTACCTGTTCAATAAGTTTTTTGATATTACTACTTCCTTTTAATCTTGACCAGCTAAAATCAAGCCCTTCAAATAGCTGTGCAATAGCAGTGTCACCATCAATTCTTACAAAATGCTCAAGTAATTCACCTCTGGAAGAGCTTACGCCAAATCCCTGACTTTTATGCTGACTCCTGCTGTTTGCTGCGATCTCTCCATATGAATAACCTAACAGGGGGTCATAACCACCAACATCTAATTCAACCTGACCGGTATAATCCTGAACCGGTCTGCTTCTGAAATTAAAACTGTTAAATAAGATCCTGCGAGGTTGCCAGGGTTCTGTGTAATTTAATTGTTCTGGAAAAACTTTGGGATCATTTGAAAGCTTGAAAGCTTCATTGGCAAGAATGGCAGATGCTGTATGATGACCATGACCACCTTCACCTGTAGATGGAAACCGTGTGATCACCACATCAGGCTTAAGCTTTCTGATACACCAGACTACATCAGCCAGTATCGAATCTTTGTCCCATTTATTGAGAGTTTCTTCAGGACTTCGTGAATATCCAAAATCTATCGCACGGGTGAAATATTGTTCTGCACCATCTATACGTCGTGCAGCAAGTAGTTCCTGCGTCCTTATTACTCCCAGAGCTGCACCCTGTTCGTTGCCGACTAAATTTTGTCCACCATCACCACGGGTAAGTGAAAGATAACTTGTTCTGACCTTCAGGTCATTTGATAAATAGGTGAGGAGCCTGGTATTTTCATCATCAGGATGTGCTGCTACGTATAGCACCGAACCGATAGTTCCTAATTTTTGCAGACGGGCTTCAATCTCCGAAGAATTTGCAGGTGCAATTTGAGCAATTGTTTTTGCAGGAGCCCAAAACACAGATGAAAGAATAAAAAGAGTGAAATAGGTCGAGTTTAGATTTTTATATATCATTACTAATGCTTTTTAAAATTGAGGAACTAAATGAACTAGTTAAAACCTGTAACATTCAGTCAATACGGATAAGCGTATCCAGTACCGCCACTCTTTCATCAAACTCCTCAGTACCTGTGAGTGCCTTTCTCATTCCATCTAAAACATAGCTGCACCCTTTAAGTATAGTATCCCTGACTTGCGCAAATGATGATTTGGAATAATTGCCAGCCTTCCGATTCAATTCTTCCATTTCATCTCCGAGATCAGATATGTATGCTTTACAGGTTAGGTCCAGAATTGTGTAAATGAAAACCTCATCTTCCAAGGCCATCTTAATAACATGTCCATCTTTACTTTCCTTCACCTTTTCAATAAAAGAATCTATCTGACTGTCTGTGAACATGTTAGCTTCCCGTATCGAATCTGTAAAGGGGTGATGTTCATGCATAATTACAAACTTTACCATCCCCAACGCTGAAAGAAGGAGGTTTTTGACCGCGGGATTCATAGTCAGTACATATTCCTGTGCTCTGTCCATTTTATCAGACCTTTTCAAATATTTGATGCCTGAAATAACTGAATTTTCCTGTTACTGACCATATCTGTATTGGAATAATATAAGAAAATGCTTTGTAGCGGTTCATCTGGAACTAATTACAACCTTTTTTCATTATGTTTGTTACTTGCTTAAACCTCATTAAAATGAACCTTAAAACCCTTATTAACTCGGGAATGGTGGCTCTTTTGCTGTTCTCTGTGAATGTCCTCTTCGCGGGTGACCTTCACAACGATTCAGATCCATTACTGAAAACACACATTAAGAACATCAGATGGAAGCCGGACCAAAAACTTCAAAACAACCTTGCGCTGGGTGAGCCATGGCAGCAGTTTATAAGTAATTCCGGTACCTGGAGTGTGATGTTTGATGAAAGTAGTATGCTTCCTAAAGTTGCATATGGTACTCCGGTTTATCTTCCGGGTGCTGATGCTGCAGGAGTAGCAATGACCTTTATAAATGATCGTTTAAAATCATTTAGTGTTAACTCTGGTGAACTTGCATTCATAAGTATCACCGAATCTTCCAAATATAAATACGTAAACTATTCGCAAAAATACAACGGTTTGGATGTATTGTTCAGTTATGTGCAGATTAAGATGAACAAGGACCATTCTGTGAACCTTTTCAGGATGAGCTATTATCCGGGTATAAACATTGGAACAACTCCTGTTCTGTCAGCAGCAGCCGCATCTGCAGCGGCAACTAATGGTGTGGATCAGATCACATCTGTGAACGTAAGTAATGATCTGAAATTACTACCGGTTCCTAGTTACCATCAATATAACTACCACCTTGTATATGAAGTAATGGTTAAGACCATGGGTTTTGATAATGTGCCAAAACACTATTACACTCTTGTGGATGCAAATAACGGTGAAGTATTGTACAGGCATAATCAGGTTTATCATATCGCCAACACTGATGTTAATATGTCCGGTACCATATATACTACGCATCCTTACGATCCAACAAGCGTGGAGCCTTTACCGAACATGAAGATTGTTGTGAACGGCACAACCTATTACACTGATAGTGTAGGTTATCTCGGGCTTACTAATACAACTGCCGTCAATGCTAATATCTCATTGGAGGGGAAATGGTCTAGGGTTAGAACCAATAATGTAACCCCATCATGGAGTGTGAACCTCCAACCGGGTGTTAACAACCTTACTGCTGATAATAATTCCAACATTAAGGAGCGATCTGCATACAGGAGTGTTAATCAGGTACACGATTATATGAAATCAAAATTCCCATTATTTACCGGGCTGGATTTTTCACTCAACACAAATATTGACGTTGCCGGATCGTGCAATGCATTTTATAATGGTTCTTCAATAAATTTCTTTGATCAGGGAGGTGGATGTTATGCAACTTCTTTGGTTGCCGATGTTGTTTACCATGAATATGGTCATGGCATCAATGATGAGTTTTATACTGATAATGGCTTTAGCTGGCAGAATGGTGCGATGGGAGAGGGGTATGCTGACATATGGGCTCTTGGTATAACAGCATCACCTGTATTGGGTATCGGATTTTTCCAGAATGACCCAACTGGCTTTGTGAGGCGGTATGATGTAGACAAAAAAGTATATCCCCAGGATCTTGTGGGTGAGGTGCATGCTGATGGAGAGATCATTGCCGGTGCATGGTGGGATACCGGAATAAACCTGGGTAACCTGCAGCAGATGATGGATATGTTTGCTGAAACTTATTATGCTGGCTTAACCGAGCCTGATGGTAACGAAGGGGTGCTATATACTGATATCCTCATTGAAGCATTGATGGTAGATGATAATGATGGAAACCTTTCAAATGGTACTCCCAACTATTGTGATATCACATCAGCATTTGCCGAACACGGAATCAGTCTTTCATCAGCAAGCGGATTCAGTCATAGTGAAATACTTGCAGCAGCAGCACAACAGCCCGTTACTGTTCAAGTGTCAATAGCAAGTCTTCCTTCAGGCAGTACGTTAAAAGGATTCTATGATGTTAATTCCTCAGGCTCCTGGACTCCATTTTCGTTTGTAAATACATCAGGCAGTAACTATGAAGGTACTATCCCTGGTCAGTCGAACGGTAATATAATTTCTTATTATCTGGCTATTGAGGATAATTGCGGAACCATGGTTAATGTAACTCCTCCCGGATCAGCAGACATTGATCCTAATATTCCATACTATATACTGGTGGGATACTCATTACTTCATCAGGAAGACTTCGACGTTTTTGCGGGAGTTTGGCAAGAAGGTTTGCCAACGGACGGAGCTACAACGGGTAACTGGGTGATCGACATTCCAATCGCTTCGTTTGTGGGTACCGGTATGGTACAGACTGGTACGCAAAATACACCGGGTGGATTATTCTGTGCCGTTACTGCCAATGCTCAGAATGCAAATAGTCCGGCAGGTGAACAAGATGTAGATGATGGTGTAACTACTTTGATCTCGCCACCATTCGATCTTACAACTTACACGAATCCTGCGATAACATATTACAGATGGTTTTCAAATGATCAGGGTGCTACTCCCGGAACCGACTTCTGGCAGGTTGCAATTTCCGGTGATGGTATCAACTGGACACCTGTTGAAAATACAAAAGTTTCCGATCATGGTTGGAGAAGATTTGCATTGAGAGTTCAGGATTATATCACTCCTACAGCTACAACATATCTGAGGTTCATTGCTGAAGATGCAAATGCCGGAAGTTTGATAGAAGCTGCAATAGATGATGTAGTGCTTTGGGATGAGGTCTCTACCGGAGTTAATGAGCAGGATTTAGTTAGCGTTAATTTATACCCTAATCCTGCTGCTGACCAGTTTCAGCTTTCAATTGGTTTGTTGAGAAATACAACGGTTGATTTAGAGATGATCGATGACCTGGGCAGAGTTGTTCAGTCATCAGCTTACGAACTTGCTGCCGGTGCCAATAATCTTAATATCAACACTTCAGGTTTGGCAAAAGGAATATACCAGGTTAGGATAATTTCGGATAATTTTTCAATAATCAGAAAGGTAACTCTGGTTAAATAATATTGATATTCAATAGCTTAACAGCCGGCAACTGGAACCATTCAGTTGCCGGTTTGTTGTTAATGACCGTTTTATTTTCGTTATTTGTTACGAACAATCAGAAAACTAACTAAATATGAAAAGAACATTTACATTAATGATTGCTGCTTTAACTGTTATTTCACTATTCAGTGGATATGAAGTGAAAGCGCAAACTCAGGGTGGCCCCGATACATATGGGTACATCTGGCGTGATAGCAACGATCCGCAGGGTCCTGCATATTCATGGATCGACATTACAACAATGGCAGGTGCTGCACAGGTTTCCGGACTAGCAGATGACAACCTTAGAGGACCATATACTGTTGGATTTCCATTTCGTTATTATTGGTACGACATTACAACTTTTTATGTTGGTTCAAATGGATACATGGGTTTCACTCCAACTCCGGTATCTCATCCGTTTCCTCCAATACCAACAGCTGCCTTTATCCAGAACTATCTGGCTGGAATGACAACTGACCTTACATTCACTGATAATCTGGCACAGAATATTGCCGGAGCCGAAGCATGGTATTGGAGTAACAATACAGATACATTGATCCTTTCATACATTGATGTTCCATTTTGGGCACAAGGTGCACCCGGTTATTCAGGGTTGAATTCATTTCAGATCGTCCTGAGTGGAGTTGATAGTTCAATCACATATAATTATCAATCACAAACTGGTGCGAGTGCAAGTTTAACCGATTATGTTACTGTAGGAATTGAGAATGTGTCCGGAAATATCGGCCTTCAGTGGAATCATGATATCTATCCTCCATCAGTTTATTCGATCAAGTTTTATTATCCATCGAATACAACATTCCAGGTAAGTGATGCATCAACAACTTATAATAACAATCCTGAAACAGGAGGGTTGTTTCTTTCAAAAGACGGCGCTGACTTTACCATGAATACACAGATCAGAAATACAGGTAATCAGGCTTTGACTCCTTTTAACGTATTTTCAAGAGTGGTTAATGGTTTCAATCAGATCCAGGCTTCACAAACTTTACAATCCAGTGCTTTAACACCCGGTCAAACTGAAGATTTAACATTCACCAGTACATATGCACCTAGTACTGCCGGACCATACAGATATATAAATGATACACAGCTGCCTGGTGATGCTACTCCTACAAACAACCAAAAGATAATGGAATTGCAGGTTGTTGATACAACTCAGGCAAGTATATTGCTTTCTTTTGATAACGGACTGGATGCAGGTCTTGGCGGTCTAGGCTGGTCAGGTGGAGGTGGAGGATGCGGAATTGAATTTAAACCACCATTCTATCCTTGCCTACTTACCGAACTAAGAACATACATTGCGGCTAATGCAAATCAATTTGGATTCTCAATGATGATCGTTGATGATGACGGTCCTAACGGTGGTCCAGGAACTGTACTTGATTCAATAGCAGTAGCAGGTCCTGCGGTACTCATTGGAGCATGGAATAATGTTGTGGTTCCTTCACCTATTCAGATCGATTCAGGAAGTGTATATGTGGCCTGGATGATGGGTGGCGATGGAATAAGTATTGGTCAGAATCAATTACCGCCATTCTCAAACAGAACCTATGAAGTACTTGGACAGGCATCAAATCCTGTTGCTTGGTCTGCATACCGTTACCGTGAGATTGAGGATGTGATGATCAACGTATATATTTCTCAGGTTGGAGTAGGTCTTAATGAGAACACTGATAACTTGTATCTGGGTAACCCATATCCAAATCCGGCCAATAACTTCACAAAGGTTGATTATAACTTTAAGGCAGGATCAGGTGATGTAGTGTACAGGATCTTTGACCTCAATGGTTCCAGGATTGAAGAGGTGTCACTTGGAAGTCTTGCAGGCGAAGGTTCTATAGAAGTGAATACTACTGCTTTAAGCTCAGGAATATACCTGCTAGAGGTATTTACCGGTAAAGAGTCTGTTAAGCGTAAACTTACAGTAGTAAGATAGTCTTAGCTAATAACATTGAGAAGGCGGCCACATCGGTCGCCTTCTTTTTTAATTACTTAATATTGGCTTAACATTCAAATGCCAACATATAGGCTAAATTTGCAGCTATCAGAGTAATGTCTATTTGAACTATGTACAAACTTGAAGCACGTGACCTTCACCTTTTTTATGGTGATTTTCATGCACTTAAGGGAATAACGCTGGGAATGCAGACCAATACGGTCACTGCGCTCATAGGGCCTTCCGGGTGTGGGAAATCAACCTTTTTGCGGTTATTCAATAGAATGAATGACCTTATTGAGAATGTGAAGATCGAAGGGAATGTTCTAATTGATAACAAGAATATCTATGGAAAAGGTATTGCAATAGATGATCTCAGAAAAAGGGTAGGTATGGTGTTTCAAAAGCCCAATCCGTTTCCAAAAACAATTTTTGAGAATGTGGCTTATGGGTTAAGAGTGAATGGTATCAAGCACAAGAAATTCATTGATGAAAGAGTAGAGCGGTCATTGGTTCAGGCAGCACTCTGGGATGAAGTGAAAGATAAGTTACGTAAATCCGCTTTTGAACTTTCCGGAGGTCAGCAACAAAGGCTGTGCATTGCCAGAGCACTGGCCATTGAGCCTTCGGTGGTTTTAATGGACGAACCTGCTTCTGCATTGGACCCCATATCCACTTCAAAGATCGAAGAGCTTATCCACGACCTAAAAAAGGAATACACAATAGTTATTGTTACTCACAATATGCAGCAGGCAGGAAGAGTTAGTGACAAAACTGCCTTCTTTTATTTGGGTGAACTGGTAGAGTACGACGATACAAAAACAATATTTACAAAACCTAAAGACCTCAGGACACAAAATTATATCACCGGAAGATTCGGTTGATTAAAACTCGCTTAAAATGATAACGCACTTAGATTCCGAAATAAAAGATCTTAAGATGTCATTGCTTGAAATGTTTGGCCTGGTGAAGAGCCAACTGGTCAAGTCTAAAGAGGCATTGGTGAATTTCGATAAGGATCTTGCCAGGGAGGTCCGTGTTAATGAAAAGAGAGTCAATTCATTTGAATTGAAGCTTGACAGGGAGATCGAGAATATTATTGCCCTTTATAACCCGGTAGCAGTGGATCTCAGGTTTGTGATAGCATCACTGAAGATCAATTCAAATCTTGAGAGGATCGGTGATATTGCTGATGGGATAGCCCAGTTTGTTATAAACATTAATAATAAGCCAGAAAGCGAACTATTACGTTCAACACGGTTGATAGAGATGTTTGATACTGCCATCCATATAGTTTCTGATGTTATGCTCTCCTTTGAAGAAGAGGATACCAGGATGGCACGTAGCGTTTTCAAAAAGGATGAGTTGCTCGATGAGATCAACTTACAAGCCAATGAAGCAACAGCACAATTCATCAAATCTAATCCTGATAAAGTGAATCAGAGTTTGTATACCCTTTCAACAATTCGAAAACTAGAGAGGGTAGGTGACCAAAGTAAGAATATAGCCGAAGAGATCATCTTTTATATTGAGGCTAAGGTGTTAAAACATCGCCGTAAGGTTGATCAAACTGACGATAAAAGTTTGTAATTCATAGATTGCTTTTTTGATAAAATTTACAATATCTTGATAACCCACATTCTTCACATTTCGGTTTTCTGGCTATACAAATATATCTTCCGTGCAGTATCAACCAGTGATGTGCGGTTGCAATAAGGTCTTCAGGAATGTATTTGATCAATTGTTTCTCAGCTGCAAGTGGTGTTTTAGCATTTAATGTAAGTCCGAGCCTGGCTGACACCCTAAAAACATGGGTATCTACAGCCATTGCTGGTTTACGGTAAACCACAGAAGCAATTACATTGGCAGTTTTACGACCAACTCCTGGGAGTTTTATCAGGTCATCAATCTGGTCAGGTACTTTGTTTTTGAACGTAGTGGTAAGCATTTTAGCCATCCCGGCAAGGTGTTTTGATTTATTATTGGGATAGCTAACGGATCGGATATATGGAAATATATCTTCCGGCAATGCAGCAGCCATATGTTTAGCGGTAGGAAATTGCTTGAATAACTCAGGAGTTACCAGATTCACCCTTTTGTCAGTGCACTGAGCAGATAAAATGACGGCTACAAGCAATTCATAAGGATCGGTATACTTCAATTCAGTCTCTGCTTCCGGCATATATTGCCTGAAGTAACTGATAACTCCTTCATACCTCTCTTTTCGGGTCATGCCCAAAAATAGCCAATCACTCCGGTAATAGCTGCTTTGATCAGATCAGTTCAAAGATCTTGTTCAAACACTTTTTGGATGGTTCAGCTTGTAATCCATCAAGGAAACCCATTGTTGCTTTCAGAGATTCAAATTCAAGCTCAACTGCGGGATCCTTGTCAATTTGATCCTGGATCATCACTGTGTCGGCGAGCCAGGTTTCGTTGTAGAGATAAAGGATTAAATCGTTTTGTGTAAAGTTTGATTCCATAGGCGGATTTTGGTGAATAATACCATTTTAACGCCATGAGATCATGTTTAGTATCAGAAAAGTGATATTTTATTGAACCAGTACTAATTCTTTCTCGTCCACGATCTTGCGAAGGTTGATCAGAGCATATCGCATCCGTCCTAAAGCGGTATTGATAGAAACTTGTGTACATTCAGAGATCTCCTTGAAACTCATATTGGCAAAGTGCCTCATGATCACAACTTCACGTTGTTCCAGAGGAAGAAGATCCACCAGCATTCTCACTTGTTCATGGATGCGATTCTTGATCAGCTTATCCTCAATATTATCCTCGTGCAACTTAAGGGTTTCCATGATGCTGTAATCTTCAGTATCCCTTACCATGGGCATCCTCTTCGACTTTCTGAAATGATCAATTACCAGATTATGGGCGATCCTGATAACCCATGGAAGAAATTTGCCTTCTTCATGATAAGAACCGTTTCTTAATGTATTGATCACCTTGATAAAGGTCTCCTGAAAGATGTCTTCAGCAAGATCTTTGTCCTTTACCAGGATCAGAATAGAAGTGAATATCTTCGATTTATGTCGAAGAATTAGCATCTCAAGAGCGGCATTGTTGCCTCCCAGATACTTTGAAACCAGATCTTTATCCGTGAATTCAGATAATTGCATAGTGCCTCCGCTTAGGAAATTAACTTAAAATGAAGTGTTTAAGCGTAGAGTTTTATTATGCTATTATCAGATTTAAGTGTGACTTATAATTAACCGGAAACTATAACGCAGCTAATTTGGCATTATTGTATCCCTGAAATTTTTCAGATACCCGAATATACGGCGATGGGATACAAATGTGCAAGCTTATTTGATTAATTCTTACATTTTTACTTGTCCTTGACAATTGAAAGGGGTACTTGCAAGTACCTTTGCGGGAGTTGAATTTTACCATTAATATGTCTTTATGAGCTTTTTAAAGTATTGTACATCAGCACTTTTGATATTTGGAGTTTACCCCGGACTTTCACCTGTCTTTGGTACTGAACCTGTTTTTAACCAAAATAAAACAGAAATCAGAGAAGATCAGCCAAAACTTGTTTATGATAATGAAAAGCATTTTACAAACCTTCGGCAGTTGACCTTTGGAGGTGATAATGCTGAAGCATATTTCAGTTCAGATGGTAAAAGGATAGTTTTTCAGGCCAATAACCCGAAATGGGGTGATAATTGCGACCAGATTTATTTCATGGACCTTCACTCACCAGCAATTTCAGCTAGTATCAAACCTGATCTTATCAGCACAGGTTTAGGCCGAACCACATGTTCATATTTTATGCCTGGTGATTCTTTAGTGGTTTATGCATCAACACATTTGTCATCTGATCAATGTCCGCCTGTACCAGAAAGAAGAGCTGATGGAAAGTATGTGTGGGCCATATATGAATCGTTCGACATATTTGTAGCTGATATGGATGGCAATATTGTTAAGCAACTTACCGATGAGCCTGGATATGATGCCGAAGCTACTGTTTCACCAAAAGGAGACAAGATAGTTTTTACTTCATTGCGCTCGGGAGACCTCGAACTGTATACCATGAACATAGATGGTAGTGATGTAAAGCAAATAACAAATGGTCTTGGATATGATGGCGGAGCATTCTTTTCGCCTGACGGAACTAAACTTATATTCAGATCATCACGTCCGAAAACTCCGGAGGAGGTTACAGAATACACGGAGTTGCTTGCGCAAGGGTTAGTGAAACCAACCAATATGGAGCTTTACATTTGTAATGTTGATGGAAGTGAACTTACTCAGATCACTAATCTTGGTCAGGCAAACTGGGCGCCATTTTTCCATCCTTCCGGTGAAAAGATCATTTTCTCATCTAACCATAACTCTCAGCGCGGTATGCCCTTCAACCTGTTCATGATAAATGTGGATGGTAGCGGACTAGAGCAGATCACTTATGATGGCTTCTTTGATGCCTTTCCAATGTTCAGTCCGGATGGCACCAAACTTATCTTTTCGTCAAACCGTAACAACGGAGGTACTCACGACACTAACCTTTTTATTGCTGACTGGAAAGATTAATTTTTCGGAACTTCTTGATATTTAAAAGGTTCATTGGATTTATTTCAAGTCCTTCTATATCTTTCTGAAAAAGCCTGATCACCTCATCGTAATACAATACTACCATGGGTGCCTGACTTGAAATGATTGAGTCCATTTGTGCATACAACACTGTTCTTGATGAGTCGTTCACTTCATTTGAGGCTTTATCATAGAGGTCATCGAATTCTCTATTCTCAAAGTGTGTATAATTCGGTCCTGCCGGAGCTTTGTTCTTTGAATAGAATAAAGAGAGGTAGTTTTCGGCATCCGGATAGTCTGCGATCCATGAAGCTCTGAAAAAGTTCAACTTTTGTTTGGCAACCATTTCACGTTGGGTGGCTCCGGGGTTTACTTCAAGTTTGATCTTTATCCCCAATATTGCCAACTGTCCTTGTAAAAACTCGCACAGATCCTGATATTCCTTGGTTGTGCTCAAAACTATCTCAGGTAACCCTTTACCATTTGGGTATCCGGCTTCGGCTAAAAGTTCACGGCTTTTTTCCGGATTGTATACATACCATTTTTTGTTTTCATTAAAAGCTGGAAGACCGGGAGGAAGCATACCGTATTCGCCAGGGGTACCCATTCCATTTCTTAAATAATCAATCATTTTCACTCTGTCGAATCCATAGTTTATTGCCTGACGTATTCTGATATCTTTTACTGGATCATCATCATCAGGTCCGCCTACTAAAAATCCAAGATATTCAGTATTGAGATATGGCCCGGTAAGCATATTTAATTTATCAGTGTATTTGCTTTTTAATTCACCCTGCCGCGATAGAAGTTCATCTTTGTAACTGGCGTCCAGTCCCGACAAAAAATCAAGTTTACCTTTTACGAATTCAAGAAATGCCGATTGCCTGTCACTGATAAAAAAGATCTGCACTGCATCAAAATAAGGCAACTTGTGGCCGTTGTCAGTTTCAAAATAATCAGGATTCTTATGATATACCAGACTTGACCTTTCTACCCATTGCACAAATTGAAAGGGTCCGGTACCCACAGGGTGTTTTCTGAAATCTTTGCCAAAATGATCCACAACTTCATGAGGTACAACAGAACAATATTGTGAAGTAAGAAGACCCAGAAAAGGAGGGAAGGCTTGTTTGAGCCGGATGGTTAAAATTGAATCATTCTGGGCTTCAAATGCATATTTCCCAAGAATAGTGTCGAATTCAACCATATTAAACACCCAGGATCCGGGTGACGACACTTTTGGGTCCAGTATCCTGTTAAAACTGTATACAAAATCCTCAGCCTGCACCATTCTGGTACTTGAAGAGCCAAACAAGGGGTCGTGGTGAAAATGAACATCATTTCTAAGCTCAAATGTGTAAAGCATTCCATCATCTGAGATGCTCCATTTTTTTGAAATACAGGGGTTTACATTTAATTTATCATCCAGCTGTACTAACCCGTTGTAAAGCTGGTTACAAGCCCATATGTCTGCCTGACCCCGAGCAAACGCAGGGTCTAGTGAGCTAATGCCAGAAGCCTCATTGTATCTGAAAACTGTTTTATTATCACTTGTTTTTACATTTTGCCCGCAACCTGCAAGTATAGAAACAGTGAACATGCACAGAAATAGGTACCATCTCATTGGAGACAAATGTAATTCAAACTGCCCAGTGAAGCTTCAATTCTGATGCAGCTGTTCACTAAAATGGTAACTTTGCCGGATGAAAAGGCCCTTAAGGACTGTTGCATATCATACACTGGGTTGTAAACTCAATTTCTCCGAAACTTCTACCATTGCCAGAACATTGAGTGATGAGGGGTATGTAAAAGTTGATTTTGCGAACGCTTCGGATATTTATGTAATAAATACTTGTTCCGTAACTGAGAATGCCGACAGGGAGTGCAGAGCCATAGTTAACAGGGCACTTAAACATAACCCTGATGCTACCGTTGTAATTACGGGTTGCTTTGCGCAACTTAAACCTGTTCAGGTAGCTGAAATACCTGGTGTAGATCTGGTGCTTGGAGCCGGTGAAAAGTTCAACCTGCCAAAATATCTGAATGAGCTTGATTTTACAGGTGATCCGATTGTTAAGGCCTGCGACATTGATGAGCTTGAAGGGTTTGTTCCAACTTGGTCTGAAAACGACCGTACGCGAGTATTTTTAAAAGTTCAGGATGGATGCAGTTATAATTGCTCCTTCTGTACCATTCCGCTTGCCAGAGGAAGAAGCAGGAGTTCAACCATTAATAAGGTTTTGGTTCAGATCAGTGAACTTATCAGCAGAGGAGCAAAAGAAATCGTGCTCACCGGAATCAACCTTGGAGATTTTGGTATAGATCCGAATGATCTTGCACGAAGTGAAAGTTTTGAAGAACTAGTTGGAGCTATAGATTCTGAATTTAAAGATATCCGTTTCAGGATATCATCCATAGAGCCGAACCTGCTTACAAATAAGATAATTGAGCTGATAGCAAAGTCAGATACATTCATGCCTCATTTTCATATTCCTCTTCAAAGTGGTTCTGATAAGATATTGGGTAAAATGAGAAGGAGATACCGTACGGATCTATATTCTGATCGTATCAACAGGATCATAAAGCTGATGCCGGATGCTGCCATTGGAGCTGATGTGATCGTTGGATTCCCCGGAGAGACAGACAGCGATTTTGAGGAAACGCTAAATTACCTCACAAAGTTACCTGTTACATATTTACATGTTTTTACCTACTCCGAACGTGAAAATACTCTGGCCGCAGAGATGGATGACATTATTCCTATGGGAGTAAGGAAACAACGGAACAGACAGCTGAGAAAGCTTTCAGAAATGAAACAGGAGTTGTTCATCCAAAAGCATTATGGTATTGAATACCCTGTTTTGTTTGAATCAGAAAACAAAAACGGATTAATAAGTGGATATACTCCCAATTACATCAGACTTTCAATGCCTTTTGACAGTTCAAAGGTTAATGATGTTGTGAATTGCAAGGTTGGAAATTCAAGCCAGGGCAATGTAGTGCAGGTGTTAAGTAATGAATGTGAAACAGTAATAATTTAATCCCCACCACAGGTTTATGTATCCTACTCTCTCCGAACTGTTAAAAGATCTAATCGGAATAGATATACCACTGCCTATACAGAGCTTCGGTTTTATGATGGCTTTGGCATTTCTGGCGGCCGCATACACACTCTCACTGGAGCTTAAAAGAAAAGAAGGATTAGGACTGCTTGTTGCAACAAAAGAAAAAATACTGGTAGGTGCTCCTGCAAGCACTTCTGAACTTTTTACAGCGGCTATCATCTGGTTCCTTATAGGTTACAAAGCTTCATATGCAGCTTTAAACTACAGTGAGTTTGTTGCTAATACTCAGGATTTTATACTATCAACTAAAGGCTATCTATTAGGCGGTGTTATAGCTGGTGCTGCTGCGTCATATATACGATATCGCGATAAGGAAAATCATAAACTGGAGAAGCCGGAATGGCGTGAAGAAGTTATTCAGCCACATCAGTTGGTAGGTAATTTTACAATGGCTGCAGCAATTGGTGGCATTATTGGAGCCAAGATTTTTCACAACCTCGAGAATCTGGATGAATTTATGGAAGACCCTGTTGGTTCTCTCATGTCGTTTTCCGGACTCACAATGTATGGTGGTTTGATAGTAGGTGGAGCCATAGTGCTTTGGTATGGAAAGAAAAAAGGAATTCCCATGTTGCAACTTTGTGATGCTTCAGCTCCCGGTTTAATGCTTGCGTATGGCGTAGGGAGGATAGGGTGCCAGATCGCCGGTGATGGAGACTGGGGAATTGTAAATTCAGCTCCTAATCCATTCTCTTTTTTACCCGACTGGGCATGGGCATACAACTATCCTCATAATGTGAATAATGTGGGTATCCCAATTCCTGATTGCACAGGTATGCATTGCAGGATGCTTCCTGAAGCAGTATTTCCAACCCCACTCTATGAAGCCGTTGCATCCATACTCTTGTTTACAGTGTTGTGGGGAATGCGTAAAAGTTTGAATATACCGGGTATGCTGTTCTCTGTATACCTTGTTATGAATGGGTTTGAACGCTTTTGGATCGAGAAGATCCGTGTGAATACAAAGTATCATATCTCCGGACATGAGATCACTCAGGCTGAGATCATTTCAACTTTACTGGTACTAGGTGGAATAGTAGCCATTATTTGGTTGCGTAATAACCATAAGGCAGTGAAAGCTAAACATTAATGACAGACCTGAAAAGTGTAGTAAAAAGTGCAGTTGAAGTTGTTAGTGAAGCAGGTGCATTCATCACAACTGAATCAAAGTCATTCAATGCTTCATCAGTACAGATGAAAGGCTTCAATGATCTGGTGTCATATGTAGATAAAACATCAGAGTTAATGATCACCAAAGGTCTCAGTAGTATCATAAGGGATTCTGGATTTATTTTAGAAGAAAAAACATCAACAGTTCAAAGTGACTCTGAATGGAAATGGATCGTTGATCCGCTTGATGGCACTACAAATTTTGTTCATGGAGTTCCGTGTTACTGTATCAGTGTTGGGTTGATGAAAGCCCATGAAATGATGGCCGGAATTGTGTTTGAGTTAAATCTTAAGGAAATGTTCACTGCATTCAAAGGAGGTGGAACATTCAAAAATGGTGAGCGGGTTCGGGTATCTGATACACCTATATTATCAGAGTCGCTCATAGCTACCGGATTTCCTTATAACAACTTTGGAAAGACTGAACAATACATGAAAATTTTTGACCATTGCATGCGAAACACTCATGGGCTAAGGCGTCTGGGATCCGCTGCTGTAGACCTTGCATATGTGGCATGTGGACGTTTTGATGCTTTTTATGAATATGGATTGAATGCATGGGATGTGTCAGCAGGTTCAATATTGGTAAGCGAGGCAGGAGGGAAGGTCTCCGATTTCAAGGGCACAGATGACTTTGTATTTGGACGTGAGATCCTTGCTACTAATGGTAAAGTGCATGATGAATTTAACAAAGTGACCGCAAAAAGCTTTGGTTATTCATAAAACTCATATTCAAAGCGGCTGGTATGAGCCGGAGTTCTTCCTGACCTGACATTGTCAGGGTAATAACCTGATTCTGCAACCGGCAAATTATACTCATTGAATTCGGTCACTGTCTTTAATAGGAGGTTACCGTGTTCATCATAAATACACTCTTCGGTGCAATTGTCATTGCCGTCATATGCAAATTTGAGTACACGGCTTTGAAAATCACGGATACGTCGTTCTGTTACATTGTCCTTGTCATCAAATTCAGTAATGACCTGTGAGATGAGTTTATCATCTTCATTTCGTTCATTTACAAGGATGTTTCTGCCCTTTTCATCGTATTCCAATGTAGTTCTGGAAATCTGTTTTTTATCAGGATCGGTGACAAGTTTTTCAATAGGGGCATTTTTGTCGTTGTAAGTTATAGTTGAGATCTCTGAAAGCCCTGATTCCGGATCAAGTTTAGTGTGCTTCACCAGGCGATCCTGTGCATCATATTCTAGTTGCTCAACAGATTCAGGATCTCCATCATGATCATATCTTTCAATTTTGATGGGCTGATCATGTGTAGAGTAGTGATATATCACTTTTTCTCCTTCATCATCATCATACATCTTGATTTCTTCAACGACTCTTCCTTTATCATCTCGTTTAAACAGATATGTTTCGCTTACGCCGTCACTTTCGAGATGCAATTCCTGTTTTATCAGTTGACCCTTATCATTATATTCGAACTCAGATCGTTCTGGCAATCCAGTGTCTTCATCAGTCTTGACCTCTTTTATTAGGCTCCCTTTTTCGTTATAATATGCTTCAAGTGATAGTTTTTCTTCACCTGTATCATTACCAAAGCCCATGTTCATGAACTTTAGGATATATTTTTTACTAAGTTTTATTTTTCTGCTCATATAGAAGCTGGAGTGCTTTGTGTTGCCCTTCTGATGGCCACCAATTGTTCAAGCAGTTCCTCCAGTTTATCAAGGTGTAACATATTGGCTCCGTCTGATTTTGCATTGGCTGGATCGGGGTGGGTTTCTACAAATATGCCATCCACACCAACTGCAATTCCTGCTTTTGCAATAGTAGATATAAGTTGAGGTTGTCCGCCTGTAACGCCGGCAGATTGATTAGGTTGTTGAAGTGAATGTGTTATGTCAAGAACCACAGGTGTTCCAAAACTTTGCATAACGGAAATTCCTCTGAAATCAACCACAAGATCCTGATAGCCCAGCATGGTACCTCTCTCAGTGAGAATCACTTTATTGTTACCTGCTGAATTAATTTTCTCAACTGCAAATTTCATTGAACCTGCCGAAAGGAATTGACCCTTCTTTACATTAACAACTTTACCGGTTTTTGCTGCGGCAATAAGAAGGTCAGATTGTCGACACAGGAATGCCGGGATCTGTAGCACGTCAACATATTCTGCAGCCATTGCAGCTTCAACACTTTCGTGGATGTCGGTTACTGTTGGAATGTTGAATGTATTCCCTACATTTTTAATAACCTTTAATGCTTTTTCATCACCTATGCCCGTGAATGAGTCTATCCTTGTTCTGTTGGCTTTTCGATATGAAGCTTTGAAGATAAAAGGGATCTCCAGCTTATCAGTTATTGATTTGATCCGTTCAGCGATCTGTAAGGGCATTTCTTCATTTTCTACCGCACATGGTCCTGCCATGAGGAAAAAGTTACTACTGTTTAAATGCTTAAGTCCGGGAATTTCGAATTTCATAGTTTTTCTGCTTCCTGCAAAGTTAACCAATCCCCAGATAGGCTACGAAACATGAAGAACCAGACCTTTTAGATACTCTCCTTCAGGATGATATATATTGATGGGATGATCAGCAGGCTGACTGAGCTGATGGAGTATTCTCACCTGCCTGCCGGCTCTTGCTGATGCTTTGAATACCGCCTTTCTGAATTCGTCCTTGCTTACCGCCTGAGAACAAGAAAAAGTAAATAGAATAGAATTTGCCGGCATTTGCCTGAGGGCCTCATAGTTGAGGTTACGATATCCGTTCAAAGCTTGGTTCAATGCGTCGTTATGTTTGGCAAAGGCAGGAGGGTCAAGGATCACCACATCATATTTTTGGGTGTTCTGTTTCAGATACCGGAATACATCCTCCGTAATTCCCTGATGTAATACAGGATCAATGTTATTGAGATCAACATTTCGCATTGCCATTTCAATAGCACCGGCTGAGCTGTCAATTGAATGAACCAGGGATGCTCCGGCCTTTAACGCATACAAACTGAACCCACCTGAATAGGAAAATGTATTGAGCACTTTTTTTCCTTTGGCATAGGATGAGAGCAACTTTCTGTTTTCACGCTGGTCAAGAAAAAAGCCTGTCTTTTGTCCTGTTTTCCAATTAACAATAAACCTTATCTCGTTTTCAATCACTTCCGATTCATCGGTATCACCCAGTATTGGACTTGAGATACCATCGGCGTAAGCCTGCTTGTGATAAATCCCATCAAGATCAAGTACCTGTTGAAGTGCTTCAGCAATACTGCTGATACTTTGTGCCATACCACTGCTGTGAGTTTGTATTACCGCATAACGGGCGTACAGGTCAATGATGAGTCCGGGCAGATGATCACCCTCACCATGTACCAATCGGTAGGTATTAGTATGTGCAGGATCTAAACCCGGTAATTCTTTTCGGAATGCATGTGCCAGATTTAATTTTTTGACCCAAAATGCGTCATCAACCACGCATTGATCAAATGAGATCACTCTCACCATAATAGTTCCCGGGTGATAATGCCCTGTAGCCATGTAATTTCCTTCGGAATCAAACACTTCAACAACCTCGCCAGCGATTCCTTCGCGATCCGGTTGTTCGAAGGCACCAGAAAAGATCCAGGGATGATAATTCTTTACAGACCTGTCCTTTCCGGCTTTAAGCCGCATTTTTCGATATGATGATAACATAGGCAGCAAAGATAGGCTGATACAGGCAGGATAGCTAACTTTGACAGATGCAGAACACTCAGGGGGTCTGGAATAACCAAACAGGGGAAGAGGTAAGGTATCTTACCTTGTCAGATGTTGGCAGAAGGATCCGAGAGGCGATCAATAATGAATTTGGTACAGGTGTACATTGGATAACCGCTGAGATCTCTGACCTAAGTGTCCGTAAAGGCCACTGTTATCTTACTTTGGTTGAGAAGATGCCCGATGCAGCAGCTCCGGTTAGCGAATTCAGAGGTATCATATGGCAAGGTAGGTTTGCTGCAATAAATAAACTTTTTCAGGACGTTACAGGTGCCCAGCTAACAAAAGGAAGTGTGATACTATTTCAGGCCACAGTTAAGTTTGATGTTAAATGGGGTTTGAGCCTGGTGATAGAAAATATTGAACCTGCATACACCGTAGGGTTGATTGAATTGGAGAGGGCCAGAACCATTGCAAAACTGAAACAAGAGGGTGTATTTGGGAATAATAAAGCACTTCAGTTTCCTGTGGTACCTCAACGAATAGCACTTATTTCTGCGAAAGATTCCAGAGGGTATGAAGACTTCATGAAAAAGCTGGTGCATAATCCTTACAAGTATCGTTTTATTGTTGATCTGTTTCCTTCCAGGCTTCAGGGTGATACTGCTGCTGGTGAAATAGTAAAGCAGCTGATCAATATTTTTGAAGAGAAAGAAAAGTATGACCTGGTTGTGATTGTAAGAGGCGGTGGAGGAAGTGTTGACCTCAATTGTTTTAACGATTACCGGCTGTCAAGGGCTGTAGCTCGATTCCCGCTTCCTGTAATAACAGGTATAGGACATACGGCTAATATAAGCGTGGTTGATGAAGTGGCTTACGCCGACAGGATCACACCCACTGATGCAGCAGATTATATAGTAGAGCAAACATCTGAGTTTGAGAGTATGTTACATGAGCTTATTGAAAACGTTCATCTGTTATCAGAGAGCTTGACACGAACACTCACTGAAGAGCTTTCTGACATGGCTTCAGAACTTAAAACAGTGGTGCGGTCTCAGATAATGTCAGGTAGGTTAAAACTGGAAAATTTCAACAAGCTGATAAATAATTCAGGCAAGAGCTTGGTAAAGGCGCATAAAATGAAATTCGGGCACCTTATTTCAGGTTTGAACATATCAGTAAAGCATTCCATAACTCGAGAACATACAAAAATCAATAATCTGTGCTTAAGGTATCCCGCAACTATTATGAGAAATATGGACGACTCAAAGCATGACCTTATTCAAACCAGTTCAAAGCTTGTGAACCGTGCATCATTGTTATTACAGGCAGAAAATACCAAACTTGCTGTAACCATTGAAAAGGTAAATGCCGGCGATCCTGTAAAGGTTTTGCAAAAAGGATATTCAATTACTAAACACAAAAATAAGAGTGTGAAAAGTGCCAGAGAATTAAAAAAAGGCGATGTACTAACAACTATATTATATGAAGGAACAATCGAAAGCAAAATCTCCTGATCCGGGAGATATAACATACAGTGAAGCTATCAAAGAGCTGGAACTTATATTAGATCAGATAGAAACCGGTGAGACTGATATTGATGCTTTATCCCTGCAGGTCAAACGTGCACTTCTACTTGTAAAGTTGTGTAAAGCAAAGCTTAAATCTACAGATGAGGAGATTTCCAAGATCATGGCGGAATTTAAGGAAGTAGAACAGAACCGATCCGTTGAATAAACCAAAGCTTACAATTGCTGGTAAAGCTCAATGGTTTCCTTTGCTTCTTTCACATCATGTACTCTAAGGATCCGTGCTCCGTTCAGTAGTGCAACCATATGTAAAGCGGTAGTGCCATTTAAGGCATTTTCAGGTTTCACCTTCAGGGTTTTACAGACGATTGATTTTCGGGAGAGTCCGATCAATAGTGGTTTACCCAATAATCTGAATTCCCCCAAATGTTTTAAGAGTTCGAAATTATGATCCTGAGTTTTTCCAAAACCGATACCTGGGTCAATTACTACATCATTAACTCCTTTTTCGATCAGTTTGTGTAATGCCGATTTTAAGAATTGCCATACATCGGTCACTACATTTTCATAGGTTGGGTTTTGCTGCATATTTTCCGGAGTTCCATGCATATGCATCAGGACATAGGGTACTTTCAGATCGGCTACAGTGTCAAACATATCAGGTGATACTGAACCAGCGGAAATATCATTGATCATACAGGCTCCGGCAGCAACCGCCTGTCGTGCTACCTCAGAATAGAATGTATCTATGGAGACCAAGGCTTCCGGAAACGAGCTCATAACGGCTTCTATGGCCGGAATTATGCGTTCGGCCTCCTCTCCAGCACTTAACAATCGGGCCCCTGGCCTGGTTGACTGGCCTCCCATATCAAGAAAAGTGGCGCCTTCCTCTATCATTCGGCCCGCATAGTCTTTGATTTCGCTGATATCGGTAAATTTGCCTCCATCAAAGAATGAATCCGGAGTAATGTTCAAAATACCCATTATCGCGGGTTTTGACAGGTTAACCAGCGTTCCACGGCAGTTTAAGGTTACTTGTTCACGCTCAGGGGTGTATAAATCTCGACCGGAATTCATTTATAATACAGGTGAAAGAGGCTATCTTGCCGCAATATTATAAAAAGTAAAGTCGTATTAATGGAATCTGTTACAGAATCAGTGAAGATGAAGGGACCATCTGATATTACATCCGGCCAGTTTGATCAAGCTATTGTTCGGTGTAAAGCAATTTTTGATGCTAAAATGAAGGATTATGGCAGTGCCTGGAGGATACTGCGATTAAGCTCAATTACTGATCAGATGTTTATTAAAGCACAACGGATCAGAAGCATTGAAGAAAAGGGTAAGCAAAGAGTTGAAGAAGGTGTAGTGTCTGAGTTTATAGGTATCGTAAACTACGCTATCATAGCTCTTATTCAGTATGAATTAGGTGTTGCCACCAAACCTGATATTTCTCCGGCTCAGGCTGCTGAATTTTTTAATAAACATGCACTTAATGCAAAGAACCTGATGGAAGATAAGAACCATGACTATGGTGAGGCTTGGAGAAAAATGAGAGTAAGTTCAATTACAGACCTGATTCTGATGAAATTACTCAGGGTAAAACAAATCGAAGATAATGATGGTGCAACCCTGATCTCTGAAGGTATAGATGCCAACTATTATGACATTATTAATTACGGAATTTTTGCACTAATAAAACTAGAAAATTAAGTAGAAGAAGAATGAGAACAATGACTTGGATTTCCCGAATGCTGGTAGGAGCATTATTTATTGTTAGCGGGCTTATCAAAGCCAATGATACTACCGGCTTTGCTTATAAGCTTGATGAGTATTTCACTGTTTTTGGAACACCATGGATGAGTAGTTTTTCTCTGTTTCTGGCTGGCTTTATCTGTATACTTGAAATAGTGTTGGGGGTGGCCGTTATTTTCGGAAGCAGAATGGTAACTGTATCATGGTTGCTTTTATCCATCATTGTATTCTTTACTTTTCTAACATTCTACTCAGCATATTTCAATAAAGTAACCGATTGCGGATGTTTTGGAGATGCTTTGAAGCTTACACCGTGGCAGTCGTTCACCAAGGATGTAGTATTATTATTTTTTACCGGTATTATATTTATTGATAGAAAGGAAATTAAACCAGGTGATTACAGAAGTGATATGATAAACTCATTTGTTTCTGTTGGGCTTGTTGCTTTGTTCTCGATCTTTGTTATTAAGTGGGATTTTCCGGTTTGGTTCGCTCTTATTACCATTCTGCTTGTGTCAGTTCTTAAGAGGGTATTATCATCTTATCAGGATATTTTAGTGTTTGGTATATCCACTGTTTCATCTTTAATTTTTACATGGATCTGCCTCAATCACTTGCCTATGAAAGACTTCAGACCTTATGCTGCAGGAAAGAACATAATTGCTGGTATGAGTATTCCTGAAGGAGCACCACGCGACAGTATAGTTATGATGTTTCAATATACGAAAGGAGGGGAGACTTTTGAATTTGCAGCTGAGGAACTACCTGAGGATCTGGAGGCATACACATTTGTTGACAGAGTAGATAAGGTTGTAAGGAAAGGTTATATTCCTCCCATACATGATTTTACTATAACAGACATTGATGATCATGATCATATGACAGAATTCATGACCGATAACACATACTGTTTAATGTTGGTTTCGTACAATCTGGATCAGGCAAACCTAAACGTTCAGTCACAGGTAAACGAATTGTCTGCTAAAAGTGAGAAAGCAGGAATACGTTTCTTCGGTCTTACTTCAACACCTTTCGCTGAAGCAGATAAGTTCAGGCATGAAAATCAAAACGCTTTCCCGTATTACAGCTGTGATGCCACTACTTTGAAAACAATTATTCGTTCTAACCCCGGTTTGGTACTACTGAAAGGTGGTACAGTGATAGACAAGTGGCACCATAATGACTTGCCATCTTTTGAAGAACTAAAAAGCACCTACCTTGATAAATGATCTTTGTTGAATGGTAAAATACCTTGTGAATAAACTGCTGTATGGGTTTTTAGTGATGACAGGAGTTATATGCATAGTGTTTTTCTTATTCAATATTTTGCCGGGTGATCCTGCACGGATGATGCTGGGACAACGGGCTGATGTATCTTCGGTTGAATCAATAAATCGGGAGTTGGGAAGAGACCTTCCTGTAACTGAGCAATTTTTTCTGTATCTGAATGACCTCTCTCCATTGTCGGTGCACAAGGGTGTTGTTGATAATTCACACTGGTCGTATAACAAAGATAAATATGGTTCGGGGGTCAGGCTTCTTGAAATTGGCAGCTGGGATTTCATGATCAAAGCCCCTTATTTAAGGAGATCATACCAGACCAATCAAAAAGTTTCAGAGATACTTCTTGATGCGTTGCCGGGCACAGCTATTCTTGCAACTGTTTCTCTGGTACTGGCCTCGGTAATAGGAGTATTGCTGGGAATTATATCTGCTTTAAAACGTAATACATGGATTGATTACTTATCTATGATAACAGCCGTGATGGGGATGGCAATACCATCTTTTTTTGCCGGGATCATTATTGCCTGGTTGTTTGGATTTGTTCTGAGTGATTATACCGGGCTCAGTATGACCGGTAGTTTATATGAGGTAGATCCTTTTGAAGGACTTAAGATTAAACCAGCAAACCTCATCCTACCCGCACTTACATTAGGAATAAGACCATTGTCTGTGATCGTGCAACTTACCAGAAGCTCCATGCTGGAAGTCCTTTCCAAAGATTATGTTCGAACAGCTAAAGCAAAAGGGTTAAAAAGAAATGCAATCATTATAAAACACACTTTAAAAAATGCTCTGAATCCTGTGCTAACAGCAGTTAGCGGATGGTTCGGCTCTCTACTGGCCGGTGCTGTGTTTATTGAATATATTTTTGGCTGGAAAGGTATAGGTAAGGTTACAGTAGATAGTCTGGAGCGTTATGACTTCCCTGTTGTGATGGGAGCTGTACTCATAGTTTCCATTTTATTTGTGATCATTAATATTTTAGTGGATCTGTTGTACGGTGTCCTTGATCCCCGAGTGAGAATTGGTTAAGGCTCTACTGATACATTTGAATGTCAAAGACTGAAAATATGAGAAAAAAGATAGTAGCCGGAAATTGGAAAATGAATTTAGATCGCAATTCTGCGTTAAGTTTAGCGACGGAGATAAAAGGCATGCTAGCGGATGAATATACCGGCACTGCAGAGGTGATCATAGCCCCATCTTTTGTATTTCTTGGTTCACTTGTTCAGCTTTTAAAGGGAAGCACCGTATCCGTCGCTGCGCAGAACTGTGCAGCAGAAAAGGAGGGAGCCTTTACCGGTGAGGTTTCAGCGGATATGCTGGTATCTATGGGTGTAACTCATGTGATTATAGGTCATTCTGAACGAAGGAGTATCTTTCAAGAAACCAATTCTTCATTAAAGGAAAAAGTAGAGAGAGCGCACGAAGCTGGATTGAAGATCATTTTTTGTGTAGGGGAATCGCTCGATAACAGAGAGAGTGGTAATTATATAGATGTGGTTCGTGATCAGTTGTCAGCATCTTTATTCTCTTGTAAAAGTGTAAATCCTGAAAATACCATCATCGCTTATGAACCTGTATGGGCTATCGGAACTGGTAAAACTGCTTCACCTGATCAAGTTCAGGAAATGCATTGTGAGATCAGAAAAATGATTACTCAAAAATATTCACATGATTTAGCTGAAAAGTTTACTATACTTTACGGTGGTAGTTGTAATGAAAAAAATGCTTCAGAAATATTTGGTCAGGCCGATGTTGATGGAGGGTTGATAGGAGGTGCTTCATTGAAATCAAGGAGCTTTGTTTCCATCATTAAAACATACAATCGCTGATACGTATGACCCGGATCAAATCCTTGATCCTGCTGTTGATCACTGCTTGTTTAGCATGTGATACCAACGGGCAATTCAGGATGAATTCAATACAATTCAATGCCGGTACGGGACTTACACTTTCTAATCATCCCGATTTTCCTGACGTAAATGAAAATGCCAAAGTTTTGTCACTCGCCATATCCGGAAGGTTGAGTGGTCAAAAGAATTGGCACAAGTATTATCATCATCCTTATTTCGGCTTTCAATTTGCATACGCCGAGCTTGGAAACAATGCAGTGTTGGGATACTATCTCGGGTTAATGCCGGAAATGACATTCACGATACCGCTTTCTGATACTTGGATGCTGGAGCCAACAATGGGGTTGGGATTAGCTTACTTTTCTAAACCTTATGATGAGATAAGCAACCCTGAAAATGTAGTGATAGGCAGTAAATTCACATTTAGTCCAAATGCTGGATTAACATTTTCCCGTATAATTTCACCAGTATCTTCACTCCAGTTTAAATTATTGTTGATCCATTGTTCAAATTCACATTTTCAGCTCCCTAATGTAGGTTTGAACCTTCCTGTATTTCAGGTGGGCTACAGATATCGGTTAAAAGTGGATGTTAAACCATCAGATACTATACCAATTACCAGTGACAGATCATGGAGGCCTACAATTAGGTTATCATTTGGTATGAATGAACAAGGCTCAAGCACCATCCCGGTAAACGGCCCTAAATACCCTATATATCTTGGTACTGTATACATGTCACATAAACTTACCCCTATTAATAAAGTATATGCAGGATTGGAATATTATTTCAATACCGGGGTAAAGGATTATATCTTAAGTCAGGATTTTTATGATGAAAAGATCAATAAGCGTTCTTCAGTTATTGCATTAACATTCGGACATGAATTTTTAATGGGGCATTTTGGGCTAACTACAACATTAGGTGTTTATATCTATAACAAATTCTATCAGGATAAAAGAGCCGATGAAGAAAAGAACGACCTCAAAAGTAAGATCAAAACTTATGTTCCTGCACGAATTGGTGTTCAGTATTACCTTAAAGATGCAACATCCCAACACAGGAATAACCTGTATTATGGAATATATATTAAGTCTAATTTTGGTCAGGCCGATTTTCTTGAAACCGGAATTGGATATACATTCTGATCAATAGGTAACAGTGAATATCCGCCCCCTTTCACCAACAGCTACAGCTTTTCCAGATGATTTAATGACCACCGAATTTATATCGGCTTCACTGAAACTTTCATAAAAATCCCATGATTCACCATTATCTTTTGATATGCCGGTAAGGCCGGATATGCCACAAGTTATGAGATGCATGTCGCTGTTTCTGTCAATGCAGGTAAATCTGTCGCGCGATGAAATAGAATTATCTTTATCCTTTATTGTGCTCCAGGAGTTACCATGATCATCTGACCTGTATATACCACCATTGAATCCGCAAGCCCAATAGTACGAACCTCCATCACCAACAACCCCCATATAATATTCGGAAGGGGATTTGATGACATCCCAGTTCTCACCACCATCGTTTGTTCTGAGAATAACTCCATATCCTACAGCAACACCGTTCAAAGGCGTGTTAAAGGTGATGGATCTTAATTCATGGTTGAATTCTGAGAAATCCCAGTTAAGTCCTCCATCAACTGATCGGTATATCAAACCATTCCCATAATTCTTACCACCGCAAATAAAAATGAGTGAATCGTTCACCTGGCAAATATTTCTGAGGTTTCTGTTCACCGAAAGTGGCCAGTCGTTTGGGTAGTATTGTTGCCATGAACCTCCTGCATCTGATGTAAGGTAGATCAGTACATCTTTATCAGCACAAAATCCGGTAGAGTCAGAGTTGATGATGGCATCATTTATTGATTTGTCGAATATGTTGTTCATAGCCACCCAATTCAATCCACCGTCCCCGGATCGGTAAATGATTCCTTTCTGGTCATTCCCTCCGGAAGCATATAACGAGCCGGCACTATTCATGTTTACTTTTTGAAAGTCTATTGATTGATCAATAATATATGAAGTATAGGGTAGTTCGATCTTGTCCTTTTTACAGGAAATAGTAAAAACAGTTATCAGAGATATAAAAGTGAAAATAGATTGCTTCATAAATAAGTTAAAAAGTGAATAGAAACATAAAGTATAGGAAAACCCAAAGCAAGTCGATAAAATGCCAATAGATCTGTATCAATTGAAGCTTGGTATGGTGATAGTCATCTGAAAAAAACATAAGTGATCTGGCTAGGTCTTGTGAAACATAAAACACTTGACCAGTTGTAAAGCCAAGATAAATGATTCCACCCAGTACATGAGCAAAGTGGATACCTGAAATGATGTATAAATAGGCCACTCCAACATTTTCTTGTAAGAAAAAACCTTTCGTTATCATTTCCTTCCAACCAAGGAATTGTGTAATACAAAACAACAATCCAAAGGAAATTGTAAATATCAGGCCTGATTTAAGTCCGGTGAAAGAATCATTCTTGAATGACATTGAAACTGTATTGATGCTGAAACTGCTCAACAACAGCAGAACTGTGCTGACTGCAAAACTCTTTGGAAGAACAAAATTTTCCGGTGAGCCGGTGCGTGTAACCGTAAAAAAGTAGAGAAATGAAAATGACATAAAAAGCAGGGTACTTCCAATCAATGCAAAAAATAAAAAAGTCTTGTATGGATGAAATTTTTCGATCCTTGAAAAATCTACCAGGCTTTTCTTGTGCGTTGTTGTATGCTTTCTGTTGGTCATGGCTTCAATGCCGTATAACCAAATTTAACATTTTTTATTGTCAATTACTTGCCTGCCCATCATATAGTTAGGGCAGAAGGCAGACTGCTTGACGGATTTTCATGTATAAAACAGGCATATAATTACTAAAGTCTGATCGAGGTTTTACTTAAATCTACTCAGGGTCTATTGGTGAATATGCCGGGTAAGATCATCTTAGAAAAGGCAAATGACTTGTTCGAACTTTTTTCAGGGAATACTCCACGGGTAACATCCCTTGCGTCTTCTATTGTATAAAAAGAATTGGGAGCATATTGCTCTATCAGATCTTCAACCCTGGGAACATCTTTTCGATCAACTGTAGTGAAGATGATTTCAACAGGTCCCATTGCTCCTTTTCCCGGAACTACTGTGACGCCCATATTATTTTGCTTCATGGATTCTATAAGTGAATCTGTGGTCTGATTGGTTATTATCCTAATGACTTGTTTTCCAAGTGCAAGTCTACCTTCTATCGTAATTCCAATTAGTATTCCGGTAGAATATCCTCCTGCGAAAGCAATGTAACATAGAACATTGTTCAGATTCTTAACAATTGATGTAACAGCTATGAGCCAGATCAATACTTCAAAAAATCCTAATACAGGTACAATTTTCTTGATGCCTTTTGATAATAACAGATTCCGGAGAGTCGCCAATGTTACATCACAGGTACGTGAAAGGTAAATGAAAACAGGGAGTATAAGCCAGTTAAACCAAGGGCTTTGCATGAATTCCGGAGAAAACAAATGTTCTAACATCTAATTGGAGAATAATATTTCTGTAAGTCTAGGCATGGCCACGCCTGCATTTTCTTTGATGATCTTGAATCCCGGTATAGATCTTTCCGTGTCGGCAGCCGGGTCTATATAGTACTTATCGATCTTTTCAGGTACCATATGAATCAGTGAGGCGGCAGGGTATACCTCAAGTGATGTACCGACCACAATGAACAGTTCTGCCTTTCTGCATATCCTTGCAGCTTCTTCCATCATAGGTACCATTTCACCGAACCAAACTATGTGTGGTCTGAGAGGGTAACCCTTTTCACATGTATCACTCATTTTTAATTCAGATCCTTCAATATCATAAATAAGGGTAGGGTCTCCAGTGCTTCTTGCTTTTCTAAGTTCACCATGGAGGTGTATCACCTGTTTTGAACCGGCTCTTTCATGAAGGTCATCAACATTTTGAGTAATCACAGTAACATTGAATCTGGCCTGTAATTTAGATATCGCATGATGTGCAGGATTAGGATCTGCTTCCAGAACCTGTTTTCGTCTGTCATTGTAAAAGCGCTGCACCAGATCCGGGTTCCTGTTCCAGGCTTCTGGTGTGGCAACATCATAAATGTCATGTTCTTCCCATAGTCCGCCGGAATCACGGAAAGTCCTTATCCCGCTTTCTGCACTGACTCCGGAACCACTGAATACAATAAGGTTGCGCATTTTTAATAGCGAATTCGTGCGGTATTTAATACTGCTTGTAACTAACTACAAAGTTCATACGGAATTGTATTGTATTCTTCGAAAAATAAAATGATTTTCAACAGGTGACTGTCAATAGGATCAATTGGAAATTAATCGGAATGCAGTCATATTTTGCAACCCATTTATGAAATCCGAGGCATTTACCTGCTTTTTACCTTCTACCTGCAGCTGCTTGATCTCTAGTAGGTCATCTGCGCAAGCAACATAAAGTTTATGCTTGTCAATGATGACATTACCGGGATCCTCATTTGCTTTTATTGAGGTCATGGCAGATCGGTAAATTTTAAACTTCAGTTTCTTGCCTTGTGTAGAGATCAAAATACTGAATGCTGTAGGGTAGGGACTTAAACCCCTGATATGATCATGGATTTGTTTTGCAGGTTGCGACCAGCTGATCTCACAATCAGCAGGAAATAACTTAGGTGCCGGTTTGAGTTGATCCGGATCAGACACTAATGTGCTTTGAGATTTTGTTGTATAACTATTCGATTCGATTTTATCAATTGTAGATGCCACTAATTTGGATCCAAGAAGCATCATGCGGTCGTGCAATTCTCCTGCAGTTTCATCATCTCCGATAGGAATCTTTACCTGCTCAATAACATCCCCCGTATCGATCTGATGTTTCAGAAAAAAAGTAGTTAGTCCTGTTTCCTTTTCACCATTTATTATAACCCAATTTATAGGTGCTGCACCGCGGTAATTTGGTAATAATGATGCGTGAAGGTTGAAAGTTCCCAATGGGGGCATGTTCCAGAGTTCTTCAGGCATCATTCTGAAAGCTACAACGATCTGCAGATCAGCATTTAACTTTTTAACTGTATTGAGGAAGGTTGGATCCTTTAGATTGGACGGCTGCAAAACATTTAAATTGTTGTTCATTGCAAAAACCTTCACGGGTGACATTTTTAATTCCAATCCTCTGCCAGCGGGCTTATCCGGAGCGGTTATCACAGCTACAACTTCATTGCCGCTTTCCAACACTGCATTGAGTGATGGAACTGAAAATTCGGGTGTGCCCAGAAATATTACCTTCATTTATTTAGAATATGCCGGGTCTGCAACAATAGCATTTAATTGAATAATTCTTCCTGTCATACAGATGCCAGGTTGATCAAGAAACTTATAACTGATCAGTACTCTCATGCTGTCTGATGCAAACTCATCAGGTAACTCGATTGGTTGTAATTTTTGACCATCATTCAGGGTCAGTATATATTCACATCCATCCAATTCGCTGTAATCTAAGATCATTGCTGGAACCAGCCCCTCATAGGATTTATCCTGTTTGGTTGATTCACGAGTTGAATCACAGCTATAAAATATCGCAATTGTAACTAATGCGGCAATTATCCTCATGACTTTTATAAAATTATTTTTTTCCAATCATAGATCTTGAAATACAATAATGAAAAAATGCCCATCAATACCCAATACATGATCTCAGTTAACCAAATTGTTTCCAGTGAATATTGATTTAATGCACAAAAATAAACGAATCCAAGATAGAAACTTATGTTAATGAATTCTATGATCATAGCTGCTTTTGTATTACCTGTTCCTGATACAGAATTCAACAAGATAATACTGATACTGAATATGAACATAGCAATTACCACAATCCGATAAATGCTTAATGATTCTTTGATCAAAATTGCATTATCTGATACCAGTTTCAACATTAAATCACCTCCCAGAATATCAATTCCAATAATGACTGCTGTTGCTGAAACCGACAATACAAGGATCCTTCGCACAAGTACAAAGATCTCAGTGAACTTTTTTTGCCCCATCATATTACTAACCATGCTATTGGTTGCAGAGGCAAATCCCCAAATAGGGGTCATGAAAACCATATAAACTGCTCTTACCACATTGCTGATCGCTAATGCCCTTTCACCCATTTTTTCTATCATGACAAAGAAAATAAACCATGCCCCCATAGATAATATGTGTTGTAATATCAATGGAGCTGATATTTTAATGATTGATCGAAAAATGTCGATACTGAAAGATTTAAATTTTAGTAATGAATAATTGTTGAAGCGTTTGGTTATGAAAGGGTATATGGCAATTATAAGCGATCCTAGCGATTCTGCTATTACTGTAGCCCAAGCTGCTCCTTTTATTCCCATTGCCGGGATACCCAATTCTCCGAATATCAACACATAATCTAGCAGGATATTAAGGATTGTCATTCCAATAGCAGCAATGGTCAACACATTAGTTCTTCCAATACCTACAAAAAATGATCGAAATGCGAGGCCAGTTATACCTGTCAACAACCCGAGTGATCGGATCTGAACATAGTCTGTACCGGCATTTGCTACAGCTTCCGACCTGAGGATGTAACTGAATAATGGTTGTGGCACGAAAAGGCTGATCAAAGAACAAGCTATGGCAGAGACAAGAAGAATGATAAATCCATGATCAACAAGTCTATTAATCTCTGAGCGGTTATTTTCACCTGCTCTCCTGGCAATTATTATCTGTGTTCCGGTTGATAATGCAAAGCCAGGCATGAATAACACGAAGTGAAATATGCTGGCTATGGCCATGGATGCCAGTTCAGTTTCACCCACTCTGGCCATAAATGCAGTATCGGTAAGGTTTAGAATAGTGGATGAAAGGGCTCCTAACATCACCGGTACGGATACCTTAAATATGTCTTTATATGATGAATTTAGAATCAATTATTCGTAACTATATGATAATTAATATATTAGGGCCTTTTTAGAAAATGATATCACCACAATAAAGTTTGTAACAAAATTTGGATGAGAGCGTAAAACTGCCTTTTATTGTAAAATAATTCCCGAAAATATGGAATCAAAAGACAAGAACCGTTTCAATTTACCTAATCACATCACTGTAATGAACATTACAGCTGCTTTAGCTATAGGTGCGCTTTCTGTTGCTGCATATTTAATGGTCACAGAGCCTTTCAGAAACGGACCGGAAGCCTATCCAATTGCGGATGAAAAGATCACAGCAAGTATTGAATCAGATGGATATGATGAATTAAATTCTGATGCAGTTGATGTATCACAAAAAATTGAGCAATCACGTATTGAAACCAAAGAAAGTGATTTACAGGTTGAAAAAGAAGCGTTATCAGAGGATATGGCATCAGTTAAGAAAACGGAGAAAGCAGTAGTTTTCAAGAATAACCTTTCAGACGAGATCGAGAGTTTTGATGCAAGTTGTTATGATGGCAATGTTGTTTTTAACTGGGTAACATTAGGTAAGGCAAATCATCAGTTCGAGATCGAAAAGTCATATGATAATGAGACCTATGAAGTGTTTACCCGCGCTCCTCAACCAGTTAAAGAGGATGGGAAGAATGTTTACAGAGTAGAAGAGATAATTCCTGCGAATGATGTGGCCTTTTACAGGTTGAGAAAAAAGACCGGTAAATCGAAGTATGAATATTCCGATGAAGTGAAAGTGATATGTGCGAAAAGTTTATCTGAAGTAACATCCATTGATGTTTTTCCAAATGGATACGGTTCTTTCAGGATCTTAGTAGAAACTAAGTCAACTGATACATTCACTGTAACTTTATATGACATGAACAACACGGAGTTGGCCAGTGATCAGTTTGAAGCGCAGGTGGGAAATAATGAATTTGTCTTGAACAGCAGTTCAATTTCAAGAGGGGAGTATGCCCTGAAAGTTACAAACGGTACTATCACAAAGGAAAAGAAAGTGGTATTAAAATAAGGATCGACACATAAAAATAATAAAAGGGTATCTGTCCAGATACCCTTTTATTATAGATGATATATTGTTCAATCTTCAAGTCCCAGTTTTTCTTTAACAAGGTTATAATTGTTCCAATCAAGGTCAGGGTTTTGCTGCCGGACAAGACCATCAATTATCACCAGTTTTACTCGTATCTGCTGTGAAGCCGCTTCAGGAATATAAAAGTCACTACTCTTGAGATCAATCTGGCAAGTAGCGGTACTGATGATCGAAGACAAAGTTTCTTCCCACAGGTATATAGATGGGCTCGTAGTTTTGTAGTATTTTGTATATGGTAATGGCAGATAATAACCATTGTCATTGTAATAAGCAATCACTGCTCCGTAATCAATGATCTGTTGTGTGATTTCACTTACATTACCGAGAATGTAGTAAAGGAAATATCCTTCATCTCCCGGTGCGGCAGGGGGAGGTAAGCTCGCTGCCCACTGGTTCGGATTTATTGTGAAGTTGATGGTTATAACATTTGCATTGCCGGGAGGTCCTTGTGGTCCAGGATCTCCTGTATTGCCTTTTTCACCACAGCTTGTTAGCAGAAATGCCGGAATGAGTGATAAAATGGCTAATGATCTTAGTAGTTTCATGCTTTCCAAATTTTATTGAATGTGAATATAAATATATCTTACTGGCTGGATATTAGCTGGTTAACTTTCTTATCAACGAATTTATCAGCCATCTAACATATTCATATTCAAACAGTATGCCAAAATCAAACCTGCGTTAAGGTCATTTTGTAATGCTCAATACCGGCTTCCATGAATAAAGGACCTGTCGATTCAAATCCATTTTTTCTGTAGAACTCAATTGCTGAAATCTGCGCATTTAGATATACTGGGAGGCCCAGAGGTTTTACATGCTCCAAAACTTTTGTAAGGATAGCCTGAGCTAAACCTTTCAAACGATATTTTTTCAGCACAGCAAACCGTTCCAGCTTGATGCCATCCTTTGTGATTCTCCATCGGGCAGTCCCTGCCGGCATTTCATCACAGTAGCCGAGATAATGAATACTGGTAAGTTCAAACTCATCAAACTCTTCTTCCCGAGAAACCTTTTGTTCATCAACAAAAACTTCGTGACGGATCTTGAAAATGATTTCTGTATTAACCTGATCACTGAATGTACAATGAGTTACTGAATGTATCAAAGACTTTTAATTTTATGTAAATTAATAAATCCAATTAATATGAGTTAATATAAACGACATTTGTAAATACTTGCTATTTATTTACGAAAGTATGTAAAAAGTACTCTGGTCAAAAGTAGACCCCGACAGGTTGTGCTACAATTTCATAATATACACTTAATAAAGTGCTATATATTAAATACACTAATCCACAATCACTTGCTTTATTGAACTATTGTTGTTTTGTGATAAGATAATAAAATAGTTTCCAGCTGATAATCCATCTAACTCTATAATGTCAATATATTTTCCTGGTTTACGATTGCCAATTGCTTCTGAATAAATACATACTCCATTCATTTGGTATAGTGTGAGCTTCACATTGCCTTTTTCATGTAGAGTGTATGCAATATTTATTATCGAAGATGTAGGATTAGGGTAAACATTCAGACCAATTGTACTTTTGGGGATATAAGCTTCCAGATAAATTGGTCCGCTTCCTGTAGGATTATAACGTGCAAGACCATTCTGAGCGCCGATCCATTTATAACCATTTAAGTCTATTATAATAGATCTTGAAAAAGAGATGCTTGAAGGAAAGAAAATATTAGTCCATGTTCCGGATGTGAACTGCCCCATAGATGCTGCATCATTTGCAATCCAAACTATGCTATCTGAATCGATGTCTATATCATTTACTGTATCGTCCCATAGTGGAGAATTAGTTGAGTTGTATTTAACCCAAGTTGTATCCTTATCGAACTTAAAAATCCCATCACGACTTCCAATCCAGATATCATCGTTGAATCCTCGTTTTATGGACTCAATCCATGGATTATTTGGTGAAATAGGTGAATTGGAAGGAGTGTAGGATATCCACGTAGAATTGTTGTCAAATACTGCCACTCCCTGTTTTGTGCCAGCCCAAATGTGATTTTCAGTATCTACCTCTACACAGGATACGAAGTCATCAGGGAGCTGAGCTGTATAGTCAGTCCAAGTAGTATCATCAAGTGATTGTAAACCGTAATAATGCCCGACCCAAATTTTACCATCGTAATCCTGTGTGATTGAAAAAATATCACCAAATCCTACGGCACTAAAATCAATCCAAGTAGAGTCCTGATCGAATTTATATAGATAACCACCATCGGTGCCAACCCAAACGTTTTGTTCCCAATCAACATAAACTGCATATATATCATCATTTGAAGATGGAGATATAGGGGAGTTGATGGAATTGTAAACTAACCAGTTGTTCCCATCAAATTTTGCCAGACCACCGGCAGTTGCCACCCATAAGATATTTGAAGTGTCAACAGCCAGATCGTATACTGAATTATCTGGTATACCTGAGTTTCCAGTATTGAATACTGTCCACGTCTGCGCAGATGAAACAGTAGAAAAAACAAATATGAATAAAAATAATAATAGAGAATGTGATTTCATTTTCGGTTCATTGATAACGGTAAGAGAGATCAAAGTTAATTATATAAGATAATTAAAACATGTACACACGTTGCAAAGCATCGATTAGTGACGCCTAGGATTTATAATAAACCAATATCCATGGTAAAAAAGGGAGAGTGGATTTCACCTTTCCGGTGTTGTGAAGCTTCAACCTTCTGGTCAGGTCCTTTGTCTGTCCTATATAGTATTGATGACTCTTTAACGACTCGATGATATAAACATGAAACATGATTGAAAAACATGTTAAAAATGTACCCGGGACGGGGGTCGAACCCGTACGGCCTCAACGGCCACAGGATTTTAAGTCCTGCGTGTCTACCAATTCCACCACCCAGGTAAGGTGATTTTCATTTTCCACGTCATACCTGCGTGTCTACCATCCCGATATTTATCGGGACCACCACCCAGGTAAGGTGATTTTCATTTTCCACGTCATACCTGCGTGTCTACCATCCCGATATTTATCGGGACCACCACCCAGGTAGGGAAGGGGTTGCGAATTTCGTCATTATTCAAAATAATGCAACCAATATTGTCAAATAAAAAGCCCTCTCTGAACTGAAAGGGCTCCTTTTTTAGAGCGAAAGACGAGATTCGAACTCGCGACCCCGACCTTGGCAAGGTCGTGCTCTACCAACTGAGCTACTTTCGCTTGTTTTTAAGGATTGCAAATTTAACCATTTTTAGCATTTAAAAGGTCCTCAGACGCTATTTTTTGCCCTTTTTTAACAGACTTATTTACAAGCACTTGCTTAATGCTATTCAGTTTCATCAATGCCTCCACAGGAGTTAGTGAGTTGATGTCTGTTTCCAGTATCTCGTCCCTTATCTGTTCCAGCAATGGATCATCGAGCTGAAAGAAACTAAGCTGAAATCCATCAGGATCCTCTTTTTCAGCTATCTCTGAATAATTATTATCCCCATGCAAACCTGCTCCGGAATGTGCCTTTTCCAGTATTTGAAGGATATCTTCAGCTCTCAGCGTCACCTGTAATGGCATACCGGCTAATTTGGCTACATGTATACCAAAACTATGTTCGCTGCCGCCGGGAACCAGTTTACGAAGAAATAAAATG
The DNA here is from genome assembly GCA_024643795.1 of Bacteroidota bacterium. Classification (GTDB taxonomy): domain Bacteria; phylum Bacteroidota; class Bacteroidia; order AKYH767-A; family OLB10; genus JAHEMF01. The sequence continues at coordinate 119,468 of JAHEMF010000001.1, read as the reverse complement.
TTGGTGCCTGTTTCTTTGACAGATACATGGTAGTTCTTTATCCCGGGGTGATCACCGGCCAACTCATTCAGTTCGTGATAATGTGTTGCAAATAATGTTCTTGGTTTATTCAGTTTTTGATCATGCAGGTACTCCGCAATTGACCAGGCAATAGAAATACCATCATACGTTGCTGTACCTCTGCCTATCTCATCAAGCACAACCAAACTTCTCGCTGATAAATTATTCAAAATGCTAGCGGTTTCATTCATCTCAACCATGAATGTTGATTCACCTGAAGAAATATTATCTGATGCTCCAACTCTGGTGAATATTTTATCAACCAACCCAATGTTGGCAGCTGAAGCCGGAACAAATGACCCTATTTGAGCCATTAATACAATTAATGCAGTTTGCCTTAATAAGGCCGATTTACCGGACATATTTGGACCTGTGATGATAATGATCTGCTGCTGCTCATTATCAAGATATACATCATTTGGAATATAAGCTTCTCCTGGTGGTAGTTGCGCTTCAAGTACCGGATGACGACCGTCTTTTATGTCGATCACCAGTGAATCATTCATCTCAGGTTTCACATAATTCCTTTCAAAGGCTGTTTGTGCAAATGATGTTAAGCAATCAAGATTTGCCAGCACAGCAGCAGTTTTCAAAATATTTGGAATAAATCCTGCTACATGTTCAACCACTTGAGCAAATAGTTGTAGTTCAAGTTCAGATATTTTTTCTTCAGCACCCAGGATCTTTTCTTCATATTCCTTCAGCTCTCCTGTAATATATCGTTCTGCATTTACAAGTGTTTGTTTTCGGATCCAATCTGAAGGCACCTTAGATTTATGAGCATTGGTAACTTCAATATAGTATCCAAAAACATTATTGAACCCGATTTTGAGTGAGGTTATGCCTGTTTTTTCAATCTCCCTCTGTTGAATATCAACTAAAAATTGTTTTCCACTTCCTGATATAGCACGCAACTCATCCAGCTCAGTTGAATATCCTGCCGCAATCACATTTCCTTTAGATACAACAGCCGGTGGGTCAGGGTTTAATGACCGTTCAAGTTCAGTTGCGAGTCCTTCGCAGTTATCTATTAATGATGCGATAGAAGAAAGTTCAATGTTTGCTGATTGTACCAACCTTTCTTTTAAAGGCTTAATTACTTTCATGGAACTGCATAACTGAGATAATTCTCTGGGTGTACTTTTTCTTAACGCTACTCTTGATATCAACCTTTCAAGGTCACCAACCTGAGCCAACGTATTTTTGATATGATCACGCAAGTCTGAATTTTCAAGAAATAAAGCAGTGATCGCATGTCGCTTATTTATCTCTTTGATATCTAATAAAGGCATCACGCTCCATTTTCTTAGCAAACGCCCCCCCATTGGTGTGACAGTTTGGTCAATGACATCAACAAGTGAGGTTCCGTTATCATGAAGTGTATGCGTTATTTCAAGATTTCGAACAGTGAATTTATCAAGCCAAACAAAATTATTTTCGTCAATGCGGTTTATCGTTCTGATATGGTCAAGATATTCCTGATAATTCTGTTTTAGATAGTGGATGATTGCACCGGCTGCTGATACGGCAAGGTCATGATCTTCAATCCCAAATCCCTTTAAGGAACTAGTTTTAAAATGCCGTAACAGTTGTTCTCTTGCCTGTTCCTTTTCAAAAACCCAGTCATCGGTTTTGAAAGTATAATATTTACCCTCAGTGATTATTGGAATAAGATTGTTGTCTTTTCTGCAGTAAATGAGTTCTTTCGGATTTAAACTTGAAAATAACCTTTCAATGTAATCAGCGGTGCCTTCAGCACACAAAAACTCCCCTGTAGAAATATCTACAAGAGCAACACCTATAACATCATTACTTACTGTAATAGCGGCTAAAAAGTTGTTTTCTTTATTGATCAGGATCTTTTCATCCATTGCTACTCCTGGAGTGATCAATTCTGTTACGCCTCGCTTTACAATCGTTTTGGTAGTCTTTGGATCTTCTAATTGTTCACAAATGGCAACCCGCTCACCGGCTCTTATCAGCTTAGGCAGATATGTTTCCAAGGAATGATAGGGGAAACCCGCAAGTTCAATAGAAGATGCGGCTCCGTTTGACCGTTTTGTCAGCACAATCCCCAGTATCCTGGATGCCTTAATCGCATCATCATTAAAGGTTTCATAAAAATCTCCCACCCTGAAAAGCAACAATGCTTCAGGATGCTTAGCCTTGATTGCATTGTATTGTTGCATCAAGGGTGTTTCACTTGATTTTTTCGATTTGGATGGTGTATTATTTCGTGACAACTGGCAGTTTAATTATCAATGCTAATTTAGGCCAAAATTTCAGAATAGATTTATAATTACAATACTTTTGACCATATCCAATGATGAAATTTCTTAAAAATGATGAGTTGCAAAGGCCTGCAAAGGATGAATATCAGGGAATAGAAAAAATCCCGGTAATCATTGTTTTGGATAATGTGAGGAGTGGAATGAATGTAGGGTCAATTTTCAGATCATCAGATTCATTCCTAATCGATCAAATCTTACTCTGTGGCATAACAGCCAGTCCACCCGACAGGGAAGTGCTGAAAACAGCCCTGGGTGCAACAGAATCTGTTTCGTGGAAACATTTTGATAGTACAAAAGAAGCATTATCGGAATTAAAAAGTAATGGCTATAAATTACTGGCAGTTGAGCAATGTGAAAGATCCATCTTATTAAACGATTTCATTCCTGAAAAATCAACTAAGTATGCTCTCGTCTTTGGAAATGAGGTGAAGGGAGTTGATGAGAAACTGATTCCTTTTTTGGATGGATGTATTGAAATCCCTCAAAGTGGTACAAAACACTCTTTGAACATTTCAGTATGTGCCGGTATCGTGATCTGGCATTTCTACAATTCCTATAAAAAATAAAAGCCCGTCTTTCGACGGGCTTTTTGAGACGTTTTCAGTTGTACTTATACTTACTTTGCGATATTGAAGTCAACTCGGCGATTAAGCATTTTGTTAGCATCATTAGCTAATGGAGCAGACTTACCTTTTGATTCAGTAGAGATACGTGCAGCATCAATACCATAAACACTTACAAGGTGATCTTTAACAGCATCGGCTCTTTTCTGACCAAGTTTACTATTGAACTCTTCAGATCCTGTTTTGTCGGTATGACCTGTTACAACGATCTTAATATCAGTATTAGCTTTCATAGCTTGAGCTACAGTAACAAGTCTGTCTTTCTGAGCACTCTTAACTGAAGATGAATTCAGGTCGAAGTATACAGATGGAAGGAATACTCCACCTTTTGCACCGTCTTCTTTTGATGCAATGCTAGTACCCTGGAAGTTAACAAGTTGACCTTTTGGAGTATTAGGTTCAAGGTCACGACCATCGGCAACACCATCACCGTCAGTGTCAATTTCTATACCATTGGCATCAACCTGAGCACCCTTCATACTGTATGGGTCACCATCCTGATTATCAGCAACACCGTCACCATCAGTATCAATTGATGTACCATCACCATATACTTTAGTTCCTTCCGGCGTAGCACTGTCTTTATCAAAGATATCGGCAACACCATCTTTGTCTTTGTCACCGCTCAACAAATCAACTTTTTCTTTAAGATCTGCGATGTCTGAATAAACAACCTCCATTGGGTTGGTCCATTCCATTGACTTTTTATTACCTAAAGTGTAGTTAGCATTGATACGAATGAATGCATATTGGTCGTAGTTGGTCTCATATTTAATGATACCATCAACTCCATCATTGAAAGTAAGACGGTAGTCAAATGACAAACCCAGATCTACTTTACCTAATTGATATTTAAATCCAACTCCCATTGGAAGAACAAATATCGGATCATCACTCTTAATGTCTTTGGCAATTGTTGAGCCACTGGCTAAAGTTGCAGTATCACCCGGGATAGAATCATTGTTGATCCAGGTATATGCTTCATCTGTAGTGAGTTCTCCACCGGTATGATTCATGATACCTGCACCGGCAGATACATAAAAGTGAAATTTCTTGTTACGCTTGAGGTGAGATATATTACCAAAAGTGTAAACAGTTTCTAAAGTGATATCATACAAAGATCCTTCATATGTTACCACCGGCTTGATAGTTTGGTTTTTTGACGTTAAACCAAGGTATTTGGTATTAAACCCAACCGCACTTGGACCAGCCTTTAGTTGAGCATATGATCCACCTAAACGGATCCCAACTGAGTGAGATACATTGTAAGTAAGATTTAAACCAAAATTTGGAGCGAAATCCATTCCCTTGAATGCGCTCTGTGATTTCTCATCATTTCTGATATCTGAGAAAAATACGGTTTGGCCAAAGCTCAAACCTATCGACAATCTGTCGTAATCTTTAGGAGAAGGCAGACCATATTTTTGGCCTGATTCTGCCTCCTGGGCGTAAATGCTCCCGAATGCTATTAAAAAGCAAGAAGTAAACAGTAATAATTTTCGTTTCATGGTTGGTTTTTTTAAGTATCTGTACAACTGTCTCAGGGTGCAAGTATAATCATTTGTTTTTTCAATTTAAAAAAAGCTGTCAACTATTTAATAAATTGTTATTCACATACTTATGTGCACACTCGCACATGTTGTTTTCCAGATTCTGGAGGTTAAATTCCGGTTGTTTTTATGAAGCAGTTCATACTACTTTTATGTACAACCCTTGATTTTACTGGATTTCATTGATTGTGATCCAATTTTGTCAAGTTCAAATCAAGAGCTTGAGAACTTTCAGAAAGGGTTGATGTATAAAAAGTTAACAGTTAATTGTTAATTACTAATAGTAATATACTCTGAGGAGTTTATTCAATTCTGTCAACGGAAAGGCTATCAGTGCAATTTTCAAGTAGTTTCATTGCAGATTCTTTTGTTATTGGATGGATCCAATCAGGTGCCAGTTCAACCAAAGGTTCAAGAACAAACCTTCTGTTATTCAATTGATTATGAGGAATTGTTAGTTTTGGATTATTTAAAACCAGGTTTTCATAAAAGAGAATATCAAGATCAAGTACCCTGGGGCCGTATTTGTCTTTTCCTCTGATCCTGCCATGTTGTTGTTCAATATCAAGACACAGGTCCATAAGTTGAATTGATGGTAAAAGTGACTTACCAATTATTATCTGATTATAAAATGCCGGTTGATCAGTGTTTCCCCAAGGTGCTGTTTTATAAATGGAAGAAAACCTATAGTCAGTAAAAGCAAGTCCGGCTATTGATTGTAGAGCACCTTTGATGGTTGTCAATGAGTCGCCCAAATTTGAGCCTGCTATAATTGCTGTTTGGTGGGTCATAAATGTGGTTAAAGATAAGGCAACATGAGATTAGTTAATTTAGTGGCCTTTCAAAAACTTCGCATTATGAAACAATTCTTCAAATTCATCTTTGCATCCATGATAGGTTTTATCATCGGTGCAATTGTACTCACATTTTTCTTTGGCATGCTTGTATCCATCTTGGTCAACTCCATTAGTCAGGAAGATAAAGCAAATGTTGTGTATAACTCTGTTCTTCATATTAAATTCAATGGACCAGTTAACGATCGTGAAAATAACAACCCGTTTGATGCGATAGACCTGTCTACTTTTAAATCCTCAATACAGCCTGGTTTAAATGATATACTAAGGGCTATCAATTATGCTGCAACTGATGAAAAGATCGCCGGCATATTTTTGGAAGTGCCCGATATTCAAGCAGGTACTGCTACCGTAGAAGAGATAAGAGATGCACTTGAGGATTTTAAAGGTTCCGGAAAATTTGTAGTGGCTTACGCCGATTTTTATAGTCAGAAAGCTTATTACCTCGTATCAGTTGCAGATGAGATTTGGATGCATCCTGAAGGGTTTGTGTGGATGGCAGGCCTAAGTGCTCAATCAGCCTTCCTAAGAGGTGCATTGGATAAACTGGGTATTGAACCACAGGTTATCCGTAAAGGAAAATACAAAAGTGCTGCAGAAACATGGGCATTGTACCAAATGAGCCCTGAAAATAAACTACAGGTAAAACAATATGTAGATGCTGTGTGGCAGAATATACTGAATGACATATCACGTACGCGAAACGTTAGTGTTGATACTTTAGTGACTCTTTCAAATAAGCATGTGATGAAAAGAGCAACGGAACTTAAAAGAGCCAAGCTTATAACAAATGTTGGATTCAGAGATGAATTTGATGATCACTTGTATGAAAAACTGAATTTAACTGCAAATGATAAACCTAAATACATTCCGATCAGGAAATATTCAGCAATAGCTAAATGGCCAGGTGCAGAAACACTTTCATTAGATAAGATAGCAATACTATATGCAAGTGGAACAATCTTAGATGGTGGTAATGGTGATGATGTCTTAAATGCGCCTGAATTTGCTGAAACCGTTTATAAAGCAGGGGAGGATGAAAGGGTGAAAGCGATAGTTTTACGAGTCAACTCCCCCGGGGGGAGTCCGATCGGATCAGAAACGATTCTAAGGGCAGTGCAAATTGCGGGTGAAAAAAAACCGGTGGTTGTTTCCATGGGTGATGTGGCAGCTTCAGGTGGCTATTATATCAGTTGTGCAGCGGACACAGTATTAGTAAATAAAAGTTCTATAACCGGTTCAATTGGCGTGATCGGATTGATATTCAATGCACAGAAATTTCTGAATGATAAGTTGGGAATAAATTTCGACGGTTACAAAACTAACCCTTATGCTGATTTCCCAAATATGTCTAGGCCTCTAACGGATGATGAGAAAGATTGGATGGGTGAAATGGTTGATACTACATATCACAGTTTTATTTCCCGGGTGAGTACAGCCCGCAAGATGTCTTTGGATATGGTCGATTCATTGGGAGGTGGCAGGGTTTATGTTGGAACACAAGCGATGTCCAATAAACTTGTCGACAGCGAGGGAGGGTTGTTGAGATCAATTGATGTTGCTGCGAAACTTGCAGGATTAAGTAACTACAGAGTTGTGGAATTGCCAACGCAGAAAGACCCCTTCATCAGATTAATGGAAGGATTGGGCACAGAGGTTAATTCCAAAATAGAGTCGATCAGGTATGGTGATTTGTATCCGGCGTATACTCAAATAAAAAGAATTATTGAAATGGAAGGCATTCAGATTCTGTTGCCACCTGGAATCCCCTTACCATGATCGCATGCATTTAATTTAATTTTTAGTACATGAGTAACAAAGAAATTGCCGGGGTATTAAAGCAACTGGCTCGTTTGATGGAGTTGCATGGTGAAAATCAGTTCCGGATAAAGTCTTATAATAATGCATCATTTCAAATTGAAAGATATTCGGGATCTGTAGCAGAATTAGATGCGAAAGAAATGGCTTCCTTGCCAGGAATAGGTAAAACTATAGTAGATAAGATAAATACTATAGTTTCATCCGGAGTTTTGCCTGAGATTGATAACTATTTAGAGAATACACCTCCCGGTGTTATTGAGATCATGCAGATAAAAGGTATTGGACCTAAAAAAACAGGAAGGCTCTGGAAAGAACTAGAAGTTGAATCTCCTGGAGAACTTCTTTATGCCTGTAATGAGAACAGACTTATTTCTTTGAAAGGATTTGGGATTAAAACACAGGAACAGATCAAGGCAGCTCTGGAGTTCACCATTGCAAATGAAAGGTTTCATCATTATGCTTACGCAGATAGTGTTGCAAATGAAATAGCAGGACTTTTTCAAAATGGTCAGTTTAAAGATCTGAAACTTGAATTTTGTGGACCCTACAGAAGAAAATGTGAAGTTCTGGAAGCTCTTGATATTGTTATTAACCAAAAAGCTGATTCTATAAAACAATTGCTTGGAGGCAATGTGTATCAAAATTGGGAGTTGGAATATCAGAATGTATTGACCTGTAAACATGATGATGGGTTACATATCAAGTTTCATATATGCGAAAACGATACATTTGATTTTTTGAGATTTATACTCACAGGTTCTGAAGCTCACATCAGTCAGATTCAACATATTCTAAAAGTTGATTCAATTGAAAAAACAGGGTTCAGTGAAAAAAATCTTTATCAGGAATTGGGTATGCAGTTTATTGAGCCAGAATTGAGAGAGGGTGCAGGTGAGATTGAACAAGCATATAAAAACAACATAAAGCCGCTAATAAAAATTGATGATATAAAAGGTACCCTGCATAATCATTCTACCTACAGCGATGGAATAAATTCACTGGAAGAGATGGCTTTGAAATGCATGGAAATGGGGCTTCAGTACTTCGGAATCTGTGATCATAGCAAAAGCGCATTCTACGCTAATGGAATGAACACGGAACGAATAATTGAACAACATAAGGAGATCGATGAGCTTAATAGCAGATATGATACATTTAAAATATTTAAAGGAATTGAATCTGACATACTTCATGATGGTTCACTTGATTATGACAATGATGTTTTGGAGAGCTTTGACTTCATTGTAGCTTCTGTCCATTCCGGATTAAAAATGAATATTGAAAAAGCAACTGAACGGATCCTGAAAGCTGTGGAAAACCCTTATACAACTATTTTAGGCCATCCAACCGGCAGGTTGCTATTGGCACGTGAAGGATATCCACTTGACCACAAAAGGATAATTGATGCATGTGCTGAAAACGGTGTTGTTATTGAGTTAAATGCTCACCCCTACAGACTTGACTTAGACTGGCGATGGATTCATTATGCTATTTCCAGAGGTGTTATGATCTCTGTAAACCCGGATGCTCATTCAGTAGATGGCCTTGCTAATATGTATTATGGCGTATGTATTGGCCGTAAAGGGTATTTGACTGCCTCAGATACATTGAATTGTCTGGGAGTTAATGAAATTACAGCGTTTTTTCAGCAATCTAAAAAGAAACATCTGTCGACCTGATCAAGTAATTTTTGGTTTGCTTATATTTCAGGGTTAATTGATCTGTAGATGCCACTTATAAATTCTATTCTGTATTGGATCATGAAAAAGCGGATCCACCAGATTGAATTATTCTTAAAGTACCCCCATGAGGTGCAGGAAGAATGGTTCAATAAACTTATCAATGCAGGAAGGTTTACTGAGTGGGGTAGGAAATACGATTATGCCACAATTCGTACTAAAGAGGATTTTAGAAATAGGGTACCGGTTCAGGATTATGAATCATTGAAGCCCTATATAATGAGGCTCAGGCAGGGTGAACAACGACTGTTGTGGAATACAGAGGTGAAATGGTTCGCAAAGTCATCAGGTACCACATCCGCGAAAAGTAAATTCATTCCGGTTACTAATGAATCACTCGAAGAGTGTCATTTCAAAGGTGGTAAGGACATGTTATCCATATACTGCAATAACCATCCAAACACCGGCTTGTTTAATGGTAAGTTACTTTCTCTGGGTGGAAGTCATCAGATCAATTCCATGTCGAATGAGTCGTTTTATGGCGACCTTTCAGCAATTCTAATTCAAAACCTTCCTTATTGGATCCAGCTGTTCAGAACTCCCGAACTTTCTATAGCTCTGATGGATAAGTGGGAACAAAAGATTGAAAGAATGGCACTTATCACCAGCCAGGAAGATGTTACTAATTTGTCAGGTGTGCCTTCATGGACACTAGTTTTGCTGAGGAAAGTATTGGAGATAACAGGAGAGAAAGATATTACAAAGGTTTGGCCAAATCTTGAGCTATTTGCACATGGAGCAGTAAATTTCGCTCCTTATCGTGAACAATTCAAAAAATTGATACCTGATCCTAATATGCGTTATTATGAAACTTATAATGCAAGTGAAGGATTTTTTGGCATACAAGATAAACCTGATTCTGAGGAATTATTACTCATGCTTGATTATGGAATATATTATGAATTTATTCCTTTTGATGAAATTGGAAATGAGTATCCAAATGCAATTGGTTTAGATCAAGTTGTGAATGGAGTTAACTACGCTATGGTAATAACTACCAATGGCGGTTTATGGAGATATATGATAGGAGATACTATCAAGTTTACATCAACAAACCCATATAGATTCAGGATCACTGGAAGAACAGCATCATTTATAAATGCTTTTGGCGAAGAACTTATTGTTGATAATGCAGAAAGAGCTATAGCTGAAGCGTGTAAACTAACAGATTCCATTATAGAAGAGTTCTCAGCTTGCCCTGTGTATTTTGGTGATTCCAGCAATGGTGCTCATGAATGGTTTATTGAATTTCAAAAACAACCTGCAAATATTGAAGAATTTGGCAATATTCTTGATAATAAGTTGAAAGAACTGAACTCTGATTATGAAGCAAAAAGATACAGAGATATGGCTTTGTCAAGTCCTCAAATAATAATGGTACCTGAAGGGACTTTCTACTCTTGGCTCAAAAAGAAAGATAAGCTTGGAGGACAACACAAGGTGCCCCGGCTTTCTAATAACAGAGCTATTGCAGAAGAACTTAACGATGTAATTTCTGAATTGTCTGTATGATAAAGTCAATTATTTATATGATCCTTTTAAGCATTTGTGCAATTCCTTCTTTTGCTCAAAAGTATACTTTGTTAGCTACGATTGAGGAAACTGATACCAGTTTTACTACCGATCCCCTTGGGAGAATCTATACTTACTCATCCGGAAATTTGGTCAGATATTCTGCTGCCGGAAAATTGGAACAGGAATTCAGTATTTATAATAGGGGAGAACTTGGTTATATTGATACTCGTGATCCTTTAAAAATTCTATTGTTCTTTCCCGCATACGGTGATGTTTCAATTTTGGATGCCGGATTTTCGGAAAATATTAGCTTTTCATTGCAGTCGCTAGGATATCCAATGTCGCAACTGATCTGTATATCTCCCCGCCAGGGGTACTGGCTTTATGACCCTGCGCAGCGTAAACTCATCAAATTAAACGAGCAGCTGAATGTTATTGCAGAAAGCACTCTGATCGATAGAGTGGATGATCTTCCTTCAGATCCTGATGGATTGACAGATTCCGGTAATTGGGTTGTAATGCATGTGCCTGGATTAGGGCTTCTTGTTTTTGATCAGTACGGTACCTATTTCAAAACAGTTCGGATTGAGGAACTTACCTCATTTCAGGTCTCAGGCAATAAAATTCTGGTATTCAATGGAAAAAAGGTTCAAAGGATAGGTATATCAGATGGTATAGTGGAGCAAATGGTGTTGCCTGAAAAGGTGGATGCTGATGGAATAAGAGTTGAGGAAGGAAGATTGGTCATTCGGTCAGGCAGCTCTATATTGGTTTATAGCTATGAGTAAGGTAATAATTTGTATTTTGGTCGGCAGTATTTTTCATACACCCAACTAAAACTAACCGATCTTAAAAATATGCATGTAGCGGTAGCAGGAAATATTGGCTCCGGCAAAACAACTTTAACAACTCTCCTTGCCAAAAATTTTAAATGGGAGCCACATTACGAAGATGTTGATGATAATCCGTATCTCAATGACTTTTACGAAGATATGCAACGTTGGTCGTTCAATTTGCAGATCTACTTTCTGAAAAACAGGTTTGCACAAGTAGCTGAGATTATGAGATCTGATAAGAAGATCATACAGGATAGGACTATCTATGAAGATGCTCACATTTTTGCACCTAACTTGCATGCAATGGGGTTGATGACCACCAGAGATTATCGTAATTATATTGACCTGTTCAAGTTGATGGAGGAATTTATTAAACCTCCAGATCTTTTGATCTATCTCAGAGGTTCAGTTCCTTCATTGGTTAATCAGATACAGAAAAGAGGAAGACCTTATGAAAATACCATCAGGATCGATTATTTAAAAAGGTTAAATGAAAGATATGAAGCATGGATTTCAACCTATGAACAAGGTAAAATGCTGGTGGTTGATATAGATGAACTTAATTTTGCTGAAAATCCTGAACATCTTGGAATGATAGTAAACCGAGTTAATGCAGAAATGAATGGTTTGTTCTGATCATTTGAGTTTCACAAATGGCTTTGTGAAATAAAAATTCTTGCTTTCAATAGTTATGAAGTAGTAACCTTCTTTGAGGTCTGAAATGTTGATTCGATCAGATACTTGTTCCTCTTGCTTTTTTATCAACTGGCCCTGAATATTTGTGATACGGAACCTGTACGGTACATTCTGATTCTCAAACTGTAAAATTAAATACTCTTCTGCAGGATTGGGGAATATATTAAGGTTGTTTTGGGTAGTTTCATCTAAACCTACCGTTATATCGCACATCTTAACCATCCAGAAATCACCAAACCCTTTGGACATCTGAGTCTTGTATCCGCCTGTGTCAGAATCAGTGTAATTGACCACTAGGAAACACAAGTCATTTATTGGGAATGCTCCGCCTTTTTCATCATGACCTGTTGTGAAAATGGTCTTATCCCATTGAATTACTCCGCTGCTATCGGTCTTGACAACCCAGGTTTGTTCTATTCCCAGATTATCTTCTGTTTTATCACCACCCGTATTGGAATAAGATTCACCATTGATCATTAAACCTTTATCATCAGTTTCAATTATATAACCAATGTCTTCAACTTCATTACCGCCAATTGTTCGGTCCCAGATCTTATTGCCATTGGCATCGATACGAATCACCCACATATCGGAACCTGCCGGTGTAGGGTCATGGTTAGGTTCGGATTTGTCACCACTTACTCCGGAGAATGACTGGCCACCGAGAATAAACCCTCCATCACTGTAATTGGACATACAAAATAACCAATCATTGAAATTGCCTCCAAAATTCTTGTCCCAGAGCTTAGTTCCATTTGAGTTGACCCGTATCACCCAATAATCGAAAGAGCCTACATTGCCTTGTGAATGATCACCACCGGCCACTGATTTAGAGTAGCCTCCAAACAAGCCACCGCCGTCAGTAGTAGCTACAACAGATGTCAGGAACTCATCCTGCAAACCACCATATCGGTTATCCCATAATTTGTTTCCATTGGAATCGGTCTTAACTACCCAGAAATCCCAGCTTCCCCAATTGCTGACGGTTTTATCACCTCCAATACCAGAAATAGATGAGCCGCCTACTAAAAACCCACCATCAGAAGTTTCTCTAACACCACCGAAAATATCAAATGCTGTTCCTCCAAATCTTTTGTCCCATATTTTATTTCCCTGTTGATCAAATTTTATGATCCAGTAATCCTGTGATCCTTGCGCAGGATCCCAATTGGGCTGGGATTTGTTACCTCCGACCCCTGAATATGATTCACCACCAGCCAAGATATTGCCATCACTCGTCGAAATTATTTCAACTAGAAGGTCGGCATTTGTACCACCAAATCGGTGATCCCAGATCTTGTTACCTGAAGAATCAGTGCGAATTATCCAAAAATCCTGTGTTTGCATGGTAGGATCCCAGTTTGCCTCTGATTTGTCACCTGAAATCCCACTTAAAGTGCTGCCTCCCATTATAAACCCTCCATCAAAATTGCTGAAGTAGGATTCTACCACATCATCCAGACTGCCTCCAAACGATACGTCCCACATTTTTTGAAATGGCTGCCCGTTACCTTTTGAGTTGAATAGAAACGCTGAAATTAAGATGAATATGAGTTTTCTGGTCATTTTAAATTTAAAACTCTAATTTACCACTTTTCTGCTAAATTAGGCAGTGATAGCAGTACTTTGAATAGGTTTGTTTTGAATAAATATTTATATATTGTCCACTTGAATTTTATTAAATTGCCATTTGATTTTTAATTAATAACTTTTTATGATAGGAATGACCAAGAAGGAAAAGATCCAAATAGAATTTGAACTACACTGTTCTCCCAAAATATTATTTAACTATTTAAGTACTCCTTCCGGGCTTTCGGAATGGTTTGCCGATGATGTAACATTTAAAGAGGGAGTTTATACATTTAATTGGGCAGGATCTGAAAGTCATGCCAAAGTAGCTCACAAGAGAGATAATCAACTTGTTCGGTTTAAATGGTTGGATGAAGGTGAAGAGGGTTATTTTGAATTTGAAATTCTGACAGATGACTTAACCTCGGATGTTGCCCTTATGATAACTGATTTTTCTGAACCGGGTGACAAGGATGAAGTAGCCAGACTATGGGACACGCAAATTCATAATCTCAAGCAGATCATCGGTGCTTGATACTGTAGTTGGGGTTAAACAATAATTCGGCTGTTTCAATACAGAAACTTTCCAGTTCATTAATTCGGTCAAGGTCAAGAATACGAGTGATCCTGATAAATTTGTTGTTGGTATAAAAGTCATTAATATATTTTGTCGGATTATTTATACTGGCAATATCTATGTGGTCGGTAATTTTATTAGACCACATATTCCTGGTAGACCCTATCAAGAAATTGTTCTGAGGTTTTGCTATTATTTCGAGTAGCTTTTGGAAATCATCATTTATGAATTTTGTAGAACGCTGGTTTGCTATATGTAAGGTGACTGAACAATGGTTTCCCCACCAGAATAAATGTCGCAATGAAAAGGAATCAAGGCCTGAAAAATTACTTGGGAAATCCAGTATTCGCCATGGATATCCTAAATGATTCTCTCCACGGGTAATTTTACCTCTATTTTCAAGTAGTGAAGATGAGATAGCCCAGTTTTGAGAGTTTTGAAGAAGATTGAGCCGGATTTGTCCTAACCTAAGCTCAATTCGATCCAGGATAGAGGATTTTAGATCGATCACTTTTTTGTTACCCAGAAAGTCTAATTCTGATGGGCTAAAGGTCAATTTTGTATCTTTCGGGCTCATCTTCTTTTACAATTTGCAAATAATTCAGAACAACCTTCGTTTCGAAGTACAAGGGTAATTAACTTGAAGAAGCTTTACAAATTAGTTCTGACATCATTCATTGGTCCTTTTGCGGCTACATTTTTTGTTGTGCTTTTTATTTTGCTGATGCAATTTCTTTGGAAGTATATCGATGACCTGGTTGGCAAAGGCCTGGAATGGTATGTAGTATCCGAATTACTGTTTTATGCATCTGCCACATTGGTGCCACTGGCCTTGCCACTTGCAATCCTGGTATCCTCTATCATGACACTTGGTAATTTGGCTGAAAATTATGAATTGGTGGCTGCAAAATCAGCAGGAATCTCCTTGCAGCGTATACTTGCTCCTTTATTGGTAGTTGCAGTATTGATAAGCGTTCTGGCATTTTACTTTTCTAACGTGTTGCTACCTTACACAAACTTAAAGATGGGATCACTTTTATACGATGTCCGTCAACAAAAACCAGCGCTGTACATAAGAGAAGGGATATTTTATAATGGGATCGATGGTTACTCTATTAAGATCGGGAAAAAAGAATCAGATAATCAAACTTTACAGAATGTGATCATATATGATCATTCAGCAAACAGAGGAAATGTAAAGGTTGTTATGGCAAAGTCTGGCAAGATGGCAATGTCAGAAGATGAGAAATTTCTTATTATTAATCTGTACGAGGGTAACAGCTATGAGGAACAATCTGCAGTTGGAGTTAAAGCAAACAATGAACCCTTGCTTCGTACTAAATTCAAAAGTTACCGTATCAGGTTTGACCTCTCCACTTTTAAACTCAACCGCACAAATGAAGACCTGTTTAAAGATAATTATCAGATGATGAACATTAATCAGTTGAGATCCGCACTGGATACTTTTGATGTTCAACTTGCTTACAGGAAATCTGAGATAAACAATACTCTTAAAACTTATTATATCGGTTTCAGAGATAGTCTTTTTACAAGTTCGATAAAGATTGACACTTCTTTCACCGAAAATAATTATGCTTTATTGGTAAATGATCACCCCGGCCTTTATGAAAATGCTTTAAGTTCAGCTAGGAACATTAAGTCCTATTTGTTGAGTGCAAGTGATGAGCTTGATTCCCGTGAGCGATTGATTTCAAGGTTTTCAATTGAATGGCATAGGAAATACACGCTTTCTATAGCGTGCTTTATTCTTTTTTTAATTGGCGCTCCATTGGGTGCTATAATAAGAAAGGGTGGTATAGGGATGCCTGTGGTAGTTTCTGTTGTTTTCTTCCTGATCTTTCATATTACTTCCATAATGGGTGAAAAGTTTGCCAGAGAGGGAGTGATAGAAGCAAAAGTAGGTATGTGGATTGCACCGGTTTTATTGTTACCTATTGGTGTTTTTCTTGTTTATAAGGCTACCCACGACTCCGCTTTGTTTGATATGGATTCTTATAAGTCATTCTTCACCAGATTTATTAAAAAATCAAAAAAGTGAAAATTCTACAACTATGTTTAAGGGTTCCTTTTCCTCCCAGAGATGGAGGAGCAATGGCCATGCATAGTCTTACTCATTCACTGGCTGGATGTGGTGCCAAGGTTAAGGTTTTGGCATTGAATACTGCAAAACATCACATAGCTATAAGCGAAATCCCCGAGTGGTACAAAGAATCATATTCACTTGAATCAGTTTTTGTGGATACTGAAATTAAATATTCGGAGGCATTCTCAAATTTATTTCAATCTGGGTCATACAATATTCAAAGGTTCGATTGTGCTGAAATGCATAAACTTTTAATAAGTGTATTAACAGATCATCAGTTTGATGTTATCCAAATTGAGAGCCTTTATATGTGTCCGTATGTGAAAACAATACGCAACCATTCAAAAGCAAAGGTGGTGTTACGTGCACATAATGTTGAATATAAGATATGGGAACGGCTTGCATTGCAGGAAGGCAATCCAATTAGGAAGTTATATCTCAAATTTCTTGCTAAACGACTTAAAAGATATGAGATGCAGGCTATCAAGGAAGTGGATGCTTTGATCCCCATTTCTATACAGGATAAAGTTGCTTTTGAACAATTAGGTTACCGAAAGCCTATTATTGTTGCCCCCATTGGACTTACTGCATTGGACAGTATTGATAGGACAAGAAAAACTGAAACAATAAATTTTTATCATTTGGGAAGCATGGATTGGCTTCCTAATATTGAGGCATTGGACTGGTTGATGGTAAAAGTGATTCCATTATTAAAAGGTTCTGAAATTAATATGAAAATTTATTTGGCCGGAAATAAAATGCCTGATAGGTTTTTCAAAATAAAAGACGAAAGAATAGTAGTTGAAGAAAAGGTCGCAAATGCTTCTGATTACATAAGTAACAAAAGTGTAATGCTTGTTCCATTATTGTCTGGTGGTGGAATGAGAGTCAAAATAGTTGAAGCACTTTGTGCCGGAAAGGCGGTAATATCAACAACTATTGGAGCTGAAGGTATCAATTATATCAAAAACAAGAACATTGTAATTGCTGATACTCCTGAAGAATTTGCTTCAGCTATCCTGAATTTTTGCCATGACCATGATTTTTTAAAATTGATACAAGAAGGCGCATTAAAACTTGCTAAGCAAGACTTTGATCCACTAAAGATTGGAGACTCTATAATTGAATTCTATAAAAATATGATTCAATGAGAATAGTTTTTCTTCTAAGCAGATTTCCATACCCGTTGGAAAAAGGTGATAAGCTTAGAGCGATGCAGCATATCAAGATGTTGTCTCAGGTTCATGAACTTCACGTGATCGCTCTTTCTGATAGCGATGTGTCTGTTCAGGGAATGGAGTTGTTGCAACAACATTGTAAATCTGTAAATGTATTTAAACTATCAAAATTTCAGATAGGATTGAATCTGATAACTTCATTATTCAGATCATTGCCTTTGCAGGTAGGATACTTCTATTCAAAAGCAATTGAGAGGAAAATGCAAAGTCAAATAAATGATATTCGTCCTGATATTGTTTATTGTCAGTTGATTAGGACAGCACTTTATTCAAGAGAATATAATGGTAAAAAAGTGATCGACTTTCAGGACGCATTTGCAGTAGGTACACTTCAGCGTCTTCAAAAGTCTTCGATCTTACTCAAACCCTTATTCAAAAGAGAGCTTAATCTGGTACGTGAATTCGAGAAAAAAATGATCAAGCAATTTGATGTGAGTTTGATCATAAGTGAACAGGATAGATCAAGCTTTGACAATAATGATATAGGGCACATTTTAATTCTGCCGAATGCTGTTGATTCAGATTACTTTCAATCATCTAATGTTATTGATAAAAAAGGTATATGTTTTGTTGGTAACATGAATTATTTACCTAATGTTGATGCTGCTGAATTTTTAGTAAACGAAATTATGCCATTGGTCTGGGCGAAGTTTCCTGATATCCAATTGATAATTGCCGGAGCAAATCCATCTTCCAGTGTCAGAGCTTTGGATGGGGGTAATGTAACAATTACAGGATGGGTAGATGACATTAGAACAGTTTATGCATGTTCCAAAATATTTATCGCACCAATGAGAATGGGTACCGGCTTGCAGAACAAAATACTGGAAGCCATGTCTATGAGAGTCCCATGTGTAACTACAACTATGAGCTTTATACCACTTGGAGCCCGGTCGGGTCGTGAAATATTAGTTGGAGATAATCCACAGGAATTGGCTGCCCATATCCTTAATTTATTAGGCAATCATGTATTTGCTGATGAGCTTGGGGAGAATGGTAGAAAATTTGTTGATGATAAATTTTCCGTTAGGAAAATAGGAGGTGAGTTGTTGAAAATCTTTGAATCACTTTAAAATAAAAAAATGGCGGCCTTACGGGGCCGCCTAGATTCTCCGTCTTTAGTGATCAGATGGCGGCGCGGCCTTACGGGGCCGCCCACCTCTGACAATCAACCTAAAAACTAACCAAAAACCAAATCATGACATTCTACGGTTAAATTTCTCAAAGGGTTACACAGATGCAGGCGGCCTTACGGGGCCGCCTTTTGCATCCGTTCTCATCCATAGTCAACCCAAACAAACCCTGCTATGAGAACCAGCCTTACGGGGCTGGATTTTTATGATTGTTAAAAGAACTTTTTCTGAATACAATTTAACGTCGTTTTTAGGTTTCAATTGATTCAAAAAGTTCAATTAATCTCATTTGTAAGAAAGATAGTTCTGTATGTAATTTTTTGTGTGGTTATTTTAATTAATATACTTAATATCAGTATATTATGAAATAATGTAAAGTAAAACACTCTGTAAGAAATCGTAACTAACATTCTCTTTTCGCCAATAATTTACCGCTTTATAACACTAAAGGTCATTAATCCCTAATTTTGCAGCATATGACAACGTTCGGTAATCCTATAGATAGTAGCCCTTTAGTACTTAATAAAATTGAAGAGGCACTAGAAGATATTAAGGCTGGTAAAGTGATTATAGTAGTTGATGACGCTGATCGTGAAAACGAAGGCGACTTCATAACTGCTGCAAGGAATGCAACTCCAGAAGTTGTGAACTTCATGGCAACTCATGGAAGAGGACTGATATGTGTTTCAATAACCACTGAACGTTGTGAGGAGCTGAAGCTCGAAATGATGGTTCAGAATAATACAAGCAGTCATGAAACACCATTTACCATCTCGGTAGACCTTTTAGGACATGGATGCACAACAGGTATATCAGCCTCAGATCGGTCAAAGACTATTAATGCTTTGATCAATAAAGACACTAAACCTGAGGATCTGGGGCGTCCAGGACATATTTTTCCATTAAGAAGTAGAAAAGGAGGAGTGTTGAGAAGAGCTGGGCATACTGAAGCGGCGGTTGACCTTTCAAGGTTAGCAGGTTTTGAACATGCCGGTGTTTTAGTTGAGATAATGAATGAAGATGGATCAATGGCGCGGCTGCCAGATCTGATGAAGATAGCTGAGAGATTTAATCTGAAAATCATTTCTATTGAAGATCTGATCTCTTACCGCCTTAAAACAGAAAGTTTGATTGAAAAAGAAGTGAACATTAAGTTGCCTACTACGCACGGCGATTTTGACCTTATTGCATATAAGCAATTAACGAATGGTCAGGAGCATTTAGCACTAGTAAAAGGGGAGTGGGATAAAAAGGAACCTGTTCTTGTAAGAGTTCACTCTTCGTGCCTCACCGGCGATATATTCGGCTCCTGTAGGTGTGATTGTGGGCCTCAGTTACAAAAGGCAATGGAGATGATAGAAGAGGAAGGCAAAGGTGTAATTGTTTATATGAACCAGGAAGGAAGGGGAATAGGCTTACTAAACAAACTTAAAGCATATAAATTGCAAGAGATGGGGAGGGATACTGTAGAAGCCAACCTTGAACTTGGATTTGAAATGGATGAGAGAGATTATGGGGTAGGTGCACAGATACTGAGAGATCTTGGTGTTACCAAGATGAAACTTATGACAAATAATCCAACAAAGAGAGCAGGGTTGATAGGCTATGGTTTGGAAATAGTTGAGAATATTCCTTTACAGATCAAGTCAAATGAACACAACCGTTTGTACCTGAAAACAAAAAGGGATAAGATGGGCCACTCTATTAATATGGAAGAGTAAAGGTTTTTACTTTTTCCACTTTATAGTACACCCAATCGCTTTTGTTTCATTTTTCTTAGGCTTTTCTCCTATGATAATAGCTTCAATAGCATCTTCAACATACTTTGCTGTTACAGCTTCTGAATCTTCAACGTTATTGTCGATCGCACCAATGTATTCCACGGTAAACTTGCTTTCATTATTTACAAGTATAAAAACATGCGGAGTTCTTGCAGCGCCATAAGCCTTTGCGATATCCTGAGACTCATCATACAGATAAGGGAAGGTATATGATTGCTCATATGCACGCTTTTGCATCTCGGTAAATGAGTCTTCCGGCACTTGGGATACATCATTTGGGTTAATGGCCACTACAGGAAATCCCTTGGATTGCATTTTATCATTTAACATCTTTATCCTTGATTCATATTTTTTACTAAATGGGCAATGGTTGCAGGTGAAAATAACAATCACTCCTTTCTTATCATTATAATCACTTAGAGATACCATCTCTTCATTTACATTTTTTAGTTTGAATTCAGGTGCAGACTGACCAATTGTTATGCCGTCGGCAATTGTTAAGCTAGCTGTCAATAAAACTAGAGTTACGATTAGTATTGAATTTAGAAGTATCTTTCTCATGGTTATTGTTTTATTATATTATTTATTATTTTTTCAATTTCTGCGAAGGTAAATTCTTTAACATAAAATTTTCGGAATCGTTTTTGGTAATTATATATGAGCGTCGCAGGTATTGCACCTTTCCATGTTGAGTCAACTTTATTGATCCATTTGTCGTAATCAATTTCATCAAGCAGCAAAACATTTGATTGAATATCTTTTTCGATTATGAAAGGATTAAGGTGACTATTCAATTGACTTTTGAAATCCATTGACACAAGTATAACTCTTACGGGATTGGAAGCAAAAGTAGCGTTTAAGGAGTCCAATGCAGGTAATTCTTTAACACAAGGTTTGCACCATGTGGCCCAAAAGTTTATCACATAAGTGGTATCATTCTGGTAGTTTAGATATGGTTCAAAACCATTCCATTTCAACACCTCCGCTTCTTGAGCTAAAGTCATAGAGGGTTTTGTTAATAATATTATTACAAAACATATAGATTTAATAGCCCAGAAGCTGTATTTCATTGATTTTGTTTAGTAATGAAGCGTTTCCTGACAAATGCTGATAATAGTAACAACACACAAACAAGTCCAACAGTTTTTATTTCGCTGAGTATGACTGCCAGCCCCCATGAACTCAGAAATGAATCTATCCCTATTGGAGATACCAAAATGGGTCTGTAATTAAAGAAGTAGCGATCAGTATCAAATGGAATAAAAAAACCAACGCCTAATCCTCCAGTTGTCATTGCGTCAAGAAAGCCATGTGACACCATTGAAAGGAATAAAAAGATAAATATTCCTGACGATGATCCGGAATGCTTTAGTGACTTGATGAAATACATTGAGATCAAAGTGCTGGTGATCAAAGCAAATAGTATGGAATGACTTACCCCTCGATGCCCCCAAATTGATTCGTAAGGAATGCCAAATGCAAAGGCGATCACATCCATATCTGGAATTATAGATAAGAAAATCCCGGTCCACAAGACTTTGCTGGTAATCATTTCTTTTTCCAGCGAATTTCCTAGGCTAAAGGCAAGAAAACCATGGGCGAATATTGAAGCCATTGTTAAAACTAATATTTAAATTGGAATACTTATTATTGATTCATGGATATATTCTTGATCATATTAGGCGCGATCCTTTCGTTTATTGGAATAGTTGGATGTATAATTCCCGGATTACCCGGTCCGCCATTTAATTTTCTGGCGATGTTGTGTTTGTTGAAGATCGATGATTCAATTTCTTCAGCATTTATTATATTTTGGTTGATTGTAACTATTTTGGTAACAATACTTGATTATTTTATTCCGGTTCTATTTGCCAAAAAATATGGTGCCACAAAACTTGGAATTGTTTTTGGAATCTGTGCAATGCTGATTGGAATGTTTTTCTCACCTGTAGGAATGATAGCAGGACTTATAATTGGTTCAATAGTTGGCGATGTTGTTGCAGGTAAGGATATTAATGGTGCCATTCGATCAGGTTTGGGCGGAGCTGTTGGGACATTACTGACTATAGGCTTGAAAATTTTTGTGAGTGTTTGGATGACGGCTATTTTCTTCAGGACAACCATTAGCTATGTGTCTGAAGTTTTATATTAAGCCAGTTTTTGATAATTTCTTTCCCTGCGGGAGTCATTATAGATTCAGGATGAAATTGTATTCCATACTGAGGTTTTTTAATGTGTCTTATTGCCATGAGGTTGTTATCCGCATCAATAGCACTCGCTTTAAGCTTTTCAGGTAAATTTATATGGTCAACCACCCATGAATGATATCGACCGGCCATAAAAGGTGAAGGGATGTTTTTTAAAATTGGATCTTCGCTGTTCAAAATATAAACCGGTTTCGACTTACCATGAGATACTTTTCCAAGATTGATAAGTTGCCCGCCATAATATTCAGCAAGTGCCTGCATGCCCAAACAAACACCAAGTACCGGTACATCATCCTGAATTCTATCTAGCACATGATTCATTATCGGGTACTCACCAGGAACCCCTGGTCCGGGAGAAAAGATAACCTTACCATATAACTTTAACATTGATACATCAAAATCATTATGACGTATCACATCCGGAAATTGAGAAGTGTACTCTTCCACATAATGGGCCAGATTGTATGTGAACGAATCTTTATTGTCAATGATCAGAATCCGCATAAAAAAAGGGGCTCGAAAGCCCCGTTATTTAGTTGTTCCACATCAGCTTTCTGACCAGATTAAAGGAGTCTCCGGTCACTCTTACAAGGTAGAGTCCTGCTGGCGAATCGTTCAAAGTAAATTTCTTCACAATTTGCCCTACATTTTTGAAATCTTCTTTTAATAAAAGTTTACCACTCATATCAGTTATGGTGATCGTAATATTTTCGTTCTGTGGTAAGTTGAGATCGAGAGTGAATGATTCGCTAGCCGGATTTGGATATACTAACAATGCCGGTTCAAGTTCAATAGCTGGTTCACTGAGTAAGTAACCTACAGTAAATTTAAAAGATAGGCTAGTTCCAAAATCAGCCTCTAAATATTTCAAAGCACCGGTGGTTGATGCTTTTAGAAATCTTGCATAGCCAGTTCCATCATTATTTGCAAAGAAACTTAGTCCGTCCTTTCCCGAATCATTAAGATTGAATTCATAACAACCGGGAGTAAGGCTCAAGGTATCATAATAGAATGTGTTGGCGCTTAGAGGCGGATTTATTAAAATGATATTTCCCATGTCGTCTTTGATGTTGTAGGAAGTCTCCCAATAGGCATTATTAGTTTTAACCAACAAAACAAAACTTGATGGAAATTCGGGAGGGAAGTTCAGGTAAGATCTTAGAGTGTCATTAAATGCATATTGATCTGTATTGCCATTTGGATCACTTATTACAACTTCAAATTCATCGGGTGTGTTAGTGCTACTACTCCAGTTGATTCCACCGAGCTGCACTTCCTCATATTGATTGAACGCCAGGTTGCCATTCCAGGTATATGTTGATTGAGGAGCGCCTTTGATTCCATAAGTGATCACCAGTGAATTCAATATGGTAGAACCAGTATTTCTTATCACCACTTTAGGGTTATTACAGATAGGATTGAATCTGGAGTAATTCATATCATAGTTTGGTGCGATGATCTCTTCTATACTGGCGTCAAGTAATTTGTTAGGTGCAGAATAAGTGATCAACTGTGTTGAAAGAATATAACTTGCCCCATTGGTACTTGAATTAGTGTATGTATCAAAGTCCAGATCCAAGCTTACAGTAGTTCCCGGTGTAATCACTGGAGTTAGTTCATGTTCGCGGATTATGACCTTTTCTCCAGGGCACCAGTTGGCTCTGTCATAGATCCATGTGCCTGCCTGATGCATCAGCGGGTTCATTCCGCAATCTGTTCGCCATACCAATTGTTGAAACTGTTGAATTCCATCAACCTTTACCTTATAATTCTTTGCACAAAATTCAGCGCAATTTTGAGTACCTGCGCCATGTCCTGACGGAATTACTCTCAACATTGACATTACCTCACTGGAATCTATGTCAAAACTTTTAGGTATCAGGTAATTTTCAATAGGATTGGCTGCATTTCCAAACGGAAAACTTCCTTTGTATACATTCCTGATCTGTAGGGGAGTCCTTGGTGGAGTTCCTTCAATGAACTCAAAATCCAAAGTGATGGCAAATCCATCCGACCATCCGCTATAAAATGCGCGAATTTCAACACTATCTTGTAACAGTGGTGCAAGATCAGTTATATCAAAATGCCAGGTATTTTTCCATGTAAGTCCGTAATATCCTCCGTAAGGTGTTATTACTCTGGCTATTTCTTGCAATTCAACGATCTCAAATACAACATATACCATATTTACACTGTTGATCCAGGTTTGATCATATCCAACCAGAATGGAATCAATCACATTTCCACTATTATCAAAATAGTAATTGTAATAATTGCCGGGATAAACATAATCAGAGTCACTTACTGCAAACGGATCGTTTGGGTTATTGTGAGTCATGATCCAAAACTGACCAGCCACAGAAGAGTCGGTGATCATGTTCAGAGTATCATAGAATGTAATGTACGCCTGGTTCAGATTTGAAAAGATAGAATCAGGAGAGTTTCCGTTTACAGTATATAACGGAGCAGGAGTAAGGGTTGAATCAAACTGACCGGTCTTATGCCTTGCTTCAACCAATACGGTATAATCCCAATCAGAGCAACCTGTTGGAGGACATCCTATGGTTAGGTCAAGATTTATTCTTCTGAAGGTAGTTCCGGGTTGTGGAAAAACACCCCATTGGAGATATTGCCCGTACCAGTCCATATGCACTGCATCGTGTACACGGATCTTTGTAGTATCGCCTTCTGCGGCCTTTGAATAGTTACTGAGGAGGCACAATAATGCCACTGCTAAAATGGAGAATCGGGTGTATAATTTCTGCATGGTTAGATTGGTTGACTTTTGAGTTGCTGAAATTAAGAAAAAGGAGGCTAATAGGAGGTAACAGTAGTATATTTGGGGCATGAAAACCAAGAAACCGGGTGATTCTGTAGCCATTAATACAGAAATTGTGCTCCCAAACGATACCAATGTGCTGGGAAACCTTATGGGAGGCAGACTACTCCATTGGATGGATATTTGTGCCGCCGTGGCTGCTCACAGGCATTGCAGCAGAGTAGTGGTAACAGCCTCAGTGAACAATGTCTCATTTAATCAACCTATCAGGTTAGGAGAGATCGTAACCCTGCAGGCCAAAGTTTCAAGAGCCTTTACTTCTTCTATGGAAGTGTTTATTGATGTTTGGGTCGAGAATAATACAACTGGTGAAAAACGTAAGTGTAATGAAGCAATTTACACATTTGTTGCTGTGGACCAAATGGGAAATCCGATAAATGTTCCCGGAATAATTCCAGAATCTGATGAGGAAAAACAAAGATTCGACGGTGCTTTGAGACGTAGACAACTGAGCTTAATTTTAGCAGGAAAAATGAAACCCGCTGAAGCAACTGAACTCAAAGCCCTGTTTTCATAAGCTTTTAACTAATTATCAGAATGTTAGTACTTTATGATACTAACTTTTCGAACTGCGGTTTGTTTAATGTATTTACAGGATTGTGACATAGGTCATAAACTGCAATATCCATTTATCACTATACTTGCTTCAGAGAAAACTAAAACATTGATCACTATGAAAAAAATATTAACCTGGGCAGTCATATTGGGAGCAACATCCTTAATGTTCACTTCTTGTAAGGACGACAAAAACGATGACCCTACAACTCCTGTTGCCACAGAAAATCCACAAATGACGTTGGATATAGGAA
Organism: Bacteroidota bacterium; assembly: GCA_024643795.1. GTDB lineage: Bacteria > Bacteroidota > Bacteroidia > AKYH767-A > OLB10 > JAHEMF01. The sequence goes on along the minus strand of JAHEMF010000001.1, from coordinate 93,226 downwards.
TGATATTCGGCCAACAAACCTTGTCACTCAATAACCAAACCTATACCAATGAAGCAGGTGAACAATTCACGGTATCTACATTCAAATTCTATCTTACTAATATCAAATTGGTCGATATGAATAACAATGACATTTCCCTTCCTGATTCATATTATCTGGTAGATCTGGCAGATGCAACAAGCAATCTGATCAATGTTAAGAATATACCTGAAGGGACATATAAAGGCATGAGATTTATGATTGGTGTAGATACTTCACTTTATTCACAAGGGTCACAACCAGGTGATCTGGATCCAGCCAATGGAATGTTCTGGACATGGAATACAGGTTATATAAATCTGAAGCTAGAAGGTAACTCGCCTGTTATTACAGGAAATGGAGCATTCCAGTTTCACATAGGTGGTTTTGTAGATCCTAACAATACACTCAGAGAGATTACTATGGACTTTGGTACATTTACTTTAAATGCACAGAAAAATAAAAATCCGGAAGTGCATTTGGTTGTTGATCTTGAAGAGTTCTTTAAGAATCCGATGATGGTAAGTATTGCATCAATGGCTCCAAGTTATTCAATAGCAATGCCGGGTCCAATGGCAAACGCAATAGCTACAAATTATCAGGATATGTGGCAGTTTGATCACATCCATGATGACTAACATTAAAAGAAATTAATAGCTGTATGAGTTTCAGAATTCTGAAATATAGAACGGAAGGTGCCATGATATTTATTATCATGGCATTTCTGCTATCATCTTGTTCAGATGTTGATTGGGATGAATCATCTAATAATCCATATGTAGAATTTAAAGTTCCTGATGGGTTTCCCAACGCAGTGTATGACTTTCCACAAAATGAGGTCTCCAGGTCGCGCTTTGAATTAGGAAGGAAACTATTTTACGATCCTATTTTATCAAAGGACAATACTATTTCTTGCGGTTCGTGTCATCAGCAATCTGGAGCATTCAGCCACATAGACCACAGTGTGAGCCACGGAATAAATGGATTGTTAGGGACCCGTAATTCACCGGTGATCTTTAATATGGCATGGCATACTAACTTCTTCTGGGATGGTGGGGTAACACATCTTGAATTTCAGCCTCTTAATCCAATTCAAAACCCTGTTGAAATGGATGAAACGGTTGCTAATGTTGTGAATAAGCTGTCAATTCATTCAGAGTATCCTGATTTGTTCAAAGAGGCTTATGGTTCTGATTCGATCACTTCACAATATATGCTAAAAGCTATGGCTCAGTTCATGGCCCTGATGGTGTCATCGAATTCAAAATATGACAAATATATACGGGGCGAAAGTGGGGGTAACTTCACAAGTGCGGAATTGAATGGTCTGCAGGTGTTCAGGCAAAAATGTGAGACCTGCCATAAAGAACCACTATTTACAGACCTTTCATTTAGGAATAATGGTATAGATTCAATCTTCAACGATATTGGAAGAGCATTGATCACTCTTGACCCAAATGATGAGGGTAAATTTAAAGTTCCATCTCTCAGAAATGTTACCGTATCATTCCCTTATATGCACAATGGTAGTGTCAAAACATTGGCGGATGTAATAGATCATTACAATTCAGGAGTGTTGCCATCTGCCACTCTAGACCCGATTTTGAATAATGGAATTCCCATAAGTCAGCAGGAAAAGTTAGATCTATTGGCATTTTTATCCACGTTAACCGACTATGAATTTTTGAACGATAGCAGGTTTGCAGAGCAATAAATTACAGCTTATTTGGAGATATAGATCTTTTGTGATTTTACGAATTCAGAATTTGAAATTCTAAGAATATAAATTCCTGTGGAAAATCCGGTTGATTCGAAGAAGTATTCGCTGTCATTTTTAGTATTACCCATTTCGATCATTTTGCCGGTGATATCGATCAAGCATAGTGTTAAAGGATGTTTTGTGGGAAATTGAGGAATGTTAATATAAACACTGTGATCATCATCATTGTACTGTATTAACTCATTTTTAAACTCATGATCCTTACCAATTTTGTACTGATTGTTATTGAGGTTTACACACACTTTATTGCTCATGGTCAGATTACTGGAGTCATCCCAAATCGGAACATCATATAAATTTATGTTTTCAACTTTGTTCAGATCATTTATTGATAACTGAGTGTCAATAGATTTTGAAGTTAAATTCCTAAGAGATGCATCTTGGGTACGCATTGTATTTGAAATTCCAACTACTTTAAAGGCTTGGTAGGTTGTGTTGAATTCATCAGAACAATATCCATATTCTTTCGCTGTATTTAATAGAACCAATTTTCTGAATTCTTTAAAATCACTTGTAGGTAGAAGATATCCTACTAAAGTGTTATATACAATTTGCACAGTTGAGTTTATCCCTATTCCATTGATCGAATAAGATTGTCCAATTTCATTAATCCCTGTTCCACCATTAACCATCAGATAAAACCAATAGTTTATAACACCACTATTAATATGAACTCCACCATGGTCATTAACGCCATAATACCAATTTTGACCACGATAAAACATAGGTTGTCCCAATAATGATGGATCTTCAAGAGATCTTAATGGGGCACCGGATTCTTCAGCAATAAGCCAATTGAAAGATTGCCTTGTAAATGATTCTAGAGCAACCCCCATCATATCGCAGATTGCTTCATTTAGTGCGCCTGACTCATTTTTATATTTGAGATTTGCAGTATGTTGTATCAGCCCATGAGTAAATTCGTGTCCAGCAATATCAAGTGTGGTCATAGCAGTTCTGTTGACACCACCGCTGCCATAAACAACTGCTTGTCCGTTCCAGAAAGCATTTTCTAGACCTGCCCCATAGTTTATATAATTGGAAAGCAGTGTTCCATTGTTGTCAATGGAATTCCTGTTGAATTCAAGCTGCAGAAATTCATGGTATTTTTGTGAAGAGTACAGAGCATCAGTAGCATAATGATGGTTTAGTGTATCATCCCATATATTATCATTATCGTAAAAAGGTGTAGGTGTTGTATAGCTAGTTTGATTATTCAGGCTAAGGACTTTACTGTTGATTGTATGGCTTTTTAATTCATATTGGCCTGACTGTAAATTTGTATTGATGTTTTGTAAACCGTTGTATTTTGTTGAAGCAATTCCAGTCTGGTTTCCTTCTCTGATGAGAGATTCTCTGGTTATTTCTGATCTTGAGTTTATGTCTTTATAAATGACATCACCAGTAGTTGAGTTCGAGACCTTTTGCTTTATCACAAACCTAAGACTAAAAACATTTTCAGCATCCTGATCAACCAACACAACAATATCATCATGATCTTGTATTTTATCAGATATTAATTCTGAAAAATTCTCTTTAAGAAATTGATCTACAATTAAAAATAATTTTTCATTACCAGTGATGAAAAAATGATTATCCAAAGTTCTATGTGTAATGATTTGTAGATTCTCGATAAGTATACCTTTAGAATACACGTTGTATCTCTTGTGAAATGTGCCATCAGGTGTTTTATCGGAAGTTATTAACTCGAATTTCAGGTCAGAAGTAATTTGTTGATTTAACAACCATCTGTTAATTTCTACTGATTCTGAAACCGTAGGTTCAAAAGCTTGACAGACTGATGTAAATACCAGTACTAGAGCAATTGTATAATTTGAGATCCTTAGCAGCATTTTCTTCCTCGATTAAGTTGAAAATACCGGTGTATCCTTCGTATCCTGCTCGGTTTTTGGCTAATCTGCTATAGAAATGGGTGTAATTGCTACAGGAAGAGGTAAAACTTTGATCAAAATATACAATATTAACAAAGAGTAAATTGATATATGTTTGATTATCAAACTTTTATTAAAATTACATATTGAGGTTCTTAGTATTTATAATGATTTCAAATTTGATGTATAATTATAAATTTGAAGATCAATTGACCACAACTTTAAATAAACAAAGATTTGGATAACAGTGGACCCCGGAGATTTTTTTTTGTGTATCTGCTCGTATGTGCAATTGTTTTAGCATCAGAATTCTTCGAATTGCAGACTACTTATTATTTAAGCAAACCATTAATTGTATTATCATTATTGGTGTTTTATTCAATATATACCTACTCAATTAAACATAACACTAAGCGTAACTTACTTTTAGGAGCTTTATTATTTAGCGGAGCAGGTGATGTTTTTCTGATGTTTGAACAAGTTTCTGAAAATTATTTTTTGACTGGTTTGTTCTTTTTTCTTGGTGCTTTAATTCTATATTGCTTGTATTTCTTATTGGTCCTTTTGCAGAATAGACCCTGGAATTTGCATTGGCTTCAAATTGCAATTGCTACAATAGTACTGGTATATGGAGTTGAATTTTATGTGATCAACAATTTTGCTTTTGGAAATTTAAAAGTTGCAATATTGTTTTACTGCCTAACTCTTTGTGCATTAGGAATAATGGCTGCTTTCATGCCGTATAAAAGAAGTTTTAAGATATATATTACAATGCTTATAGGAGTAATATCTTTTATTGTGTCTGATTCTATAATTGCAATAGAGCGCTTTGTGACGGAAATGCCTTATGCCGGGATGTACATCTTAGCTACCTATATGATTGCACAATATCTTATTGTGTCCGCTGGAATGAAAATGATTACTAATGTAAATCCACAGATCGCTTGATGATCAGAACCTGGCCTGTAGTCTTAGATTGAGTGTTCTAGCTGAAAGATAATTGGGAACTGCATAGGTTCTGTTAGTTACATCTGTCACCCATAAATAAGAAACAGTGTTGTTAACCTGTAAAAGGTTAAAGATCTCCAATCCGATCCAAAGCGATTTCAATTTGTTGGCAAATTTTAATCGGTGGTCTTTAGGGTTATCCTCATCAATGATGATCTTTTGGAATCCTATATCAACCCTGCGATATGACGGGAATCTCAGTAAATCTTTGTATCTGTCCTCGCCTGGCGGACCAAATGGAAGACCGGTTCCATATACCAATGTAAGGTTCATTTTGAAAGTAGGAAACTTGGGTAAGTAGTCTTGAAAGAATAAGCTAAATGTAAGCCGTTGATCAGTAGGACGAGCGATATTTCCTGGTGACACTAGCGAACTATCAGTTGGGATGTCATTGAATGTGTATCCAGGTACAATAAGATCTCCGTCCGAATTGTAATACTTGTAGTAATCGTCGTTGCGGATGTCTTCCTCAGTTTTTAAAAATGATAAACTCGCCCAGGATTGAACACCCGGTACAAAATCTCCATTGATCCTGAAGTCAACACCGGTGGCATATCCATCCGAATTATTTTCGCCAAAATACCTTATACGAAGGTTATCGATCTTATATGGAACAAGATTTTCAAGCTTCTTATAGTATCCTTCAGTTACAAATTTGAATTCACGGCCCCATGCCAGGAAAGTATGATCTGCACCCAGAATAAAATGAATTGATTTCTGAGCTTTTACATCTGTATGCACATTACCTTGAAAATCCCTTAACTCTCTGTAGAATGGTGGTTGAAAGTATATCCCTGTGGCAAAACGGAAATTCCATCTTTTCTCCCAATCAGGAAAGAATGCAATACTTGCTCGTGGACTGATAACCAATTCATCGTTAAGATCCCAATAGTTAGCCCGTAAGCCACCTGTAACGCTGAATAATTCACTTTTCCCAAGCAACAGACTTCCCTGTATAAACCCTGACATCCGATTTGAGGAAAGTTTGGATCTGGTTTTGATGACTTCCTGCAACTCAATCAACTGATTTGGGTCTCCGGCACCGCCAATGTTATCAGGGGGGTGGGGGAGTGAGTATTCTGCAGAGTCAATATAGTTCCATTCACTTATAAGGTCATTGATCTTCTCATGTTGATATCTGGCACCCCACTTCCAGTCAACAACTTGGCTTTGTAAAGAGCCTTTGTGTTCGAAACTATAAACATTGATGTCTAATTCATTTCTTGCGTGATCCAAAAAGGTACCGATACCTCTGTTAAAAGCAACATCACCAAAATTATCTGATGAAAGGTCATTCTCTAACTCATCAATAAAGTATTGTCCTAAAATGTCAAAAGATTCATTTTCATCTGAACGATATGCGGAAGCAATGAATTTGATATTAAAACTATCGGTCACGTTATGTGATAAAGTGACTGCACCGGTTAAAGTATTATACTTATCTACTTCCTGGCCATCAAAGTATATTGTGAGTCTCAATGCTTCATTGACCGTACCAAATTCTGTTTCACGATTTTCCGGTACAACCTGATATTGATTGAAAGAGTAATTGCCAAGTAAAGAAATTTCAGTTCTTTTTGTTAGTTTGTAATTCAACAGAGCCTGAGCATCTGCAAAATTCGGTTTGTATTCACCTTTTGTCTCAAGTGATCTTAGAATATACTGGTTGGTCTTATATCTGACACCAGTAAGATAGCTGAATCTTTCATTTTTGGATAATCCTTCCAGGTGAAACCCTGCACCCTGTAATCCAAGGTATACTGATCCTCCAAATTTTTCAGGCCTTCGGTAGGTTATATCAAGTACCGAAGACATTTTGTCACCATAAGCAGCATCAAATCCACCGGCAGAAAATAATACAGATTCAACCATATCGGGATTAATAAAACTTAACCCTTCCTGTTGGCCTGATCTTATGAGATATGGTCTGTAGATCTCAACATCATTAACATAAACCAGGTTTTCATCATAATTTCCACCTCTGACTGAATATTGTGATGACAATTCATTGTTAGAAACTACGCCCGGAAATGTTTTAAGGATGGCTTCGAAATTACCACTGGCATTCGGAATCTGTTCAACTGACTTTGGATCCAGTTTAATGAAAGTTACCGGAGTTCTTTGTCGGTCTTTCACTTCTACTGCCGGCAGGGGAGTACTGCTTTTTTGCATTATAATGTCAAGTGATAAACTTTCATTGGGTTCGAGTCTTGCAGGGATCCTTTTTAGCTGCATACCAATAAACGAAAAGGCGAGTTCTATATCCTTACCTGATGGCACTTCGATCTGGTAACTTCCGTTATCATCTGTCGAACTGCCACCCGGAAATCCTAAAACTGATACGTTTACCCCAAATAGTTTCTTGCCAGCTTCATCTACTACATTCCCTTTTACAATTGCTTTGTCCTGAGCAAATGCCAGAGTGCTGGTGAGGACGGCAAACAGAAAAGTTATTGCAACACGCAAATCGATATTTAATAAAGTGTGAGGGTACAGATTTTTTTTAGTCATCAAAAATTCAGTCGTCCTTCTTTTTGTAGTCGCCTCGCTGCCAAGCCTCGATGAATTTAGCCCATGCGATTGGATTTAATAAACTAATTGAGCGATACTGACCCGCCATATATAAATTCTCTTGTTTCTCGATCATGGAAGCTTTGTAATTCCCAGAGCCATCCAGAGGTAAAGTCTGCATTCTTTCCCTTAACTCTGCAAGTGACAGATTTCTCTTTGCTCTTGAGTAGTCATCATCAGGTACCCTGAGCTGTAAAAATTCTTGTTTGAATTGTGCTTTTGTGGGCCATGGATAAATTACAGTCTCTTGTAAAAGAATTGTATCCCTTGTAAGGATTTTGATTACTGAATACCTATCAGTGAATAATGTATCAGGTACTACATATGTTCCTTTCCGATATCCAATTGCACTGAACTCCAAAGTGTCACCAGCCTGAGATACAAATGAAAAAAATCCGTTATAGTCGCTAATGGTACCTCTGTATGTGCCTTTGATAATTATACTGACAAAAGGCAAGGGTCTCAAACTGTCGCTTGATACCACCATTCCTGAAAACTGGACTAATCCAGTGTAATTACGCTGAGCATAGGTATGAACCGACAGTAGCATGGAAATGCCTATCACAAGTGGGATTAATGGGGTGTGTTTCAGTAACATTGGCTAAGCCTCAAAAATAGTAATTGGTATTCAATGCTTAAGATATTTTTAGAACATTTGCTACCCAGCTACTTATAAGCTAGATTTGTATAAAACCAAAGCTTATCATGTATAACTATAAAGTTGCCGGTATTATTTCATGGATCATCTGCCTTTCTATAAACGCTGGTATGGGACAAATAGTGATCAATCAGAATGATCTACCCTCTACAGGGGACACAGTCAGAGTCTCAAACGGGTCAATTTTACCAGGTCTTGATTATACAACTACAGGGCCATCATCAAATTGGGACTATTCAAACCTACAGTGGGTAACTCAGGATGTTGATACATTTGTATCAGTTACGTCAACAGGCATAGTTTATAGCGTGGTTTTTGCTAATCTTCCATTCAACCCAAACCGGGCTAATCTGGCGAAGATTAACCTGCTTGCTCCTCCTGTACCACAAATAACCATTGACAATGCAGTAGGATTCTACTACAAAACATCTTCAGTTTTTGAACAGGCAGGGTATGGAGCTGAGATCAATGGATTACCCACCGCGGTTCCATTTGATGACAGAGACCGCATATATAACCTGCCTTTGACTTACGGAGATTTAGATTCCTCCAACTCAAGTTATGCGATCGGATTACCGGGCTTTGGATATTACAGTCATGAACAAAAGAGGGTGAATAGTGTAGATGGATGGGGATCTATAACCACGCCATATGGTACATTTGATGCTGTTAGGGTCAAGTCTACCATCACAGGCAGAGATTCTATTTATATCGATGCTACAGGTTTTGGTTTTGGTTTTAACACCCCGGTAGCAAGAGAATATAAGTGGTTGGGAACACTTAAAAAGCTACCGATTCTTCAGATCAATACTACAGCGAATTTTGGAAATGAGATACCTTCAGGTATTATTTACCTTGATAGCTTGAGGAACAATACCACTGCTGTGGAAGAGTATTCAATAAAGGTTGAATCTCAGTTGTATCCGATACCGGCAAATTACACACTTCATTTTACTCTAAACTCGCCTTCCGAGCAGCAAGGTACCCTAACAATTTATTCAACTCTTGGAAAGCGGGTTACTGAAAGTTTGCAGGTTCATTTAATTAAAGGAACCACCTACATTTCTTTGGATGAGATGATAAGGGATCTGCCAAATGGATATTACCTTGTAAACCTGGAATTGGCAAATGGTAATATTCAAAAAAGGTTGATGATTGCCAGGTAGTATTTCAATACCCCAGGATTTTCATCATTGATTTTGCACTTTGTTCCTTGGCAAATAGCCTCGTCACATAGTCTCCATCTTCATTCCTGTCAATCAACACATGTTTAGGAGCCGGAATAAGACAATGTTGAATACCTCCATATCCTCCAAGTGATTCCTGATAAGCTCCTGTATGAAAGAATCCAAGATACAACGGTTCATCTTCGGGTTCTACCATAGGTAAAAAGACCCTATTTTTCATGCTTTCCATCGTGTAGTAATCTTCACTATCACAAGTTAGTCCGCCCAGATTGACACGCTGATATTCCTTATCCCAATGATTTACAGCCAAGAGGATAAATCGTTGTTTGATGCCCCATGTATCAGGTAATGTGGTTATGAATGATGAATCAACCATATTCCAGTATTCCTTATCATTCTGTTGTTTTTGCTCAATTACTTTGAACAGAATAGCTCCGGATTCACCAACTGTGAAAGAACCGAATTCAGTAAAAATATTTGGTTCTTCAACATCTTTCTGATCACAAGAAGATTTGATCTGTCTGATTATCTCATCAGCCATATATTGATAGTCAAAGTCAAAGCTGAGTGTTGTTCTGATTGGAAACCCGCCTCCAATGTCAAGCGAATCTAATTGGGGACAGTACTTTTTAAGGTCGCAGTACAAGTTTATACATTTATTCAATTCTGCCCAGTAGTAAGCCGTATCGCGAATACCGGTGTTAATGAAGAAGTGAAGCATTTTCAGCTCCAGATTCGGATTGTCTTTAATACGACTTTTGTAGTAGTCAAGAATGGCAGATGGTCTGATTCCCAGTCTGGATGTATAGAACTCAAAATTAGGTTCTTCCTCAGATGCAATTCGAATACCTATCTGGATCTTTTGTTCACTTGATAGTTTTTCATAAGCATTAAGTTCCTGTACGTTATCCAATATTGGGATCACATTTGTAAAGCCATCACGGATAAGTCCAACTATCTGTTCAGTGTAGTTTTCCTTTTTATAACCATTACAAAGAATAAATGTGCTTTTATCGATCTTTCCTTCTTCTTCAAGTTTTCGAATTATCGGAATATCAAAAGCCGAGGAGGTCTCTAAATGAGTATCGTTTTTTAGGACCTCTTCAAGGATAAATGAAAAATGAGAGCTTTTTGTGCAGTAACAGTAAGTATAGCTACCTTTGTAGTCTGCTTTAGCCATGGCTACATTGAAGTACCTTTTAGCTTTCTGTATCTGTGAGCTGATTGCCGGAAGATAGGTGATTTTTAGTGGCGTTCCGTATTGATCAATGATGTCCTTTAAAGGTATTCCATTGAATTCCAAGCTATTATCGACCACTTCAAAATCTTCTTGTGGAAATTCAAATGTTTGAGTGATCAGGTCGACATATCGATTCTTCATAGATGTAAGTGAGTTGGATTGACAAATATAATACAATGTAGGAGAGTTGGATACCTCATTTATACCAATATCAACTAATTTAACATGGAAAAAAAAGTACGGTTCATAGAAGTAAAGTCTGAAATTGGTGCAGGTACCAGAGGAGCATCGTTAGGTGTTGATGCCATCAAGATAGCAGCACTAGACTATGGAAGTAACCTGTTCAATAGGCACGAAGAAGTGGAGGTGCCAAATGAGAACCACCTTCTCTTCACCGGAACCTCTACATCATATGCCAAAAGGTTGAAGGGTGTGTTAACAATGTATGAAAGGATCTCCACAGAGGTTATGAACACATTGAAAGCAGATAAATTCCCCATAATTCTTGCTGGTGATCATAGTACTGCTGGTGGTTCAATTGCAGGTGTAAGAATGGCTAACCCTGATAAAACCTTAGGAGTGATATGGATAGATGCACATGCCGATATGCATTCGCCATATACAACACCTTCTGGTAATGTTCACGGAATGCCGCTGGCTGCATCTTTGGCTGAAGACAACATCAGCTCGAAGCTGAATAAACCCGATGAAGAGACTGTTGAGCTGTGGAATAAGTTGAAAAACGTGGGAGGAATTGAACCAAAGCTGCAATACAGAAATCTGGTTTGTATCAGTGTTAGAGATGTTGAACCCGAAGAAACCTATTTACTGAAGAAAAACAGAGTAAAGATGTTCTCTACATCAGAAGTAAAGCGCAACGGAGTAGAAAAAATAGCCAGAGACTCTTTGGCTTACCTTAGCCATTGCGACTTGATATATGTTTCATTCGATGTAGACAGCATGGACTCTTCCATATCGAAAGGAACAGGTACTCCTGTCCGAAATGGTATCACTGAAAAGGAAGCAGGAAGTTTATGTGTCAGACTGGTTCAGAACAGTAAGGTTTGTTGCTTTGAAATAGCAGAGGTAAACCCTACGCTTGATCGTGAAAATCTGATGGCCGAAAATACATTTGAGATTTTACAACGTGTAGTAAGTCAGATCACTAATTAATTTTTTAATATGCTTTTTGAAAAGGAATTAAAATCCGCATTAGTAACTAATTTCAACTCTATATTTGGAGCCAATGTTGATGAGAGTAAAATTAATTTTACTGCAACCAGAAAAGAGTTTGACGGTGATATTACATTGGTAGTTTTTCCATTGACCTCAGTTACCGGATTACCTCCTGAAACCATTGCAAATAATATCGGAGATTTTTTTGTATCTAATGGTGGGCTTGTTACCGGTTATAATGTGGTAAAAGGATTTTTAAATCTGGTTATTTCGAACCAGCATTGGATAGATCAACTTGTTAATATGGGGTCTCAATTTATCCCCGACTATAATACACATTCAACAAATTCACAGCACCCGGTTTTAGTTGAATATTCATCACCTAACACAAATAAACCGCTTCATCTGGGACATATCAGGAATAACTTGCTAGGTTTTTCTGTTGCACAAATTTTAAAGGCAAATAATACGAGGGTACTTAAGGTGAACATTGTTAATGATAGAGGTATTCATATCTGTAAATCAATGTTGGCCTGGCAAAAATCTGGACTAAATGAGACGCCTGAATCGTCGGGTCTAAAAGGAGATCATTTGGTAGGGAAGTATTACGTGCAATTTGACAAAATGCTGAAAAAGGAAGTTGAGGAGTTGATTTCAGGTGGGATGACTAAAGAAGAAGCTGACCAGAATTCTTTGCTGATGAAAGAGGCACAGGAAATGTTGCGCAAGTGGGAAGCAGGTGACAGAGAAGTTATTGAACTGTGGAGTATGATGAATGGGTGGGTTTATGATGGGTTTGAAGTAACCTACAAAAGATTAGGAGTTGATTTTGATAAGATATACTATGAATCAGAAACCTATTTATTAGGCAAGGATATTGTGATGCAAGGCGTTGATAAAGGGATATTCTTTAAGAAAGAAGACGGGTCAGTATGGGTCGATCTGTCTGATGAAGGATTGGATCATAAGTTGCTTTTAAGAGCTGATGGAACGGCAGTTTATATTACTCAGGACATTGGAACAGCAGTAAAGCGCTTTGAAGATTTTAATTTTGAAAAATTGATCTATGTTGTCGGAAATGAACAAGACTATCACTTTAAGGTATTGTTTCTAATACTAAAGAAACTAGGGTACACCTGGTACAAGAATCTGTTCCACCTTTCTTATAATATGGTAGACCTTCCTCAAGGTAAAATGAAATCAAGAGAAGGAACTGTGGTTGATGCCGATGATCTGATAGATGAAATGGAATCTGAAGCCGAAAAGATCAGTCGTGAACTGGGTAAAATAAATGATTTTGATTCGGAAGAAGCAAAGAATTTGTATCATACTCTTGGGATGGGTGCTCTCAAGTATTTTATCTTAAAAGTTGATCCTGAAAAAAGGATGCTTTTTAACCCAGCAGAATCAATTGACTTTAATGGGAATACCGGGCCTTTCATACAATATACCCATGCTCGCATTTGTTCAGTTTTAGCAAAAGGTGAATCTATGGAAGCACTAAAAAACTATCAGTCTTTTAGCCTTTCAGGTTACACTTCAGTAGCAGAAAAAGAACGAGTATTGATTAAATCGATTGTGAAATATCCTGAGATCATTGCAGAAAGTGCAGAAAAATTCAGTCCTGCTATCATTGCTAATTATATTTTTGAACTTACAAAATTGTATAATCAATTTTATCATGATTGTTCAATACTTGAAGAAACAGATCCGGAAACTTCAATGTTCAGGTTGAAATTATCAGATACTGTAAAGTGGATAATCAAAGAGGCAATGTTGTTATTGGGTATTGGTGTTCCGGAACGCATGTAATGAAAAGATATTCCATTTTTATTCAATTATTTTTTACAACCTTATTTTTGGGACTTGTTTGGCCACTATCGGCAATTGAAACTGAATCTGTTGAGTTGCAAAATAGTTTGGTAATAAGATCCGGGTATGCAGATTTGCGTACAGGTGATATTGCAGTTAGGCAGGGTAAAGGATTAATAAGTTCAATGTTTTCACGTCTCTCAGCAACAGATAAGAAATATTCGCATGCCGGATTTGTTTGGGTGAAAGATGATGAGTGCTTTGTAATCCATATAGAGGGTCATAAAGCAAATCTCCACTCAGATATTATTGTGGAGCCTGTTCAGTCATTTATTAGCAAAAAAGCAGCAATATCTTATGATTTTTACCGATATGATCTTGATGAAAGTGTAATAAAAATGCTGGATGGGATGTTTGATTCACTAGAAGTTACAAGCGTTATGTTTGATGATAAATTTGATCTGAAAACTACCAACCAATTATACTGTACTGAACTTATTGCTGATTGTTTGAATAATGCAGTGGCTTCACCAGAATTCATCAAGGCCACTGACTGGAATGACCTCGTGTATGTTTCTATTGGAAATATTATTGGTTGTGCTGAATTAATTGATAAATCATTAATAAAATAATATTGTTATCATGAGTAAACTCCATAATTTTCTTCTTCTGTTTGCGGTTTTTGTTTCGTTATTTCAACTCAGTGCTTGCATGTCAAATGACCCTAAAGAGGTGGCCAAGTCATTTTTAATCGCAGTTGAAATGGATAACTATGATGAAGCCCGCGAGCTATCCACACCTCAAACGGCTAAGATCATAGACCTACTTGAATCCCTTAGCCATATGGACAACTCAGTTAAATCTGAAAACCAAACAAATGACATTAGGATCATTTCAGAAAAAATTGTTAATGATACTGCATACGTTGTATTTGAGAGTGATCCCAAGGATGGCAGGGAGACACTGATGTTGATAAAGGTAGAAGGGGACTGGAAGGCAAATGTTACTAAAGAAGACCTTTCTGAGAAAGATGTATTGGATACAGGTGAGTACATAGAAGAAGATCAGATTGAATTACTTGACAACGAATAGGATTGATAGTTGTTGATACTCACCACTTTAGTTCAAATCCTAGTGTAAGTTATATCTTTGCAGGAATTATAGTTATTTAAGAATATGTTTGAAAATTTAAGCGATAAGCTGGACAGGGCTTTCAAAGTCCTTAAAGGTCAGGGGAAGATATCTGAGATCAATGTAGCTGAGACCTTGAAAGAGGTTAGAAAAGCTCTTTTAGAAGCGGATGTTAATTATAAAGTGGCCAAGTCTTTTACTGATACAGTAAAAGAAAAAGCATTAGGACAGGATGTATTGTTGTCAGTTTCGCCGGGTCAATTGATGGTGAAGGTTGTTCATAAGGAGCTTACAGACCTTATGGGAGGGGCAATGACTGATATAAATCTTAAAGGTACTCCTGCGATTATACTCATGTCAGGACTACAAGGGTCTGGTAAAACAACACTATCAGGTAAACTTGCCAGGTATCTCAAAACTAAGAAATCAAGATCGCCTCTTTTAGTTGCTTGTGACGTATATAGACCTGCTGCTGTTGATCAATTAAAGGTCCTTGGTGAGCAAATCGGAATTCCTGTGTATGCTGAACCAGGAGTTACTGATCCTGTATCTATTGCAAAAAATGGAATTGCAGAAGCAAAAAAGAATGGTAATGATGTTGTGATCGTTGATACTGCCGGTAGGCTTGCTGTTGATGAACTAATGATGGATGAGATTGAAAAGATCAAGAATTCTATCCAACCATCAGAAACCTTGTTCGTTGTTGATGCAATGACAGGTCAGGATGCAGTGAATACGGCAAAGGCTTTCAATGACAGGATCGATTTTGATGGTGTTGTACTTACAAAGCTTGACGGCGATACAAGAGGTGGAGCTGCCCTTTCTATCAAGTCTGTGGTCAATAAACCAATCAAATTTATTGGAACTGGCGAAAAGATGGAAGCTCTGGATGTGTTCTATCCTGAACGTATGGCCGACCGTATCCTAGGAATGGGAGATATTGTTTCGCTAGTTGAAAAAGCACAGGAACAGTTCGATGCAAAAGAGGCAGCAGAACTACAAAAGAAAATATCAAAGAATAAATTCGATTTTAATGATTTTCTACAACAACTTCAGCAGATAAAGAAAATGGGTAATGTTAAAGACCTGCTGGGGATGATACCTGGAATAGGTAAGGCAGTGAAAAACCTTGACATTGATAATGATTCATTTAATGGAATTGAAGCTATTATAAAATCAATGACACCTTTGGAAAGAACTGATCCATCTGTTTTGAATGGCAGTCGTAAAAAAAGGATTGCAACCGGGTCTGGTACTGATATTCAGGAAGTTAACAAGCTCATCAAACAGTTTGAAGATATGCGGAAAATGATGAAAGCATTTACCAGCAAAGGTGGCAAGGCCGGAAAAATGATGCCGGGTATGCCAATGAGAAGATGACAGCAATGAATTTACTTGATGGAAGAATTGCTTCCGCAAAGATCTTGGATAACATAGCTGCTAATTCCGTGCTGGTTACCAAACAAAAAGGAAGGGCACCACACTTGTCAATTATTTTGGTTGGTAATGATGGTGCATCAGAGACGTATGTTGGCAGCAAAATAAAAACATGCGAGCGAGTTGGATTTAGTTCAACTCTCATAAGATTTGATAACACTGTTAGTGAAAAGGAGCTGATTGATAAGATCAGAGAAATCAATTCAGATAGTGAAATAGATGGTCTTATAGTTCAAAGTCCGTTACCTGCACATATCTCGTTTACAAATATTACAAATGCCATAGAGCCATCAAAAGATGTAGATGGTTTTAACCCGATCAACACAGGTCGCATGGTTCAGAACATACCATCTTTCATACCGGCAACACCTAAAGGTATACTGCTTCTTCTTGAGTATTACAAAATAACTACAACAGGAAAGAAATGTGTGGTAATCGGTAGGTCAAATATTGTAGGAATGCCGGTAAGCATCCTGCTGGCAAGAAATTCTGATCCGGGAAATTGTACGGTCACCATCTGCCACAGCAAGTCAATAGACATACCAGCACAAACAAAAGATGCCGACATCATTATAACGGCGTTAGGTAAGCCGGGATTTCTTACTAGCGAAATGGTAAAAGAAGGGGCTGTGGTGATTGATGTGGGTATTTCGCGGGTTGCTGATGCTTCCAAAAAGTCAGGATTCAGACTTTCAGGGGATGTAGATTTTCAAGAAGTAGCACCAAAATGTAGTTATATCACTCCAGTGCCAGGTGGTGTAGGTCCAATGACTATTGCTGGACTGCTTTCCAATACACTTTCTGCCGCATTGGGAGAATTTTATTCTAGATGATCCCCAAAGTGATAAAATATTTATGATCGGTTCAGGAGATCATACACCAAACTCTTATCCATTAATGGAGGATTTTTACACACTGCAAGGTGAAGGATTTCATACTGGTACAGCAGCATACTTCATCAGGTTGGCAGGTTGTGATGTGGGGTGCGTTTGGTGCGATGTGAAGGATTCCTGGGATGCTGATAAGTATCCGATAGTTGCTGCAGATGAAATATTAAACAGAGCCTTGAAGTTTGAATCAAAAACTGCAGTTATTACTGGTGGTGAGCCTGCCATATATGATTTAAGTTACCTAACAGAATTATTGAAGGAGAATAAGTTTAAGGTTCATATTGAAACATCAGGTACACGACATCTAAGTGGAGTACTGGATTGGATTACAGTTTCGCCGAAGAAATTTAAGGAACCACTCAACGAAACCCTTGTGGCTGCTGATGAATTGAAAGTTATAATTAATCATCCATCCGATCTGGCATGGGCTTTGAGCTTTAAAAACCGGGTAAATGAAAATTGTAAGCTGTTTCTACAACCTGAATTTGAAAAAAGGGAAAAGATGATCCCAATGATAACTGAATTTATCCTGATGCACCCTGAGTGGAGAATCTCTTTGCAGACTCATAAGATAATTGGTATTCCATGAAAAAATCTATGTATATATGAAGCAATACTGGCTATTAACTATGACCATGCTTTTCATTTCGATTTCTGCACTGGCACAAAATGGTCGCTATTCAGTAAATAATAAATCCGCAATCAAGAACTATGAACAGGCTACCATCTATTATGATAGTTATCGGAATGATGAAGCCCTGAAGGAGCTAGATAAAGCCATTGGCAAGGATCCTGATTTTATTGAAGCCTATATATTGAAAGCAAATATTTGCATTGATAAAAATGACCTGGAAGGTGCTGTAGAACAATATCATAAAGCTATTGCTATAAACCCTTCATTTTACCCGACAAGTTTTTATACGCTTGCGAATATAGAGTTGGGGTTGGGAAGATATGCAGATGCAAAACAAAATTATACGGCATTTCTTGGATTTCAAGGTATAAATTCAACACTTTCTTCAAAGGCAAATAAGAGGATCGCGGATTGTGATTTTGCATTGGAATTCATGAAACATCCTGTGCCATTCGATCCGGTAAATCTGGGCGATGCTATCAATACTGAATTTGATGAATATTTCCCTTCTATAACTATTGATGACAGTACATTCATCTTTACCCGCAACAGGCCTGATGTTTCCAACCCAAGAAGATTTCATGAAGATTTTTATATCAGCCGACGACAAGTTGAAGGATGGGGTAAAGCACTGAATGGTGGCTCTGAACTCAATACTAACGGAAATGAAGGTGTACCCAATTTTTCCCCAGATGGAAAGTTGTTGTTTTTTGCTGCTTGTGAAAGGTCTGATGGTAAAGGATCTTGTGATCTTTATTATTCCAGACTAAGAGATGGTGTCTGGTCTAAACCACTCAACCTTGGGTATCCGGTAAACACAGGCGCATGGGAATCTCAACCTTCTTTTTCCTCTGACGGAAGAACATTGTATTTTATCAGAGGTAAAATTACAGGTGATGGAATAAAAGAACAGGATATTTATGTAACTACAATCAGTGATGAAGGTAAATGGAGCGACCCTGCGAAACTGGGGAGTAATATAAATACAGATGGGGAAGAAGAGTTTGTTTATATACACCCAGATAATCAAACACTCTATTTTAGTTCTGACGGGCATATTGGTATGGGTAAACTTGACATTTACTTTAGCCGAAAACGCACTGACGGTACATGGGGTGATCCCATAAACCTTGGTTACCCTGTCAACACTTTTCAGGACGACAGAGGTATGCTTGTTGGCCCTAGGGGGGATGTAGCTTATATTGCCTCTGATAGAAGCGGAGGTAAAGGAGGATTAGACCTCTATATGTTCAGCTTACCGGAGAATGCCAAACCGTTACAAGTTAGCTATGTAAAAGGTGTGGTTACAGATGCAGAGAGCGGTCAGCCACTCTTTGCAAACTATGAGATCATTGAATTATCTTCAGGAAAGACCATCATTAATTCTGCAACTGATAAATATCACGGAGATTTTGTGGCCTGTTTAACAGCAGGAAACAATTATTCATTGAACGTAAGTAAAGAAGGATATCTTTTTTATTCAGATCACTTTACTTGTGATAACCCTTCAGATATTAAAGACGCCTATGTATTAAATGTTAAACTTAAGAAAGCCGAAGTAGGAGGTAAAGTGGTATTGAAAAATATCTTTTTTGATACCAACTTGTTTGATCTCAAAACTGAATCTACCCCGGAATTAAATAAGTTACTTAGCTTTTTGAACTCAAACCCTACAGCAAAAATTGAAATAGGTGGTCACACTGATTCTACAGGTGATAAGAGGAGTAACCAATTGCTTTCAGAAAATAGAGCCAGGTCTGTATATGATTATCTGGTTAAAAATGGTATAACACCTGACAGGATCAAATATATTGGATACGGCGATTCAAAACCTGTTGCTGATAATACTACTGAGGAAGGTCGGGCGCTTAACAGGCGGACAGAATTTACCATCACATCCATGTAAAAAAGGGAAAATCCCGGTGATGGAACCGGGATTTATCCAAACTAAACACCATGATACAGGTATGTAAAATGCTGGTAGCATTATTCCTGTTCAATTCAAATTTAGTAAGGATGTGTATTAAAAAGGGCTAATAACTGACTTCTGACAAAAATATTACAAATCGAATAAATGTCAGACAAATAGTGGCTCCATGAGTATATAAACTCCTGCACCAGCCAAATAGCCTATGATAGCATATAAGCTGATCTTTTTAAGATACCAGATAAACTCTATTCTTTCCATTCCCATTACAGCAACCCCTGCTGCTGAACCAATTATAAGTGCGCTGCCTCCTGTACCACAGCAATATGCGAGAAACTCCCAAAAAGCGTGATCCGTAGGATAAACACTTAGATCGTACATCCCCATTGCAGCAGCTACCAATGGAACATTGTCGATAATTGAAGATAGCAGCCCGAGTACAATCACGATAACATTCATATTACCAATGGTTTCATCCAGTGTATTGGCAAGTCCTCTTAGCAGTCCAGTGCTTTGAAGTGCAGATACAGCCACAAGAATTCCAAGGAAAAATAGGATACTCGGTACATCGATCTTTTTTAAAGCATGAGAAACTGAGTATATACCTTTTTCGGCTTCATCTTTGCCACTATGAATAAGCTCAGTGGCGATCCATAAAAAGCCAAGTCCGAATAAAATCCCCATATAGGGTGGGAGGTGTGTTATAGTTTTAAATATAGGTACGAATACCAGACAGGATATACCTGCAAGCAATACAAAATTTCTTTCAAACGTGGTGGTGCCGGAATTAGGATTAGTAGTTCTGATGTTTTCTTCATTGCCTTTCAGTCGCATAGAGATCATAATTAAGGGCACCAGCATACATACCAAACTGGGAAGGATAAGCTTAATGATAATATTCATTGTAGTTACCTGATTACCGATCCAAAGCATAGTTGTGGTAACATCACCGATTGGAGACCAGGCTCCTCCTGCATTAGCAGCGATAACAACCATTCCCAGAACTATCATTCTCTCCTGCTTGTTGCTGAATATCTTTCGTAAAAGCGATACCATAACTATAGAAGTAGTTAAGTTATCAAGGATTGCTGACAGGAAAAAGGTTAGGATACTGACGATCCATATTAATTTTCGCTTATCAGTGGTCTTTATTCGGCTGGTAATCACTTCAAATCCATCGTGGCTATCTATTAACTCTACAATGGTCATTGCTCCCATGAGGAAAAATAAGATCTCTGATACTTCCCCAAGATGTTCCACAAGTTGGTGATTCACATGTTCGGGATCATGGGAAAAAAGTATATATATTGTCCAACAAAGCACTCCGGTTAAAAGTGCGGAAGCAGCTTTATTTATCTTTATAGGGTGTTCAAGTGCTATTGCAAGATAACCGAGCACAAACACAATGAGTATGATTGCTTCCATGGAAAAAATTAGGGTATTTATGTTATTCCTGAGGGTTGTTCTGCGGCCAAAAGTAACGAAAATGATAAAATCATTCCCTGCTCTTAATTATTGAGTTATAATTGTGTAATTGTTGAAAATATGGAGAATAAGGCTAAGGAGGTTAAATCTGATATAATAATAACATGCCTGCCGGGACTTAAGGAAAGCCTGATGCATGAATTGATGAACTTTGGGTACCAGGCAAGAATTGATGGTTTTAGTAATGTCAGGTTGCAAGGTGACCTTCAGGATGCAATTAAGCTAAATCTGATACTCCGAACGGCGAGCAAAGTATTATTGCTCTTGCGTTCTTTACCTGCTGTTGATCTTCAAAGTTTGTATGAAGGTATTAAGGAAATACCATGGGAAGAGTATTTTTCTGTTTCCAAATACTTTTCAGTTGTTTCTGTAACAGATAA
Source organism: Bacteroidota bacterium (assembly GCA_024643795.1). Classification (GTDB taxonomy): domain Bacteria; phylum Bacteroidota; class Bacteroidia; order AKYH767-A; family OLB10; genus JAHEMF01. The sequence continues at coordinate 72,000 of JAHEMF010000001.1, read as the reverse complement.
TCCTGCAATAAAGAACACAATGTTCTTAAATCAAAAGGTTAAGGATGCTATAGCCGACAGGTTTAAAATGAAATTTAATCAACGACCAGATAGCGGACCTGATAAATCCTTTGTAGTAATTAATGTTCATTGGAAGAATGAAGTGGCGGAGATTTACCTGGATACATCAGGAAATACAATTGCAAAACATGGTTATCGTATTCACCCATTCAGAGCTCCTCTTATCGAATCATTGGCTGCAGCAATTGTATTAAGTACAGGGTGGGAGCCCTCAAAGCCATTGATCCTTCCTATGTGTGGGAGTGGAACTCTGGCAATAGAAGCAGCATTGATTGCTACACATGAACCACCAAACCTCAACCGGCCAAATTTTGCCTTTATGCATCTTATCGGATACGATGATGAAGGATTTGAAAAGATACGGTCTGAAATAAAATCAAAAATCAGGATCGTAGATAACTTAAGGATCGAAGCAACTGACAGAGACCCAGAAGCAATTGAAGCCGCTAGATCAAATGCACAAAATGCCGGTGTAGAACATTTAATTGAATTCGATGTAGCAGATTTTAGGCAATTATCCAATCCTGAACCAGGTTCGGTGATAATTTTAAATCCTCCATATGGAGAACGAATGGAAACTGACGAACGAATAAATGAGTTTTATAAAGGCATCGGTAATTTCTTTAAACAAAAATGTCCTGACACTACTGCGTTCATCTTTACAGCCAATCTGGAGGCAGCCAAACATATTGGATTACGAACTTCATCTCGTCAGATCTTTTATAATGGCCCGCTTGAGGCAAGACTACTTGAATACAGAATGTATAGTGGATCTGCTAAATCAGAGATTAAATAGTAATTTAAAGTAAAATGCCGGATCCCGTAATCTTGATCGTAATTCCAGATCATCAAACATGCATGAAATAGTGTTCTTCAATGTTTCATTAGTCCTGGCTTTGCTTACAACGAAATTAAAAAGCCATGGAAATGAACTTAGATCTTGCATGGTTTTACTCAGTTTAAGTTCATCTCCCAAACGGTTATACACTCTTTTGTCGTAGTTAGCAAGAGCCATCTCGCTGAAATCATTCTTTTCTATGGATTCAGCAACACATTCCGCTGCAACCATCCCACAATACATTGCATTACTTATTCCTTCACCTGTAAAAGGGTCAATCATTGAAGCTGCGTCTCCTGTAAGTATATAATTGTTGCCGGAAATTTTGAGTCTTCTTGAACCCAAAGGCAAGCCCCAACCTCGAATGTCATCCACCAGCTTTGCATTTTTAAAACGGTAGTTGATTGTTGGATTATTTTCAATTGCCTCCAGAAACCTCCTTTTAAGATTCACCTTTTGTTTACTTATACGTTTAGAAAGCATGCCGGCTCCTACATTGGCCTGGCCATTTGGCAAAGGAAATATCCATAGATAACCGGGCAACATCTCATCTAAGAAATGTAGTTCAATGAAGTTATTCGGGTGCATGTCGGTTACACCTTCATAATAAGCACGAATACCTGCACAATAATGGGCAGGTGACATTTTGTAACCTGCCAAAGTTTTTGATGCAATGCTACGGTCACCATCAGCAGCTATTAAGCAACTGGTGGTTATTTGATAAGTTGAATTATCAGATTTAATTGTCAATTTAAGTTTGTCGCCAAATCTTTCAATTCCTGTTAAAGCATGTCCCTGACGAGATTCACAATATGAACTTTTGGTCTTGGTGTAAAGGTAGTTGTCGAAATTTATCCTTTTCGAAATGTATCCGGGAGCAGGGTCTTTGAAGTCGAGTTTACTGTTGAATGGTATATCAATAAATTTTCCATTAGGGGCAGCAAACCTTATTCCGTAACTCCCAATGAAATTTTGTTGATCAGCTTCTAACTCCTTTGTAATTTGAGGATCTATTTTTTTTAGTATAGGAAGCACCTTACCACTGAGTGCATCACCGCAGATCTTATCACGGGGAAATACACTTTTATCGATCAGTAAATGATCGATGCCTGCCTTACTAAGGAACATAGATGCTGTTGATCCTGCAGGCCCAGCTCCACAAATTATTACTTTAAACTCCTCTGTTCCTGTCATTATTTAATGGTGACTTTTATTCCTCAAAGCCTGTATCTCTCTGTCGGCCTCGCGCTTTTTTATATCCTGCCTTTTATCGTGCAGCTTCTTTCCTCTGGCTAACCCTATTTCAAGTTTAGCATACCCTTTATCATTTATGTAAAGCCTGGTTGGAATGATTGTAAAGCCCTTTTCTTTGACCCGGTTATGCAATTTCCTTAACTCAACTTTATGTAACAAAAGTTTTCTATCTCTTTTTGAAAGGTGATTATTGTATGAACCTTCACTATATTCTGCAATATGCAATGCTTTTACATACAATTCATTATTCATAAAAGTGCAATAGGAATCTTCCAGGCTGGCCTGAGACCGACGGACAGATTTGATCTCGGTACCTGTAAGCACAATACCAGCTTCAATACGAGTCTCAATATCGTATTCAAATGACGCTTTACGGTTGGTAATATTGATCTTGGGAGCCATTCTAAAAGTGTTGGCAAATTAAGTAAAAAAGGGCTCTTTTAAGTCAGATGTATTTTTTATCCAAAACTGGTAAAAGATTTTTTTAATACTGAATAAAATGTGGAATTTTGTTCCTCAATGCTATACAAATACATCTTACGCCCGATTTTATTTTTATTACCTCCTGAAACGGCGCATCATGTATCTATGTTTTTTTTACGGTTGGCAGGAAGTATCCCACCTAAAATGTGGATCTGGAAGCATTTTATATTCAATCAACCGCAAGGGATCTCAAAAACAGTGTGTGGAATTGAATTTAAAAATCCGGTAGGTCTTGCAGCAGGACTTGATAAGGATGCAATCGCATATAAAGGTTTGGCCGGTCTTGGATTCGGCTTTATAGAAGTTGGTACAGTAACACCCCTTGGTCAACCGGGAAATGAAAAACCCAGATTATTCAGATTAAAACAAGACCAGGCACTGATCAATCGAATGGGCTTTAATAATAACGGAGTGGAGGCAATGAGAGAAAAACTTAAGAACCGGCCTTCTGATATTATCATAGGAGGTAACATTGGTAAAAATAAGTCCACTCCAAATGAACTGGCAGTAAATGATTACTTGAAATGTTTCAAGACCTTATTCGACCTGGTAGATTATTTTGTGATCAATATTTCATCGCCCAATACTCCTGGGTTGAGAGATTTACAACAAATTGAACCAATAAGAACACTATTCAAAGCCATGGTAGCTGAAAACGAACATTATCAGACGCCGAAGCCACTTTTTGTAAAATTGGCACCTGATATGTCAAATGATCAGCTCAATGCGATTGTTGATATAGCTGTAGAAGAACGGATACACGGGATTATAGCGTCTAATACAACTATCTCCCGGACGGGATTAAAAACGAACCCGGAATTTGTTGAATCGATAGGTCAGGGAGGATTATCAGGAAAGCCATTGAGCTCGCGGTCAACCGAAGTAGTAAGATTGATACGGCAGCGTGCTGGAAATAAACTAGCAATCATTGCTTCTGGTGGAATTTGCTCTGGTCAGGATGCCTTAGACAAGCTAGAAGCAGGGGCAGATCTGGTTCAAATATATACCGGTTTCATTTATGAGGGTCCTGGATTGATCAAGCAGATAAATAAGAAAATTGCACAATCCGCCTGAATATGTCCAAGCAGGAAATCCTTATCTTTGCAGCAAATTAATAGAATTATGAAAAAGTCCTTTATCCTGGTTTTTACAATTTTAGCAACACTGTGCTGTGGAATATCCAATGCACAGGATTCTCAATATGGCGAACGTATTAGTGCAGATGGTGCCATCAATACAGATGAGTTGATGAGAAAAATGCAGGACAATTCAGAATTGAATGCTAAAGTTGAAGGAAAGATTGCAAAGGTTTGCCAGGTAAAAGGATGCTGGATGATGATGGAGTTGCCAGGAGGTGAAAGTATGCGGGTAACTTTTAAAGACTATGCCTTCTTTGTACCTAAAGATATTGCAGGAAAAACTGCTATCATTGAAGGAAAAGCAGTGATAGAAACCACTTCTGTTGAAGAATTAAGACACTATGCCGAAGATTCAGGGGCAAGTGAAGAAGAGATAGACAAGATCAATGAACCTAAAACTGAGCTTGCTTTTGAAGCAGCTGGAGTAATTATTAAATAAATATCACTTATCAGGTGTTTAGGCCCGTTGTGATTGCAGCGGGTCTTTTATTTGAAGTTTAATTAAGTTAATGCAAAGTGCTGAAAGAGTATATGTTACTGAGTGTCCAAGAGATGCCATGCAGGGGCTTGCTGACTTCATTCCTACAGCCTTAAAGGCTAAGTACATTAACAAACTTCTCAAGGTTGGATTTGATGTGATCGATTTTGGCAGCTTTGTTTCTCCCAAAGCTATTCCGCAATTAAAAGATACACAGGAAGTTCTGGAATCACTTGACCTGAGCAATACCCAAAGTCAACTTTTGGCTATTATTGCCAATAAACGTGGTTGTGAGAATGCAGTCAAATTCTCTCAAATAGACCTTCTTGGATATCCATTTTCAGTTTCTGAAACATTTCAGCTTCGTAATACAAATAAAACGATTTCAGGATCTTTTGAACTTGTCAAAGAAATGGTAGAAATTGCACATCAGTCTGATAAAGAGTTGGTTATCTATTTATCAATGGCTTATGGTAACCCATACAATGATCCTTGGAATGCTGACATAGTTACCGGTTGGGCTCATGAGATAGCAAAACTGGGAATAAAAAGGATTGCTTTGGCAGATACAGTTGGTATTGCAAGCCCTGAGGATATTTTTGGTGTAACATCAATGCTCATAAACGAGTTGAAGGATGTGATGATTGGGGTCCATTTACATTGCTCTCCTGAAACCTGGGAAAAAAAGGTAAATGCTGCTTTCAATGCAGGTTGCAGAAGGTTTGACTCAGCGTTGAAAGGTTATGGTGGTTGCCCAATGGCAGAAGATGAATTGGTTGGAAACCTAGCCACAGAATTGTTGGTCCAATATTTGACAGAAAAAAGCGTTGAACACGGGATCCGTAAACCAGAATTTGAAGAAGCCTTAACAGCGGCTAATAATATATTTAATTGAATTACATTAAACTATTGTTTCTGAATACATTATATCATTTTTTAAGGTGTAGACTTTTAAAAAGTCTAGCTGCCTTGATCATCACCTTATTTTTATGCACTTTGGATGTTTCAGGCCAGGCTAATGGTTTTCTGGAAGTTTACGGTTCAGTGTTACAATCAGGTAAAGGATTGGCAGGCGCTGAAATAAAGGTCATGAAAGGCAATGAAATGGCAGATCAGCTTTTTACTAATGCAAGTGGTAAATTCATTGTAAACCTGGATCTCCAAAGTAATTATGTTTTGGTTTTTTCTAAAAATGGTAGTATTTCAAAATCAATTGAATTAAATACCATGGTTCCTGAACGCCTGCAGGATGTAATGTTTTCATATAAATTCAAAGTTGACTTATTTCCTAAGCCTGAAGGTGAAGAACAACCTGCTGAAGCCTCTAAGCCTGTAGCAATGATTGGTTATGATGAGCGATATGAGGACTTCAATTATGATACAAATTATACTGAGGCCCGTAAAGCTGAGCTTGAAGAGGTTAAACAACAAATGGCAGTCAAGCTTGAACAGGAAAAACAAGAACTAGCGATAGCGGCAGCCAAAGCAGAAGCTGCACTTGCTGCTGTGCGAGAAAAGGCCAGACAAGATTCTATCAAAGTTGCAGAAGAAGCCAGATTACTCGCACTTGCTAAAGCGAGAGAAGACTCAATTGCACAGGCACGTGAAAATGAACGTTTGAGGCTTATTGCAGAGGAAGAGGCCCGTAAGGTTGCTGAGGCAGAAGCCAGGGTACAGGCTGAAGCCAGAGCCAAAGCAGAAGCTGACAGTCTTGCTGCCGCCGCTGAAGCAGCCCGTATAGCACGTGTTGAAGAAGAAAAGAGGCAAAAGGCTGTAGCCGATAGTATCGCCGCAGCACAGGAAGCCGAACGTCTTGCTATGATAGAGGCTGAAAAACAAGCCCGACTTGAGGAGCAAAAACGTCAGAAAGCTATTGCAGACAGTATTGCAGCTGCTGAAGAGCTTTCCAGATTAGCAAAAATTGAAGCTGAGAAAAGACAAAGAGCAATCGCTGATAGTATTTCAGCAGCACAGGAAGCTGACCGTCTTGCAAAAATTGAAGCAGATAGATTAGCAAGAGTTGAAGCTGAGAAAAGACAAAAAGCAGTTGCAGATAGCATTGCAGCAGTTCAGGAAGCAGCGAGGTTGGCTCGTATTGAAGAAGAAAAAAGGCAAAAAGCTGCTGCTGATAGTTTGGCAGCAGTGCAAGAAGCTGAACGGTTAGCCAGAATAGAGGCAGAACGATTGGCCACTATAGAGGCAGAAAAAAGACAAAAAGCTGCAGCTGACAGTATCGCTGCTGTTCGTGAAGCAGAAAGACAAGCTGCAATACAAGCAGAGCTGGAACGTAAAAAGTTAGAAGAAGAGGAGAGAGCCAGAAAAGCTGAAGAACAAAGACTAAAGCTGGCAGCAGAGTTAAGAGCCAAATTTGTTGCAGATAGCACTGCAAAGGCAGATGAGGCTGCAAGATTGCTTGCAATGGAAGCCGAGAAAGAAAGATTAAGAAAAGAAGCAGAAGAAAAACGACTTGCTGATATCCAAGCTCAAAAAGACGCATTCGCCAAAGCCAATGCTGCCACAAAAGAAAATAATCCTTCCCCTACAGAGACAAACATACCTGTAACTGAAGATAAAGATTACCCTGAAGGAATTTCAGAGGAAACAATTAAGGAGGCCAGCCGAACCATCTATAAAACCGTTATTATTAAATCATCTGATAAAGATGTTTTCTTAAAGGTTGTGTACAATTGGGGTGGGGTTTATTACTTTAAGAATAATTCCAGTATGTCTCAATCAAGCTTCGATTCAGAATTGAAAAGACTTAAGAAAATAGTTGAGGGTGGATAATAATCTTCTACTTTTCTTAAAGCACTAACATTACAGGATCAATATGACATTTGGACCTGGTCACTTCCTTGATATCTCCATCTGAAGTCTTAAGCTTTACATAAACCGAACTTGTGCCAAGGTAGTTTTTGATAATTATTGAGTAACCATCTACTGACAACTCGCCTTCAATTTCTTTATCAGTATCGTTGTATTGATAATGAATATCAAGTATCTCATCAGCATGGAAATCCAGATAAAGCTGATGGTATGTATTCCCGGCATCATCATGAAAATAATCAACGGATTGTTGCTTTTGTGACAACACTGATAAGGGAAATAGTATCATAAAGATACCGGCTAATGAGAGTTGCTTTCTCAAAGTTTGTAAATATTACACTATACCACTTTAAATATAGTTAATCTGTGGCCAAATGTCAATTCTTGACACATTAACCTTAACTGGTACCAAAACGAAAAGAGAGTCCAGATTATTACCTCTTAGCACCAATCATGGCAGGAAAACGCCATCTTATTGCTGCAAATGCACCAAATAATAGAAGGTTGTAAAAGAGGTCTCCCATTAAAGTGCCTCTGAAAAAGGGAATGGCTGCAACATAACATTCAAATAGTCCACTTGAACTCATAGGGTACATACCGTCTACAAGCCAAACACCCAGATTGGTGATAATGTAAAATAACAAAGATCCAGTCAGTGAGGCTATCACTATTGTTTGACCCTTTACTCTGTCTCTTAACCAAAAACCAATTGAAGCAATTAATCCGAGTGAGCAATAAACGAATACCATGGTACTATGAAAGCCATTACCAGAGAATATCTCTAGGAAAAGATCACTGATTAGTAGTAGTGAAATTGGTAAAAGTACAGCCCATTGTCTATTCTGGATATAAGTACCGGCAAACAGTGCAATTGCAGCCAATGGGACAAAATTAGGTTCATGAGGCAATACTCTGCTGAGTAATGCGAGAATGATTAGTCCGAGTATAACTTTCAATCTTGTTGTTATTTGTAGGTCGTTGATCATGAGTAGTTTGATTGTATTACTGCAAATTTAACCTTTTACAGTCTTTAATGAGCCGCTAGAGAATACCAATTTTATTAACATACTGAATTTTAGTAAGTTTTGGCAATTCTCAAGTCTTTGACACAAAAGCTGTTATTTCGGAATACTTCCTGGCCTTGAATATCAGCAGGTGACTCATTCAGATTAAAAATATAATAGTCTGATTCACAATCCTGGGCACCTCTTTTGACCCCCAAAGGACGGCAAAGAGCTTTGGTTTTGTATGCAAATAACCATGGCTTGTTACAAATGATACGGTCATTTTCGTCGGCTCGGGAATTTATAAAATTGAACAATTGGTTTGCATCTGCATCAAACGGTCCTGTTGTGTTTCTCAATCCTTTAGCACTGATTAGTAAGTTGGGGATATTTGCCATTATTAAAATCAAGAAAAATGGGATAGTAAATATTCTGGCTCTGATCCGAAACAAATGGTAACTATAATACCATATCCCATGAAGAAGAAGGATAACAGTGAATGGATACAGGATTGAAAACAAACGCACCGGATCCTTATCATATGGGTACATCAAAAGTACAATCAAATACATTATTACTATCCAAAAGGTTAATGGATTTCTTTTGAAGCTGACTATAATGCCAGTGAAAATTAAAAGAGCAGCTGATCCTTTTATTAATTTATTCAGGTAAAATGGGATGTCAGAATCATAAAATGTTAAAAAAGCATACCAGTACAATCGAATCTTATTGGAAATACTCTGGTAATCTATAAGTACTGTTAACTTATCATAATACCAGGAAATGGATGAAATTGTAGGATATGGCCCAAAAGTCACAACTAGAATGAGCAAACCTAAGCTGAATGTGACAATGAATCTGAGTAATTGACTTGTATTAGTTGACTTCTTAAAAACCTTGAATATGCTATCAAAAATAATGGCAATCGTGAAGACAAGTCCTGCAGGTTTGATCAGAATCAGAGCTAATGAAATTAGTGCCAGTGTGATAAATTTGTACCTGAATTTTAAATAATAAACTACCAAACCCAGAAATAAAATTCCTACAAAAAACGAGTCTGGTAAGATCTGGTTTTTAAGAGCAACAAGGATGAAGTTATAAGATACTACAAGTGCACATAGCAGACTAGACCATTTATCAAAGTAAAATGCACAGAACTTGAATATGAATATGCCGGTGATAAAACTGAATGTACATACAAGATATTTTGCCAAAATGATGTCGTTGCCTCCAAACAAATAAATTGGTGAAAGCATGATTGAGAACATAGTTCCCTTAAATAAAGGGCTATATGATTCAATGCAATAAACGGGAAGTTCATTTAATTGTCCAGTAAAATATTTCGCCTGTAACAGGTAATGAGCAAAATCATCTCCCCAATCATAAAATTCATCAATATTGATAAAAAAGAGGGGAAGGAGTAATAAAAAAAGAATAGCGAAGGCTGAACTTATCCTAAACATATTTGATTTAGATTCCTCGCTGCCATTCATGTGCCGATAATAATTAAAGTCCCCAGAATTTCCACGACTCTTTTGCTTGTTCTTTCAACATCAACTCACCATTAATGATTCTCGCACCTCTTAGTTCCGCCTCCTTGAGAAATTTGGTCTTTTCAGGGTTGTAGGTCAGGTCATAAAATATATGAGTATCGTTAATCAAGTCATAAGGGAATGATACTATTGAATTATTTGGATACATTCCAACAGGGGTGCAATTCACAACTATTGTATTATCAGGAAAATTAACTTCCAGATCTGCATAACCTTTAGTATTATTTTGAGACACAGGTTGTCTGCTGATTATTTTAACATCCAACCCTAACTGGTTCAATACAAATTGAACGGATCTTGATGCGCCGCCAGTACCTAATACAATCGCATTTTGGATTTGCAATATATCAATATCACTTAGAGATCTTTCAAAACCAAAGACATCAGTGTTGTGTCCATGAAAAAAAATATATCCACCTTCACGTATTACTTTTACAGTGTTTGCTGCACCTGTATTAATCACTTCAGGTGAACTGCTTTGCAAGAAAGGGATTATAGTTTGCTTATATGGTATTGTAATATTAAATCCACAAATATTCTGATCACCCTTTACTGTATCTATAAAGCTTGCAAGGTTAGTCTCGTCAAATAAACGATATTCGAGTTCTTTGAATTTTGAATTTGGGAACTGATCATTAAATAACTCGGCTGAACGAGAGTGTGATAAGGGATGTCCGACAAGACCGTAGATCTGCATTAAAATTTTTCATCACGGATTGTTGAATATCTCTCAATAAGTATCACAATAGCAAAACCTATAATACTTAGTAACACCGCTGTAAAGAGCTGAGGGTCTGTTCCAGTTATCAGTTGAAATGAACCCGGAAGTAGATTTTCTTCCACCAGTGGCTTTTGAACACCATGAGAATCTGTAAAATATTCCAATGTATTTTTCCATGGCCAAACCTTGTTCAGAGAACCTATCATGAATCCGGCAAGTATTGCTATGGTTATATCATGATATTTTTTTAACATCCAGTCCAGTAAGTTTGAAAAGGCTGCTAACCCTAAAACACAACCTGATGCAAAAAGCACAATTATAAAGATATTCAGTTCACGAACTGCATTCAGGATAAACTCGTATTTACCCATTAAAAGTAAAATGAAACTACCGGATATACCAGGTAGGATCATCGCACAAATTGCGATAAAACCGGATATTAAAATAAACCACCATGCTTCAGTAGTTTGAGCCGGTGAAATAACTGTGATAAAAAATGCAATGAGAGCACCAATTAAAGCGGCAATAATGACTCCTGTATTATGTGATTTCACCTTGCGATATACAACTATGGCTGAGGCTATTATTAAACCGAAGAAAAAAGACCATATTGCTATAGGGTAGGTGTTCAGTAGATATAGGACCAGTCTTGACAAAATAGCAATACTTGTTCCAATTCCTGCTAACAGGGGTATTAGAAAAGAAAAGTTAATCTCATTCCAAAATCCTTTGATGTCGCCTTTTAATAACTTGGAGTGGAGAGCTGAAGTGATTATTTTGATCGAATGTATCAACTCTTCATAAATATTGGTAATAAATGCGATGGTACCTCCTGAAACTCCGGGTACTACATCAGCGGCACCCATACCAATGCCCTTGAAATACAACCTTACCCAATCTATAAAATTGTGTTTGCCATATTCTGAACTCATTTCTTAAAGCTGTATAGATGGATCTACTTGTTCAGCCCAGGCTATAAGTCCTCCCTTTAGGTTGAAAAGGTTGCTGAAGCCATGATTCGATTCCAATTCCCTGATAATTGCTCCGCTGCGGGCACCACTTCTGCAATGAACAACTACTTTCTTATCTTTTGGAATCATGTCGAGAGAATTCATCAGAGTACTCATGGGGATTGATTCTCCACCCAGATTTGCGGCCTCATATTCGTGGGGTTCCCGCACGTCGATCAGTACAAAGTCTTCGTGACTGTCTTGCAATTCTTTCAATTCCTGAACTGTAATTTCATTCATTGATCATTCTTTATTTAACGTTAGTAACTTCTTTAGTATTGCTGTCCAGAAAATCAAAAAAAGTATCGCTACGCAAACCTAACCTCAATGATTCCAGAGCAATGAGTTCAGCAGGTGCTATATTTCCAAGATTTACATTCGCTCCAAATTGCTTGATAAAATAAACCTGCTGTGATTTAATTGGAGTTTCCCATATAATACTTTCAGGTGGGATCTTATTTACAATCTTATTGATCAGAACCACATGTGCTTTCCCATTGGGCCTGTAAATACCGACTGTTCCACTTTCGCGGGCTTCTGCAATAACTTTCCAAACACCTGCTTCAAGTTCCTTTTGCATCATTTCGATCCAGCGGTTAGGATGAATTATGATACCTTCTTCTTTACTTCCAACTTCTGAAATTACCGTAACATATTTGCATAATCTTTCGATCAATGAACACTTCAATTCATGCGGCATAGTAATTGACCCATCTGAAATTTCAGCGTATCGAAGTCCAAATTTCTCAATAACTTTCAAGTACTTATCAAATTCATCTCTGATCAAAAAAGCTTCCAATAGAGTTCCACCAAAATATAGTGGGATCTTAGCCTCATCATACAGCGCGATTTTATCTTTCAGATTAGCCGTGATCAGTGAACTGCCGAAACCAAGTTTAACTATGTCAACAAATTCACTTCCGCTGGAAATAAAGTCTTCAGTCTCGCGCAGCGATAAACCCTTATCCATCACCATTGTTAACCCGGAATTTCTGGGTTTTTTGCTCCGGTCAGGGAGCTGACTTATATCAAAATTCATGAATTAAATCTTCTGTTTCTACCGATAATACCCAACAAAACCTTATCATCCTTGATCTGAGGAATCATATTAAAAAGTAAACTTATTTCCTCTGTGCCACTATCAATAGAAGCTTCCAAAAGTCTGTAAGACTCATTGAGCCTACCGGTAGCGTACAGATTAGCCACTTGTCTAAAAGTCAGTTCAATTGAATCTACATGATAGGTCAATCCTTTTTCTGTTATACTGTATGCTTCCTCAGGTCTTCCGGTTTCTGCCAAAAAATATGCATAAGACATCCAGCCTTCAACTAAGCCAGGATCATCTTCAATGACTTTGAGGTAACAATCTTCGGCTTCCTTAAAGTTGCTCAGGTTAAATTCACAATCGGCCAATAACAACCAATACTCACCATTCTGATTATCTTTTTCAATGGCTTTACGGACATAGTGTATGGCTTCATACCAGCGTTCTTCAAATTCAAGGGTTAGCGCAATGCCATACCATGCCTGAGCAAGTTGAGGAAGATGCTTGACAGACTTCTTATAATAAGTTCTGGCCTCTTCCATTTGTTCAAGCTTTTCATAACATTCTGCAAGGTTAAAATAGGTTATTGCGTCTGGCTTATAATATTCAAATGTTTGTTTGTACCGTTGTATCGCTGCCTCATACTGTCCCAACAAAGCCAATACATGTGCCTGATCAAGGTAGGCAGGAGTGTAATCATCTTTGATAAGGATGCAATAATCAAAAGCATGCAACGCATCTTCATACATTCCCAGTCTGCATTTCACATCACCCAGGTTGAACCATGCCAAATAAGAGTAGGGGTCTATGTCTATAAGGCTTTTGAAGTATACAACTGCCTCCTCTAGTCGACCTGTGATAGCAAAACAAGCTGTTAACTCTTCCATAGCCAACTCGTAAGTTGGGTTGGTAACTATTGCTCTTTTGAAAAATTCTATCGATTTGTCATAATCGAGCATATTTTGATAAGTCACAGCAAGACTCAAATAGATCTCATCTTTGTTTTCTGTCAAGGGCAAAGCTTTCTGAAAATTGCTGAGCGCAGATTTATAATCTCCCAGTGTGTTAAAAATATTTCCTCTGATAAAGTAGATCTCAAGATCATAAGGAGATATCTGCTCCACCTTTTCCAAAATAGCCAGTGCTTGCTTGTCCTGACCAGTAAGTGCCAATAGTTGAGCTTGTCTCATTAAAAATTCTACTGAAGCCGGATGGAGGGTTTCAGCATATCTTGAAACTTCGAGAGCCTTACCTGGTTCCCCTTTATCTATATAATGGTCTATTATTTTTAGGAGAGCATCTACATCAAAAAAATACTGATCCTGGTTCTTTATCATTTCCTCGAACCGACTCACCGAGAACTGTATATTCTCATTGAGTTCGTCCTGGTTCTCTAACTCATCATCTTCTTCCATATAATCGGATTTGAACGTTTCACAAATTTAGGAAAAAAGGGTGTCAACACCAGTTCCCTATTCAAAGTTATTCACACCAATATATGACTTATAACTGGTTATTTTACAATAGCTTCGGTATTTTACTTAAGTCTTTGAGATATCTGGCTATATAGGTTCTGAAGTACTTGCTGATATCTTTAATCATTACCTTTGCTTTGTATGTTTCTGAAGAAAATAGAACTCCTCAATTTCAAGAATTACGAAGAAGCTTCATTGACATTTGATCCGCATGTAAATTGCTTTACCGGTTCAAATGGAGGTGGTAAGACCAACTTGTTGGAAGCCATACATTATATGGCCATGACCAAGGGTTATTTCAGCACTACCGATGCCCAGAATTTAAGACACGATGCTTCAATGTTTCACATTCAGGCTGAATTTGTTACCGAAAGGGGCCTTGATACCGTGTCATGTACTTTGAGGTCAGGACAGAAAAAACAGTTTTTGGTAAATAAGACCGAATATGACAGACTGGGCGAGCATATTGGACGATTTCCGGTGGTTGTTATTTGTCCAAACGACCATATAATAATTACCGGAGGGAGTGATGTAAGACGTAGGTTCATCGATGGGATCATTTCTCAGGTAGACAAAAGCTATTTGTTCACACTTATGAGTTATAATCAGGCATTGCTCCAACGTAATGCGCTGCTCAAAAAAGTAGCTGTATCAGGATTTATGGATGCTGGTACAATTGATCTGTGGAACGAAAGACTTGTGGAATTGGCAGGCCCTGTTTACGAAAAAAGAACCGCATTCATCAATGAGTTTCAGCCATTATTCAATGCAAGTTTCAATTTCATTTGTGGTGGTACAGAATCAACTGACCTTCAATACCAATCATCTTTGAGTGATGAAGATTTTAAAGCTGCATTGGAAAAGAACCTTAAAAAAGATATAGAACTTAGGTATACCACTCTTGGAATTCACAAAGATGATCTTCAGATCTTTATCAATGGATATCCTGTAAAACGATATGCTTCTCAGGGACAACAAAAATCTGTGACAATTGCACTTAAATTGGCTCAGTTTGAATACCTTTCAAAAATAGGATATTCAAAACCCATGGTGTTACTGGATGATGTTTTTGATAAACTGGATGACAACAGAGTATCCCGACTGATGGAGTTGGTAAGCCAGGATCGTTTTGGTCAACTTTTCGTTACCGATACCAGTGAGACAAAACTTTCATCAGTTTTTCAAAAGGTTCAGGTAAAGCATAAGATCTTTCATGTTTCGGATGGAAAAGTATTACAAACTGAACAGCAACTGCATGAGCTATAGTAATTCAAATAAGAATCTGGCTACTGTTGGTGAGCTGGTTAACGCTATTATTGATAAGTATCGGTTGAGATCGCGCTATGATGAGGTCAAGGTTGTCCATGCATGGGAAAATGTGATGCCACCAACTATATTGAACCGGACTACGAAAGTCTCATTCCGTGATGGAATATTGCATGTAAAGGTAACATCAGCACCTCTCAGAGAGGAGTTGAACAGCATGGGAGTTCAGGTAGTAGAAAAGCTGAATGAAGAACTTGGACAAATAATTATCCGGTCAATTAAAGTTGCCTGATCTTAAAACCTTTCTAGTCCGCTGAAAAAGAAAGCACCTTCAACTGCTGCATTTTCATCGCTATCTGATCCGTGAACAGCATTTGCTTCTATAGATTTGGCAAAAAGATTTCTGATGGTGCCTGGTTCAGCTTTTGAAGGATCAGTTGCTCCGATCAACTTTCTGAAATCTTCCACAGCATTTGTTTTTTCAAGTATTGCTGCTACAATAGGACCAGAAGACATATACTTTACGAGGTCATTATAAAAAGGTCTTTCAGCATGTACAGAATAAAACTGACCAGCACGATCTGGGGTTAACCATGTATATTTCAAGGCTTTTACCGAAAAGCCTGCCTTGATAATTTTGTCTATGATCGCACCCATATGTCCATTTTGAACAGCATCTGGTTTGATCATTGTAAAAGTGATGTTAGTTGCCACCTTGATTTATTTAGATTATTGGAGCGCAAAGGTATATCAATTTTCGGTTGTAAGGAACATCAATTATGAGGGAATTAGCTGTTAAGGAGTATTAATCCTTATTTTTGCGCCCCTTAGCAGATATGATTCCAAACCTAGATATTCCAGATTTTGTCAGACTTTCAGAAATGCTGGCAACGCCCAAAAGAGTAATTATCACCACTCATCACAAGCCTGATGGCGATGCGATGGGATCATCATTGGCCTTGTATAATTTCCTGAAACAAGGAGGCCATGAGCCTCTTGTTATTACATCAAGTGATTACCCGGAGTTTCTGCATTGGATGACTGGTAATAATGAAGTTTGTATCTATCCAAGGAATGTTCAAAAAGCTGAAGAAGCTATTTCAAAGGCTGAATTAATCTTTTGTCTGGACTTTAATCAGCCACAACGATTAGATAAGCTAGTTGAAGTAATTTCTCGATCAACTGCAGTTAAAGTTCTGATTGACCACCACTTAGAACCTGATAATTTTTGTGAATTAAA
Organism: Bacteroidota bacterium; assembly: GCA_024643795.1. Lineage (GTDB taxonomy): Bacteria > Bacteroidota > Bacteroidia > AKYH767-A > OLB10 > JAHEMF01. Next base: position 55,608 of record JAHEMF010000001.1, on the reverse strand, counting down.
CTTTTCTTTCCAAAAGTCCTGTGCTACCTGCGAAATCCTTTATCATATTCTTATCAAACTCAACAAATCTCAAATCAACAAGCAGGTAGGTGAATGCCTTTATACCGGAATAGTTACTGATACAGGTTCTTTCAGGTTTAGTTCAACTTCACCCGATACACTCAGGGTAGCTGCTGAACTTATGGCTATTGGGGTTGAAAGCCATAAAGTTCACGACCGTGTTTTTGATGAATTTAGTGCCAACCGAACCAGATTTCTTGGTTATTGTCTTTCAAACAAGTTGGTGATCCTGCCTGAATTGAGAGTTGCTTATATTTCTGTTACCATGGAAGAACAGAGCAAGTTCAGAAACCAAACCGGTGATACTGAAGGAATTGTTAATTATGCTCTTGCAGTGAAAAACATGGTAATGGCGGCCTTCTTTTATGAGCAAGAAGGAATAATCAAGATTTCGTTCAGATCTAAAGCTGATTTTTCGGTTCGTGACATCGCTGCACAACACTTTAATGGTGGTGGACATCTTAATGCAGCAGGCGGAAGATCGACGCTTTCATTAGATGATACAATACAGAAGTTTAAGGATATACTTCCAAGCTTAAAAGATTTACTACTAAATACTGAGCTCTGATAAAAATGGTAGGACATAAACCATATCCATTGCAAATATTCACGGTTTTGGTGGGTTTAACGATCCTGTCAAACGTTCTGCTGTTGATTCCTTCGTGTTCATCAAGAAACCCCAAAAAAGACCGCGAGCAATCACTACCTGCTTCCGAAGACCTTATCAGAACCAATCAAAAGATAGTAAAGGATCAGTCTGCTGAGATTGAGGCTTATCTGACCAGACGGGGATATAAGATGATCCTGACTCCAACAGGTTTAAGATATATGATCTATGATAGCAGCAAGACAGGAATTAAGCCAATAACAGATGATATTGTTGAGGTGGAATATAAGATCTCATTACTGGATGGAACGGAAATTTATAATTCAGATAGCACAGGACTGCTTAAGTTTCAGTTAGATAAATCTGAAGTTGCTAGCGGCTTTCAGGAAGCTGTCAAATACATGTATGAAGGAAATAGGGCGTTAATGATAATACCTGCACATTTGGCTTATGGGCTTACAGGTGATGGTAATAAAATAAGTTACTACGAAGCTTTGGTTGTTGATACTAAGTTGGTTAAAGTTGAATAATCAAATAATATGAAAAGTTACTGTATCTCAGTTTTAGGATTTTTGGTCATATATCTTGTTGCTTGCACAGGCAATGATTCTGATGGTTTTAAGGTTACTGATTCCGGATTACGCTATAAATTCATTATTGATAAGGACGGTGATTCACCGGAAATCGATGATATTATGGTTTTACACCTCGCATACTCTACTTCAAAAGATTCAATCTTATTTGATTCAAACTCTGAAAGCGACTCTTTTCTGGTAAAACTGGTTGAGCCTACCTTTGCAGGAGGTGTAGAAGAAGGCTTTGCTAAGATGAGTCCTGGTGATAGTGTAATCCTTAAAGTTCCAGCAGATTCCATTTTCCAAGTAACTTTTTTCAGCAAAACACCTCAATACATTACCCCTGGATCAGATCTAACATTCAGAGTTAAGATGAAATCTTTCATAAAAAGGTCTGTATATGACTCCATAGAAAAAGTCACAGATATAAAGAGCCGCGAGGCTGAGTTTGAAAAACTAGAAGCCTATTTTACTGAACGAGACCTTCATCTTTCACCAACTGAGAATGGGTTGTATTATCAAATCAATAGGGTTGGTGTGGGAAGATTCCCACAAAATGGAGATACCATCGAAGTTAAATACACAGGAGCATTACTGGGTGGAAAGATATTTGACAATAGTGATTGGAAGGAGGAACCCTTCAAATTTGTATTAGGCGAAAATATGGTACTTCCAGGATGGGAGGAAGGTATGCCTTACCTGAATGAAGGCAGTCAGGCTCGATTTTTCATCACTTCTGATCTCGCATTTGGAAACAGGTATGTTGGTGAAGTACCCCCATACAGCACACTGGTTTTTGACATCGAGGTAATAGATATTATCGATGGTCGTTGACCCTTCCAACGGTCATTGAGCTTCCAGTATAAACACCGTAGGTTTTTTATTGATATCAGGAGGGTTATTCTTCCAGCTCTTAATACTCAAAGTCTTAATGTATTGATCTTCAAGTGTAAGGTTGCTTGCGACACATAATAATGTCCCAACACCACACACTTCTATAATACTATCAAAAAGTGCACGATTCCGGTATGGTGTTTCGATAAAGATCTTGCAGGAGCCTTCTTTTTTGGAATCTGATTCTAACTGTCTGATCTGAACTTTTCGCTTTTCCGGTTCTTTGGGAAGGTACCCGTGAAAACTGAATGATTGTCCGTTCATACCGGATGCAGATAAAGCTAATAACAGAGATGATGGACCGGTTAAACTGTGTACAGGTATGTTTAATTCATGGGCTTTTCTGGCAAATATGGCGCCGGGGTCGGCAACACCTGGTAGTCCTGCTTCACTTAAAAACCCAATGTCGACTCCTGAAGTCAGCATCTGCATTGCATCCGGCACACCTTCTGTTGGATCATGTTTATTGATCTGATTAACAACGATCTCATTTTGTGGTAAAGGGTGGTTTGCGGATTTAAGAAATTTTCTTGCAGATTTTGAATTTTCTGCAATGAACAACTTTAAAGAATGAATCACTTTTATAGTTCCAGCCGGAATGGTTGCGGAAACATCTATATCACCTAAAGTACAAGGAAGCATGAAAAGGGTTCCCGACTTTGATTTCATGATCCCACGTCCATCATTTGCCAACGATCCATTATTCGTTCACAGGCATTCTCAATAAGTTTGTAAACATCTACAAAACCCTGATGTCCACCATAATACGGATCAGGTACATCAACTGGATCCTGCAAGCCGGAATAGTTTAAAAACAATTCTATATCGGAGGTGACATCAATTGACTGAGTAATGAATTGCAGGTCTTCAAGTACGGCTTTATCCATCGCAAGTATCAGGTCAAATTCTGTAAAATCCTGATCTTGAACTTTTCGGGCTCTTTGTGAAGATATGTCAACACCAAATTCATCAGCCACTTCAATGGCACGCTTATCAGGCTGTTCACCCGTGTGATAGTCACTGACTCCTGCAGAATCTACGTCAATGGCTATCCCACTTTTTAACAGTTTAGATCTCAAAATACCTTCTGCCAAAGGACTTCTGCAGATATTACCTAGACAAACCATCAGAACTTTCATAGAAATTGAGTTTGTATGATCACAAAAGTGTCTGGATTATTCCAACATCTTAAAACCTTTATCCGGATCACTTATTTTTCGTGAACCTGTATCCTTTTTTGGATATCAGTGACATAGGTTTTAAACTTCTTATCGGTTTCCATGAGGTTATTTACGGTACGACAGGCATGAAGAACCGTTGCATGATCTTTACCACCACAGTGTATCCCTATATTGGAAAGTGAGGACTTGGTGAGGTTTTTCGAGAAGTACATAGCTAACTGCCTGGCTTGCACTACTTCCCGCTTTCGGGTCTTTGATTTCAAAACCTCGAGAGGCAAGTCGAAGTAGTCACAAACAACCTTTTGAATAAAGTCTATTGATATTTCGTGAACAGTATTTTTCACGAATTTATCTATCATCTGCTTGGCCAATTCAAGCGTTATAGGTTTCTTATTAAGAGATGATTGTGCTATTATTGATATCAATGCACCTTCCAGTTCTCTAACATTGCTTGTGATACTCATGGCAATGTACTCGGTGATCTCATTGGGCAACTCTATTCCGTCTACATACATTTTCTTTTTCAGGATCGCTATCCTGGTTTCCAGATCAGGTGTCTGCAGATCGGCTGATAACCCCCATTTGAAGCGACTAAGCAAACGCTGCTCCATACCCTGAAGGTCAACAGGGGCCTTGTCAGAAGTTAGGATGATCTGTTTGTTATTCTGATGTAAATGATTGAAAATGTGGAAGAAAACATCCTGTGTTTTCTCTTTACCGGCCAAAAACTGTATATCATCAATGATCAGAACATCGATCATTTGGTAAAAGTGAATGAAGTCATTTTGAGAATTGTTCTTTACGGCATCTACAAACTGATGCATAAACCGATCGGAGGGAACATAAAGAACTGTTTTATTCGGGAAGTTGTTCTTTATCTCAATTCCTATTGAGTGTGCCAGATGTGTCTTTCCTAGGCCTACACCACCATAGATCAGCAACGGGTTAAATGATGTACCTCCCGGCTTATTGGCTACAGCATAACCTGCTGATCTGGCCAGTCGGTTACAATCTCCTTCAATGAAATTTTCAAATGAATAAGTTGCATTTAATTGAGAATCAACGTCCAGCTTTTTCAGCCCCGGTATTACAAATGGGTTTCTGATAGTAGTGCTGATATCCAGAGGCATGGCAACCGAAGGGTTTTTCAGGTTATTACTGGTTTTACCCGGGAATCGAACCGTGTAGGGCTGAGAATTGCTCTGGGGATTATCCATAATGATGGAATATTCCAGTCTACCCTGATTACCAAGCTCTTTGCGGATGGTCTTTCTGAGCAGGTCAAGATAATGTTCCTCAAGCCATTCGTAAACAAATTGGCTGGGTACCTCAATGGTCAATATCGTATTTTCAAGCTTAACAGGTTTGATAGGTTCAAACCAGGTTTTAAAGTTTTGTGATGTTACGTTATCTTTTATCAATTTGAGACAGTTTTGCCAAACAATCTCTAAGGTTTTCTCATCACTTTTCTGCATATCTTTTTATCGTATCCTAACTTTTAAAATTTAATCCCTGTTCAACAGTCGGTTATAAAATCCCGCTTGGTATAATTATGCAAATGTTCTTGAAAAAAAAATAAAAAAAAAATTTAATTACTCTTGATTTTTAAAAAACTTAGATGCAAGTTACCACCCCGATTTTACGGCCTTTTGGAGCCCCTCAAGATATAAAAAAGTCTGTAAATAAAAATCAATATAATTAGCGAATTTTCTGAGAGTTTTTTTAGTGATCTGGGTATTATAAACTGGTAGGGTTTTTGCATGCAAAACTTAAAATTGACCACCCAAATTCCACGTAGGAAGATAGCGATTTATTTTGATGTAAAATAACCGAATGAGATTGATAAATATCGTATTTATTATTCAGGTTTAACACCACCTTATGTTTAGGATTTAATAAACACTTTGTAAGTGAAAGATCTATTGTATTATCTTATCTTCAGGATACCAAATTGCAGAGTGCTGATAAATTAAAATATGATGTACACTATGATAATGCAGTAAACAACATGTGTCATTGACAGTCAAAATTGTTACACAATCCGTTATAACGCAAAGAAGATATGAATTCATTTGAAACAAAAATTAGAGTAAGGTATAGTGAAACTGACCGCATGGGATATGTGTACTATGGCAATTATGCAATGTATTTTGAAGTTGCCAGAGTAGAAGCTTTAAAAAGCAAAGGTGTTTCATATAAGAAATTAGAGGATAGTGGAATCTTGCTTCCAGTGCTTGACTATCAGATCAAGTACATAAAACCCGCATATTATGACGACTTTTTAACTATCAGAACTTCAATTCCTCAATTGCCTGGGGCAAGAATTCAATTCGAATATGAAACGTATAATGAGGAAGGTTCACTGATAAATAAAGCAGCAACTACTTTAGTTTTTATTGATAAAAATACGATGAAACCCATGGTTGCACCAGATTTCATTCTGAAACAGTTAAGTAGTTGAATTAGCATTTATCAATTTTTCAGTATTTTCAGATTTTCATTTAATGGATATGTGCTGTTAAGTTGAATTAACAATTCTTTAATAGAAGCTGCCGGAACCTTTAAACTGATCGTTATGCCTGTATTCTTTGAATCCATAATTTCAACTATACCCTGAAGGTTATTGGCAATTCTGAATACTTCGTTAATATCACGGTGAGCACACACTATTGTAATAGATCGGTGAATAATGAATTCAATAATATCTGCTTTATTGAGGGCGTTTATTGCTGCCTCCCGGTAGGCTTTAATTAGTCCAGGTATTCCCAATTTTGTCCCACCAAAGTACCTTACAACAGCTACCAAAACATTGGAAAGTTGCATTGAATTCAAAGCTCCCATTATCGGTTTTCCGGCCGAACCTGATGGCTCCCGATCATCGCTAAAGTGACTTTTTAACCCATTTTCAACAATTATATAGGCAAAACATACATGGTTTGCCTTTGGGTGGTTTTTTCTAAGTTCGCTTATTATTGACTTGATAACGGTTTCATCACCGAGAGGGAATGCATGAGCAATGAATCTACTGCCTTTTTCCCTGAATTCACCAGAGACATGTTCCTTTATCCCTTTATACCTGTCTTTATCCATCTAAACAGACCAGGAGAGGGCAGCTATTGAAATTATAGCTAATCCCAAACCAATCTTTTTTTGCAGGTTAAATTTTTCCCCGAAGATCATCCATGCAAGCAGGGAAGATAATAATACCACTGAAATGTTGATCAAGCCAAATATGGCTCCTGAATCAGTCCCTGGCATTTCTAATGCCTTCAATAATGCAATAATTGAAATGTAATTAACAACCCCAAGAACCAACCCACCTAGGACCGTGTGAAGAAGATTCAGCTTCAGAATAGTAAAGCGGCCTGCTAAAAAGAAGAAAATCCCCCATAATCCGGCAAAAAGAAAGATCAACAAACTGATGTGATTAATCTCCATACGATTTCCATAGGAGTGTTGAATGAATTTTATGGCTGTATCAATCATTCCTGCACCCAAGAAAAGCATAATAGCAAATGGTATTCCTCTGTTGACCTTGATTGCTTGATTTGAACCTATAGAACTCATATAAACAGCAGCTAAACCAAGCAACATGCCCAACGCCTTAATAAGTCCTAGCTGTTCATTATATAGCATAATACCGGCCATGACGGGAATGATCATTGACATTTTGGAAGATATAGAACTCACTGCTATTCCAGCAGTTTGAGCTGTTCTGGCCATTAGCCAAAAAACAGAAACGAATAAAAGACCAAGAACTGCTGATATAATAACATGTTCCGGCTCGTTATGAATAATTGGTTTATTCAGATATATGAATGCACAAAAAGAAGCCGTGAGATAGTTTATTACAATAGCCAGACGTGTATCAATATTTCTTTTCGTGAAAAATTTGAATAGCAGAAATAGGGAGGTGGAAGCAATGATATTCAGTACCACATAAAATTCCATAAATGAAGATCATTCAAAGTTAAAGTAGTATTCAATGATATTATTCCCAAGAGTGTTTCTATAGGCGGGTTTATTCATCATTATCGGTTGTTCAACTCCACAATGTAAATTCATATTGCTGGTAATTATCCTGCATTCATCCCAAAGTCCTGAATTGATAAATGATTGAAGAATTTTGGTACCACCTTCAACTAAGACTGAAGAGAAATTGAGATCATTAAGAACTTTACAAATTGAACCAGGGTCAGTCTCAGCTACAAAATGCTGTGAAGAAGATTCTCTATTTTGCCCATTTTGGAGACCAATTACATTAAATCCGGGGTTATTTTTAAGATGTGTTTGATCAGCTTCAGAAAGAGGGGAACTTGCTATGACCACTTTATGCGGATTTTTACCTGGCCATAGTCGAGTGGTAAGTGTAGGTTTATCTGCACTAAGTGTATGATGACCAATCAAAATAGCTTGTTCTTCATTTCTCCATTTATGGGATAGGACCATTGATTGCGGATTGCTGATTTGTGTTTGAACAGGGTATCCATCTATCATTTTGCTGATATACCCATCACTGCTTTTTGCCCACTTTAAAATAATATAAGGCCTCTTTTTAAGAATTTGGGTAAAAAATCTCCTGTTAAGGAATTCACCATCCTTCTCAAGAACCCCTATTTGTACTTCTACATTATTTTCCTGAAGTATACGGATACCATTACCGTTTACAAGAGGATTTGGGTCTGAATTAGCTATAACTACTCGTTTGATACCTGCACCTAATATCAAATTTACACATGGTGGAGTTTTTCCATGATGGGAACATGGTTCCAGGTTAACATACAAGGTGGCACCAGTTAATTTTCCAGCGTCCTGCACAGACTTAATGGCTTCAACCTCAGCATGTGGACCTCCAAAGTACTGATGGTAACCTTCTGAAATGATCTTATTTTGACGTACAATTACACAACCTACCAAAGGGTTTGGAGCTACATTTGACCCCGGAATCATTGCCAGGTCAAAACATCGTTGCATGAAATTTTCGTCTTGAAGCATCTAAAATCTTCCATTCAAATGTACTCCTTTTTTACCTTCACCGTTTAATGTAACTATGACAGTCAATGAATTCATGGAACTTGCAAAAGATTCTATCTCATCTTTGTATGGAAAGGAAGAATCTGCCCTGATAGCCATAATTTTACTAGAAGATACATTGGGCATAGAACCTGGTAAAGCTAGCCGCATTAAAAAAAATCAGCTTACTACCTCGGAATTGGATATCCTGAATGAAAGACTAGTTAAGTTAAAGTCAGGAATTCCGGTTCAATATGTTACCTCAACAGCTTGGTTCTATGGAATGAAACTTGAAGTAAACAATTCTGTACTAATTCCCAGGCCGGAAACAGAGGAGTTGGCAGATATCATAATTAAAGATCAAAGGAGTGTAAATAGAAGCTTAAATATTTTAGATATTGGATGTGGTTCTGGTTGCTTGTTAGTTGCAGTTGGTGCTAATCTGAAGAATCACTCCCTTTTCGGACTTGATATCAGTGAGAATGCGGTATCCTTAGCCAGAAAAAATCTTAAAAATCAAGGTTTGAATGCAGCCTTTGAAGTGACTGATATTTTGAAGGATGAAGTTTCGCTAAATGAAATGTTTGACATCATAATGAGTAATCCACCATATATACCCTTTAAAGAATCACATCTTATTGATAAGCAGGTGTTAGAAAATGAGCCTCATTTAGCACTTTTTGTCCCTGATGATGACCCTGTGATCTTTTACAGGAAAATAGTAGATTTTGCCTATAATAATCTGTCTGAATCCGGAACATTATATTTTGAAAGCAACCCGGCCTATACTGATTTAATATGTGAAATGGCTGCTGACAGAGGATTTAAGTATTGTGAGGTCTCAAAAGATATGTCAGGTAAGTATCGCTTTCTTAAGATCAGAAGTTGAAAAATACTAGTTTCGGATGTTAATAAATTTAAAGGGTAAATTATCTCTCATTATTTATATTTGTCAATCTCATGTTTTTCAGACATTTAAGATTTAGGATTTTGATAGATCGAATTATCATTTCAGGGATTATTCTTTTAATTCCTATTCTTAGTTTTTCTAACTCAGTATCATGGTCAGACTCGGTGTTAAGCCGGCAAACTCAAGAAATGACCAAATTGAGAAGTGATGCAAGAGATCATTTGGCTAAGCGAAAGAACAATCTAGCACTTGAATCGTTAAAATCATACCATAAGGCCATGGTAAATGATATCAATGAACAAGAAGTATCGGCTACTCAGCATTCTGTACGATCTTTTATTATTGAACAAAAGAAGCGGCAGGATTCCATCAGATTAAAAGAGTCCAGAATAGCAGAGCTAAGATCTCAGTCTGGAACTATTGAATCGGAAAACAGTTCTCTTGCCAGAAAAGCACTTTTATATATAGCATTGATCATGGGGATAGGTTCCTCTCTGCTTTTCAATAGAATGAAGAGGCTATCCCTATTAGAGAAGGCACTTGAAGTGTCTGCAAAACAAAAGCAATTCGTTCAGGAAAGACTAAATTGGATTCCGGAAGGAAGGGCCAAACTGCATGAAAGATTCGGTTCTTTCAATGAAATCGCCAATAAACTTTTAAATCTAAAACCTTTAAGTGATCTTTCTCATCAATCAAGACAGCTTGAGAATCCCCGTAAGGCTGTTCATTTTCTTAATAAGGTAAAATCATCCATAAATGCAATCAATGCAGCTTCTGAATTTTCAGATAAAATGAATATTGAACCTCAATTTGAATTATCTAATCTGAATGAGTTGATTGAAGAAATGTCTTTGCTAATAATAAGTTATAAGAAAGCAGATGTCGCTCCTGTAATAGTAAAAGACCTTGAAGATATATTACCTCAAGTGCATTTAGATAGAGAACGTGTCAGGTTCGTATTATTTCATTTACTAAGTAATGCCACTGATGCTGTTATAAAGAAAGCACTGAAAGATTTACCGGGATATACTCCAACAATTACCATAACGTCTCGCAAACTTCCAAGGTTTATACAAGTTAGGATCAAGGACAATGGGGTTGGAATTAATAAAAAGGAACTTGACAATATTTTCGATGCCTTTTATTCCGGAAAACCTGGAGTGGATTCAGTAGGAGTGGGCCTTACAAAATGTAATGAGATCATGACTGAATTACATAAAGGTGAATTAATGGTAGAGTCTGATGAAGGCGATGGTTCTGATTTTATCATGAGGTTCCCATTCAATCAAAACATGATATGAAACCATTCAAATACTTTTTCAATTTGGTTTTTGTCATGATCCTGTTATCATCTGGGACGGTTTTATCGTCAAATACAGATCTTCAAAACATAATAACAGATATTGAAAATGCTTCCAAAGTTGAACAACTCTATACTTGTCGTATGAATCTGAAGCGGATCAGTAGTAGCACAGCAACTGATGATCCGGTTACATTGGCTTTATGGTGTGAAGCTTACCAGAAACTTGCGTATGGTTTTAGCAACAGAAATCACTTTAAAAATGCTGCAGATACATATGAAAGCTTCTTATTTTTCAAAGAAAAATATTTATTGGCTGCTGCCCGATTTACAATTGATAGTCTTGAAGCAGTTCACATGCAAATTAAAAACTCAGAAACATCTAGGATCGATAACCTTGATGCTACTATTAAGGAATTAGAACTGAATCATAATAAAGTAACCTCTTTAAAAGTAACATACACAACATGGGGAACCATTATTTCCATTATTCTGGTGATTGGTTTTGGGTACTACATAATTAAAAAACAAAAGCAGATCAAAGAAACACAAGCTCAACTACAATCGAACCGGCTTATGGTAATTAAAGCTTCAGATGACTTGGTGGACGCTTCATTGATCGAAGCGGGTTTGCAATTATCAAGAGATATAGCAATTGATGGTATAAGTGTTCTCAGTGAACTATTTGGTGAGAGTTACGAAAACACTGATACCAATGCTTCAATTTCTATAAAAGACCAAGATGTTCAAAATTCCAGGTCTGAGCTTTTGAGATTCATTGAAAGCTAACAGGTATCGAGCATTAAAATCAATTATTATCCAGTATCAACTGAAGGTGGGCTGAATGATGTTCTCCATGCCATGCATATTGAGCCACCGATTCATATAGAGGTATCAATATATCATATTCAGGGTGATAAAAGGTACGCCCCCATTCAATTTCATTCATTGAACGTAAAAGTGTTGTCCACTTTTGATGTAGTGCAACAAGGATTGAAATAGAAACTTCCGGTGAGGTCAATTCATTATCGGCGGTAACACACCATTTGTTTTGGTCATAAGGCTTTATGACTGGTTTTTCTTCAGTTAGTGCCAACTTAAATCTGCAGTATGCATTCATATGGCTTTCGGCTAAATGGTGGATAAGTTGTTTAGCATTCCAGCCATCGGGTCGATAAGGGTCCTGCAGATTTTTATTATTGAATCTAATGTATTGATTTTTAACAAGTAAAGGAAGTCGTTCTATTCGTTCTATATCCGTGTTAATTTGAACTAAATTTAAGACTTTTGGCGACTCAAATTCGCCAATTGGATACCTTAGATTATACATTTGCTGCGAGTATTAATAGATGATGTTAATTTATACAATATCCTAAATAGATTGATGCATTTTTTGTTTTATTGTGCATAATAATGTGATGACAAAAGAACAGGCGAAAAAGAAAATATCCGAACTTACCAAAGTTCTAAATCAGCATAATTATAAATATTATGTTCAGGATAAACCTTCAATTTCGGATTTTGAATTTGATAAAATGCTTGAAGAATTAATAACTCTTGAACAAGCATTTCCTGATCTTGTTTCGCCAGAATCACCTTCACAACGGGTAGGCGGAACAATTACCAAGAGTTTCAATACTATAAAGCATGATTATTCCATGCTCTCGTTAGGTAATACATACTCCGAAGAAGAACTTACTGAGTTCGATAACAGAGTCAGGAAATCAATAGGTGATAAATTTGAATATGTATGTGAGTTGAAGTTTGATGGTGTAGCTATTTCTTTGAAGTATGTACAGGGCAAATTAGTACAGGCAGTAACCAGAGGAGATGGCGAGCAAGGAGACGATGTTACCACAAATGTTAAAACTATAAGGAGTATCCCTCTTGAACTTCATAATTCTGATTATCCTGATCAGTTCATAATTCGTGGGGAGATCCTCATGCCCAAATCAGTCTTTAATGGTATCAACAAAGAAATTCATGATGAATTAACTGAGGATGGTTTTGATGAAGAAGAGATTAAAGAGAAGTTATTAAAAAATCCAAGGAATGCAGCTTCCGGAACTTTGAAAATGCAGGATTCCAGAATAGTTTCTAAACGAAAACTAGATTGTTTTCTGTATTTTTTATTAGGCAAGGATCTTCCATTCAGCGACCATTATGAAAGCCTTAAGGCTGCCCGTAAATGGGGGTTTAAAGTTTCAGAATACATTGTAAAAGTTAAGGATTTGCAAGGTGTACTGGACTATATAAAAGAATGGGAAACCGAGAGGTTTTTGCTTCCCTTTGAGACTGATGGCGTAGTTGTAAAGGTTAATAACTACCAGTTACAAACTGAACTTGGGTTTACTGCTAAATCGCCAAGATGGGCAATTGCCTATAAGTATAAACCTGAATCTGTTGCTACTATCCTAAATTCTGTCTCATATCAGGTTGGAAGAACTGGAGCAATTACACCGGTTGCCAACCTCAAACCTGTTCAATTATCAGGAACTACTGTAAAAAGAGCTTCACTACATAATGCAGATCAAATAGAGAAGCTGGACCTCAGATTAGGCGACCATGTGTTTGTGGAAAAAGGAGGAGAGATCATTCCGAAGATCACATCAGTTGATTTGAAGCACAGAGATCCATCTGCAGAACCAATAAAATACCCTGTGCAATGTCCAGAATGTGATACTACGCTGATCAGACTCGAAGGTGAAGCTGTTCATTATTGCCCAAATCAATCGACTTGTCCGCCTCAGATAAAAGGAAAGATCGAACATTTTATTTCAAGAAAGGCAATGAACATTGATAGTTTGGGTGAAGGGAAAATTGAAATGTTCTATGATCATGGGCTTATAAAGGATGCAGCTGATCTTTACTTGCTAAAGCACTCTGATATAATAGGCTTAGAAAAGACTCTTGATAGCAATGGGAGCCAAAAAAAAATCAGTCTGCAGGAAAAATCAGTATCTAAGATCCTAAAGGGAATTGAGGAATCAAAAGAAGTTTCATTTCCAAGAGTGTTATATGCGGTTGGAATCAGATATGTAGGTGAAACTGTAGCTAAAAAACTTGCAACTCATTTCGGTTCCATTGACAGGATCCGTGAAGCCACAATAGAAGAATTGAAAGATGCGCCTGAGATTGGGGAAAAAATTGCTGAGAGTATAAAGCATTGGTTCGCCCAACCTGAAAATCTTGAGTTAATTGCTAAGCTTAAGGATAATGGTTTGCAATTTGATCTCGGAGAACAGGTGAAACTAATGAGCAACAAACTATCAGGATTGACATTTGTGGTTTCAGGTAAGTTTACTAAATTTAGCCGTGATGAATTGAAGGAAACAATTGAGTTAAATGGTGGTAAGGTATCAAGTGGTATATCATCAAAAACAAGCTACCTTGTCGCAGGAGAGGAAAGTGGCCCTAGTAAAAGTGAGAAAGCTGCTAAGCTGGATATAAAGATTATTACTGAGAAAGATTTTTTGAATCTGTTAAATGGGTAGCAAAGGTTTTCGCCAGAAAGTGGCCAGTTACTTATTTTATAAAGAAGGTGCTCTCAAAAAGAGAGATGCCGATTTCATATCACTTGAAAGAGCACATTCAATTGGAATCTTATATGAAGCAACCAAAGAAGAAAGTTATGAATTGGTTAAAGAATTTGTAAGGCAGCTTCGTGCTGATCATAAAGATGTGCTTGCACTGGGATTTATAAACGACAAAGACCTGCCAACAAACAGATTTGTTAAACTTGGGCTTGATTTTTTTACTAAAAAGACACTTAATTGGAAACTTAAACCATCCGGACCTATAGTTGAAAATTTTATAAATACAAAATATGATATTTTGATTTGCTTAAATATTAATCGAATTATCCCATTAAAATATATTGCTTCAGAAAGTAAAGCTCTATTCAAAATAGGAAGGTATGATGAATTGAGTACAAATTTATATGACATGATGCTTAGTGTAGATGATACTACAAACCTTGACGATTATCTTAAGGAAACCAGGCATTACTTAAATAAAATAAAAAATGATATCCACCAAAAAACTTAGAGGTACAGGCGTAGCTATAGTTACACCATTTCATAAAGACGGAAGTATTAATTTTAAATGTCTTGAAAAATTGATCACACACCTTATAGATGGGAAAGTGGAATATTTAGTTCCCCTTGGAACTACCGGTGAATCTGTTACTTTAAGTACAGATGAAAAGATGGCCATCCTCGATTTTGTGGTTGATACAGTTGACGGTCGAATACCTGTTATTTTAGGGCTCGGCGGAAATAATACCAATGAAATATTGAAAGGTTTGGAAAAATATGATCTTTCAGGTGTGTCAGCTATTTTATCTGTTTCACCTTACTATAATAAACCAACACAAAAAGGCATATACCAACATTACAAAGTTATATCTTCCGAATCACCATTACCAGTAATCTTATACAATGTTCCTTCCAGAACTGGCAGTAATATCAGTGCCGAAACTACAATTTCGCTTGCAAATGAGTTTGAGAATATTATTGGCATTAAGGAAGCTTCCGGAGACTTTGAACAGATCATGAATATCATTCACAATACACCTGAAAGTTTCCTTACAATCTCAGGTGATGACCTTTTAACCTTACCTATGATAGCCAGTGGGGCCGATGGTGTTATTTCAGTGGTGGCTAATGCTTTTCCAAAAGAGTTTTCAGAAATGACACGGTTAGCTTTGAAAGGACAAACAGAAAAAGCAAGAATGATACATTACAGATTAAGTTCTATTATTCCAATGTTATTTTCTGAGGGTAGCCCTTCCGGGATCAAGGCTGTACTGTCAATTAAGGAAATTTGTGAGGATTATTTACGACTGCCACTGGTTCCAGTCTCGAAAGCTCATCAAAATAAGCTTCAAGCAGCAATTGATGCTATTTATGAAACCGCCTGAATGGACAATGTCTCAGAATTATTAAACTCAAAAAGAGTGATCTCAGGTAATATGCCAACTCTACCTGGGTAGCCCAGAAATCCCAACCCTCTGTTCACATAAAGTGTCTTTGATTTTGTAGAATAAGCTCCCGCCCATTCTTTATATACATACTGAACTGGGCTCCATTTAAATCCTGGAATGTCCACACCAAATTGGAATCCATGAGTATGTCCTGATAAAGTAAGGTCGATAAAAGTGTCATGATCTACAACCTGACTTCTCCATTGAGAAGGATCATGTGATAGTAAAATGGTAAAACTATCATTGTCAATTTCAGAGGTAGCTTTATCAAAATCACCATATCTGGCAAAATTAGCTCTGCTACTCCAATTTTGAATACCGGCAACCGTAATATGCTGACTATTTAGGATCAATTTTTCATTTTCATCTAGCAACAACTTCCATCCTAATGATCTTTGAAGATCTTTGAGATGCTGAAGATTATTCAACTTATCACTATCAGAATTCCATCTGTAATAATCTCCATAATCATGATTTCCAAGGATGGAATAGATCCCAAATTTGGCACTTAATTTCTTCAGTGTATTGATATGGGGTACAATTTCCAGTGATCTGTCATTTACCAGGTCACCGGTGAAAAATATCACATCCGGATTTAAATCATTTATCATCTCTACAGCCCGTTCCAGAGGCTCACTATCAGAAAAACTTCCAAGATGCAGATCGCTGATCTGAACTGCCTTGAAGCCTCTGAAGCTATCTGGTATTCTTGGCGACCTGTAGCTGAATTTACGGACCTGATACTCGTATTTTCCTTTCATCATGCCCATTATCAACGTTGCAAAAGGAATGGCTGCAATTATAGCTCCAACACGAACTAAAAAATCAGATCTTGAAATGCCAACTTGAGAAGGGACAGAATCACCAATAATATTCTTTTGAGTTGCTCCTGTTAACTTTTGATATGTCCAACGAAATGCACGCAAAACATCATCTATCAAAAGAAAGGCTACCATGAATACTTTTGATAGATAGGTTATAAAAACGAAAGCAAACAAATATGATCTGAGCCATTGTGGCCATTGCCTCCATTCCCAAAGTTGAGATGAAATTATTATAGCAAAACAAGAGATGGTTACGAACCAAAAGAGGTAATTCCAAAATCTTGAGCTCGCAGGATTTAAGGTTCTGGTAAGATGTTTTACACCCTGGAAAACATAAAGATCCAGAAGAAAAAGGATCACCAAAATAATAGCAATACGAAATAACATGTAACTTAATAATTAAGGATAAAGACGGGTAATTTCCCAGGTCCCACTGATAAGTTTATAGGCTATCCTGTCATGCAGTCTGTTCATTCGTCCTTGCCAAAATTCAAAATAATCGGGTATAAGCCTGTATCCGCCCCAGTGCTCTGGTCGTGAAACAACATTTCCTTTAAATTGTTTTTCTAAATCAGCGAATTTAGCTTCAAGCACCTGCCTCGAAGAAAGCACTTCACTTTGTTCTGATGCCCATGCACCAATTTTACTTTCGAGAGGTCTGGAATCAAAATATTCATCAGATTCCTTGATATCTATGCGTTCAGCAACCCCTTCAATTCTGATCTGGCGCTGGATTGTTGGCCAAAAAAAGTTTATTGCTGCATGATTTCCAGTGTCAAGATCCTGACCTTTATGACTATTATAATTTGTAAAAAATACAAGTCCCTGTTCATCGGCATTACGAAGTAATACAATTCTGGAACTTGGTTTCCCGGAATTGCTTACCGTAGCCAGGTTCATAGCATTGGGTTCCTCAACACCTGAGCTGATTGCATATTCCAACCATTTACCAAATTGCTTTAATGGTTCAGATTCAAGATTAGATTCATTCAAGTGATCCTTATCATAATCTTTTCTGAGTTTATTAATGATCTTATTGACTTCTTTCATAGGTTAAGTAATTGATTCAAAGGTGATTATCCCTTGTGTATTGTAACAAATTCCATACAATAGGGAAGTTTTGTTTACATATTGTAAGAATATGTTCAAATTTTAATAAAATCAATGTGATTATAAACCATTTAGCTGCAGATATTTGTTAAAAGTAGGGTAATGGCATGATATTGGAACATATTGAAGTTAAAATGGAGATGTTCCTGAGGTGTAATTAAAACAAATAAAACCATTCAACCTCTCATTTCCAATACGTTCAAATATATAACCAAAGGAGGGCGTTATGAATGAATCAAACTTTAGACCCGAAGCAGGACTGATCTTAATTTCTGAACCATTTTTGGCAGATATGTATTTTAAGCGGTCTGTTGTACTATTGAGCGAACATGATGTTGAAGGATCAATTGGATTTATTTTAAATAAACCAACCGACATCACTGTTAATGATGCTATTGATGATTTCCCAGTTTTTGATGCTCCATTATACTTTGGAGGTCCGGTGAGTACTGATACTTTATATTACATCCATACTATAGGCGAGCAATTGGAAGGAAGTCGTGAGATTATGAATGGCGTGTATTGGGGAGGCAGTTTCGAACAGTTGAAGGAACTGATACTTTCAGGTACAGTCACTCCTGACCAGATAAGATTCTATGCCGGTTACTCGGGATGGGATAATGATCAGCTTGATATGGAGCTAAAGGAACATGCATGGTTGATTTCCAGTGGATCAATGAGTTATTCTTTTTACAAGAACCCTTCAATGTTGTGGAAGCAAGTGCTACGCAGTATGGGTAAAGAATATGCCCGCATGGCAGAATTTCCTGAAGACCCTTCCCTGAACTAGAATAACCTCAGGTTTCAATTTCCTTTATATATCTGCAAAGCTGCTTCACAAGCGTATATTTGCAGGTATGAGTGATACCCATCATACACTTGATATTGCAGATTTTGTACAGCATACCCAAAACGAATGTATCGATGTACGCAGTGAATCTGAATATGCTCATGCACATATTCCGGGTGCCATCAATATTCCCATTCTTAATGATGATAACAGGAAAGTTGTAGGAACATTATACAAGCGTTCAGGCAGGGTAGCAGCAGTACAAAAAGGATTTGAATTGGCAGGTCCTGATTTTCATCAGATGATTTCTGATATCCGTAAGCATTCAGTGAATGATCATATTAACCTTTACTGTTGGCGAGGAGGCATGCGTAGTGGAATCATGCAATGGATATTGCGGTTGGCTGCTATTGATGCTGTGGTTTTGAAAGGCGGATATAAAGCTTACAGAAACTGGGTTTTAGCATCCCTGAATAAAGACTATAAATTTTTAGTGTTGGGTGGTAAAACCGGAAGTGGCAAGACGAGTCTGTTACATAAATTGATTGACCTGGGAGAGCAAGTAATTGATCTGGAAGGCTTAGCAAGCCACAAAGGTTCTGCATTTGGAGCATTAGGAATGGAACCACAGCCATCTATCGAAATGTTTGAAAACAAACTGGCTCAAAACCTGAACAAACTGGATCCCTCTAAACCAATATGGATTGAAAATGAAAGTAGATCCATCGGAACATGTATCATTCCTGGACCGATATTTGAATCCATGCGCAGTTCAACCTTGATCGAGCTTGACAGGTCTGTTCTAAAAAGGAAGGAACAGATTACAAAAGAATATGGTGTATATAGCAATGAGTTACTTGGAAATTGTACCATCAAGATCAAAAAGAGGCTAGGACCGAATAATTTGAAGGTAGCATTAGAACATTTAAACAACAATGACTTTAATTCATGGTTAGAAATGATGATCGAATATTATGATCGTCAGTATGAATATGGTAATTCATTGCGTGATAAAGCCAATATCAGAATTATTGATGCAGCTGATGGTAACGATGATGAAGTTATAGAAATGTTGCTACATCAGAGTGCGAAATACAATCCTTAATCACAAAAATATATGATAAACGAACATAAAATAAAGCTTACATCATTTAGTCACGGTGCGGGTTGTGGATGTAAGATATCTCCTGCCATGCTAGATTCTATCTTGAAAAAAGTATCAGGTGTTGCACCAAGAGAGGAACTTCTTGTTGGTAACGGAAGCAGAGACGATGCAGCTGTTTTAATGATAAGCGAAGATCAGGCTCTGATCAGTACAACTGATTTCTTTATGCCAATTGTTGATGATCCCTATGATTTTGGGCGAATAGCTGCAACAAATGCCATCAGTGATATTTATGCAATGGGAGGATCGCCCATACTGGCCATCGCTATATTAGGATGGCCTATTGATAAGATCGATCCGGTAATAGCAGCAGATGTTATACAGGGTGCTGTTGATGTATGCGAATTGGCAGGTATTCCACTCTCAGGAGGTCATAGTATTGATTCACCTGAGCCAATATTTGGACTATCAGTGAATGGGTTGGTTCATCCAACCAATCTAAAAAAGAATGATACTGCAAAACCCGGTGATCTCATCTTTTTGACCAAACCTTTGGGCCTTGGTATTCTATCAACTGCATCTAAAAGGGATTTGATCTCAGATACGGATCTTAAGAATTCAATCAAATGGATGACCACACTTAATATTGTAGGCGAGAAACTTGCTAAACTTAATGGAGTCCATTCAATGACTGATGTTACTGGTTTTGGGTTATTGGGTCACTTGGTCGAGATGACAACAGGTAGCAATACTTCAGCTCATCTGAATGTCGGGAACATTCCCCTTATTGAAAATTTGTATCACTATGTAGATCAGAAATGCATTCCTGGAGGGACAAACAGGAATCTCCATAGTTATGGTGATAAAATAAACCCCGGTTTTGATGAAATCAAAAAGATTCTAGCAGATCCACAGACAAGCGGAGGACTCTTGATTTCAATAGACCCTGCAATTCTTGGGGAGTTTCAAAAACTCATGACTGAAGCAGAAATGCACGACTCGGCTATGATACCAATAGGGGTAATGGCAGAATATTCTGAATACAGGATTATCCTACATTAATCAGGAAACTATCAGTCCATCTGCCATGTGAAGTCGTCTGTCTGTCATACCGGCGAGTTCCTCGTTGTGGGTCACAATCACAAAGCTGTGCTTGAAATCATCCCTTAATTTAAAAAACAATTCATGAAGATCTTTGGCATTTGCAGAGTCAAGGTTTCCTGAGGGTTCATCCGCAAATACTACTCTGGGTTTATTAATTAATGCCCTTGCAACAGCAGAACGTTGTTGTTCACCTCCAGATAACTCTGAGGGTTTGTGTTCAATTCGATTGATCAAACCAAAATA
Source organism: Bacteroidota bacterium (assembly GCA_024643795.1). GTDB lineage: Bacteria > Bacteroidota > Bacteroidia > AKYH767-A > OLB10 > JAHEMF01. The sequence goes on along the minus strand of JAHEMF010000001.1, from coordinate 34,908 downwards.
ATCCAATAGTTCTGTAGCCTGATTCAAAGCAAGATCTTTAGGGACTCCATTTATCATAGCCGGTAATGCCACATTCTCTTTGATTGAAAACTCAGGGAGCAGGTGATGAAATTGAAATACAAAACCAATCTTCTGATTGCGTATTCCTGCTAATTTTCTTGTAGAAAGTTCACTTATATTTTCCCCCTCAAACTTGACCATTCCCTTGTCTGGCAATTCTAAAGTACCCAAGATCTGTAAAAGAGTGGTCTTTCCTGCTCCGGATGGACCAACGATAGCTATTACTTCTGATTCCTGGATACTAAGGTCAATTCCCTTCAAAACATGAAGCGATTTATAATATTTGTGAATTCCTATACATTCAAGGATCATAAAGGCAAATATAACATGACAAATCCAGTCTTTTATCATTTAGGGGCCACACAATCGTATATTTGTGGACTAATAAATTAATAATCTTGGATCTAATTATAGATAGTTCACCCTGGCTAGTACCTGTATGCTTTTTAGCAGGGGCATTATATGCCTTTTTATTGTATTTCCGAGACAGGTCGATCAGTGAAAACGGTTACTGGCAATTCACCCTCATGTGGCTTTTTCGTTCCATTTCAGTCACTATGATTTGCCTTCTTTTGCTTTCACCGATGTTAAGAACGTCCCGAACGGAAACAGAAAAGCCAATTATTGCCATTGTGCAGGATAATTCAGCTTCAGTGTATCTGTCAGATAGTATTTTTATTAAAGGATCCTACACTGATACAATTGATGATCTTGTTAAGAAACTTAGTAGCAGGTTTGATATCCGATATTATTTAACCGGCAGTAGTTTTAAAATTGGTAATACAGCCGATTATAAGGATAAATCAACCGATTTATCAACTATTGTACCTGAGCTTAATTCCAGGTTTGGTGGCAGGAATTTAGCATCTGTGATACTGGCAAGTGATGGCTTGTATAATTCAGGGTTGAATCCTGTGTATGAATATGGCAAGTTGCTTGTTCCCGTTCACGTGATTGCTTTGGGGGATACAACTGTAAAAAGAGATGTCAAGGTTGCCAGAGTAAGGCATAATAACACAGCGTTGCTCGGCAACTCTTTTCCTGTAGAAATTCTTATTAATGCCAATGATGCAAAGGGTGAACAACTAGGATTTACTCTATTTGAAGGCGATAAGGTATTACTAACAAAGAAGCTTAACATAAATTCAGAATCGTATTCAAAGCCTGAGATCATTTACATTGATGCAAATTCAGGCGGGACTCACCATTACAAGATAAAATTAGATGTATTAGATCTGGAAGAAAATATCAGGAACAATTACCAAGACTTCTTTGTTGACATAATTGATAAAAGAGAAAAAATACTTGTCTTAGCAAATGCACCTCACCCAGATATATCCACATTAAAAGACATCCTCGAAACTTCTCTTTCCTATGAAGTGTCGCGTTATCTGATATCAGATTTTAATCAGGATATAAGCAAGTATGATCTTGTCATTTTTCACAATTTACCTTCTGCCAGATACCCGGCAACCGGGATGTTCGAGTCATTACAAAAGGCTGGTATTCCTTCATTTTTCATTTTAGGTTCCCAAACTCAACTTTCAATCTTAAATTTTAATATAGGTGGAGTTACGATTGAGGATAATAAAAACAACACTAATGAGGTTCAAGCGATATTAAACCCAAATTTTTCATTATTCAGCTATGAAAGTGAATTATATAGTCAGCTCGTGGAATACCCACCGTTGACCAACCCTTTTGGAAATTATCTTCCAAAACAAGATGTCAGCATCCTGTTAAGACAAAAAATTGGAAGTGTAAATACTGATATGCCGTTATTGTATTACAGCGGTTCTAATACAAATCGGATGGCTGTACTTGCCGGAGAAGGTTTATGGAAGTGGCATTTATATGAATATCGCAATGGTATAAAAAATCCAATTGTAAATTCTCTCATTTTGAAATCAGTACAGTATCTGATATCAACCTCTCAAAAAGAACCCTTTAAGATATATTTACAAAATAAATATACTGAATCGGAACCAATTATAATTGAAGCGGAATTAACAAATGCAACAGGAGAATTGGTAAACGATCCTGATATTCAACTTACATTAACAAATGAATCAGGTGATAATTTTGATTTTACATTCAGCAGATCCAATAAGAACTACATATTGAATGCAGGGATTTTTGAGCCAGGTATATATAAATATCAAACCACTGTTGTATTGTCTGGAATCTCATATAACAAAAAAGGAACATTCAGTATCACCCCATTACAGGCAGAACTGTCAGAAACAGTTGCTGACCATCAGTTGCTAAACACCATTGCGATGAGATCAGGTGGAACAATGGTTTATCCAGGATATGTAAACACTTTGGCCAGTTTATTGTTAAACGATGAGGAACTCAAACCTATAAGCTACTCACATAAGAGTCTTGATGATATTATTAATATCAAATGGATATTTGCACTTATCATGTTGTTAATAGGATTTGAATGGTTTTTCCGGAAAAGGGCCGGTACATACTGAGTTAATTATATGAGTCTAACTTTACTTGTTGTTATTGTATTTTTCAATTACCTGATAAATCAGATCATCAGGGTGTTAGATAATAACAGGTGGAAAGCAAATCGCCCCGATCAATACAAAGATATTTATGATGAAGAATCGTACAAGAATTCATTAAAATATCATAAACTGACATTTAGAAATTCTATTCTCTCCGATTCTTTTTCTCTGATAGTAGTTGTGACCCTTATTGCAACTGGACTATTTGGTAAACTGGATCAATACCTGAATGAATTATTTTCACCGGGTATTCCTGCAGCACTATCTTTTTTTGCTGTGATCTCCATTGGATCATTTCTACTCAACCTTCCTTTTGAAATATATCAAACATTCAGCATTGAAGAGAGGTTCGGCTTTAATAAAGTAACACCGGGATTGTTTATTTCTGATTGTCTAAAAACAACGGTGATTGCATCCATTCTTGGAGGTATATTGATATCCGGTTTTGTATACTTGTATGAAACAGCCGGAAGTACATTCTGTGTCTATACATGGCTTTCCATTGGAATATTGATGCTGGTAGGTAATTTGATATATGTTCCATTGATATTGCCATTGTTTAATAAGCTTGAAAAATTGCCAGAAGGTGACCTCAAATTTGCGATCAAAAATTATTGCCATCAAAATAATTTTCCAGTTCATGATATCTATATAATGGATGGTTCAAAGCGATCTACAAAGGCTAATGCCTTTTTATCTGGAATTGGTCCTAAAAAGAAAATAGTATTATTTGACACTTTAATATCCTCTCACAATAATGATGAGATTGTAGCGGTACTTGCACATGAAGTTGGGCATAATAAGCACCACCATGTTTCTAAAGGCTTGTTTCAGGGAATGCTGCAGTTGGCTTTTGTGATATGGTTGTTTGCATGGTTTATAGACAATCAAACTGTTGGTATGATATTAGGATCTGAAATCAATACAATAGAACTTGCATTGTTCGCATTTGGTATAGTTTATAGTCCATTTTCATTGATCGTTGGAGCACTGTTTAATTACTTTTCCAGAAAGCATGAATATGAAGCAGATATGTATGCTGCACTTACATCATATGGTACTGAATTGAAAAGTGCTCTATTAAAACTTAGCAGTAAGAATTTTAGCAACCCGGACCCTCATCCACTTAGTGTGTTCTTTAAGTATAGTCATCCTACAACTTTACAAAGAATAAGAAGGATAGATAAAGCTTTGGATACTTAAAATCTTGACAAACTAATTTCTTCGAAAAGAGGGGTGCCTTCCAGAATATGTTGTGAAAAATGTTTAGCCAACATAGGAGCCATAAGATAGCCTTTAGAGCCCATACCATTAAAAATTCCTACCTGAGGAAATTCATCAAGGAAACCAACGACAGGTCGTCTATCCTGTACAGAAGGTCTTATTCCTGCAAAATGTCCGGTAATAATAAAATCATGTGCGATGATATTCTTAAGCTTTTTAATCAGCTGGTTTCTAGCATTAGTTGTAGGGTAGGGTGTCATATCATCCCAGTCATAAGTTGCTCCAAAGAGAAATTGACCTTTCCCCTTTGGAATTAAATGTGTTCCTGATCCAATAATCAGTTCATCAGGTAAATCATCACATTCAATACTGATGAGCTCACCCTTTACAGGTTTAAATGGGATTTTTGAAAAGTATCCATTTAAATAGCCTCTGTATCCATCACAAAAAATGATCCGGTCAAACAACTGTTCAGACTCATATCTAACTCCATTATTATCCAATACAAGTTTATCAGCCTCAAACTTTTCATCAATTATGGTCGCTGATGCAGCAACTACTGAATAAATTGCTTCAAAGTAAGCAGTAGGATCAACTATCGCACAATGCTTTAAATATATACCTCCGAATGGTGCCTTAATATCTGAATTTTTTTCAATTCCTATTGCAATATCTGATATAAAAGGTTTTAGACTGTCAATTGATGACCTGGAAAGCCATTCATTTCTTTCACCAATTGTCTTAAACAATTGCAGGAAATTCATTTCAGAATACAAATTTATACCCGATTTATTTTCCAATGATTGAAAAAAATCTTTTGAAAATTCAATAAATTCTGATGCATTCCAGGATAAGGTTATTCTCTTACCGGTTATTGGTTTAATGAGACCAGCTGCAACTTTACTAGCAGCTCCTATGGAACTGGTGTTCAAAATAGTACTATCAATTCCATTTAAACTTAAAAAGTATGAAAGTGTAGTTCCCGACAACCCGCCACCTATTATCAGTACTCTTCGACATTGTTTAAGTTTTCCCATATTCCGGAAACTATTTTATCACTCTGGTTATTTCATTTTTCCCAGGACTACTTTTCAGTCCCACCGAAATTCTAGCCCGTTCCTTCAAATTGAATGAATTGAATATGATAATAGAATCCTTCACTAATAATTCCAATTCAACCCTTTCGGGTATAAATGGAAGGTCAATGTTCCTTTTCAATGTTCTATGAAAAAAACCCATCTCTCTTACTACTTTGTACCTGATATGGCCGCTTGCTATCTCATCAATTCCTTCTTGCTCAATCAGATAGTAGTTCTGAGTTATATTCCATCTTTCAGGATCTATGGTCAAGTAATTTCCAGTTGCAACAAAACCTATGACCCGTGATGGGGAAATAATAAAGAAAATGATAGATACTAAAAATATCATGGAATATATCTTTATTAGAATATGTCTTCTGACCCATAGCCAATAGCTGGAAAGGATAATACCAGTGCAGAAATACAAAACAAAGAAGTAATTGAATAGTCCAGACCTAACTTCAATCACCATTTGGGTAAGTAGCCACATTAATCCAAACATAATGTGGATAATCAGGATTGACCAACCAAAAGCAGAGTTCAACTTTTTATGCACAAAAGATAATAACATTGCACTTACAATACTTACCAGATAAGCAGTAATAGTGAAAACGAAAAGGGTAGGGGTTATTGAGTTCATTCCTTTCTTTGCACAATTATTTTTTCAAGTTGAAACATTTCGTCTCTCAGTCTTGCGGCTTCCATAAAATCAAGTTCTTTGGCAGATTCTTCCATCTGCTTTTTTATCTTTTTATGCATTTTTTCCAACTGCTCTAAATTCATATATTGAATAACCGGGTCAGCAGCTAAATCATTCTGGTTTATAGTTTCTGAATATTCCCTTTCATTTAATTTCTTAGAAGAAGCCACAGTGGTTTGTGATAATATTTCAGTCCTTGTTTTGGCGAGACTTTTAGGAGTTAGATTATGGTCTACGTTATATTTTAATTGTTTTTCACGTCTTCGATTTGTTTCATCAATGGTTCGTTGCATACTGTCAGTAATTTTATCGGCATACATAATAACTCTTCCATTGATATTTCTTGCAGCTCTGCCTGCGGTTTGCGTGAGTGACCTGTTTGAACGAAGAAAACCCTCTTTATCTGCATCTAAAATAGCAACAAGAGATACTTCAGGCAGGTCCAATCCTTCACGTAAAAGATTTATACCTACCAACACATCAATATCTCCCAGACGCAACTCTCTTAATATCTCAACTCTTTCAAGTGTATCTACTTCAGAATGGATATAGCGGGTTTTAATTTTCAATCTGGTAAGGTATTTTGTAAGCTCCTCTGCCATTCTCTTTGTGAGAGTAGTTACTAGTACTCGCTCTCTCTTTTTTACTGTTTCATCGATTTCTTCAAGGAGATCATCAACTTGATTTTTACTGGATCTCACATAAATAATCGGATCAAGTAACCCTGTAGGTCTGATAACCTGTTCTACAATTATACCTTCGCATTGTTCTATTTCATATTCAGCCGGGGTAGCACTTACATATACAACTTGTTTTATTATACTCTCGAATTCCTCGAATTTAAGAGGCCTGTTGTCTAATGCTGCGGGTAGTCTGAAGCCATATTCAACCAGGTTTTCTTTTCTTGATCTGTCGCCACCATACATAGCTCTTATTTGAGGAACAGTAACATGACTTTCATCTACCATCATTAAAAAGTCATTCGGAAAATAATCAAGTAAACAAAATGGCCTATCTCCGGTTCTTCGGCCATCAAAATATCTGGAGTAATTCTCGATGCCAGAACAATACCCCAGTTCCCGGATCATTTCAAGATCATATGTCACTCTGTCTTCAATCCGCTTTGCCTCCAGTGGGCGCGAAATCGATTTGAAATAATCCACCTGATTAACCATATCTTCCTGAATTTCCCAGATGGCTTTCAACTGTCTGTCAGGATTAGTTATGAAGATATTTGCTGGAAATATTGCTACATGCTCATGTGCTTCAATTGTCCTTCCGCTTGTAGGGTCAATGGATTCAAGTTCTTCAACCTCATCTCCAAAAAACGAAATTCGGTATGCAAAGTCAGAATAAGCAAGAGAAACATCTACAGTGTCACCTCTTACTCTGAACGTTCCGCGCACAAATTCAGATGCTGACCGAGAATACAGTGATTGTACAAGATTATGAAGAAATGCATTTCTGCTTATCTGTTGACCTTTTTGCAACCTTATTATTCCTTGTGTAAAATCAGCAGGATTACCAATTCCATAGATGCATGAAACTGATGAAACAACGATTATATCCCTACGGCCACTTAAAAGAGATGAGGTAGTACTTAACCTAAGTTTTTCAATTTCATCGTTGATGGAAAGGTCTTTCTCAATGTATGTATTTGAAGTAGGTATATATGCTTCTGGCTGGTAGTAATCATAATAGGAGACAAAATACTCAACTGCATTCTCAGGAAAGAATTGCTTGAATTCACCATATAATTGTGCTGCAAGGGTTTTATTATGGCTTAACACCAAAGTTGGCCGTTGAGTATTCTGTATAACATTGGCCATGGTAAAGGTCTTACCTGAACCGGTTACTCCAAGTAAAACCTGAGCCTGATCACCCCTTAGTACACCTTCAGTTAACTGTTTGATCGCTTCGGGTTGGTCACCTGTCGGCTTATATTCCGAAATCAATTTAAAATCCATTATGTATTAATGTGAATCTCCTTTCCCATTTTTTCACCTAAATTAAAAGTGGCTGATAGATCTAGTGCGTTTGCATAAAATACCTTTTTAGGTAAATCAATTGCATTTGCTCTGCAATGCGATGAAAGACAATCCATTCTTGCAATTTCATCTTTGAATTTTAATTCTGAATAAATGAATGATAGAGCTAGTGAAACTACAATTGAAAAGAAAAAGATGATATAATTCTTCATGTAACTTTAATGTTACGTAATTTTTTCTTCGACTCTTTTAATAAAGAAGCATTTGAGTGTCTTGTTGAATAAAAGAAGAAAAAAAGTAAAGTCAAGAAATATATACTGAATAATATCGTGTAAGTATGTGTCCATTCAATAATGAACCTTTCAATAAAAATTACCTGGAAAATTGAAACGATCGACAATGTCAGAAAAACCAATGCAACCTGTCGATCAGATAACCCCATATATGCCAAGCTATGTGTAGTATGATCTTTCCCTCCAACAAATGGTGACTGTCCTTTTAACAATCGGTTAGTCACAACCACTGTTGTATCTAGGATTGGAAGGATAAAACCCATTACTGCCAATGTAAATTGTCGGGCTGGTGACACATGGGATAACATGTAATTATCCTGCCAGAAATACATAATTCCAATTGCTCCAAGAAATGCTCCCAAAAATTGACTGCCGGTGTCTCCCATATACATTTTTGAAGGATTCCAGTTAAAATATAAAAACCCAAGTAGTGCAGAAAGTACACCTACAAGAATGATAAGATGCATACTTTCAAGATCATGATTAAGTACAATGATCAAGATGGCATTTAGAACAATGCCTAATGAGACAGTAGCGGTGATTCCATCCATATTATCAAGCATATTTACAGAATTCATAATACCCACAACCCAGAAAACAGTAAGAATATAATTAAATATAGTGGAGGATGTCAAGTCAATACTTATTCCTGAAACAATCATAATTGCAGCGCATGATAGCTGAATGAAAAATTTTAAAAAGGGCTTAGTGTCGTAAGCATCATCTGCAAGTCCAATCACAAAACCAAGTGCCATGGATAGTAATAGTCCGACGAATTTTGAGTTATAAAAAGCCTGTGAAGGACTAAAGAAAAAAGAATAAGAAGCTACTGCCAAAAGAAATAAAATGTAGAATGAGATTCCTCCAACAGCAGGTTTTGACATTGTACCCCATCTGATTATTGTACCATCATTTTTATTCCGAATGCCAAGAGTTCTAAAAAACCTTAGGAAAAGGCTGTTTATTAGAAATGAAAATACAATCGAACATATAAAGAATGAAAGATATACAAGCAGATAATAATTTTCTTGAACAAATATTTTCATTACAATTATTTCAAAATGGGTTAACAATATCCTTTAACTCCGGTAGTTCAATATCCTTTGAAGAAATAATAGGACGGGATTGTCCCCAATTAATATTCAACAGAGGGTCATTCCAGAGAATCCCTGACTCAGATTCTTGATTATATGCTTTAGTACATTTATAAAGAAAGGTGGTGTTATTTTCCAATGATATAAAACCATGGGCAAACCCAGGAGGAATCCAAAAGATACCCTTATTTGATTCTGACAAATGGACAGCTTCGTGCTTTAAGTAAGTTTTAGACGACTTTCTCAGATCAACTGCAACATCTAGTACACTTCCCGTTACAACCCTAACGAGCTTACCCTGTTCCCAGGGAGGTTTTTGGAAATGCAAACCTCTTAATACATATTTATGTGAAATACTTTGGTTATCCTGACAAAACTCCGGATTTCCATCAATCTCATTTAAAATCTGTGTATTGAATGATTCGAAAAATTCGCCCCTTGAATCTTTAAAAACCCTTGGAGTAAATAGTATCAATCCGGATATATTAAATCGTTTGATATCCATATTTAGGGATCAACCTTTTCTAAACAAGAATGCCTTGATCTTTTCAATCCTAGTAGGCTCTTTCATATCTTCTTCGTAATACCCATATCCATAGCCATATGTGTATCCGTAACCGTAACCATAACCGTAGCTATATGTATAGTTATACCCATATCCGTACTTAAGTCTGGCAAGATCAACACCATTCAAAATAAGTGACAACTTTTCAATTTTACTTTCATTGATCAGTTTATTGATATTATGGATAAATAATTTACGAGAATAATTAGCTCTTAATATATATATAGGAAAATCTGCTCTTTTTATCATGGGTATTCCATCACTAACAATTCCTACTGGGGGAGTATCAATAATAATAATGTCATATGTTGTCTTCAAGTGATCCAAAAGTTCATCCATCTTTTTACTTATTATGAGCTCAGATGGGTTAGGAGGGACTGGTCCTGCTGTTATAAAATCTAAATTTTCTATTGAACTTTTAATTACACAACTTTCAAGAGAATCTTTGCCAATAAGCAAAGTGGAAACACCACGATTATTCTCAACATTAAATCCAAGGTGAATTTTTGGTTTCCGCAAATCTAAATCCAAGATCACTACTCTTTTACCTGAAAATGCAATTACACCGGCAAGGTTGATAGCATTAAAAGTCTTTCCTTCACCAGATATTGTAGATGTTACTGCTATGATCTTAGACTCTTGTTCATTTGATATAAATTGCAGGTTTGTTCTTATTGATCTAAAAGCTTCAGCAATGATTGATTTTGGATTTTTGTCCACCAACATTTGAGAAATGGGAATCTCCCTTTTATACTTAGGAATGATTCCTAAGATCGCTGCATCTGTATAGGGCTCAATATCATCAATTATCCCTATTTCATCGTGAAATAAATATCTGGTGATAATAAGTAGAAAGCTTGCAACAAATCCAATTATCAATGATGTACTTATAATCAATAATCTTTTAGGTGAAACCGGGACATTTGATGGTTGAGCTTTTTCAAGAATAATATTCTTGGGTACAAAACCAGCGCGTGTAATTGAAAATTCTGCCTTCTTTTCAAGCAGCAGAGCATAGAACTTTTCATTTATCGCATACAAACGAGATAATCGTCCAAAAGCAGCTTGCTTTTCTGGAAGTGTAGAGTAGTTTGATTCCCACTGATTCAATTGCTGATCCAAGTTCGATATCTTGGCTTTTAAAGTGGATTCTTCATTTTCAATAATCTTGACCAACAAATTCTTCTGGCTTTCTATTTTTAGTTGAATAGATTTATATATCTCAGTTTGGGTAGTAGATTGAACTAACAATTGATCTCTTTCGTTTAAGAGGTCATGCAAAGCAGCAAGTTCATTATTTATCAAGCCATCTTTATTAATTCCTGTAAGTTGAACAAGGAAAATGCTGACCTCTTCATTTTCATTGATCTCCGCCCTCATTTTTTGATATAAATAAAGCTCAAACTGCAACTCTGCTCTTTGTGATTCTAATACATTTATCTTCTCACTCACATCCTGAATATATTCTTTGGGATCAAAAATCCTGCTCTCCTTTTTAAAATCCTCCAATGCGTTTTCAGAGTCACTGAGTCCAAGATTTACCGAATAAATTGTTGTATCAATAAACTCCAGAATTTTATTAGCTGCCTCAGAACTTCTTTCAACATCATAAAGGTTGAATTCATCAGTTATATTATTTACTATTTCAGCAGCCTTGACAGGATTATTCTCTTTAATTTTAATAAGTACTGTTTTAGCTTCAAAATTCAATGGAGTAACAGTTATTCTTTTAACAACCTCATTAACCAATTGATTAAGATCGTTTATTACAAAATAATAGGCACTTTGTTCGAACTCCATTTGTTGGTTCGAAATATTATCGAAATCATTGATCTTAAATTTGAAGTTTGCGAATGGTAATAATACCCACTCATTGAGTTTATAAGGTTTGGTAATATTCTTATTCCCTTGATAGGAGTATCGCAGTATAAAGCTGTTTTTATCTTCAAATTCAACAAAAAATGGTATACCTGAGATAGATGAATCTTTTAATTGGATCTCAACCGAAAAAGGTGAATTTCGATACATCTCATAGTCAAGCACTGTACCCTTTGCATAGTAACTTATTTCAACCGGCATTCTCTCTAAAGCCCTTTTTGTGATGATTTTGGATCTCATAAGCTCAATATCACCTGCAAGTTGATTGATGTTTTCAAATACCTCACTGGTTTTATCAAGAACAATCCCAGCCTGATTTTCGTCCGATAATTTAATTACTGCAGAAGCTTCATAAACAGGTTCAGTGTATCTGAGATATAGGAATGAAAAAAGTATTGCAGAAAAAATGAATAGGGTAAACCAGATAGCATTTTTCTTCGCTATGTTGACAAATAGCTTTAGATCAAACTCCTCGTTGAATGAGGTTATCTTTTTTCTAGGCATTTATGAATTCTTAAACAGCCTGATTATTTATTTATCACAATTTCATAAATGAGCAATAAGCTCGTTAAAAGGCTTACTATAGGTAAAAGCTGTTGGGCCACTTCGTTTGAAACTCTTTTGCTTGGTTCTACATAAATAATGTCATTTGCCTGTAAAAGTAAATTAGACTGCTTCATACCTTCAACAGTAGATAAATCAATTAAATGAACCTGCGGATTTCTACTGTCTCCTCTGATAAGTTTGATCTTTTTTGCCTTACCACGTTCACTGATACCACCGGCAAGCGCAAGTGCTTCAATCAAAGTGGTATTTTCATTTTCAAGAGTTACTACCAACCCGTCACCACCGTCTCCTGGAAATACCATTACTCTCCTGTTTACAACATCAAGCATAACAAAAGGCTTGTTGTAATAAACCGCATATTTCTCTTCAAGCATCTTTTCAGCTTCACGAACAGTAAGGTCTTTAACCTTGACCCGGTCTATGATAGGTAGTTTTACATAACCTTCCACATCAACTTTGAAGCGGGTAGAACTAGTGTTATTGAACGACTGGTTACCTTGGGCTGAAAATGTTGTAACATTGGTAGTGAGGTCGATAAGTTTAAATCCATCATTAGTAAATACACTAAAGCTTAGAATGTCATTAGTGGCTATCCGGTACTCAACATTTCCAATGGTCTGGTCAACTTTGTAAGGGTAATCTTTGGGGGTTTTGAACATGATGCTGGAGTTGATGCCGCAACCTCCCATTAAAAGGACAACCGCCAACAAAGCAATAAAACGTGATTTTTGCATAGTGTTATATTGAAGAGATTGACAAAAATAAGGAATTTTCCTCCTGAATATCATTTAATTACCTTCAAAGATGCCCTTATCCTTAAGCAAGTGAATGTACAGGTCCCTCATATCCTTTATCAATCGTTCATAACTGAATTTTGTTTTTACATGTTCCCAACCCATTTCAGATAATGAACTTCTTAAATGCTGATTAAGTATCAGATTGCGTAAATTACTCATAAATTCCTCAATATCACCTGATTGCGATAGAAGGCCTGTCTGACCTGGAAGGATTACATTTCCAATTCCGCCAACATTGGTAGTAACAATAGGCTTACCCGCAGCTTGAGCCTCAATGAGGCTAACCGGCGTTCCTTCATTCAGAGATGTCATGGCAACAATATCTAAACCTGCCAGAGCCCTGTCAATATCAAGTATCCATGAAGTAAATACAATATCGTAATCATTAGAAATCACATTTGGACCTGAAACCTTAAGACCTTGCTGAACTGATAATTGTTGCAACATTTGCCGGTCTTCACCATCTCCGATTACTACTGCCTTGAACTTGATACCTTCTGATCTTAGTTTTGCCACAGCTTCTACAAACAATGATTGATTTTTTATTGGAACCAATCTTCCAATGATCCCAACCAAGAGTTCTTCTTGATTGGCATGCAACTCACTTCTAAAATCAGCTCGCTTTTTATCCATATTTTCTCGAAACCTAGAAAGGTCAAACCCGAGAGGGATAACATAAGCATGTTCAGGTAAACAAATTTTATGCTGATCACATAATTCTGTTTTCTGTATCTCACTAATGGCAATGATTCCCGTTGTCTTTTTTGCAAGGTACCTTTCTATGCTCTTGAAAAGGGTTGTTTTAACAGGATTAAAATAGGAGTGAAAGACATGGCCATGGAAAGTGTGAAGAATTATCGGAACATTATTTGACAAAGCTGCAAGTCTGCCTATTGTTCCGGCTTTGGCTGCATGAGTATGAACAATATCGGGTTTGAATTTCCTGATTAATTCATTGATCTTCTTATAAGCTTTAAAGTCGTTTGAAATATTGATTTCACGACGCATTTCAGGAATATAAACTGGGTCTAGGCCCATTTGCTTAACAATGAATTCAGAAGACTCTTCAGTATCTTCTTTGATACCAGCAACAAGCATAGTTTCAAAATCAGGACTCAAGTAACGGCTCAGATATGCAGCATTATAGGTGGGTCCACCCAGATTAAGGCGATTTATTATTCGTAATACTTTTGGCATAAAAGATCTGCTTAATCCATATATTTTTTCCACCAGTATTGAAACACGATCAATCCCCACATTCTTGCCACTGTATCACCCGGATCAGATGAGTAAAGTTTTGATTTTATGTTTGTGATCTCATCGAGGTTAAATAAACCCTGATGCTCTAAAAAGTCCTTATTCAGCCATTCATTTTCTATTGTCGTCTTCAGGTCACCCTGAAACCACTTTAGCAGTGGCACTTCAAATCCGTGTTTAGGTCTGTCAAAGATCTCTGCAGGAAGTTCATGCCTGAAGGCATCTTTCAATATCATTTTCTGACCCTTAGAATTGATCTTAAAATGATCGGGTAGAGAAAAGGCGAAATCAACCAATTCATGATCGAGAAACGGAACCCTGACTTCCAAAGAATGGCACATACTGTTCATATCAACCTTTACCAGCATATCATCCTGCAGAACCATATTTACATCCATCAATAAAAAATCATTTATTGATTTTCCACTCCCAAATGGCATTAGTTTATCTCTTTTCCTTCTAAAATACTCACGTTCATCATATTGAAAATCTATTAAATGATCTACTTCAACTTCATCTATGAATGCGCATAGACGCCAATATCTGTCTGCATTTTGGAGACGAGAGGCTGCTGTATACCGGTGTATTTGTCTGATAAAGTTGCCTGCCTTTGAATTACGGGACCCTTTAACTGGTTTTAATAGTGAACTCAGAGCAGAAATACCGAAATTGTAAACCGGTCTGTTCCTGATCATCCATTCTGCTCTATGTTTATTGTATCCTGCAAAAAGTTCATCTCCGCCGTCACCCGATAAAGAAACTTTTACCTGTTTCGAGGTATGCATGCTCAATATATTTACTGCAAGTGCAGAAGAGTCAGCAAATGGTTCATCTGTGTATTCAAGTACCGTTGAAAGGTTATTGAAAATATCATCGTTAGATAAACTAAATACGGTATGTTCAGTATTGTATTTTTTTGCAACTAGTTCTGCGAATTGAGTTTCATCAAATAGAGGCTCATCTTTGTATCCAATAGAGAATGTTTGAAGTTTATTGGTAAACTGTGATGCCAGTGAAACAATTACCGAAGAATCAACACCGCCACTCAGAAAGGCACCCAAAGGCACATCCGAGATCATCCTTTTCTCGGCAGAGGCCATCAATAATTCTCTCAGTTTATTACTTGCCTTTGTATAATTGCCGGCGTAGGTTGGATCAAGAGTCGTTGAAATCCTATAATATGGCTGTTCAGCGACAGGGTTATGATTCTGGTTTAAATTCAATTGTATGTAATGTCCGGGCTTAAGTTTTTGAACATCTTGAAATATTGAATATGGACCCGGTATATAATTTAATTGCAGATAATTGACCAATGAAGTGCGGTCCAGGTTTCTGGGGATCCCAAGTTCAACTAAAGCCTTCATCTCACTTGAAAAACAAAACATCGTTTCATCAGAAAAGTAGTACAAGGGCTTTATACCGATCCTGTCTCTTGCAATTGTTAATGTCTTTTCCTTTGAATCATAAATCGCAAATGCGAAGAAACCATTGACTTTTTGTAAGCATTCTATTCCAGAATGTATAAATAATTGCAATAGAACTTCAGTATCACTGTTAGAATGTAGTTTAATACCGTTATTAAGCAAGTATTTACGGTGACTTTTATAATTAAAAAATTCGCCATTAAACACTATTGTGTATCTACCACTGCTGTCAGTGAAGGGTTGATTACCAGAAGCAGAAGTGTCTATAATTGAAAGTCTTCTGTGACCTAATATCACATTGTCGCATTGATATAAACCCTGATGATCCGGACCTCTTTTCGCCAAACAGGCAAGTGATTGCTCAACTTTTGCCTTAAGGTTAGCGTTGGTTTGAATTAAAGATGCTATTCCGGTAATACCGCACATAAAAACTGTTCTTTAATTTGGCTTTATCATAAAGGCAAATCAATATTTGTTTCAATTCAGGATGAAATACTTTTTTATACCTGATTCGATATCTTCTTTATTATTTGCATTCGTAATTATAACCGGAGGTTGCTGGCCGTCACTGACAATCATACCAACTGTTGACTTTAGATCCTTTCGGTTAAAATACATCTTACTTCCATTGTTCATCTTTATACTTATAGTTGCTGCAGAACTAAATGATGAAGGTATTGAAGTATTTGTACTTTGAAGGCTATCTAAAACAGGAGTGTATGACTGAGTGAATTGCTTAACTTTTGATTCAAATCCGGGAGGAATATCAGTTGAAGAGTAAATATTCTCTAATTCTATAGATGAGGGCCCAAAGAATAAAATATACTTACCAATAATAAATACAGAGTCATTTCTCTCTTCACCAGGATCACCGAATCCTATATTAGCCTTCTCTTCGTTTTCGTGAGTATTAACAAGGGATTTTGATGACGTAGATATTTCTTTTTCATTGGAGTTTGCAGAATTATCTGAATCAATACATGATGTAAGTATCAGAGAAATAACAAAAAGTACTGCAACCAGTTGAAAAAAGGCAAAATTTATTTTGTTGGGCATAATGATCATTTTGCCCAAAGATAGCTATGACGTAATTAAGAGAAAAGAGATATGTATCTTAAGATGTCATTTGCAGGTTTTTAGACCTACAATTGTATAAAGTGGACAGAACCGGACTAGTGCTGTTATCAGAAACACAACTCCTAAAATCAACAATACTGTTCCCAATACCCCGGACACAGTACCGGTAAAGTAAAGTGCACCAAAGATCACAGCAAGTATAACCCTGATGATTCTGTCGGCTGAACCCATATTTTTCTTCATATCATGATTTATTTATTGAATTAGTCTGGCCAGTATATAAATTATCCCTAGACACATCAAACATACAACAACAATCTTTAATAATTTGGTCATAGAATTAAAATTACAACCATGCAATGTTAATGAATTAGGTCATATTGAGACGTGACCAATATCACTTACATGCAAAAGGGGCAGGGAACTAGTTTTTTGGGCCGACATTTATGCTAAATTTGTACCCTAAATTCACGCTTTTTATTGAATGACAGATAAATACGAACCGGTAATTGGACTTGAAATACATATCCAGTTATCCACTGATTCCAAAGCATATTCATCTGATCCGGCCAGTTATGGTGCGCCTCCAAATACTCATGTGAGTCCGATAACCCTTGGGCATCCGGGTACCTTACCATTTGTGAACAAAAAAGTGCTTGAGTTTGCTATAAAGCTAGGTTTGGCATGCGGTTGTGATTTAAGGAGAGAAAATCAATATGCCCGCAAGAATTATTTTTACGCTGATCTTCCTAAAGGATACCAAATAACGCAGGATACAACGCCAATCTGCACAGGAGGAGAGATAAGCTTTAAAACCAAAGATGGTGCAGATCATAAAGTCAGATTAACAAGGATACATATGGAGGAGGATGCAGGTAAAAGCATTCATGATCAAGATCCATTCAATACGCTTATTGACCTTAACAGAGCCGGAGTTGCATTATTGGAGATGGTTTCAGAACCTGATATAAGATCCAGTGAAGAAGCAAACCTTTTTGTAACTGAAGTCAGGAAATTGGTAAGGTACCTCGAGATCTGTGATGGAAATATGGAAGAAGGAAGCCTACGTTGCGATGCAAATATTTCAGTGAGACCCAAAGGGACTAAGAAATTTGGAACCAAGGTAGAAGTGAAGAACATGAATTCCATCAAGAATGTCCAACGAGCTATTGAATATGAAATTAAAAGGCAGGTAGAGGTACTTGAGTCGGGAGGAACATTGTATCAGGAAACACGAAACTTCGATGCGGTGTCAGGTACCACAACCGCAATGAGGTCAAAGGAAGCAGCCAACGATTACCGCTATTTTCCTGAGCCGGATCTAGGGCCTGTAATAATTACCGAGAGCTTTATTGAAAAGATAAGAAGCTTGATACCTGCTTTACCTGCCGAACTGTTTAAAAAGTATACTGAAGAATTCGGATTATCAAGTTATGATGCTACAGTATTGACCGAGAACAAAGACTTTGCATTATATTTTGAAGATCTAACGAGTAAAACTAAAAACTTCAAAAGTGCAGCTAACTGGATGATCGGTCCGGTAAAATCATATCTTAACGAAAATGCTGCTGTTATAAATGAATTTCCGATTGAATCCTCAAAAATAGCAGAGATCATTGCATTGATTGATAATAACAAGATCAGTTTCACAGCCGGTACAAAGCAACTGTTCCCAGAGCTGCTCAAAAATCCCGGTAAGGATATCAATAGTATACTTATTGAACTAAACCTGATTCAGGAAAGTGATGCAAATTCCCTGAAACCCTATGTAGCTAAAGCAATGGCTATGTATCCTGATAAAGTAATTGAATACAGATCAGGGAAAAAAGGATTGCTTGGATTATTTATGGGAGAAGTGATGAAGCTTTCAGGAGGAAAAGCGGATCCAAAAGTCGCAAGTAAGCTTGTAAAGGAAGCACTTGATGAAGGCATTTAATTACTACTGTCATATCCGTATTGCACACCTCATCATAGGTTTATTTTCATTTTTATTTCTATCTCAAATTTCAAGAGCTGAAACAGGGAGGCCATATTTTCAGCAAAAAGTGGATTGTGATATCTCAGTTTTTCTTCAAACCGAAAGTAAAGTAATCACAGGAACCATATCAGTATCATACTTGAACAACTCTACAGATACCCTGTCTGAAATTTATTTTCATCTATATCCAAATGCTTATGCTGATAGAAACAGCATGCTAAGTAAGCAACAGCTGAGGCTTCGAAATACAAGGGCATTTTTCGCAAAAGATAATCAAAGAGGCTACATTGACAGTTTAGACTTTGAGTGCAATGGGATTCAACTTAACTGGGATTATGTTGGAGAAGATAATACGATCTCTAAAGTGAAATTGAAAGTTCCCTTATTACCCGGGGACAGCTTAAAAATCACTACACCATTCAAAGTCAAGTTGCCAGATGCATCAATATCCCGAATGGGTTATGAGAAGGATTCATATTATATTACACAATGGTTTCCCAAACCTGCCGTTTACGACAACAACGGTTGGCATTATATGCCATACCTGGAACAGGGAGAATATTATTCTGAGTATGGCAACTATAAAGTCAACATTATTTGCAATAAAGAATTTGATGTTATTTCCACAGGCAACCTAATTGAACAAACAGTATTTAATGTTACAAATAAAAAAGATTCAAATATTGTCGAGTTCAAGAAATACATATTTGAATCATCGAATATTCATGATTTCGCTTGGGTTGCAACAAGTGAGCTCAAAATTAATGAAGGTAAATTGCTACTGAAATCCGGAAAAGAAATAAAATTTCAAATTGGTGTGAGAGGTTACAATGAATTTATCTGGACAAATGCAAAGTCATATCTGATAAAATCTTTGAATACCTACTCCGAATTATTTGGTGAATATCCATATGATAAGATCTCACTTATAGACGCAGGTTCAATAAGCGGTGTCAACATGGAATATCCGGCATTAATACTAATTGGAGATCAATTTTCCGAATTCAGTTTAGAGGATGTAATAGCTCATGAAGTTGCACATATGTGGAATTATGCTGCATTAGGATTTAATGAGAGAGATGAGCCATGGTTGGATGAAGGGTTATCAACTTTTTTTGAAATGGTATATTTTCAAGCCAATTATAGTTTAGAAGATTTAAAAGGAAGAAATAATTTAATTACAGCCGCATACATTGATAAATTTACTAAGCTAAACACTTTAAATATTATTGAAGGATATCAACTTCAATATTTAAAGTCAGTTCGTGAAGGAAATGAGTTGCCTGCATCATTTAAATCAGATGATCATACACAAAACTCTTATTATAATTCTGTTTATCTTAAAACGGGACTATCATTCTTTTTACTTAGAGAATGGTTGGGTTCTGATCTGTTTGATCTATGCTTTAATAAATTCTATAATTCCTGGAAATATAAACATCCAAAAGGGGAGGACCTGATCAACTATTTAGAAGAATGTACAGGAAAAGAGCTGGACTTTTTTATGAATGAATTGATAAACAGTTCCCATATAGCAGACATTGGAATAATATCAGAAGACGCCAATGGCTTTGTGATAACCTCTGACACGGATTCCAGTAAATTGCCTGTAAGAGCATACCTGTCAAATGATAAGTCAATTTGGAAATCAATTGGTGATACTATAACTCGTATCTCAACAGAGAGTACAATTTCATCCGTTTCTGTGGAACCTTACCCATTGCCTGACCCTTACCCACATAATAATACTATAAACAATAGTGGTCAAAGAACTAAACCATTAAAAGTTCAGTTTGGCACTTCTCCCGGTTTGGGTAAGGATCAAAGATCTGCTTACATACTACCAACAATTGGATATAATGATTACAACTCATTTATGGCAGGAGTTGTAATTCACAATCATGCCTTAATTCCAAAAAAACTAGAATTTAATCTGATTCCATTAGTCGATTTTAAAAATTCAAATATTGCAGGAGTTGGTAATGTTCTTGCAACATGGCAGAATGTTTCTAGTATATTCAAGCAAGTGGAAGTTTCTGCTGATGTAGCTCGGTTTGCTTATGAAGATGAATTTTCAGATGACGTGATGCTTAAGTATGGAAATTCACCTTTACTATACAACCGGATAGGTGTAGGTGTAAACCTGTATACCAAACTCGACAAATATTTTCACAGGTCAACATGGCTAAATGTTAATTACCAGGCAGTATACCGTGAACTGATTGAATATGATTTTATTGAGAACAACTATGTGCCAGAAAGAAATTATAGGTATTTCGGTTTCTCATCACTTTCCTACAATCACAGGAATGACAGAGCTATTGACCCGTTTTCTGCAATGATAAAGCTTGAAAACGAATCAGAATATTTGAAAGCTGCTTTCGAATTTAAGTATCGATTCTCCTTTGCGAAAAAAGATAAAGGGCTAGATATCAGATTTCATCTTGGGAAATTTATTTACAACAATGAGGATGAGTTTAACTACAATTTTAGAATGGATGGTTGGAGTGGAAGCAATGATTACCTGTATGATGATTTTTATTTTGGCAGGAACAGGCAAGATGGACTGTGGAGCAGACAATTCATTCTTAAGGATGGCGGTTTCAAAACCCCAACTGCAGTAGGTCAAAGTAATAATTGGAATTCAGCATTGAATATCTACTTAGATAACCCAACCCCACTTCCAATCAGGTTCTTTATTGATATAGGTACGTATGATGGTATTCAGGATGTTTATGCTGATATTAATAATTTGATCATGTATGATGCAGGAATCATGCTATCCTTTTTCAAAGGTGGTTTTGAAGTATATTTACCTCTTTTTGTGAGTGCAGATATCGATAAATATTATGAAACAAATGACATTGGTTTTGGTGATAGAATCAGATTTGTATTGGATATCAAGAAGTTTAATCCAGTTCAACTGAGAAAGTTATATTAGAATAAATAATGGCAGCTGACAAAATATATTTCATCTCAGACTTTCATCTTGGAGTTCCTAACAAAGTAAGTAGCCGGAAAAGAGAGATCATGCTGGTAAAATGGCTTGATGAAGTTAGTCAAGATGCTAGTGAGATCTATTTGTTAGGTGATGTATTTGATTTTTGGTTCGAGTACAAACATGTAGTTCCAAAAGGATATGTAAGACTGTTGGGTAAACTAGCCGAATTGTCAGACAAGGGAATAAAGCTTACAATGTTCACAGGTAACCATGACATGTGGGCATTTGATTATTTGCCTGATGAAATTGGATTAACAATGTATACTGAGCCAATTGAAAGAATTTATTTTGGGAAAACATTCCTAATTGGTCATGGTGATGGATTAGGGCCAGGTGACCATGGATATAAATTCATAAAAAAAGTATTTGCCAATAAGTTTTGTCAATGGTTGTTTGGTTGGATACATCCAAATATTGGAGTTGGAATTGCGCAATATTTTTCAAGAAAAAGCAGAATAGCAACAGGTAACACGGAGGATCAGTACTTGGGCGATGAAAAGGAAAGATTGAATGTGTATTGTAATGACATGCTCAAATCAAAACATTACGATTACTTTATTTTCGGTCATCGGCATTTACCGATAGACAAAGCGGTAGGCGAGGACAGTAGGTATATAAATCTCGGCGATTGGATAAAGTACTTTACATACGCTGTAGCTGACGATTCAGGAGTTAAATTGAAGACCTACTCATAATACCTTTGCGGTTTTTTTCTCTTTTACAACTGTTAAACTATTCACAGCCCTAATTATTAGAATAATCCTATAATCTTGTAACGTATTGATATTCAATTATTTTATTTGCGAAAGATCAATGAAATTAATAGGGAAACCACCTTGAGTTTTAAATAAAATAGGGCTATTTTTAGACCAATCTAACCAAATCAAAAATCCAGCATGATGTTAAAACTTCGAATCAGGCAATTTTGCTTATTTATTATGTTTTTTGGGATGCTTTCCAACATTTCAATCATAGACTTATTTGCAGCCAATAATCATGAGTTGCTTATTAGATCAGGCAAATTTATTCCTCAAAAAAATCTCAATGACTTTTTGATCAATCAAAGAGTCGCAGGAAACGAATTATTCGGTAATTCTTATTTCCGGTTGATCCAATTTGAAAACATTCCTACCGATCAACAGAAAAAAGAGTTGGCTGATAATGGCATCAGACTGATAAGTTATATGCCTAACTATGCTTTTATGGCTCAGATCAATGTTAGCAGTAACCTTCGTTCACTTGAAAACTCAGGTGTTAGATCTGTGCTTACAATTGATCCTGTCTGGAAACTTTCTAATTCACTCAATAATGCTGAATATCCAGAGCATGCTTTGATCAATGAAAAAGAAATTATACTCATCGTAAAGTATTATAAAGGCCTCAGTGCAGATGCTGTATCAGCTTCTTTACTTCAAAATGGTTTTCAGATCAGAAAAAGATATGATTTCGGAAACTGGATTGAGATCAGTTCTTCAATCAATGAGATATCTCTTCTTGCCTCACTTCCATGTGTTGCAAATGTTGAACCGATAGCCCCACCATCAGAACCTGATGATTTTCGTGGCAGGTCTTTACATAGATCCAATACCATCAACACCGATATGCCAATGGGCAGACACTATTCCGGTACAGGAGTTTCTGCTGCACTTGCTGATGATGGCGCAGTTGGTCCTCATATTGATTATACGGGTAGGATAGATCAAAGCAATGTATCTTCTCCCGGTTTAGGTGGAAGTCATGGTGATATGACATCTGGCATTCTGATGGGTGCGGGTAATCTTGATCCAACCATCCAAGGAATGGGATCCGGAGCCTTTATTTATATTTATGATATAGGAGGGTATAATCATATATTGAATTCACCAGTAACAAACCAAACTTTAGGTGTTTTAGTTACTTCAACTTCATATAGTCAGGGATGTAACGAGTATACAACAGATACACAAACAGGTGATCAGATACTGCATGACAATCCAACACTTTTACATGTTTATTCGGCCGGTAACAGTGCAGCTTCCAACTGCAACTATGGAGCAGGTGCAGGTTGGGGAAATATAACCGGAGGCTATAAACAAGGCAAAAATGTCATCGCATGTGCTAATCTTGATTATAAAGGAGTAAGAACTACCTCAAGTAGTCGTGGACCTGCACATGATGGTAGAGTTAAACCTGATATCAGTGCAAATGGTACTAATCAATTATCAACGGATCAAAATAATACCTATCAAGTAGGTGGTGGAACCTCCGCTGCATGTCCCGGAATCGCCGGAATTGTTACTCAATTACAACAAGCATACAGAGACCTTAACAGCGGTATGACAGCTGATGGTGCACTTATTAAAGCTTGTATGCTTAATACTGCTGAGGATCTTGGTAACCCGGGGCCTGATTATTCATTTGGCTATGGGCGGGTAAATGCATACAGAGCAGCATTAACCTTGGAAGAAAATCGGTATTTAAGTGATTCTGTAACTCAAGGTAGCAGTAACCAACATTCAATCATTGTACCACCTAACACAGCTCAGGTGCGTATCATGATTCACTGGACCGATGTTGAAGGTGACCCGTTAGCTCTCAAAGCACTGGTAAATGATATCAATATGACAGTAACGGATCCAAGCAGTATGATTTACGATCCCTGGGTCCTGAATCCAACTCCAACAGTAGCTGCTATAACATCTCCTGCAACACGTGGTGTTGATGATCTGAATAATTCTGAGCAGGTTACTCTGGATAATCCCGTTGCCGGTACATATGTTGTTGATGTGGATGGTTTTCTCATACCACAAGGCCCGCAAAAATATTATCTGGTAGTTGAATTTGTTACTGATGATATTGAGGTTACCTATCCAATAGGAGGTGAAGGATTTGTACCGGGTGAAACCGAAACTATCCGGTGGGATTATTTTGATACAAGCGGATCTTTCACACTTGAATATTCAACAGATGGAGGAACTTCCTGGAATCTGATTGCCAATAACGTAACAGGAACACAGGATTATTACGATTGGACGGTTCCATCAGTGCTAACAGGTCAAGCAAAAGTAAGAGTTACCAAAGGGACCGCTTCAGGAGAATCTATGGAGAATTTTACAATCATTGGATTACCAACCAATATACAGGTTGCCTGGGCTTGCCCGGACTCAATCAAACTTGAATGGACAGGAGTTACGGGAGCTTTGGGATATGAAGTAAGTATGCTTGGCAACATGTATATGGATTCTGTAGGATATACCACAAATACAGATTTTGTAATTCCCAATACTAATCCAGTTCAGGAATATTGGTTTAGTGTAAAAGCTTATGCACCCAACGGAAATAAAGGCAGAAGAGCAAACGCTATCCAAAAGGCTCCGGGTGTATTTTCATGTCCTGTGGCTATAGATGCTTCATTAGCTCAGGTAAATAGTCCTGCTGCAGGAGTTCTTCAAGACTGTATGGATCTTAGCAGCATAGAAGTATCAATTGAACTTGAGAACAAAGGCCAAAACCCATTAACAAATGTTCCAGTAAACTATAGTGTTAACAATAATCCTACAGTCTCTGAAACTTATGTTGGAACACTCGCTGTAGGTGCATCTGCTAACCACATTTTCGCCACCAATATTAATCTTCAGGTTGCAGGTACATACAACATTAAAATATGGGCAGCATATCCTGCTGACGGAAATACCTATAATGATACCATAGAAGTAGTGGTTGAAGTGATCTCAGGTACCTTGCAGACCTTGCCTTATACTGAAAACTTTGAAACCTTCTCTCTTTGCTCAAGTGCCAGTAACTGTGAACAGGAAGTATGCCTGCTATCCAATGGATGGATAAATGAAGTTAACGGTACTGCAGATGACATTGATTGGAGGACTTCCGAAGGTTCTACACCATCTATTGATACCGGTCCTGATCAGGATCATAACCCAGGAACTACTTCTGGCAACTACTTATACACAGAAGCATCAGTATGTTTCAATAAATCAAGTTTGTTGATTTCACCTTGCTTGGATCTGACTACTGCTACAGCACCACAATTTGAATTTTGGTACCATATGTATGGTGCAGCAATGGGAACATTGCACGTTGATGTACTTTACAACGATGTGTGGCAGCTTGATGTAATTGCACCGATCTCAGGTGATCAAGGTAATCAATGGCTACAGTCAACCTTAAACCTTTCGCCATATGTGGGAGGAATAATCAATATCAGATTCCGCGCTCAAACGGGACCCAATTTCACTTCTGATATAGCAATTGATGACATTTCGGTTTATGAAGTTCAGGCTCCACCTATCCCCGGGTTCTATGCTACCAATACAGACCTGTGTGTCGGACAGGCTACAACATTGATGGATCAGTCGCAGAATAGTCCGAATACGTGGGCGTGGACTCTGAATCCTGCAACCGGATATACTTATATCAATGGAACATCTAACACATCTCAAAATCCTGAACTTACTTTTTCAGTTAGCGGTGTATATGACGTAACATTATCTGTTACGAATGGCTTTGGAAATAGTTCAACTACCATCAATAGCTATATCGTTGTTGGTCAGTCGGCATCTATTCCCTTGGTTGAAACATTCCAGGCAGCAAACTTCCCACCTGTGAATTGGAATATTGAAAACACAGACGCTGGAACAACTTGGGTTCAAAGAACTGCAATTCCCGGTAGTGGAGGAGCCAATACAAATGCAGCTTGGATGAATAACTTTGCATATAACAGTCCTGGTCAGGAAGATGGTTTGATAACAGAGAAGCTTGACCTTACTTCAGCAATAAGCCCAATATTAACCTTTGATGTTGCTTATGCTCCTTATTCTGCCACATTCTGGGATGGATTAAGAGTGGATATTTCAACAGATTGCGGACTAACATTCTCGCCAACAGGATACTATAAGGAAAATACTGTTCTAGCCACTGTAGCTACTCAAACAACTAACTGGACTCCAACAGGTATTAACGACTGGAGAAATGATACAATTGACCTGTCTGCATGGAATGGCAATGTTGTGATATTTAAGTTTGTTAATATCAATGGGTTTGGAAATTCATTGTTCCTGGATAATATCAATTTCGATGAAACTTCAACAGGACTTTCCGATTCACCGGAATATCTCCCAATTGAGGTATATCCGAATCCTGGCAAGGGATTATTTAATATTTCCTTACCTAACCTTGATGGAAAAGAGGCAGATCTAAAAGTAATTGATCTGAGTGGTCGAGTGATTTATCAAAGCAAAATTGAATCATTGAACAATAACAAGGTATTTTCAATTGATCTGTCATCAAAAGCAGAAGGTGTTTATTTTATTGAGATAAACAACAAGAGTCAATTATTTACCGGAAAAGTTTCAGTTATCAAGTAAACATTTTTGTATAATAATGTAAAATATCCACCCATTTTTGGGTGGATATTTTTATTTTAGGAGTAATGGAATTTGCTGTAATTGATATTGAAACAACAGGTTTGGATCATAGAACCGACAAAATAATTGAAATAGCTATAATTATTTTTGGTGAGAAAGGTATTATCAGCAAATATCAAACATTAGTAGATCCAGGCAGGCCTGTACCAGTTAACATCACACAACTTACTGGAATAACAAACCTAATGCTTAAAGGACAACCTAAATTTGACCAAATTACAAACACGTTGAATGAATTGATTGAAGGAAGAGTGTTTGTGGCACACAATGTATGGTTTGATTATAATTTCATTGCAAATGAATTTGGCATTCTGGGCCGAACCTTAACCACTGAGGGAGTACTATGTTCTAAAGAACTTGCAAAAGGCTTCTATCCTAATTTGAATAAATATAGTTTAAAGTCATTAGCAGCAATTGCAGGTTATATTAATAAAAATCCACACAGAGCTGATTCTGATGCTATGGCTATCATTGAATTTTTCAATCATCTGATCAGACGGTTCGGAAGTCCTCATTTTTTGATGGTAAGCAATGAAAAACGAGAAACAATTGATGTAAAAGCTTCAGTGAATTCTAAAATTGTTACCAACATTCCAGAATCTGCCGGTATATACTATATGTTAAACAGATTTGGTAAACCCGAATATATTGGCAAGGCTTCAAACCTTAAAAAAAGGGTTACAACTCACTTTCAAAATTCGAATCTCAAAAATAGAGAAACCACATTTTCTGATGCTATAAGTGAAGTAAGGTATACAGAAACATCAAGTATGTGGTTAGCTTCTTTACTAGAAGATCATGAAATAAGAAAATATTGGCCCCGATTTAACCGGGCTCAAAAAACACCCGTATACAAATATAATTTGCATGTTTATGAAGATGGAAAAGGAGTGAAGAGACTTGCTATTTCACGTTCGATTAAGAAAGCAGGTCTACAAACATTTTACAATAGAAATGATGCGATGAAAACCTTGAAGTTTTATGTTGATAAATTTAATCTCCATCCTTCAGTTTGTAGTCTGCCCACAACGGGATATTATAACACAACCCAACACAATAATAGCATTGACTCCTTAATGAAATACATTAAAAACCTTCCTTATACCATCAAAGTAACCAAGGGTAGAACTGTAAATGAATATACATATCTGTTATTTGAAGATAGCTCATTTCTTGGCTTTGGAATTACCAACGAAGTTTTGAGGATGCGGGATATCCCAAATTTGAATTTAAATTTCATTAAGATTGCAAGCAGCATGCTATGTTCAGAGATCTTAAATTCTCAAGAAAGTAAGTCAGATGTACTATTTGAATATAAAATAGCCCGAAATAAACTAAAAATCCCGTTGTCGTCAGACAACGGGATCACACCTAAACTTAATACCAACAAATTACTCTTTTGAAATTTTTCTGGCTATTCTAAGATCGTTGGCTTCGATCTCAATAAAATATATTCCTTTTTTCATATTATCTAATGGTATCTGAAACTTATATTGAGGATAAGGGTCCTGGAATTTATTTTCCCAAACAACATTACCCAACATATCAAGTACCGCAATTCTTTTCAAAATTAAACCCTGATTACTCTGTACAAAAATATAGTCAACAGCCGGATTAGGGTAGAGCTTAAGATCTTGTTCAAGCTGTTTGCTTGTCTTATCAGATTCATTATCCGATGCAACATCAGATATATTATTTGCGGAACTATGTAGATTTACAAGAATCAGAATTCCGAATAATAGGCTCAATTTATTAAAGTTAATTCTCATCATAATATTGAATATTACTTGCTAGTCTAGGACCGGCTCATGAAATACTTATGAATTTATTCAAGGTAGACTAAAACCATGCCAAAACTTATAAAAAGTGGTAAAAACCTTACAAGGCATGGTTTCAGGGCAATAACATAAATTATGGGTAGCCGGATTCAAGCCCGGCTCCCCATATTAAAGAACCGATTCACTTACGATCCCCAATCAACAAAAGTTCGTTTACGATGATCTCGGTGGCATACTTCTTATTACCATCCTTATCAGTATAGCTGTTATGCACTAGCTTACCCTCAATTGCAACCTCGCTACCTTTTAATAGTAGTTTCCCTGCAATTTCAGCAGTTTTGCCCCAGGCAACTAAGTTATGCCACTGGGTGTCAGTAACCTTTTCACCTTGATTATTGGTGTAGGTTTCATTGGTAGCAATAGAGAACTTTGCAAGCTTCTTGCCGCCATCCAGATCCTTGATCTCTGGGTCTGATCCCAAATTACCGATCAGGTTTACTTTGTTTTTTAATGAATACATGATTAATTAATTAAATTGAAAAACACTAATAAAAACATTTTTAAATGAAGTGGAATGCAAAAATAAGACTGATTTACTTTGTATGCGTTTATTAAACGTTTATTTTAGTCGTTTAAATTTTACAGTTCTCACTTTTTAAAGAGCTTTTCTAATCATGTCAATTAAAAGTTACTGCCCTGAATGTGGCACATTGTTATCTGGCCGATCAGATAAAAAATACTGTAGTTCATATTGCAGGGTCACATTCCACAATAAACACACTACAAGACCTGAAACTCAATATCAGAAGATATTGGTAGCATTGCGTCTTAACAGAATTATACTTTGCCGAATTTATGAAGCTGGTACCAGGAAGATAAAGAGAACGAAATTAAAAGCAGAAGGATATGATTTTAACCTCTGTACATCGGTATTATATAGATTGGATAAAACTATAGGGTATTTGTGTTTTGAATACAAAATCAGCATAGTTTCCGAATCAGTGATATTAATTGATAAAGTTGAAAGCAATTAATATTCCAACACGTTAAAGAATCCGTTGGTGATATCTTTAACATCTCCTGTTAATGGGTCTATAGCTTTAAAGTTATATGCGGCTGTTATCTTTCTCTGAATAGTATCAAGTTCGATGATCGTCAATTTACTTTCGGAACCGGACTGAAATAATGTTCCATTTGAATCTCTGTATTCGCAGGAAAATACATTCGAAGTGGTATAAGTACCTGTCTTGAAGGTTCCTGAATAAGTGATTGTTATTGTAGAGTTAAGATCAGTACCAAAAATTGTGATGCTGTAAGGACCAGATAAAAAGGCGTTCCTTGATGTTGAGGTCCATGCATTTCCATCAACCGTAGCAACCATTCTTGGAAAGCATGGACTACACGGTCCCCCGCAATCTACACCTGTTTCACCCTGATTGTGTATACCATCCGCACAATTCGGACAAGATCCAGGACAAGGCCCCCCACAATCAACACCTTGTTCACCCTGGTTTTTTATCCCATCAGAACAAGTACCTGTATTGTCAATAGTTTTGGCACAACCCATGAAAACTAAGAACAGTCCAAGAAACAGGTAAAATTGAATAGTAGTGAACTTTTTCATTCCGCCGTATACGATTCTTGCATAGGTTTGTTACAAATTACTCACATGTAAATAATTGATATTGTATATTTTACGTATTTATATGACAGACTTGTAGTACATTTGCAAAGTGAATATTCTTGCTGCAGATCATTTATCTAAATCGTATTCCGATAAACCACTATTTCAAGATCTATCTATCTCTCTGACAAAAGGGGAGAAGGTTGCACTGATTGGGGCAAACGGTTGTGGCAAATCAACATTGTTAAGAATTCTAGCCAACAGAGAATCTGCTGATACTGGAACATCCGTAATAAGAAAGGGTACTCAGTTGGGTTATCTTGAACAAGATCCGGTACTTGACCCTGAACTTACAGTCATCGATGCAATTTTAGATAAAGATCATCCTGTCAAGGGACTTTTGAATGAGTATGAATTGCTCATTGCCAAAAATGATAAAGATCCTAAAAGGATGCAGGAACTGCTTAACAAAATTGATAATGCGAATGCCTGGTCTTTTGAAGCTCGTATCAGAGAAGTACTTTCTCGCCTTGGACTCCATGATTTTGATAAAAAGGTAAAGGAGTTATCCGGCGGCCAAAAGAAAAGAACTGCATTGGCTCAACTGCTATTGGATGATCTTGATCTGATTATCCTGGACGAACCCACAAACCATTTGGATCTGGACATGATTGAATGGCTGGAAGAATATTTAGTTAAGCTCAATAGAACTGTTTTGCTGGTATCGCATGACAGATATTTTGTAGACCAGGTTTGTAACGCCATATTAGAGCTGGAAGATGGAAAACTATTCAAGTATCAGGGTAACTATGGTTATTACCTGGAAAAGCGCGAAGAACGGATTGAGGCCGAACAAAGTGAGATCAAAAAATATCGTAATCTGTACCGCAAGGAATTAGATTGGATGCGAAAGCAGCCAAGAGCCAGAGGAACAAAACAAAAGGCAAGAGTAAAAGCCTTTGATGAAATAGAAGACAAGGCATTCTCAGGTAAAACCGAATCCTCTAAGTCAATTACCATGCAAATGGACAGGCTAGGTTCCAAGATCATTGAGTTTGAAAACTTATGTAAATCGTTTGATAAGCGTGTACTCATAAAAGATTTCTCTCATGTATTTAAGAAAGGAGAGAAGGTAGGTATAGTTGGTAAAAATGGAGCTGGAAAAACAACTTTACTCAAGATGGTAACAGGTGAAATAAAACCTGATGATGGCAGGATAAAAAAGGGTGAAACACTCAATATTGGATACTTCAGCCAGGATGGCCTTAAATTAAATGATGAGAAGCTAGTAATTGACGTTATACGTGACATTACAGAATATGTGGATACTGGTAAAGGGAGCTACATGAATGCCAAGCAATTTCTTTCACATTTCCTTTTCGACGGCAATAAGCAATTCAGAAAAGTAGGCACTTTGAGTGGAGGAGAAAAAAAGAGGTTGTACTTGCTCTCCATTCTGGTTACCAATCCAAATTTTTTAATTCTGGATGAGCCTACCAATGATCTTGATATTGTTACATTGAATATTCTTGAAGCATTTTTGGATGAATATCAGGGATGTTTAATGATGGTTACGCATGATCGGTATTTCATGGACAGGATCGTAGATCATATTTTCGTTTTTGAGGATAATGGAGTTATAAAAGATATCCATGGTAACTATACCGATTATCGCAATGAAGCCAAGGATAAAGCTCGTGAGCAATCAAATAATGGCAGTCAAAAGGATGGCCCTGATGATACTAAAGTTTCAAAACCTCGGAAAGGCCTTTCCTTTAAGGAAAAGTATGAGTTAGAACAGATCGAATCTGAATTAAATGTAAGTGAATCAAAAGCCAAAGAGTTACTTGCTCTTATGGACAAAGGAACTGATGACCACCAGCAGGTACACAAGTGGTCAGAAGCTTATGGGGAATTACAGAGAAAGATTGATCAGCTTACTGAAAGATGGCTGATCCTTGAAGAAAAGAAAAATCAGGCTGATCAATAACCTATATGTTGATTCAGCATATCAACAATTTCAACTAAGGGCCCTTTATCAAAAGCCAGATCATCCACAGATACTACCCAATTAACACCTTTTACTGCATTGGATAGATAGATAGAATCCATATCACTCAACATAGGTATATCAATATCGGTTTCAATAACCGTATACCCTAATTGGGGCAACTTTTCAAGTAATAACCTTCGCATTACACCACCAACACAACCCGATCTGAGTTTTGGTGTAAAAAAATGCCCATCGCGATAGCAAAAGATATTACTCATGCATGATTCCGCAAGATATTTTCGATCGTCATTTACGAATGCATCGTCAGCACCCGACTTAATTGCATCAGTCAATGCAGCATTGTATACCGCCCGGTTCAGGTGCTTAATACCACTTAATGGTTCGTTTTCAGAAAGAGACAGTTGAGTATAAATAATTTTTAACCCATCCTCATTAGCTGAATAAGGAGTATCCTTTAAAAGTTCTGATTCCATTATCCAGCTATAGTTGTGCTCAGAAATTTGAGGATCTTCGAAAAATGTTAATCGGATCTTGAAATTGTTACCTGATAAGTCCTTAGTAAGTATATTGATATATTCTAAGATCTCAGGATCTTCAGGTTCATTAATATTTAAACCAACCATCCCCGCAGCCTGCATAATTCTTTGTCGGTGTAAGTACAAAAGTGGTATTTCACCGTTCATGTATCGCATACTTTCAAAAAATCCCTTGCGGGGATGGAGAGTACCTCTGCCTGTAATTGCATCAACATCAATATTGTGTTTAAGTTCGGAATTGAATATCACAATACTCATTCGTCAGGAGATTTTCGGAATCATATTCATGAGATTCGAATTGACTTCACATTTTAATCCGGTGACACCGGCATCTTCTGCAGCTTTTACATCTCTGTCTCTGTCTCCAATCATGTATGATTTTGAAGGATCAATATCAAACCTTGCCAGCGCCTTTTCTATTAGTAGGGAACCCGGTTTACGGCATAAACAGTTTTCAATCCTGTCGTGGTGTGGACAATAGTATATCTCCTGTATCTCACCTCCCTGAGAATGTATTAATCCTAACATATGTTCATGAACCAGTTTCACATCATGATGATCATATAGTTTTTTACTGATACCACCTTGGTTGGTAATAACAATTACCCAATAACCATTATGGTTCCAATGTTTAATAGCATCAACAACTCCGGGTAAAAGCTCGAAGTCTTCAACTTTATATGTATAGTCATTTATGTCCCGGTTTATTACTCCATCGCGATCTAGAAAAACAGCTTTTCTTTTCATAAGAATGAGGTAAGTTGGTCAATGAAGAAAATAGCAAGTTTTGGCTCTAGTAAAACTGGGAAAAGTAACCCGTAAACAGCTCCCCAAAAATGGGCATCATGATTAATATGAGTGCCACCTTTCTTGTCCATGTAATAGCTGTAAGCCAGATAGGCAACTCCCATTATAATAGCAGGTAACCCTATGATACCGTAAAGGTAGATCTTGTCTAAAGGTCTTAATAAGATGGCTGCAAACAACACTGATGATACACCACCTGAAGCTCCCAGGGCATTATATGCGGCGTTATGCTTATTTCGTTTATAGCTTGGAGTAATAGAGATGATGATACCCCCTAAATATAAAACGATGAAATAGTAGGTAGCCTGAGTCCCAAAAATCAATGTGAAATCATTTTCTACAACCCTTCCGAAACTCCACAGAACCAGCATGTTTACCAAAAGGTGAATAAAATCAGCATGTATAAATCCTGAAGTTATAAATCGGTACCATTGCCTGTGTTCAGTAACCATGTATGGATTAAATATCAGCCTGAGCATCAGCTCCTTATTTGAAAAAGCAAATAGGCTGACTATTACTGTTAAGATCACTATATAATTGGTCATATGTGAGTTCAAAGTTAGTATTTAGATAGTTCTGGTATTAGTTAAAGTAATAGGTTATAAATAATAATATATTTACTTGTGTATGTGAGATTTATATTATTAATTTGTCTAACACTACAAGGGTGTACAAGTAAGCACTAAGCAGAATTAATCGGGAATGACAAAGGGAATGGGTCACCGTCTTGGTTGGCTATTAATTATTCTTTTCATAGCAGCATGCAAAAAAGGTGAAGATGTAAATCCATCTGAAAATGACCCAATTAGTGGTCAGGTATCGATAAGGGATTATATTCCTGTTGACCCAGCGTATACCGGAACTTTATGTGCCATTCAATCTGAAGAATTCGATGCTAGTGGGTTATCTGTATCTTCAGTAAACGGTAAAGCCGTTGCAGTATTTCCCGGACTTACTGAAAATCAACATGCTGGTCAGGTATTGGTATTACAACAACCTATGATTGAAGATAACGAACACCTATACAGGTATGATCCTCAATCAGGTTCTCCTGGACTCAACTTTTCACAAGGAACAACCAGGTGGGATATATCCGGATCAATAACAGTTCCTACTGCTAACTTTATAATCCCCGGAGGTTTTCCTTTGATAAGTGGCATATCAGGTAATGATCCTGAACTGGACAAACAAACCCCTTATGAATTTGGACTTATTGATCCTATATCAA
>JAHEMF010000086.1 GCA_024643795.1 Bacteroidota bacterium | reverse complement strand
GCGATGGCTTGCTGCAACGTATCCTTATGACTCCATGGAACATCCGATGTAATTATAAAAGTGGTCTCATCAAGTGGTAAATTAACTTTCATCCTATTACTACCTATTTAACAACAACCAGGTCACCTTTTCTGAATACTACACATGAATGAATTACCTTCCACTATATAATAGTAATCACGAATCTTATATCGATTATTTATAGTAAAATATAGAAATTCATCTCGCACCTGCTCAACATCAGTAAAGTTATTTGCAAACTTAGAGTGTATAGCCAATGGAATATTAAATTTTAAAAATATTCTATTAAGACTACTTGAAATCTTGAATGGTTTGGAATTGAAAAGGGTGTTTAAATATTCCTGGTTGACTGTTATTGCAGAAATATCTCCAGAATTCAACTCAGTTAAAGCATTTTCTATAGCATATGCAAAATACTTAGCACTGATATT
Source organism: Bacteroidota bacterium (assembly GCA_024643795.1). Taxonomy (GTDB): domain Bacteria; phylum Bacteroidota; class Bacteroidia; order AKYH767-A; family OLB10; genus JAHEMF01. The sequence continues at coordinate 4,486 of JAHEMF010000086.1, read as the reverse complement.
CTTTAGATTAAGTGAGGTATTTAAAGCATCAGTCAAATTTGAAACCTGACGTTCTTTTAATGAAATAGTAGACCCCCACTCTATCTTGTTGTTCCTCACTATAACTGATTTCATCTCTTTATAATATTCATCAAGAAATAAGAACCACATAGAAGGCATGATCCCTTTTTGTCGGGGCACGTGAGGATGATAATAATGATACATCCAAATATCTTGAATGTATTTCACGTTCAAACCCTTCAACCTCAACCGGTCAGCTATATCATTATCTTCTTTCCCATAAATACAATAAAATTCGTCGTAACCGTTTATCTCTTTCAAGGCAGCAACAGGGATTATCGCCCAGCCCATGGCGTTGTCCAATGTCCTTGGTATTTCCGGGTAATCCTTTGTTGTATCAGGGACCATCCCATCCGGAAGCATTACTGCAGTATAAAAGTTCGCTTTATTATTACCTAAATTTTCATAAAGGTGATCTATAAAACCGGGTTTATAGATCATATCAATATCACTTGTGAAAACAAATTCAGTTTCTACTAACCTAATTGCAGTGTTCAATGCATGACTTCTATTCCATACTTTTCCACGAGTATCGTTATAGTGGTATTCAGCAAAATCATAGGAATTAACAAGTGTACTAACATCATTGGCTATTTCCAATTTGCTACCATAATCTATAAAAAGGACCTTAAAGTTTTTATTAATTTGATTTTTCAGTGAGTCTAGTGATAATTTTACTCTTACCAGATCACGATCCCGATAGCAATAAATGAATGTAATTTTATTATCAATCATCAATTATATTTATTTAGACAGACCGGATGAACCACCTCGTTTAAAACGATCAAAAAGTGCTTTCCAGATCAGGTGAAAATAAACCTTTAAAGGTTTTTTGCCATTCAGTAAAAGTAAATATTCATCCAGATAAAGGTTAAACAGATCCGGATGAACCAGGTCTAACATTTCTTTCGATTTTCTTTGAAACTCAGATAAATCAAGATTAGTACCTTTCCGCACAACTAAAAATGAATTTTGCTTGTACCAGAATAAGATATCTTTTTCCTGCCATAGCAGAGGCCTCACAACATCTATAAATTCAAACCCATTGTTTTCAAACTTATCAGCCCAATATTGAGGCCACTTTTCATTAAAATGATTCTGTCCCTGCTGTCCGGGAATGGCAGCAGAAAACAGGATAATATCGCCATGCAAAACAAGGTTACTTACCAATGTATCTGCCCGGTTTTCAGGCAAATGCTCTGCAACCTCCAAACAAACAACCAGGTCATATTTTCTGCCAAGATTTAATGGCTGTGTAAGGTCATGCCGCTTGAATTCATCAGATTTAATATACTTAGTTAGTAAATTCTGGTCTACCCAGTCACCATCAACTCCTAGAATATCACGAACACCTGCATTTTTAAAACAATGCAAAAATGTACCAATCCCACATCCGACATCAAGGACACTTTCAGGTTTTAGAATCGGATACAGGCAATTAACTATCTGTTCCGGAGATTGCAGGTTGTGTACTGATTCACTATGAATATACATCGATTATTATAAAATTATTATCACAATTAATTATTCATGAATAACAAAACTGATGTCTTTCATGAAAAAGTTATTAATATTTTCCTTTGGCAGGATACCGGTACCGCTAAAGTCTCTTGACTCAACAGTTAGCTGAAAAAGGTCTCCATACATCTTAAGGCCTTTTGTAGTATCTCCGAAATATACATCAATATTATAAACACCATATATTAGTTGATTATACGGGATACTTACAGAGATAATTCCATTCTTCCAAGGTTTATCAGCTAACACACCTGCATAGTTCTTATGATTGATACCTAATACATTTATTCCTCTTGAATTTCTGAATACCAAACCCAGACCAGGTTGTTTTAGAAATTCATCAGATTCGAAATGGAAATCCAGTCTTATAGAAGACCCCATATAAACTGAATTGGCGGGTGAATCATTATTATACAATTTCACTTTTCTGATCTGAAATTCTGCATTTTCAGATTTGAAATCAATTTCACCATTACTAAATCCGGAACCGTGAGCTGTGTATTTATTTAAATACAGATCAATCGCCTCTGCTGTTGGGCCATCCATAGCCAGCTGTCCTTGATTTAATAAAATGGATCTGGGGCATAGTACATCCAGTATAGCAAGGTTATGACTTACAAATAAAATTGTCCGACCACTACTTGCCACACTTTCCATTTTACCTAAACATTTTTTCTGAAATTCAGCATCACCAACTGCTAATACTTCATCAATCACCAGCACTTCAGGTTCCAGAAAAGCTGCAACAGAAAAAGCCAGTCTTAAGCTCATCCCACTGGAATAGTGTTTTAGAGGAGTATCCAGAAATCTTTCAGCTCCCGAAAAGTCTACAATCTCATCAAATTTGGCACTAATCTCTTTTCTTTTCATGCCAAGAATGGATCCGTTGAGGAAAATATTTTCCCGTCCCGAAAGTTCAGGATGAAAGCCAGTACCAACTTCCAATAAGCTAGCTATACGCCCTCTGCAAACAATCTCTCCGGAAGATGGTGGAGTGATCTTCGATAACACTTTAAGTAATGTCGATTTTCCTGCTCCATTTCGTCCAATGATACCAACAGACTCACCTGGGTCTACTTTAAATGAAACATCGTCCAGTGCCCACATTTCTTCAGTTTCATCTCTATTCCTACTAAACATTGAAGACAGCACATCTCTGAAACTCAGATAAGGCTGATTACTATGTTTAATATTAAACTTTTTGCCGATATTTTTAACTTCAAGGATAGGTTTCATCAGTACTATGCGATATCGGCAAAATAACTTTCTGTTTTCTTAAAATAACTTATTCCTCCAATTAGTATCAATACCGAAGAAATAAAGCTTACTCCAACCAAAGTCCAATCCGGAGATTGTTGCAGGATACAGGATCTTAACAATGATATTGCTCCTGCAAGAGGATTTAATGATAATACGGTTTTAACTGCTACATTTTCAATAATGGAAATAGGATAAATTACCGGCGTGATAAACAACAATGATTGTATCAAAAACGGGATAACATACCTGAAGTCTCTGTACTTAACATTCATAGCAGAAAACAAGCAACCCGCACCCAGAGTAGTAAATACTGTAATAAGTATTGCAATCAATAGAGCACCTATAAAAAACAATGGATTTATAAAAAATGAAAAGTATAGCAGAATCACTACATACAAGATCATGGATATTAAAAAATCAAACAAGGCAACCAATACTGAAGAAATTGGTATGACTAGTCTTGGGAAATATATTTTCTTGATAATATTAGCATGTGTAACCATGCTGTTACCTGCAGTTGCCAATCCCGAAGAAAATATATTCCAAAGCAATAGTCCTGAAAAAACAAACACCGGATAAGGTATACCTTCTGAAGGAACATTCAGTTTACTTCCAAAGAAATAACTAAAAAGCAGCATCATGATAAGGGGCTGCAAAATCACCCATGCAAATCCAAGGAATGTTTGTTTGTATTTAACCTTAATATCCCTCCAGGTGAAGAAATAAAAAAGTTCCTTATACTGCCATAATTCATTCAATCCAAGACTGAAGCGGTCGGCCGGTTTTATTTTATATTCAATCATTTAGTCAAAAAAAGTCGCCTTTCAACTGATTGGCAAATTTAGACTTTTTTATGTGTGAACACCAATCCGGGTTTCGTACTTGTGTTGACCAAAAAAACCTAACTTTGGCAATCCCCAATACCTGTGAGAGTCACTGGCACTCTGGATCAGGTTTTTATTGATAAGCCGGTCGGATGTGTTATTTTTAACAAAAAGCAATAGTTTCTAGTATTTATGTGTGGTATAGCCGGATTTTATTCTCCTAAAGCTAGTTATTCCGAGGTTGACCTTAAAAAGATGACCGATGCTATCAGTCACAGAGGCCCGGATGCTGATGGTTATTTTATGGATGACGTTGTTGGCTTAGGGCACAGACGACTGAGTATCATCGATCTTTCAGACAGGGCCAATCAGCCAATGATCTCTGCAAATGACCGGTATGTTATTGTATACAACGGTGAAGTTTACAATTTTAGCGAAATCAGTGCAAAACTGCAGAAGGATGCCGGTAAATCTGCATTCCCAAAATTTAAAACGTCAAGTGACACTGAAGTGCTTTTGGAGTCATTCTCTGTTCGTGGAGTTGAATTCGTTAATGAACTTAATGGGATGTTCGCTATTGCGATTTATGACAAGATAGAAAAGTCTTTGTATTTGTTCCGTGACAGAATGGGCATCAAACCACTCTACTATTATTATGATGGAGAAAATTTTGCCTTTGCAAGTGAACTAAAAGCCATTACCCAACTGAATAATGAATATCGGTTAAACCATCAGGCTCTTGTATCATACCTACATGTAGGATATATTCCTGCCCCCGATTCAATTTATCATAATGTTAAAAAGCTGAACAGCGGAACCTGGAT
>JAHEMF010000085.1 GCA_024643795.1 Bacteroidota bacterium | reverse complement strand
CCTGCCCCATGGTCTGGCTTCAAAATCAACCGCGATACCGGTTTTCACCTGATATTCTCCCAGATAACCCTGCATATCTTCTATAGCTTGAGAATCAACACCTTCCCCTATTGAAAAGAAGTAAGCTACTACCCGGTATTTCTTGACCTGAGACTCACGATCACTATCACTATCACTTGAAATGGTTTCGCTGCTCTGGTCGGGTTGATTTGAGGAGTCATCGCCGGCACTGGAAGTGGTTTTACATGAGGTAAAGCTGGAAAGCGCAAAAATGCTTGCAGATATGGTTAGGATCAAGGTTCTCATAATTTCAGGGTTATTTGTTGTGATTAGTATCTATTATGGTGCCAAAATTAAAAAATCAAACCCCAAGTTGCTCATATAATCCTTCATATTTGAATCGGGCATAATTCAGAAAATGGTTAAGGTTTAGACTTTCACCTGTGACCTTCAAGCATAGCTCATCTGCCGTATACTGACGGCCATACACATGTATGTTTTGGTTCAGCCACTTTTTGAGATTCATCAGGTTACCCGATCGTATATCAGACTTCAAGCCGGGAATATCTTCCATCGCTTTATTAAAAAACTGTGCAGCATAAAAACTTCCAATTGAATAGGTTGGAAAGTAACCAAAACTGCCATGACTCCAATGTACATCCTGCAATACTCCTTTTGTATCATCCGGCACATCAATACCCAGGTATTCTTTGTATTTCGAATTCCAGTAGTGTGGAAGGTCTTTCACGGTGATCTGTTTTTCCATCAGCAAAGTTTCGATCTCATAACGTATAAGCACATGCATGTGATACGTTAGTTCATCTGCAGATGTCCTTATCAAAGAAGCCTGTACTTTATTGATGGCTTTATAGAATTCCTCAACCCCAACCTTTGAAAGATTTTCAGGGTACAGATCTTGCAATGCAGGGTAGTTATGTTCCCAGAAATCGTACGACCTACCTACGTTATTCTCCCATAATCTGGACTGAGACTCATGAATACCTAGTGAAAGGTACTCGCCGGAAGGCAGACCATAATCTTCATCGGGCAGACCCTGTTCATATAAAGCATGCCCCCCTTCATGGATACAACTCCATATCATTTCACCCAGATCATTTTCACTGATACGCGTTGTTACACGTACATCTCTGGCACTGAAGTTTGTTGTAAAAGGATGTGTTGAAATATCCTGACGACCCGATTTAAAATCATAACCCATCTGCTTAAGCAGTTTAAGTCCATAATTCCATTGCACATCCTTATTGTAGTGCTTGTACAAAAAAGCATCATCGGGCTTATCCTGTTCAAGGATGGTCCGGACAAAGGGTACAAGTCTGGTTTTTACATCATCAAAAAGTTTATCAAGATCGGCCTTTGTTGTACCGTGTTCATACTGATCTATCAATGCATCATACGGATGAGCACCATAACCAAGAAGTTCACATTCCTGCCATTTTAACTCAACTAATTTTTCAAGAAACGGAGCATAGCTGTTAAAGTCATTCTTTTTTCTTGCATCCTGCCACGCATTGAATGCTTCAGAAACCGTACGACTCATTTTGACAACAAACTCTTCAGGATATTTCAGCTTTTCATCATAGTTGCGTTTTGCTTCAAGCAAGTTCCTGCGATCCTTATCTTTTATATCGTCTGATGCAAGCAACTCGTTCATCAAGGTTCCTAATTCAGCTGAAGTAGATTCACGATGTGCTATCCCAGCAAGAGTTGCAAGCTGTCGAGCCCGGGCAGCTGATCCATACTCGGGCATATACACTTCCTGGTCCCACTGCAAAACAGCTGATGAGTAATTAATATCAGCTACACGGCGCATGGCCTCTTTGAAACTGTCGAGTTTATTCTGTAACATTCATTGTGTTTTTAGAAAAATCAAATATTTCGCGATCTATATGTTTTTATTCCCAGCAATATCCATCCAACAATAAATGCAACTCCTCCCAGCGGTGTTACCGGACCTAATACTTTGGTCCATGTTAATCCTGTTACAGAAGCCGTTGATATCAGATATAGAGAACCGGAGAACATGATCACACCAGCCAGAAAGAATCGGATGATGATCTTAGCATTGCGGGCAGATATTCCGGATGCTGCAATAGCGGTAATGAAAATTGCGATGGTATGGTAGAACTGATATTCAACAGCTGTTTTCCAAACTGCAAGTGATGATGGCTCCAGTAATTCTTTCAGATAATGTGCACCAAAAGCCCCAAAGACCACAGCAACCGCTCCAGAAACGGAAGCGATCAAAACGCCGGTGATATAATGCCTTTCATGACTATCAGAATTCATAACAGTTTGTTGCTCCTATTTGCTGTCAATGTAATCGTTGAGTTCGTCAATTGATGATTCAAAGGTGAAAGCATCGTTCACAACATAATAATTACCCAGATCATACGTACGACCGTATGCGAATTTAGCAAAGTCGAGTCGTGTTTCTTCAAATGTGAACAATAACATGATCTCTTTTACTTGCGAAGAGAGTAAACAGGAATTATTCAGTATCTGCTTCGCTATTTTGATCTTAGAATCTTCGAATGACTTTGATTCAATAGACCCTTTCATTGAATTAAACTGTGAATTATCTACAGGAGGCTCGCATCCAATGGCACCGTTATAACCGGGGAGGTATTGCGGTGTAGTGTGGTTCGGTTCGCCCGGAGTTTGCACATGTTCAGTTGTTGACGTGGTGGTTGTAGTAGTAACTGTAGTTGTTTGACTAGCAGCTGAACCCGAATTATCGTATCCTGTCATATTCATATTCATACTACCATTCTCTTCATTAACATTGATGCCTATAGAAACACCGGCTCCGGCCGGTACCATTCCGGCAGATGTTGTAGTTGTAGAAGTGGTTTGTGTAACCGTACCTGTTTGCACAGGTTGTGGTGCTGCAGGAACTACCGGCTGTTGTGCTACCGGTGGCTGATAAGTACTTTCACTTATGGGTACCGAACCCATATATCGGCCTACATACTTTCCTTTATTATTCTTTTTAATATTAATGGTCGTTTCCATTCCCGGCTCAAGAGTGATATTAAAATCAGTTTGGCCTAAAGCTTCATCATCAAAGATCGCCTTCACTTTAAAGAACTCGCCTTTAAGTCCTTCAGCACGCACATTGGTGCCAGGCTCTTCGTTGTACTTAAGTCCGTTTATAATAATGGAGAACCGCTCACCTTCATCGGTAAAGAATATAGCATTTGAAGATTGACCATTTACTACAGAAGGAATGACCAGAATTGAAACCAGGAAGAGTTTTGTAAGAAGTTTGTTCATCGGTAGAATATTTTTGATCTGTCAAAAGCAGATATGTCAAATTTCTTACTTTTTTGCCATCATTTACAATTTGGGGATAAAATAATAGAAGTTCATGACCCCCAATTTGCTTAATATCTATTTTTGCAACAGAATTCAACCAAGGAATGAAGAATATAGTAGTATTGGGGGCCGGCAGATCATCATCTGCATTGATAGAATACCTTTTAAAACAGTCGACCGAGTATAACTGGAAGGTAATTGTGGCAGATTTTTCATTAGAAGCTGCACAATCAAAAATCAAAAACCATACTAATGGGAAAGCCATAAAACTGAATATTGAAGATTATGCTGAAAGGAATAATTTAATCCTCCAGGCTGATGCCGTTGTATCCCTCTTACCTCCTCACCTGCATATACTGGCAGCAAAGGAGTGCCTGAGTTGTAATAAAAGTTTGTTTACGGCATCGTACGTTTCTCAAGATATCAGTGAAATGGATGAAGAGGCCCGGCAAAAAGGGTTATTATTTATGAATGAATGTGGGCTTGATCCCGGCATCGACCATATGTCGGCAGTAGAGATCATCCACCGGATAAAAAATATGGGAGGTGAAGTACTGTCTTTCAAGTCGTACACAGGCGGTCTTATAGCTCCGGAAAGCAGTGATAACCCGTGGAGGTATAAATTCACCTGGAACCCTCGTAATGTTATCCTTGCGGGACAATCGACCGCCCAATACCTAGAAAACGGTAAAGTACATTATACACCTTACCGCAGATTGTTTCGGAATACGGATCTTGTAGAGATCGACGGTCATGGAAATTTTGATGGTTATGCTAATCGCGACTCCCTCAACTACATCGAACATTATGATCTGAAAAATGTGCAAACCCTGATCAGGGGAACCTTGCGCAATGCAGGATTCTGCACGGCATGGGATGTGTTTGTAACTATAGGATTAACAGATGACAGTTTTATAATTAATGAATGTGATAAATATACTTACGCCAGCCTTGTCCGATCATTCTTACCTGCAACCGATGCAGGTATTGACATAATACAATCGGTTGCCAAGCTATGTAGAATTGAACAAGAAGGTGAAGTGATGAACATGATCAAATGGACCGGCATACTAGATGAAGTATCCATCCCTTTGAAGAAAGCATCGCCGGCAGGCATACTTCAGGAATTGCTGGAAAGAAAATGGAGCCTCAAAACTACCGACAAAGACATGGTAGTAATGAATCATGAATTCATTTACCGTAATGAAGGTAAAACCAAAAAGATCAACTCTTCAATGGTAGTGATAGGAAAAAATTCAGATGACACCGCAATGGCCCAAACAGTTGGATCACCATTAGGGATAGTGGTAAAGCTGCATCTCACCGGGAAGCTCACCTTAACGGGTGTAAGAATTCCTGTGGAACCGGAAATATATAATGCTGTCCTTCCCGAACTCAAGAATCTGGGTATAAGTTTTAATGAAACTGAAGAAGAAATTGATCAGCTGAACTGATAAAATTCACCGGTAAGTTTTCGATACTGTTCCGTGAATTTCAGCTCTTCATTCTGAATGGTTATCTCATCTTCCACTAACTCTTTGCGTACAAGTGAGAATTCAAGCAGCAGTCTTTTTTCCTGTTGCATTGCTTTTGTTTTAACACGGGTGATATGGT
>JAHEMF010000042.1:6718-19193 GCA_024643795.1 Bacteroidota bacterium | reverse complement strand
CATTTCTTATGGATTGTCATCAAACAGGACTGTACATAGGAATTACGGTTTTGGTGGGACAACCTATAATTTCACTGGTGGGTCGGCTTCAATGCATTTTTCACTGCGAAACAGATCAGATTCGCTTTTGAATAACTATCAAACTTTAAAGATCCTTTTCGGCAGGTTGGCTGAAGCCATAGATGTGGAACTCCATTATACTAATAGAGCAGAAAGAGAAACTATTTATCCAGATGAATATGAGCAGCTACAATCCTGGAATGTGAGTCCGGGAAGTAAGTCTTTTAACCTAACCTTCAAGGGTGATTCTACTTGTGAAATACTGGGAGTGATGCTGGACAGGAATTCAGGAGTTGCGGTTGACAACATTGCGTGGAGGGGGTCTTCTGGACTTACTTTCAGAACCATCAGCAAAAGCTCATTGATCAATACATACAAGTTGTTAAATGTGAGGATGGTTATTTTACAATTTGGGGGTAACAGTGTTCCTTATTTTCATGATAGCACTGATGTGATTGAGTATGTTTCAGCGTTTGCAAAACAGATTGATTACATACAGTCGGTAGACTCTACTTTACATATAATGGTAATAGGCCCAGCCGATATGTCTGTAAATCAAAAGGGGGAGATGGTTACATATCCTTTATTAAGGTATGTAATTGAACAAATGAGAGTGGTTTCAAATAAACACTCAGCCGCATTTTGGAGTCAGTATCACGCAATGGGTGGCGAAAATAGTATGGTAAGGTGGGTTGAGTCAAAACCCGTATTGGCAGCACCGGACTATTTGCACTTTTCAAAAAGAGGAGCTGATATTTTGTCTGAAAAATTGTTCATCTCAATGATGAGAGAGTATGAAATATATAAATTAAGAAAACAGTTAAACGAAAAAAAGATTTGGCATTTAAAAGATTCTATTTACTGATATTATTTGTATTTGTTGTTAAGGTTTCATGTGCTCAGGATCTGTTCAGGTCATCTGAAACACATTCATTTGTTGACTACTCCAAAAATGTAATCATTACACCTGCCGACCGATCGCCCATGCAGAGTTTTTTAAAAAAACTAAGAGAACTTAGAGAAAAAGGTAAAGGGCAAATCAATGTTGTTCAGATGGGGGGGTCACATGTACAGGCAGATTTTTGGACAAGGACCATCCGGGAAGATTTTAATTTATTTCTCAATCAGGAGATCGCATCAAGAGGCATGCTATTTCCCTACAAAGCGGTAAAAACAAACGGCTCAATACAATTCGATGTAACGTTTAATGAGTCATGGGAAGGTTTGCGTAATGTTAAAATGCCGGAGGCAGGTAAAATGGGATTGTTAGGGTGGAGTGCAACAGCAAGAGATAGCGGCCAGTATATAGAAGTTACTTTATTGAAAGATTCTATTTCGGAATTTCTGTTCGACAAGCTTTATTTCTTTCATGATACAGGTGATACGGTTTTTGCTTTTACTGTTACAGTGGATGACAGCACATACATTCCAAAATATGATAGTGAACTCGGGTGCTCGGTAGTAGAGCCTGTTTGCAGAAATAATATTTTCAGGATCACTGTCCACAGAACGGATTCATTGCAGAATTATTTCACCCTTTATGGTGTAAGTACCACCTTGAATATGCCGGGACTAACATACCATTCAGTTGGGGTGAATGGTGCGGCAGTTCATTCGTATCTTAAATGTGATGACCTTGAACATCAGTTGGGGTTATTAAACCCTGACCTGATAATTTTTTCAATTGGTATCAATGATTCTTTTGACGGTAGGTTCACTTCTGAATGGTACGAAGGAAATTACAATGAATTGATAAAAAGAATAAGGAGCACGTGTCCGGATGCTGCACTTTTATTCATGACTAATTCTGACAGCTATAAAAGTTCAAGACGTAAATACTATCGCAATCACAATGGCAAAGAAGTTCAGCGGTCTATGTACAATCTGGCTATGCATCACAACGGGTCTGTCTGGGACCTTTACGCTGTAATGGGAGGCCTTACTTCAATTTCAACATGGAAAAGAAAAGGGTATGCTAAAAAAGACCTTGTGCATTTTAATGCAAAAGGTTATGCATTGATAGGAGACTTGTTCTTTGAAGCGATGATGTGTGAATATGAAAATTTAAGCCGATAATCATATACAGTTTTTTTGATGGAGCAATACGCTAATGAATATCTGATCAAAATGTTGTCTTATTCGGCAGACAACCCCATGATATTCACAAGATCATTTTTCTGGATATTTTTCACTGTAGTCTTTTTATTCTTTTCTATTCTGTACAAACGTATCACATTAAGAAACCTGTTTTTGTTTCTAGTTAGTGTATACTTCTATTATAAGACAAGCGGTTTCTATTTTGTTTTATTGCTTTTTACTGTATGTTCCGATTATACCATAGCTCAGCTAATATACCGAATCAATAAAAAATGGATCCAAAGGGTATTGCTGGGTGTGAGTGTGACTGTAAATCTGTCAATACTTGCCTATTTTAAATACGCATACTTTTTTACAGACTCATTCAATAGTATCTTCCATACTGATCATGAAGTTTGGAACTACTTTGCATATTTTAAAAGCAACTTTACCGGTAGTGGATCAATAATGGATCGCATAATATTACCTGTGGGTATATCTTTCTACACTTTCCAGGCAATCAGTTACACTGTAGATGTATATAAAAGAAAGATAAAACCACTGAACAATATTTTGGATTTTGGATTTTATGTTTCCTTCTTCCCTCAATTGGTTGCAGGACCTATAGTAAGAGCAGCAGAATTCATTCCTCAGATACATAAGCCATACAGGTTAAACGGTTACAAATTCGGACTCGCCTTATTTATGATCCTCACGGGGTTGATCAAGAAGATGGTGTTTGGAGATTATATGGCAGTGCAGTTCATTGATAAAGTATATGCTAATCCTGTTATTTTCACCGGGTTCGAAAACTTAATGGCAGTGTTCGCTTATTCTCTCCAAGTTTATCTGGATTTTTCGGGATATACTGACATAGCAATAGGATTAGCATTGCTATTGGGTTTTAGGTTCAATATAAATTTCAACTCGCCTTATAAAGCTTTAAATGTTGGTGAGTTTTGGAAACGCTGGCATATAAGTTTGTCAAGTTGGTTGAAGGATTACTTGTATATTCCATTGGGAGGCAATCGCGGTGGATCATTAGCATCATATATTCTTATAACTCTTATCCTGATAATTCTTGTTTTGCTAACCGATGACTACAGTCTGTTTTGGAAGCTGGGGCTCCTTTACGTAGCAGCCATTTTTATTTATATCCGCTTTTCTTCATTCAGAAAAGTGATCGACACCAATATAAACTTGATGATTACTATGATTCTTGGTGGGCTATGGCACGGTTCCTCCTGGAATTTTGTAACCTGGGGAGGATTGAATGGCCTTGGATTGGTTTTTTATAAATACTGGAGAAAGATCAGTCCTTATGAAAACTGGAATGCTTGGTATGTCCGGGCCTTCAAGATCGCAATTACATTTCTCTTTATCTCATTCACCAGGATCTGGTTCCGGGCACCGGATAGAGAAACGGCTGAGATGGTATTGATGAAATTACGACATGATCTCGATTTCGGATTGGCGCCTGAAATATTTTACAATTTTAGAATTGTATTTGGATTGCTGTTGTTGGGGATGGTGATACATTGGCTACCATCAAGCCTAAAACAACTCTATAAAAGATGGTTCATTAGAACTCATGTAGTTGTAAAAGTTTTTGCGGTATTGGTTACCGCCGTGCTTATCTGGCAAACAATATCTGCAGAACTGGTGCCATTCATTTATTTCCAGTTCTAGGTTCAGAAAACAGATTCAAAGTTGATCTTAAAGATCTAACAGTAATCTCTCAGGATCTTTTCCTTGCAGTAGCATCAATGTAGGATCTTCAAGCAGTTGCTTAACTTTAACAAGGAAGCTTACAGATTCCCTTCCGTCAATTATTCTGTGATCATATGAAAGGGCAACGTACATAATCGGACGCACTTCTATTTGACCATTTACAACTACTGCACGTTCCACTATGTTGTGCATGCCAAGTATTGCACTCTGTGGTGGGTTGATGATAGGAGTAGATAACATACTTCCAAACACTCCGCCGTTTGTTATTGTAAATGTTCCCCCTTCCATTTCGGCCAATGAAAGTTTACCATCTCGTGCCTTACCAGCTAACCGAAGTACTTCTGATTCAATCCCTGCCAATGACAAAGATTCTGCATTTCTGATAACCGGAACCATAAGTCCTTTAGGTGCACTTACTGCGATAGCTATATCACAATAATTATGTTTTATGATCTCTTCACCATCAATCATAGCATTTACAGCAGGAAATTCAATGAGTGCTTCACAAACTGCCTTTGTAAAGAACGACATAAAGCCAAGTCCAACGCCGTGCGCCTCCTTAAATTTATCTTTATATTTTTTACGCAAATTCATGATGGAGCTCATGTCAACCTCATTGAAAGTTGTAAGCATGGCCGTTTGATTTTTAACACTCACCAATCGGCTGCTCAATTTTTTTCTGAGCATCGACATTTTCTCGCGTTGTGTATCGCGGTTACCTGATGGTCTTGCCATTATCATGCTTCCTGTTGATCCGTTGGAGCCTGCATTAATAGCATCATTTTTAGTGATCCTTCCACCTTTTCCGCTGCCGTTGATCTTCGCAGGGTCCAGAGAATTCTCGCGGATAAGTTTTGATGCGGCCGGTGAAGGGGTGCCGGATGCATAGCTCTGATCAGAAGTTCCTGTTTTGTTTGACTGGGTTGCTTCTGATTTCACTGTTTCAGCCTTTTTTCCCGGACTGGTCTTTTTCTCAGGAGCTTTAGCTGAAGTATCTATCTCACAAACAACCGCACCAACTTCTACGGTTTCCCCTTCAGGTACAAGTATCTTTAATGCCCCATTGTCTTCAGCTGCTATGGTAAGGGTTGCTTTATCTGAATCTATTTCAGCGATCTCTTCATCTTTCTCTACATAATCGCCATCTTTTTTAAGCCATTGAGATATCTGAACTTCGGTGATCGATTCACCGGGGCTGGGAACTTTAATTTCAATCTTCATTTTACCATTTATTTGATTTCCTAAGAACACCATTTTTTAATGCAAATGCCATATCAATTGATCCTGATGCGCCATCAAATGGTCGACGCAAAGTGCCTACATATTCATAAATCAGGTACCCATTATTGCTCATGAATTCAACAACTTCATGAAATATAGGCAGTTCCCTTTCATTGAATTTAAACAATGAAAGTTCCAGAATGATCAACTCTGTCTTTCCCATGATCAAAGATCCTCCTTTAAGGGCCTCTAATTCAAATCCTTGTATATCCAGTTTTATTATTTCGGGAATCTTCATGATTCCCTGTTGGATGAGATCATTGATGGTAGTGACTTCCAGTATACGAACTTCCTTTGTGTCATTGACTGAATTCTCACCATAAGGAACAAAAGATGAACCATCAGGGGAATCAGTCAAGTTAAATGCAAGTTTTTCAGATCTTGCCCCTAATCCTTTAGGTATATAGACTGCATCAGGATTTTTTGAAATAAATGCATCAATCCCTTTTTTAAAGTCTGTATTTGGTTCCACCAATACACACGAAGCATTTGGAAAAACATTTTTAATTGTAATAGATTCTACGGGTGAGCTACCTATGCCACCATCCAAAAATGTTTTACATTCCAAACCTCTGAATTTAACATCCTCCATTAAAGTTTCAAAGCCAAAACGCCGACCTGTAGATCCTGGTGGAAACGATTCAGCTCTTGCTATTTTGAAACCTAGAAATTCAAATAACTTTTTAATCAGATCTTTTGCCATTGTTTTTAATCAAGAATTTTTCTGGAAGGGATATTCATAAAAGTATTTTTTATCAACTGTTTCTGTTCCTTATCATGATGTTTGTGGGATCCCGTAGCCGGGCTTGCGCTTTCGCGACGGGCGACAAGTATAAGTTTGGAATTCTTCCAAATGCGTTGTATAAAACTCCAGTAACCCATATTCTCCGGTTCCTCCTGTGCCCAAATTAATTCCTCCGCATTAGGATATTGTTCTATAACAACATCTATTGCCGTTTTTGGGAATGGATACAGTTGTTCAATTCTTATCAGGGCAACTTCACCAATGTTCTCTTCCTGGCGATATGCCAGAAGGTCGTAATAAAGCTTACCGGTACAAAATACAATGCGTGAAACTTGTTTTTTATTCACTATGTCGTCGTTAAGGACCTCTGTGAAAGCTCCTTCAGTGAATTTGTCTAATGGAGAAGTGCACAAGGGGTGTCTTAAAAGACTTTTAGGAGTGAGCACTACCAGCGGTTTTCTAAAAGCACGATGCAGTTGTCTTCTCAATACATGGAAAAAGTTAGCGGGTGTTGTGCAGTTAACAACCTGCATATTCTCTTCGGCACATAGTGCCAGGAATCTTTCTGGTCGAGCACTGGAATGCTCTGCGCCCTGTCCTTCATAACCATGAGGCAACAAGAGTACCAGTCCGTTCATCCTTTTCCATTTATCTTCTGCAGTACTCAGGTATTGGTCAATGATTATCTGGGCTCCATTGGCAAAATCACCAAATTGAGCTTCCCAAACAACGAGTGTTTGGGGAGCGGATAATGCGTATCCATATTCAAATCCCAACACCGCGTATTCAGAAAGTAAGGAATTGTAAATAGATAGCTGAGCCTGATCTTTTGAAATGTTATTCAACGGGTAATACTGTTCTTCTGAATCTTCAACCCGCACAACAGCATGTCTGTGAGAAAAGGTTCCTCTTTCAACATCCTGACCACTTACACGAACAGGGTGTCCTTCATTCAACAGTGTGGCATAAGCCAGCAATTCACCAGAAGCCCAATCGAGTGCTGTTCCTTCCTCGATCATCTTCAAGCGTTCATTAAACAAACGCTGTGTTTTGTTAAAGAATGGTTTATCTTTTGGTAAAGTGGCAATGGATTTACCAAGTTTAACCAGAGTTGATTTCTTTACTCCGGTATCAGGATTGTTTTCTATCTCACCTTTTTCTGCATAGTGTAAACCGGACCAATTGCCTTCACTTTGTTTAATAAACCTTGTTTTATCGTGCTTTTTTGCTGAATCGAGGCTCTGTTCAAGCATTTTCTTAAATGCTTTTTCCATTTCCTTTGCAAGATTTGCTTCTACCTGCCCTTGTGATTGCAGCTTCTCATTGTAAACCTCTCTTGGGTTCTTGTGTTTGCTTATGGCTTTGTAAAGCAAGGGTTGCGTGAAACGAGGTTCGTCTCCTTCATTGTGGCCGTACTTACGGTAACAAAGTATATCTATAAAAACATCTCTATGGAATTTTTGACGGTACTCCATGGCTAATTGGATTGTATATACCAATGCTTCAACATCATCCCCATTTACATGAAACACTGGCGACAAAGTAACTTTGGCAACATCAGTGCAATAAGTAGAAGACCTCCCGTCAATATAGTTTGTAGTGAAACCGATCTGGTTGTTCACCACCAGGTGAATGGTGCCACCGGTGCCATAACCCTTTAGTTGTGACATTTGGATAACTTCATATACTACGCCTTGGGCAGCAATTGCTGCATCGCCATGGATGAGAATAGGTGCAATATCGTCCACTGATCCACTTTGGGTGTCAAGTTTTGCTCGTACTATTCCTTGTACTATGGGATCAACTGCTTCCAGGTGGGAAGGGTTTGGAGTCAGGCTCAGGTGTACTTTCTTTCCTGAGTTTGTAGTGATATCAGATGAAAACCCAAGGTGATATTTTACATCGCCATCGAAAGAATTTTCGTCAAACTCATTGCCTTCAAATTCTGTGAAGATATCTTCATATGTTTTATTCAGGATGTTAGCGAGCACATTCAACCTTCCTCTATGTGCCATTCCCAAAACATATTCTTTGATACCTTTTTCTGCACCTGCTTCAATAACTGCATCAATTGCGGGTATTAGGGTTTCAGCGCCTTCTAAAGAAAATCTTTTTTGACCAGTGAATTTGATATGCAGAAAGTTTTCAAATGCAACAGCTTCATTTAGTTTCTGAAGGATTCTTTTTTTCTGCTCAATGGAAAAGCTGGGAGTGTTTTTGCTGCCTTCCATCTTTTCCTGCAGCCATTTAATTACTTCAGGACTTCGTATATACATGTATTCAGCACCTACAGATTGACAATAGGTAGCATCAACATGTGCAATGATATCTTTAAGTTTAGCCGGACCAATACCGATCTCATTACCAGCAACAAATGTTGTTTCCAGATCTTCCGGTGTAAGTCCGAAATGTTCAATATCATTTGTTGGGAAATACTTTCTTCGTTCTCTTACCGGGTTGGTTTTGGTGAATAAATGACCGCGTGAGCGGTAGCCATTGATAAGGTTTATAACTCTGAATTCTTTCTGAACCTCTTGTGGGATGGAATCAGATGATTCAGCATAATTTTTCCGGGCAAAATCAAACCCTTCAAAAAATCGAGCCCAATCCGGCTCTACGGATAATGGGTCTTTAAGATATTGATTATAAAGTTGTTCTATAGCCGACGGGTCGGCATTACCTAAATAGGAGAAAGATTCCATCATAAACAGTTCAAAACGAGTGCAAAGGTACCAAATCCTTATGGTAATGAACCGTTTAAAATGGGTTTAAGGGATAAAAGGAGTAGGGTAACTGTTTACATCAGCTAATGGGATACGTGCGCTGTAGTATTGATTTATGGTGTTGATGAACTCATTGGCAATGAGAGCATTACCTCTGGGTGACGGGTAGAATCCATCAGTTGAAAAGGCACTGTTAAAAATGTATGAGGAAGAATAAACAGCTCCTGAGAAGGTATATTCACTTAAGAGCCTGTTGAATAGATTATCAAGTTCGGCCACAGCAAGATTATTTATCATTGCGGTGGATCGTATTATATTGTTGTAACCATCAATGGCATTGTTAATTTCATTGACTTCCTGAATACTCAAATAGTTTTTGCCCGGTATTCCAATCAAAGAACCTAATCCATGACACTTTATTGAATCAATTGATGTTCGAAGCAGCACCATTTCTCCTTCTATCATCTGCCTTCTACCTGCCGGCGCAGATGTGTCACTAACAACAAATGCATTGAATCCTTCGTGGAAGCTAATAGCTGGATTCAATGATTGATATAACTGGGTATAGTTAGCAGCAGTGGTTGCATCAAGTTCAAGCCCGTTCCAAGGAATAGAAATAAAATATGGAATGGTGTTCGGATATGGGATGGTGCCAATTATTCCTTTTGCATTGACGGAATTGAGGGCTCCTGTGATTGTAATCAATTCTGCTTCAAATGTTGATGAACTGGTTATGGAATCTTTGCTTTGAACTCCTCCACCTGCAGCGTAAGCATAAATATCTTCCAGCCCAATAAGTAATGCATAAAATGTAGGGTTTTGGATAATAGCATCGTTCAGTACAGTGGACTGGCCGGGATTTGATGCGAATCGTGCATAAAACTTATTACCTATAAGTGGATTCGGGTCTCCAAAAGTTTGTTTATCGAGATCACTTATTCGTGAACCGGGTACACTCAGATTTTGGTATTGAATTGCTGCGCCTATCCATGCAGTATTAGTAAGGTCTCCGGTTGGAGATATTGGTAATGCTTTAATAAAAGGAGCGCCACAATCGCTATTTGTCAGTTTATACACATGCCGTGCATTGTTTAGCAGCCCCAATCCATCACCATCATTCATCAAAGGTTGAAGATAGGTAGTGCCACTGGTTTTTAAAAAGCGCTCACCCATAATGGCCGGAAAAGAATATTGTTGATTAACCTTATGCAATGCGTTATCTCCATATCCGGCAGCTAAGCCACCACCTATTGCAATGAACTTTGAAAAGTCTGCATCTCCATCATTATATCTGGGTTCAGTAAGCTCGGGTGAACAGCCGGCAAAAAGAGTAGCCGCCAGAATTAACACGGGTATCATTATCCTGTAATTATTCAAATTCATAATTCAGTGAGATTCCAAAAGTGTTAGTAAAGGTTTTATAGTTGCCGGTAAAGTTATATTGGCTGTTGGTCGCTTCGCGTTCTGTATAATTTTCAAGCATATATGAAATGTCTATCGACATGAAGTCTGAAAATTTAAAAGTACCTCCAAATGCAAAAATGTATTTATCGGCATCAGGGATTCTTGGATCTAGAAATTGATCTTTTATTGCACCGGTCTCATATCCCACACCTGCTCTCACTCTTATATTATCGGAAACAGTGTATTCACTTCCTGCTCCCAGGTATAATGAGTTTTCGTACTCTTTACCTATCCCGTAGCTTAGGTCCTGATTTTCTTTTACTTCAAAAGCGGTTGAGTCAGTTCCGGACCACAAGGCATATTTGATTTCTGCGGCTATCATAAGTTTTCTGGAAATATTCTTTGCCATACCTACTGAAATGGACCAAGGTGTCTTCATTGAGGATTTGGCATCAGATTTTTCAGGATATATTTCCTGAACAGCGGTAGGTATCCGTTGGAATGTGATCTCGCCATCATCCATTTTATATTCCGAACCGCTTTTTAATGATAAACCCAACGTGGTCTCATCATTAGGTTTGTAAGAAGCGGTCAGGTCAAATCCAAAAGCAAGGCCATTGCCTTCAAATGTTGAGATGATATCACCATCATCACTTGTCACAGGGATCATGCGTGTGTCCTCCTGTTTGCAAAAGTTTAATGATATGCCTGCACCAATACTGAAATTATCATTCAACCTATATCCTATTGAAGGCTTTATGCTGGTAACACTAAATTTAGAATAAGTGCTTATGTACCTTCCCGGCCAATCAGATTCCCAGTTACTCTCATAACGGAAAGGTTTATTAACAGCAATGCCTACAAAGGTTCTGTCATTTAACATAAACGCCCCGTATAAATGAAATGGAATGAAATTTACAGACTTCATGTTATGGTTTCCAGAGTAAGGACTCAGATAGGAGGTGGCAGGCGATGAGTAATTGATCCCGGCCATAAATTTAGGGGCTTCAAAAAAGCTCATGGCTGATGGGTTGAACCATGCAGCCGATGCATCGTTTGCAATTCCGGTAAAAACACCGGCCATACTAACGGATTTTTGTGCCAGAGTTTTATTTTCAAATCCTCCGCTAATGGCCATCGAAGGTATGATCAACATAAGTCCAAGGCTCATCAAAATATTGTTGAACAGTTGTCTGATCTTATAGACCGTAAACAGGGCGGGAATTATTGTCAAAATTCGGGTTAGCCAGTTGATAATGAGGCTAATTTATAGTAAATACTTAGATGTGACAAGTGCACCGGTCATTTGAATGAATTAGCATAATTTTGTGGTTCAAATATTATTTATGGAACATTCTGATAATAAGGAGTTTGATATAATTGTAATAGGAGGTGGGATAGTTGGTCTCGCTTCAGCCTACAAGATAAATTTAGCCTTCCCCGATCTCGCTATTCTGGTTCTTGAGAAAGAAGAGGAAGTTGCGAAACACCAAACTGGCAGAAATTCAGGAGTTATCCATTCAGGACTTTATTACAAGCCGGGAAGCTACAAAGCAAAGAATTGTGTGGATGGGCGAAGGGAACTTGTAAGTTTTGCACAGGAGCATAATATACCTCATGATATATGTGGTAAAGTAGTTGTTGCAACCAAAAGTTCAGAGTTGGAGCACATGAATAAAGTGTTCAATAACGGAATACAAAATGGTGTGGAGGGTATTGAAAAGATATCAGGTGAACGTATCAGGGAAATAGAACCATTTTGCACCGGCATTGAAGGAATATGGGTTCCATGTACAGGAATTATTGATTACGCCGATGTTGCCCGTAAGTATGTTGAGTTGATCAGGTCCGGGTTTACCGGAAGTAAGGTGTTGACCGGCCAGGAGGTTATTGATTTTGACAGAAGTGAAGGATCAACAATTGTAATAACTAAAAAGGGCAAGTTCAATTGTAAGTATTTGATCAATTGTACCGGCTTGCAAACCGATCGTATAGCTAAGAAGGAAGGTGTGAGACCCAACATGCAGATAGTGGGGTTCAGGGGTGACTATTATGATCTTTCAGAAAAGGGGATGCACAAAGTAAAGAACCTGATCTACCCGGTACCTAACCCACAATTCCCTTTTTTGGGAGTGCATTTCACAAGAATGATCAAAGGAGGTGTTGAATGTGGCCCTAATGCAGTTTTTGTTTTCAAGCGCGAAGGATATCGCAAAACAGATTTTAATTTGCGTGATACAGCTGAAGCATTATCATATGCCGGCACATGGAAACTATTCTTCAAACATTGGCGGTTTGGTTTGGATGAATATAAAAGGGCGTTTTCAAAAAGATTATTTCTTGACCGGCTTCAACAACTCATACCATCTCTTGAGATGGATGACATTGAGCCCGGAAGAGCAGGTGTAAGAGCAATGGCACTTGATCCGGACGGTGAAATGATAGATGACTTCCG
>JAHEMF010000042.1:0-6618 GCA_024643795.1 Bacteroidota bacterium | reverse complement strand
GTTGCGCGAATGTTTTGTTCTTTCAGTATGTCAAGAACAAATTCTGTGACTTCAGGAACAGGGCCATCATCAAATGTCAGATATAAAGTATTAGCTGACGAAGGTATCCTCCATGTAATTTGCGGTGCCATGGCCCGTAAAATGTAAGGTGGCGAAACAGGGAGTGACATAATAAATAAAGGCTCCGTGTGGAGCCTTATTTTTTACTGGTAAAACTTCTTTTCAAGTGTTTTGAATCGTTTGTCAATTTCAGTTGCAAGATCTTTTTGATCTGCAAAATCAGCCATTCTTCCCAATTCCCGCATAACGGCCAGTGACTGGTTCATATCACGTTCAACATTCTTGTAATATTGTGTTCCCTTTAGTGAGAAGTAGTAGTCCAGGTCATTTTCATAGATATCGAGCATCCTTTTAACAATCTGGTTCCCTGCTTCCAAAGCATGACTCGCTTCCTTGTCAGCAAGTTCAGCATCTGGTGTTACAGGCAGACCTGCTTCAGTGAGTGTAAGCTCATTCAACGTGGCAGCGGTATAATAAAGTTCAATTACTCTCAGCATCATAAGGTTGTATGGAACAGTCTTATCGGGCATCACTTCTACACAGCGGTCAAGAACGGCAACTGCAGAATCGCGCTTACCTTCCATGAGTAGCTGTTCAGCCAGCCTTGAAAAGTTATTTCTGAGATTGGTAGCCATGTTAAGGTTGTTCTGGTCCAGATAAACCCTCTCGTCATTCATATTACCCCATACAAATTTGTTCATCAGGTTATCATACATGATTGACGACTCTACCCTTCCTGTTTGACCGTCAGGGTTAGGTGGATTCTTTATAGGAACAAAACGATAAGCAAGTCCTTCAAGTTGAAAATAATTTTCAAGTTCAAGATAGCTTTCTGATCCTACAGTGATAGCAAAATAAACAGGTCTGTCCCAATTGAAGTTGGAGATAAGGTCAAGGATCATAAGGTCAGCCTTCATAATATAATTACGATCGATCTCGAACTCAACTTTATTTGCAATCAATCCGGCATTCGCAGGTGTAACAGTTCCATTACGTAGAACTTTTGCTGAATCAACAGGAATGCTGAATTTTTTGGTAGGGAAATAGTTCATTTCTGATCCATCTCTTGTGCGTGCTTTAGCTCCGGCCTCGTCGGATGTTACAAATTTCACTACTTCTCTTAGGTCGGAATATCCGGGGAGGCTTCGATCATAGAACGGAACATAGTCTCTTGTTCCTTGCACAATCTTGTCTAACGATATAGAATAAGGTACAGGGTCAGAGTCATATGCTTTACGTTTCATTTGCTGAATGTACCAGTCTGTATTCAATAGACTTAAATTACAAACTCTCACATCAGTTCTCACCCCTTCAACTTCTTGTATATACCAAAGTGGGAATGTGTCGTTATCGCCATTGGTAAAAATTATTGCATTTGGTGCGCAACTATTGAGGTAGTTATAAGCAAAATCCCGTGATGTATATCGGTGTGACCGGTTGTGATCATTCCATCCTTCTTTGGCCATCAATCCCGGAACTGCCACCAGGCACAATGCCGTGGTAAGTCCTCCGGCTATTAGTGGAGATGTTTTTCTGGCTATGGATTCAGCCAGACCCATAACGCCAATTCCTATCCAGATCGCAAAAGCATAGAAGGCTCCTGCATAAGCATAATCACGTTCTCTGGGTTGGTAGGGAGTTTGGTTCAGGTATAGTACAATTGCTATCCCTGTAAAGAAAAAGAGCAAGGCTACCACGCTAGCATCGAATTTATGTTTCTTAAAGTGAAACATAAGTCCGGCCAAACCGAGCAGTAGCGGAAGAAAATAAAACTTGTTCATGGCCTTATTCCAGGTAGCACTTTCCGGAAGTTTATCCTGGGGTCCAAGACGCATAGCATCAAGACCTTTAATTCCACTCAACCAGTTGCCGTCAGATATCCCGCCGTGGCCCTGAATATCATTCTGGCGGCCAACGAAATTCCACATGAAATACCTCCAGAACATATGTCCTAACTGATACGAAAAGAGGAAATCAAGATTTTCTCCAAACGTGGGAGTGCGGTCTGATTTTATCCCTGTCCATTCTTTATAGGCACGTACATGGTTTTCCTGACTGGAATACATTCGGGGTAAAATTGTTGATGCTTTGGCATCGTAAATAGGGATTATCTTGCTACCTGTTTTAACATATCTTCCATCAATGGCTGAATATGTTGGCGACCCTTCTTCCTGATCAACAACTTTAGCATTATAATACTGTCCGTAAAATAAGGGGCGATCACCGTATTGCTCCCTGTTGATATAACTTAACAGAGCAAATGCTGTCTCAGGATTATTTTCATCCATAGGCGGATTTGCCATCGAGCGTATAACTATCTGTGCATATGAAAGGTAACCGATCATAATAAATGCAAAGCAAAGGATAGCTGTGTTCCATCCCGGCTTATTCTTCGTAACAGTATATCTGAGCCCGAAAACAATGGCAGCGGCGATCACAATGATGAAGAACAGGAATCCTGACCAGAAAGGCATTCCGAAACCATTTACGAACATCAGGTCAAAGTATGCTCCAATCTTAACAAAGCCTGCAATGATGCCATATTGAACGATGCCCAATATTGCAACACCGGCTATAGCTGTTTTTACCAGTCCTGATGTTGTTACTTTATTTCTTCTGAAATAATAGATGAAAGCCAGAGCAGGAATACTTAACAGGTTCAGTAAGTGGACCCCAATAGAGAGTCCCATAAGGTAAGCGATGAGTATCAGCCACCTGTCGGAATGTCTTTCGTCGGCCACTTCTTCCCATTTAAGCATAGCCCAAAACACAATTGCCGTGAACATTGATGACATTGCATATACTTCACCTTCTGCTGCCGAGAACCAGAATGAATCACTGAATGTATAGGCAAGTGCTCCAACCAAACCGCTTCCTATTATTGTGATCGTTTGTCCGGAAGTAAGATCATCCTGAGCAACTTTAAACACCTTTCTGGCCATGTGAGTGATGGTCCAGAACAGGAATAATATAGTTATAGCCGAAGACAAGGCCGACATTATATTTACCATTACCGGCACCAGCTTCAGGTTGTCGCCGGCAAACAATGTAAAGAACCGGGCAACCAGTAAAAACAAAGAAGCGCCGGGCGGGTGACCTACCTGCAATTTATAAGCCGAGGCAATAAATTCACCGCAGTCCCAAAAACTTCCGGTTTCTTCTATGGTAGTTAAATAAACAAAAGCAGCAATGGCAAAAGTGATCCATCCTGTTAAGTTATTGATACTGCGGTAGTTTTTCATATTGAGGAGCAGCGATTTAGTCGCTTGCGAAGATATAAAATTTGCTGTTAGGCCTTGCAAGGCGCAGCTTATAACCAGTATTTGTTCTGTTAGCGAGATAATCGGTTTTTTCTTACTTTTGCGGACTCAAATCTGAGATTGTCCGATGGTGTAACTGGCAACACGTCTGATTTTGGTTCAGAAGAGTCCAGGTTCGAGCCCTGGTCGGACAACGAAGCCCCTCAACAACGAGGGGCTTTTTTTATTTGAAGTGCTATCGAGTCACAAGATGCCGGGCGAGAAGTTTATCCCGAGCTTGTCTCGGGGAGCCCTGGTCGGACAACCAAGCCCTCCAAAGCACAAAGTGCTGGAGGGTTTTTTTATTAAAATGGGGCGAGAAGTTTATCCCGAGTTTGTCTCGGGGAGCCCTGGTCGGACAACGAACTCCAACCCTGACCATTTGGTCAGGGTTTTTGCATTTAAGCCTTCCTGGGCGGTCCAGATTGCTATCTGGTGATACAGATAAAAGTCATCTTCACGATTCGCGAGGATGAGTGTGGTAATGTAAAAGAAATACCTCTGCGCTGAAAATGTGGTCCTGCAAAAGGAAATATTTGATAATTTTACTTTAATCCCTTCGTATATGCATAGGTTGTTCGTTTGCTTCCTTCTGCTTCTTATTTCAGTTAGCGTACACAGGTCATTTGCACAGTGTGCCGCTGCTGTAAATGGTAACGATTACTATGTTACAGATACTATCGACGGTAGTCCGGGAAGTTTACGCCAAGCCATCCTTGATGCAAATGCACAGAATACCGGGGGGCGTATTCTCAATTTCAGCAATGGATTTGTTTTTCCCATTTTTTCCCCGCTTCCTGATGTAACTTGTGACTCATTGGTCATCTTCCCGAACGGGGGCGGTTTCTTTTTCATCTCCGGATCGGGCTTGCCTGAGCCAGGCTATTCTATCAGCGCCCTTTCCAGCTGCATGGATCCGTATGTAACCGGAATCAACTTTCAGCCATCCACATTTACGGTTACCAATACAAATGACGCCGGCCTCGGTTCGCTCAGACGTGCAATTGAGTATTCAAATTTTTCAGCCTCTGACGATGTAATTCATTTCAACATACCGGGAGCCGCACCTCATGCTATTCATCTCAATTCCGAACTGCCAGCTATTCATCACTCATTGACCATTAACGGGAGCTCGCAACCACCTAACGGCTTTACCGGTTCGGGGCCAACCATTGAAATGGATGGAGGAAACAACACTTTTCAGGGTCTGGATGTCGACTACGATGACATTAACTACCATTTTTCCGTTTTCGGATTGTATATCCATGGATTTAATTTGGGCATCCGTGCAAATAATGGCGGCGGAGCAACCGGAACGTTCAACTTAGGTTCTAATCAATACCGTCGAAATATTATCAGCGGGAATAATATGGGCGCCTTGGTGGTAAACGACTCAATCATTGTAAGAAACACCTGGGTTGGTACCGATACTTCGGGTTTGGCTGATCAGGGAAATGTGTATTATGGCCTCAGCTTGATAGGCGGGCCTTGCATCCTGCAGAATAACCTGATTTCAGGGAACGACTCACTGGGCGTTCACATTGCTTCATCAAACATTACCGCAACGGGTAATATCATCGGGGCAGACAAATCAGGCAGCTTCGCCATTCCGAACAAGTACGGTGTCAACTTCGCAAATGCTGGCAAATTGATATTTGGCGGACCGAACTCCGGGGATGGCAACCTGCTTTCAGGTAATACAGTCCTTTCGGGGCATTTCTTTGCGGATACTATTTTGTTCATCGGTAACAAGATTGGAACGGACATCACAGGAACCGACACCATTTCGGGAGGGAGCAGTATGAATGCCGTGGACATGGTGGGGTTCACTATTCGGATAGGCGGGACTGCAGCATCAGAAAGTAACATTTTCGCAGGGCCGGGTTATTATGGTGTTGACATCCATTATTTCGATACATTGATATTTATTAATAACATCATAGGGACAGACCCGGGAGGTACCGGATCGTTTCCGTTCACGGTAGGAGCCAGGATCTCGGCCAACAGTTCCCACCAATATCAATTGGTTTCAGGAAATAAATTTGCCAACAATTATTATGGAATTTGGATCGATGCTAATCCTGCTGGCGCTGACACGCTTATCAACAATGAATTTTACAACAATACAGTATACGGCATTTTCAATATCGGACAAAGGCAGGTTTTTACATCAAATTCCATTTATAACAATGGTAAAGGAATCGAGAATGATGGCGCCTCAAACAATTTGATTACAACACCATTTATCACCTGGGCAGATAATTCCAATGTAAGCGGCACATCGGATCCATTTGCCATCATCGAATTATTTTACAACCTCTCATTCAATACGAACCCACAGGGGTTTACAATGATTGGTTCGACTACAGCAGATGCAAACGGCAATTGGCATTACCAGGGCGTGATCACCAATGCAACCAATGTGACCACTACACAAACAGATACTGTCGGTAATACTTCCGAGTTTTCCCCGTTGTGGGTTCCGACAGCAATGGCTGCGTTGAGTGATTCCAAAAGCCTTAATATTTTTCCTAATCCTGCCATTGATCATACCTTTATATGCCACGCCGGTGAATTGATTGCCAGTATATCAATGTACGATGCCAAAGGCCAGCTGGTATCTAAAGTGCCTGTAAAGGAGAATTGTTATAAATTAGATACAACAGACTTTGAGAATGGAATTTATACCCTTGTGGTAACCGACTATCAAAATAATACCCGGTATTCAAAACTTTCCATCTTACACTGAAATATCAGCTCAACATTTTTCAATCGATTGTTTTCCAAATCACCAAATTATTCATAACCTTCAATGGGCCAATACTCCAATTACATGCCTACCAAATGCCGGAAATATTGGAAGTGCCACACCTTCAACCAATGGGCTGCCGCTTTGTGTTTCATCCAGTTGTTGCATTTTCAACCGGAGCATGTATGGGGAAATATATAACGATTCAAACAACAATTGTGTAATAGATATTACCGAAAAGAAAATAAAAAATGCCCCATAAGGGGCATTCATTTTTTACGAAGAATCCGGGTTCCTATTGGTTGTAAATAAATGGAAGCGAAGCAACACTTTTAGTTGTGTTTAGCCTAACAATGTACATACCGTTTGCCAAACTTCCCGGAATCTTTATAACAATGTTTTTATCAGCTGAAGAAATATCACTGAGAGATATGTTTTTAATTAGTTGTCCGTTGAGACTAACTATTTCAATACTGATAAACGCCTCATCATTATTTATCCCATAGATGT
>JAHEMF010000084.1 GCA_024643795.1 Bacteroidota bacterium | reverse complement strand
GATGGCATCAAAAGTATGCTTGAAGAACATACCTTTATAAATTCACTCGATTATTGTTCGTCACTGGCACAACTTAAATCCAGGTTGGGTCAAAACATATATAACATCCTTATCCTTGACTTGAATCTTAATGGAGAAAATGCGCTTAACGCCATTGAAGAGATTAGATTTATAAAACCAAAAATTAAGATTATAATTCTCACTTCCTATGAAAGTAACACACTAGTTCAAAAAGCAAAAGAAATTGGTGTTGATGGATACCTTTTAAAAAATACTACCCAGAAACAGTTTGTAGAAGCATTGCAAAAAATTGCTTCCGACGAAAAATACTTCCAGGAATTTAATGAAACAATTTCGAATGAATTTGCGCAATCGATCGATACATTTGGAGCAGTAAATTCGCTTTCAAGCAGGGAGCAGGAACTTGTGCAATGTTTATTAAACGGGCTGAACGAAAAAGAAATAGCTGAAAAATTATTTATCAGCCGGCATACTGTACGGACACATAAGAAAAATATTTTTAAAAAGTTAAATGTAAGTGGAGTCATGGGTCTCATTAAATTAGTAAGAGATAATTCCAGTTAAACTGGAACCTGCAAGCAGAAACCGTAAAATCCATTTTCCCTGATATACTTCATTTTTCCATTGAGAATATTTAACCGCCACTCAATACTTTTCAACCCGAGACCTTTCGAATTTATATTCCAATCTATACCTATTCCATTGTCCATGTAGGTTATTGTTATGGAAGATTCGATGGATTCAATTTTCAACATTATATGATTACACCTTGAATGCTTAATAGAATTGTTGATCAACTCACTGAGTATGAAATACAATTCCTTTTCATTTAACTGATTCAATTTTTCGATTCTATCATAATCAAATTCAAATAAGATGTTAGGATAAAGCTCTTCAAATGAAAGTATCATTTCTTCAATGGCATTGATGAGGCCATATTGTTCTAATACAACCGAGCTCAGATTATGACTGAATTTACGGAGGTCCTTAGAAACCAACGAAAGCTCTTCCAATAATTGATCTCTTTTACCTTCATTTTCGGTTTTCAAAGAGGAAAGTCGCATTTGAATAGCGGACAATTGTACGCCCGTACCATCATGGATCTCCTGGGCAAGGCGTACACGTTCGTTTTGCTGACCCTTCAGAAAATTTTTTGCTCCATCCGCGATCGCCTGGTCCAGGCTTGAGATCAGCTTTTGATTATTGAGTTTGATATAGTACAAATCTGATGAAAGAATTCCTGCTAAAATTGTAAAATCCACAATCAAACCAATCAAGGTTATATTTTCTAACACAAAATGATCCTTCACAAGACCGATCTGACCAAGCATCATCACTCCCACAGAACACAACATTCCCAACGTAGAAACTAAAAATAAGTAGTATTTTAATTTGTTTACATGGATAAGCTGATATATGATCAAGGCAAGAAAAAAAATTGGGAAAATGAAAACCCCGGCTTGCAAATATTTGTAGTTAATCAGGTACTGGCTGGAATGATTAAAGTATATAAGCGTGTAATAAACAATGTGCAAGATCCAATTGAATGTAATATAGCCCGTAATTGTCCAATGCACCTTTTTTATCCAGTTGTTCTCACTTTTCATTTCAAAGAAATAATAGGCAAAAACCAGCATGGAAACCATAGAAACCATAGAGAAAAATGACCTGGATAGACTGTTAAATAAAGGAAATCTTCCCCACAGAAATTGGAAACCAAATCCGGTATGACTAAAAGTAAAGAGAGAAAATCCTAAAAGGTAAAGTATAAAGAGCAGGTTGAGTTTTCTTGGACTGATAACACTTATTATAATTGATCCCAGCAATATAATCAGAATGGCTCCAAAATAATATCCAAGAATTGACGATTCTATATTAGAATTTTCTATAAAATCATTCCTAGATCTGATAATAATGGGGATTTTGATGGACTCATTGTATTTGTCTGCAAACAGGAAAAAATCTTTCTGCTCTCCAGGTTTCAAACTTGTCTCAAATACAAAAAACCTGCTTTTTATTTCCCGTTGTTTAAAAGGAAAATAATCCCCCGTCTGAATGGTATTGGTAAAGTCATTTCCCTCTGAATAATATAATTGAACACGATTTAAGTGTGGATTTCGTATTTCGCAGAATATTTCCGCAAGACTTTTTGAATTATTGGTCAGGGTATAATGTACATAGTAGTAATAAGGTCCGGGTGAAAAGCCGAGATCTTGACCTTGTGATTTTATAAAACCACCATTTAGATAAATCTCCTGAATATCATCAATAGAATGACTGACTGTATCACTAAAATATGTGACCTGCGGAATGATATTGATCTCCCTGAATTCCTGATTCAGGTAAAATGGTTGCTGTTGTAAGAGAAAAAAGTAGATAAGTAATATCATATTCTCGACTTCTACGGCAAAATACAGAAATCGACTTGAAATTAGAAATACCCTTAATGCGGTATTATTAATGGACAACGTTGACTTAAAAGATTATGAAACTCTACAAGAAACTTGGCGACCGATTAGGATCCCGTACAGAAATCAAAATTCCTGGGTTCAGTTTTTCATCTAAAATGACCTCTACCAAAAATACCCCATTTTAGGTATTTCACATCATCTGTAACCTGGGTAATATTGAATCTTTACAAAACTGCAACTGGAAACAATTACTTAAATCTGTAAAGACCATGAGAACCAAAACCTCAATATTCAGCACAATTAAAAATGCTTCAATAAACATTTATGCATTCCTGATCATGTGGATGTACCTGTCTGGGTTGATCTTTCTCTTGTATTATATTTTAAAATAATTATAAATCAAATAATCTATGAACTCAATTACTACCATCCTCCAACCTAAAAAGTGGCTCCTTATGGGGCTGCTTTTTGTTTCTATTACCCTTGCAAATGCTCAGGAACAAACTACCTGGACTGTATTGGCTGAAGAAAATGGACTAACATTTTATTATCAGCAAGTAGAGTGTATTGGTCATAACCTGGTTCACATCAAAGTGGAAAACAATACAGGAAATGATGTGAACGCAAATTATACAGTAAGGATTAATGATGGAACCTATGAGTTTCAATTCCCCAATTTTTTGGTCGATTTAAAATCAGGAAGCATTGAAACCAGTACCTGTGAGGAACCTAATCCACAATATATAATTCCTCTTGGGCCGCAAATGTCAATAGCAAGCATTTCTTTATCAGTGGACCTTTAACTAAAATAATCACGACTATGAATAATAATTTTACTACAAATAAAGGGCTTCAAACAAATATTACAAGTTGGCTAATGATTACTTTCTTTTTTTTGATGGCAGCTATAAGCAGCTCTTTTGGCCAGCAAAATTTCACTAATTTTCAGGAAGCCAGCCTGGTAATCGGCCAGGCAGATTTCACCTCTTCAGTGCAGGCAGATCCTTATACCGGAGGAGCTTCCAGTGTGGCTGTCAGTGTAAACGGAACGGTAGCTATTGGTTCTAAATCAAGAGGCAAAATCTGGATATGGAACACGACGCCTGCTACCAACGGTACCCCTCCAGATGTCACTATCAGCAGTATTGAAACGGAAGGATTGGCCTTCAATGCAACCGGGACAATCTTAATTGCCACAGATTCTTACAATGGCAAAGTGTTGGTTTGGGATGGAATACCTTCTACTGACGATCAACCCTATGATTATCAATTGACCGGACTGAATTATCCAACAGGGGTTGCTATAGATCCCACATCAGGAAAATTGATTGTTTGTGATTATGGCAACAGTAATATCAGAGTTTATAGTCAACCGCCCTCTAACGCTTCATCCTCTACCTTACTTACAACATTTGGGTCACCTGGCATAGGAGCGAATAAACTTAGCGGACCCTGGGGTTGTGCGGTTTCGGAAGATGGTAAACTCATTGTTGCTGATCGAAATAACCATCGCGTTTTGATCTTTAATGCGATCCCAACATCGCCAGCTGATGCCGCTAATTATGTAATTGGTCAGTCTGATTTAGTGAGCAATTCATCCGGCACCAGCTCCACAAAACTGTATCAGCCAACCGGAGTAGCTATTTCTCCAGTCGGACAATTGGCCATTGGAGAAGAAGCCAATAGTCGTGTGTCTATTTTTAACAGTATTCCTAATACCAATGGAGCAACAATCAATGTGATTTTAGGGCAACCGGTTGATTACACGAACACGGAATTTATGTTTGGTACCCCAGGCAATCAGAACCTGGCACGTGTTGGTCATGTCACTTTTGATAAGAACGGAAGGCTGTATGTAAGTGGTAGAAATATGCACCGGGTCATGGTCTTTGGCGAAGCTTCAACCCCGGTTCCAAATGAAATAGGCCCTGCCGGTGGTATAGTTTCTTCTGAAGATAATGTGGTTTCACTCTCAGTTCCTTCAGGAGCCTTATCAACGAATACGGTTATTTCAGGAACAGTGACAACTGCGCACCCTAATGGCAATTTGGGTGTGGTATATGATTTCCAACCGGATGGTTTGACGTTTTCAACGCCGGCCGAATTGGTGTTTAGCTATGCGGGTATTGATCTGGGAGGCGTGGATCCCAATGACCTGACAGTGGCTTATGCCGAAAACGGCAGTTGGGTGGAAGTGACTTCCGTGGTGAATACAACGGAACAAACCATTACGGCGCTAATTACCCACTTTACACCTTATGGGATTGAGGAGAAAACACAAGAACCACCCATATCAATGGTTACACAAACATTCCCCAATGGAACGGGGGGATATCATATCATTATTATTGATGAAAACAATCAACTTTGGGCAGCTGGGCGTAATGATCAGGGAAGTTGTGGTGTTGGCAATTTTAATACAATCGTCTCATCGTTTGAAAATATCACAAATAATGGTGATTTAGCTGGTAAAAAAATTATAAGTACTGCGACGGGTAGTCTACATTCATTAGCCCAGGATGAAGAAGGAAATGTATATGTTTGGGGGTATAATTATTTTGGTCAGTTGGGTCTGGGAGATATTCAAAACAGATCTTTACCCACAAAAATTCCTTCGCTTAGTAATATTGTAAAAAT